>CAVVPU010000137.1:0-5431 GCA_963750015.1 uncultured delta proteobacterium | reverse complement strand
GTTCTTGGGGGGGTACTGAGGGGTAACCTAAAAGACGTCGATGCGGCTAAGTCATGCTCTGGCAAGCCTGAAGCCGACTCTTCTTGAGATTCCCTACTTTTGCCAGGTGTTTGGCGCCATCTTGAGTGTCCACACCTTGGGCAAAGGCGGGTAAACGGGCATTCTCTGTCCGTTCCACCACTGGAGGGCAAGGAGGGGCTTGAAGCAGAGACCTTTCTCATTGTACTTGACATCGCCCATCATGGTGCCCTTGAACGACCCGTTGAAAACCGCGTCCCTCACCTTGGCAGATTTGAAGGAACCTGCCTTTTCGATAGCCATGGCCACTATCTGAGGATTGGCATAGTAAAGGCCGATGCTCACCGAGTCCCTGCCGAACTGTTTCTTGAACCTCGCGCTCAGCTCCTTTGCCCCGGGATTGGGTATGGTATCGGCCCAGAAGCCGTCGTGGATGATATAGTTCGCGTCCGGGCCCATGGCCTTCACAAACTCCTGGGGCCAGAACCCCTTCCAGCCGTGGGTGTAAGGGAACCTCAGGTTCTGTTCTTTCATCTGTCGCAGAAGAGTAATGCCGTCCGTGGGAGAACCCAGCCACAGCAGGGCGTCGACATTGGCCGCTTTCCACTTCATGATGAGCCCGGAGAAATCCTTGGTGCCTGGCGCGTAAGGTTCGTCAACGGCAAAGGTGTAGCCGTACTGTTTGGCAAAAGCCCTGAAGCCGTCCCCGAAACCCTGGCCGTCCTGGTTGTCCTCGGTCATCAATGCAGGTTTCTTCGGCCTTTGGTCCTTGGGCAGGGCTTCCCAGATGAGGAAGGGAGCGTGGGCCGCCTCCGAGGCGCTCGTGAAGAGGTCGGAGGTCCATTTGAAGTGCTCTTTTTCTATGAAATCGAGCCAACTGCAGACGATGGAGAAGAAGACCTTGTACTTCTCGCAGACTGTGGCTGCGCCGAGGTTGATCGGGGTGATGTTCGTGGAAAGGGCGAGGTCGATCTTGTCGACTTTGATCAGCCTTTCCATGGCTGCGGAGCCACCGGCATTGTCACTTTTGTCATCGGCGAAGATGAGCTTTATGGGAAGCTTCTTGTTGTATTCCTTGACGAAGACGCCGCCTTTCTTGTTGATGTCGGCGACCGCCTGCTCGTAGGCCCACTTCTGCTCGGCCCCGGTCATGGCATTCATACCCGTCTCGGAAACTATGGCCCCCATGCGGATTTCCGTCGGCACGGCGGCGGTTGCCTTGCCAAAAGGCACCAGAAAGACTGCGAGCACGATGAAGACCAGTCCCAACCACCACAGACGTTTCCTTCTCTCCATATTGCGCCCCCTCTTTTCTTTGAATTCGCTCTTTCGAGCGTAATTGCCGCCGAATATCTTCTCGATGGTCCTTTCAAGTATGCGCGAAAGACGAAGCCACATCAATCCCTTTCTCTCGAGTCAGTCGTGACCGGGCCAAAAGCCCCATTCTACTGAGGAGACGGAGATTAGCCAATGGTGTTCACTATTCTTGCTTAGCCAGTTCTTCCTCTGCTCCGTAAGGTTTTCTCCATGTCTTGAATCGACTTCTCTGGAAGAGCCCAATGAGCCCGCCGGGCATGAATTTCATCACTATGATAATGAGGACGCCCGCAAGGATGGGTTGCACCTGCGGAAAATAGATATCGGCCAGCGAAAAAACCGCTGTCATGAAGATGGCGCCGATCACCGGACCCAGTATTGAACCGGTGCCGCCGATAACGACCATGAGGATGGGGTAAAGAGTCCAGTCGAGCTTCAGCACCGAGTCGGGGTTTATGTGAAAAAGATAGGTGCCGTAGAGGCTTCCACAGAGGCCGCACAGGAAAGCGGACACACACAGTGCCAGTATCTTGTACTTGAGCACGTGCACCCCATGAGAAGCCGCCGAAGTCTCGTCTTCCCTGATCGCCCGGAGAGCCAGGCCGGTCCTTGAGCGGGTCATGAGGTAGACGACCACGGTTGCAAAGATGGCGAGGATAAGGCCGGTCCAATAGTAAGGCTTCATGGAGGTATAGACACCCGAGGGGAGGTGTAGTCCGTCGGATGCGCCCGTGAACTTGCCTCCTTTCACAAAGACCGCCTTTGTGATCTCACCGACGCCGAGGGTCCCGAGGGCGAAGTAGTCACCCCTGAGCCTCGAGAGCAAAGGGATGCCGATGATGATCGCGAGCACTACAGGCACGAGGCCCGAGAGGACCATGGTCACCGGGTCGAAGTAGTAGCCCGTGTGGGTGAGGTTATGGAGCCATATGAGGCCCGTCGTGTAGGCCCCGAGGCCGAAAAAGGCATGCTGGCCCATGCTGATCTGTCCGGTATAGCCCGCGATGAGGTTCCATGACTGACTCATGGCCACGTAGGTGAAGGCCATGAAGAGGAAATAGACGAAGTAGGACGACTCCGAGTCCAGGACGAAGGGGATTACGGCAAAGGCCAAAATGATAACCAGAAGGCCGGCAATTGACAGTTTCCTGTTACGCATGTTTCATGCCTTTTTCACCGATCTCACCAAAAGACCCTCCGGTCTCCACATCAGGATGACCAGGAAGACTGCAAAAGATATGGCGTCGGTCCAACCTCCTGGTATGAAGAAGGCCGACAGGCTTTCCAAAAGTCCCAGAATTATGCCTCCAAGGAGTGCGCCCGACACACTTCCTATGCCGCCTATCGCAAGGGCGATCATCGATTTAAGCACGAAGATGAAGCCGTAGAACGGGTCGAAGGGATAGATCGTGGCAAGGTCGACACCTGCAATACCCGCGAGGCCGATGCCGATAGCAAAGGCTACACTGTTGACTTTGTGAGGCCCTATGCCCATGAGGGTTGCGGAGACCATGTCCTCGGAGGCAGCACGAACTGCCATGCCGATGTATGTCCTTTTCAGGAACGTCACCACCGCGAGAGTGGCAAGGATGGCCATGAAAAAGCCCATGAGGCGAGTGAAGGGGATGCCGATGCCCAGGAAACGGACCACGAAGGACGTATAAGGCGTGGTGATCGACCGCGGGTTGCCTGTCCACACCACGGTCATGAAATTCTCGAGAAAGAACATGATGCCCACGGCGATAAGGAGGGTGACGTTTTTGTCTTCGAGGGCCGCAGCACCTTTGAAAAGCCCCTGGTACAAACCGATACCGAGGAGCATAGCAAGGAGGATTACGATGACGAGCGAAAGATAAGGGTCGAGGCCTATAAGCGTAAAAATCCAGTAACAGATGTAAGCGAAAAAGATGATGATCGTTCCGTGGGCAAGAAACATGATACGCATGGTGCCGAAGATGAGGCTCAATCCGATGGCGGCTATTCCGTAGATGCTTCCGAAAAGTATGCCGTTTATCAGAAGCTGAATGACAAGTTGAAGGCTGAGCAGTTTGAGCATTAATGCTTCCCCCAGCGTTCCCCGATGTAGGCCCTCTGAACCTCGGGATCGGAAAGCAGTGCCTCACCCTTTCCGGAGAGGACTATCTTACCGGTCTTCAGGACGTAAGCCCGATCGGCTATTTTTAGGGCCTGACGGATGTTCTGTTCCACGAGCAGCACTGTGACGCCCCCTTTATTAAGGGTGACTACCAGATCGAACATGATCCTCACGAGGATGGGGCTTAAGCCCAGGGAGGGTTCGTCGAGCATGAGGATGGTGGGCTGGCTCATCATTGCCCTGCCTATGGCGAGCATCTGTTGTTCGCCTCCGCTTAATGAGCCTGCCTTTTGATTCTGCCGCGACTTGAGCACGGGGAAAAGAGTGAAAGCCTTTTCCAGGGACTCGGCGCAGAGGACCCGCGCCCTCGGCAGATAAGCGCCGAGCCTGAGATTCTCGAGGACAGTCAGGTTTGAGAAGAGCCTCCTTCCTTCCGGCACGTGGGAAATACCTGTCTCCACGACCTCTTGAGGCTTGAGGGAGCTTATGGGGTTTCCGGAGAAAAGTATTTCTCCCTTGCTCGCGCGGTTTATGCCTGAAATAGTCTTGAGCAGAGTAGACTTACCCGCACCGTTGGCCCCTACCAGGGCCACTATGCTTCCCTTCTCCACCTTCAGAGAGACGTCCCACAAGGCCTGGACGTCGCCATAGAGGACGTCCAATCCCTTTACTTCAAGGACACTATTCTCCAAGATAAGCCTCGATGACTTTGGAGTTGTTAGCTATCTCATCCGGGGTACCATCCGCAATCTTTATGCCGTAGTCGAGGACGGCCACCCGGTCGCAAAAGTCGAGAACAGCGTCTACTTTGTGCTCGATCCAGAGTATGGCCATCTTCCTTTCGTCCCTCGCTCTCCGGATTACCCCGAGCAGGTTCTGGATCTCGAACGGGTTGAGGCCTGCCATAGGTTCGTCCAGAAGGGTGATGCACGGGGACCCGCCGAGGGCCATGGCGATTTCCAAGAGGCGCCGATCCGAGAGGGTCACATGGGCTGCCAATCTGTCCTTCTTATCGGACAGCCCTACGAGGTCGAGGGCTTCGAGCGCCCGTTGACGTGCGGTGCTACCCTGGCGCTTGCGGCCATACACGGCACCTACCATGGCGTTCTCATAAACGGTCATTTTCAGGAAGGTCTTGACGAGCTGGAAAGTCCTTGCGATGCCCTTGTGACAGACCCTATGGGGGGCAAGCCCGGTGATCCGCTCTTCACGCAGATAAACATCGCCACTGTCAGGGCCGTAGAAGGAAGTGACGACGTTGAACAGCGTTGATTTGCCTGCTCCGTTAGGGCCGATGAGGCCCACGATCTCCTCCTCGGCGACAAAGAGGTCCACGGCCGAGAGGACCTGCAGTCCGCCGAAGCTCTTGGAAATCTTGTCCAGGCGAAGAACAGCGCTATTTGCCATCTTCCGTTCCCTTTCTTCTATTATCCAAGGCATTTGACAAGAATTCAAGTATTTACCGCAACTCTCCTTCTATCGATCGAACCGGGAAACGTAAGAGAGCGGCCATGGAGTCCTACGAAAAAAGGATTCAGCCGCCGGAAAGCCACAAAAAAAGCCCCGAACGCTTTCGGGGCTCAAAGAAGGATCTCCTGTAAATAAAATCGTCAGCCTTTTATGTCGTTGATTTTCCGCTTTATTACCTTCCCCTTCTGATGGGGCATGTCCGCCTTCACGTAGACTGTCTTTTCGAATACCTTGTCCACCGTCCCTGTCATCTCTTTTTTTGCAAAGGAAAATTTGACCTTGTCGCCTGCTTTCA
This sequence comes from uncultured delta proteobacterium, assembly GCA_963750015.1. Lineage (GTDB taxonomy): Bacteria > Desulfobacterota > Syntrophorhabdia > Syntrophorhabdales > WCHB1-27 > CAVVNC01. The sequence continues at coordinate 236 of CAVVPU010000137.1, read as the reverse complement.
TGCCGTTCCTCCAGCCGTCTCGCTTTTTGTCGTCTCTGTTTTTGTCTCGACCTTAGCTTCGGTCTTCTGCTCCGTCTTCTCTTCTTTCTGCTCCGTCTTCGGCACGGAGCCGCTCGAATTCGATCCGGACGATTTATAGTCCGTCACGTACCAGCCCGAACCTTTGAGCTGGAAGGAACACATGGAAATGAGCCTGTTGAGACGTCCTTTACACTCCTTGCAGACCTTTAGCGGCT
>CAVVPU010000136.1:0-87594 GCA_963750015.1 uncultured delta proteobacterium | reverse complement strand
GCAGACCGATAATCTCGCCATTCATCCTATCGTATCGGGCGGACAGGGCAGATTCTTCCGATTCGATGGCCGTGAGTTCTTCCCTTTCCTTGCCCAGCCGCTCCTGCACGGTAGAGAGCTTTGTCTCGAGACCGGCCAACCTCTCTTTGAGGAGCCTCTCCTCCTCGAGTCGTCTTTGCTTGCGGGCCAGCCGCTCCTTATCTATTCGCTGCCTGTCGAGGATGCTGTTTCTGATTTCGGTGAGCCGTGTCATGACCCCGAAGAGCCGGTTTCTCTCTTCCTCGCCTTCGTGCTCGATCCTTTCCCGCATGCGCCTCAACTCTTCCCTGCGGGCTGCAAGACTTACGCCTTCCTCCTCCATCCGCTTCAGGCGAGCCTTCTCTGTCTCGTTCGAGGTCAGGAGGCCTTCGATCTCCTTTTTGTGAGCATCGATTTTCTGCGAAAGCCTATCCACCTCGGTCCGGAGGTCCCGGCCCGTCGCATCGAGCCTCCTCTTTTCGCCGTCGAGGTAATTGAGCTCGAGGAGGCGGCTCTCCATATCCTTTTCCTTGCCCTGTATGTCGAGCTCGAGCTGGCGCGTGACTTTGTCGGAGGCGGCAATCTCCTCCTCCTTCGTCGCTATCTTTTCACGCATCGCCTCTCGCGCGATCCGGCCCTTCTCCATCTCCCCGGCGAGGCCCTCCATTCTCTCTTTGAGCCGCGTCTCCCGTCTCGAAAGCTTCACGTATCCGTCTGTCAACAGGGCTATGTCGATCTCACGAAGCCTTTCCTTGAGCCCGTTATAGACCTTGAGCCTTCCCGATTCCTCCTCGGCCTTTTCGAGGGCCGATTTCACCTCGCGCTGGATATCCTCCACCCGGTCGAGGTTCACCTTTACCTCTTCCATCCGTGCGAAAGCATCCCTTTTCTTTTCCTCGAACCGCGTGATCCCGCTCGTCTCCTCTACGACGATCCTGCGCTCGTGGGGCTTCATCTGGGTGAAGTATTCGATATTGCCCTGCTCTATGATGGCGTAGGAGTGGAGGCCTATGCCGGTGCCGAGCAAGAAATCCTGTATGTCCTTGAGGCGGACCGTTTCGGCGTTGAGAAAGTATTCGTTCGTGCCGTCGCGGTAGATGCGCCTCTTGATGAAATATTCCTTCTCGCCGTTTTCCAGCCCCAGGGTCACCTCGGCGACATTCACCTGTTTCTTGGAGTCACTTCCATGGAAAATGACGTCCCCCATCTCCTTTACCCGGAGAGACTTGGTGCCCCTTTCCCCGAGGACCCAGGCGATGGCGTCGACGATGTTGCTTTTGCCGCAGCCGTTCGGCCCGACGATACAGGTGACGCCCTCGTTGAATCGAAACGTGGTTCGGTTGAGGAACGACTTGAAGCCCAGGAGTTCGAGGGAAGTCAGCTTCATTTGATGGAGGCGATCGCCCTTCCGATTCTTCTTTCGACCGCGTCCCGCCCTAGAATCTCTATGACTTCGAAGATTCCCGGAGTCACTTCCCTGCCCGATAAGGAAACCCTTACGGGCTGGATGATCTCTACGACCTTCTTGCCTAGATCGGTCGCCATGGATTCCACCACGGCCCGCTGGGCCGGTTCGTCGAGACTTGTAAGACGGGAGAATTCCTCCCGGAATCGCTCCAAAACGGGCCTGGTGGCGGGGTTGAGGAATTTTTCCCTTGCCTTGGGCTCGTATTCGACATCATCGGTGAAGAAGTACTCTGCCATCCGGGCCATCTCCTTGAGGGTCTTGGCCCGTTCCTTCAGTATGGTGACTATCCTGAGCAGTTTGTCACGGTCGCCCGCAGCATATCCCATCTTTTCGACGAAGGGGATGAAGCGGTCGACAATCTCCTCCAGGGGGATGGTCTTTATGTAGTGGCCGTTGAGCCAGAGGAGTTTGTCCATATCGAAGATGGCGGGCGAGCGGCCCACGTTCTTTATGTCGAACTTCTCGATAAGCTCGGAGGCCGAGAATATCTCGTCGTCGCCGTGGGCCCACCCGAGTCTCGCGAGGTAGTTCATGAGGGCCTCTGCGAGAAACCCATCCTCTCTGTATTCGAGAAGGGAAGCTGCCCCGTGTCTTTTCGATAGACGGGCCTTGTCCTTTCCGTGGATCAGGGGCATGTGGCCGAATCTGGGTACTTCGAAGCCGAGGGCCTCATACATGAGGATCTGACGCGGAGTGTTGTTGATGTGGTCATCGCCCCTGAGCACATCGGTGACCCCCATGAGGGCATCATCGACCACCACCGTGAAATTGTACGTGGGCGTGTCGTCGCTCCTGTATATAATGAGATCATCCAGCTCTTCCGCCTGGAATGAAATCCGGCCGCGCACCAGGTCGTCGAAGGTGATGATGCCGGTCAAAGGCGTCCTGAAGCGGATGACGAAGGGCTTGTCAGCATACTCCTGTGCGCGCTCCCTACACGTCCTGTCGTAGGAAGGCTTCTTGCCCTCCGCCATGGCCGTTTTCCTCTTCTCGTCGAGTTCTTCGGGAGTGCAATAGCACTTGTAGGCATGGCCCTCGACGAGGAGCCGATAGGCATTCTCCTTGTAAACCTCGGAGCGCTGGCTCTGGAAGGCGAGGGGTCCGTCGTAGGTGATGCCGAGCCATGCTAGGCCGTCAAGGATATCCTTGGTATACTCGTCCTTGGATCGTTCCCGGTCAGTATCCTCGATCCTGAGTATGAACGAGCCGCCCTGATGGCGGGCGTAGAGCCAGTTGAAAAGGGCGGTGCGCGCCCCCCCTATGTGCAGGTTTCCGGTAGGACTCGGTGCGAATCGTGTTCTTATCATTGTCTTGTTTCTCCCGGTGGAGATTATAAGAAATATCGCACCGTTCATCAACCCTATAGTGCCCCATTTGCATCTTCAATGAGGAAGGGCCGGTCGCGCGGGCCGGCCCTTCCTCATTCTTCGACTAAGCGTTCCGCAGAATTGATTCCCCTTTCAACCTCTTTTCGAACTTTTAAGAATAGGTCGTATAAGTCCTATAAGACCTATTCTTAGGAAGAAGCAGTGCCACCCTCAAGGAATGGCCGCGCCCGCTCAATCGTCACTTTACTCTGCGTAATGCTCTAAATGTCTGCAAATCACGCAAAATCCGGCTATAATAATTTTATAATCGGGTAAGAATTTGAGGATATGGAAGAGGAGCATGGAAAATGGCCAAGAAAATCGCAGTTCTCGTAGGAAGTCTTCGCAAGGAATCCTATAACCGTAAGATGGCACACGCGCTTATCGCGCTCGCTCCCGAAGCATTGAAGCCGGAGATCGTGGAGATCGGCGGTCTTCCTCTCTACAACCAGGACCTTGACGATGAAGGAAGGCCGTGCGCCGAGTGGACAACCTTCAGACAGCATATGTCGGGGTTCGACGGCGTGCTGTTCGTGACGCCGGAATACAACCGTTCGGTCCCGGGCGCGCTGAAGAACGCGATAGACGTCGGTTCGCGGCCTTACGGCAAGAGTATCTGGGACCGAAAGCCGGGTGCGGTGATGAGCGTCTCCCCAGGGAACATCGGCGGCTTCGGCGCAAACCATCACTTGAGGCAATCCCTCGTATTCCTCAATGTGCCGGTCATGCAGCAGCCCGAGGCCTATGTAGGGGGCGCGGCCCAACTCTTCGATGCGAAGGGATCCATCAGCGATGTGAAGACCCGTGATTTTCTCGCGGGCTTTATGAAGGCCTTCGCCGCCTGGGTGGAAAGAAACTCGTAAGGGGCGTTTGTTCCCCCGCGGTGACTGTCTGTGCTATACTCTCCCCACCAGGAGAAGAATCGATTTATGGCCTTTACCCCCCTCAAGAAAGTCCTCGAATCGGTCATGAGGCAGAAGGACTTTACCGACGATATCGAGGCATACAGTATCTTCGGCCAATGGGAAGCTATCGTGGGGGCGAAGCTTGCGGCCCATACCAAGCCTGCACGGGTGAGCGGCAACGTGCTCTACGTGGAGGTGAACGACCACCTGTGGTTCGCCCAATTGAAGTACATGAAGGCAGATATGCTCGGCAGGATCGAGCGGGCCATCAAGCCCGGCGTCTTCAAAGATCTAAAGTTCTTTCTTAAGGGCGTCTAAGAGGCTACCGTAGGCTATCCCCCGCTCATCGGCTATGCGCCTGACGTCTTCGAATTCGAGATGGGCCTTGACCCTGTTCCCCGATCTGTCGAAGCCCACCTTCATCGTCACCTGTCCGAAGGAAGTCTCTTTCTTCTCGATCCTTCTGTCCAGGACGCTCCTGAACTCCGGTCTGAACCTCAAGCCGAAGGTCGTCGTCTCTTTGAGGACCATATCGACGAGGCCCGCCAGGGCGGGCTGATGGGTAATGATTGACAGGCGTAAGCCGGCTCTGCCCTTTTTCATCTGGACGGGGAAGTAAAGCACGTCGAGGGCGCCGGCCTGACGTATCCGTTCTGCCACGACCCCTATGTACTCGGTCTCCATGTCGTCCATGTCCGCTTCTATCACCCACACTTCTTCGTCGATGGGAAGGTCCGGGGCCTCGCCGATGAAGACCCGCAGCACATTCGGCCTTGATTCGGGCTCGAAAGTGCCGAAGCCGTACCCATGGCCTTCGATCGTGAAGGGCATTCGTGCCTGCTTCTTCACGTAATACCTGACGATGGCAGCCCCCGTCGGAGTGGTCAGCTCCTTTTCTTCGTCGAGGAAGACGACGTCGAACCCGGTGAGGAGCTCGGTTGTCGCGGGTGGCGGGTTAGGCATGATACCGTGGGCGGTTTTTATGAGACCTCTGCCCTGGGGTATGGGGCCGCAGAGCACCTTGTCTATATTGAAGTAAGCCACGGCCCGGGCCACGCAGAGCACGTCGATGATCGTATCTATATGGGAAAGCTCATGGAAATGGACCTCTTCCCTTGCCACCCCGTGAGCCTTTGCCTCGGCGTCGACGAGCACCTCGAGGATGCCCAAGGCATCCGCCTTTACCCTCTGCTCCACCTCGAGGCTCGACATCATTTCCCGCATCTGTGCCACCGAAAGGTGGGTATGGCTGTGGCCGATGCGAAGGTAGGTGCCTTCTATGGCCCCTTTGCGCTTCCTTTCCGTTTGTATGGAGGGCAGCTCCACAGGCAATTGGCCCAGCATCTCTAAAAGCAGGTCGAAGGGACATCCCGCGTCGATGAGGGCGCTGATGGCCATGTCGCCGCTTATGCCCAAGACGGGGTCGAGGTAGAGGATCTTCATAGGCGGTTGATGAGGGTGGCGAAATAGGCCGCCCCGAAGCCGTTGTCGATATTGAAAGTGGCGACGGTAGAACACGAGTTGAGCATGGAAAGGAGGGCGGAGAAACCGCCCAGGCTCGCGCCGTAACCGATGCTCGTGGGAATGGCGATCACGGGCACGCCGACGATGCCGGCCACGATCGAAGGGAGGGCGCCTTCCATGCCTGCGGTCACGATGATCACCCGCGCCTTCTTTAAGGCTTCGAGGTTGTGGAAAAGGCGATGGATGCCCGCCACACCCACATCGTAGAGCCTCTCCGTGGTATTGCCGAAGAAGGTGGAGGATATATACGCCTCCTCGGCTACGGGGATATCGCTCGTCCCTGCCGAGAGTATGAGTATCGTGCCTTTGCCCCTGATCGAGGTATCCTTCTGAATGTAGAAACAGCGGGCCGGCTCCGAATAGGTGCCCTCGGGAAAGGAGTCGAGCAGCCTCGTGCCCTTCTGTCTGTCGACCCTCGTGGCGAGCACGTCGATCTCTTTGGCGCGCATGGATCGGACGATATCGGTGATCTGATCGACGGTCTTTCCTTCACCGAAGATGACCTCCTGGATCCCCTTCCGGAGCTGCCTGTGGTGGTCGATCTTCGTATGGGTCAGGTCCTGGAAGGGAAAGTCCTTCAGTTCTTCGGAAGCGGCCTCGATTGAAAGGGAGCCGTCGGCAACGGCAGCCAACAGCCTTAGTATGGAATCATTCATGATCTTTCTTCCACGAGGAAAGCGTTTTTCACAAGCTTGGTCCGGTCGTGGTCGATGCCGATCACGTCGAAGCGCACCCTCCTGCCGAAACAGTCGTGCATCTTCATATAGAGAAGGGCAGCCTTTACGAGATGCCGTTTTTTTCGCTCGTTCACTGCGCAGATTGCCTCGCCGAAGCGTTCGGTGTTCCTTTTCTTGACCTCGACGAAGACGAGACTACCCCCTTCTTCGGCGACCACATCGATCTCGCCCAAGAGGTTCCGGTGATTCCTTTCGACGATCTTGTACCCCGCCTTTTTCAGCGTTTTTATGGCCATATCTTCGCCCTTCAGTCCTTCCTCGCGGTTGGTCAAGGCAAGAACTCCTTGACGCCCCTGAAGGTCTTTCTATGAAGGGGAGAGATGCCATGGGCCTCGATGGCCCTCTTGTGCTCCTCGGTGGGGTACCCTTTGTTTTTTTGCCATTGGTATTGGGGATAGGCCTTATCGTAGACTGTCATGAGCCGGTCTCTTACGACTTTTGCCACGATAGAGGCGCAGGCGACGAAGAAGCACTTGCGATCGCCTTTGACCACCGGTTTCGACTCGGCTATCGACTTGAGGGGAAAAAGCCCATCCACCACGAGCAGATTGGGCCGGAGGCCCATATGTTTCACTGCTCTTTCCATCGAAAGCAGGCTGGCATGATGGATGTTGAGCCTCTCGATCTCCTCGGGTGTCGCGAGACCGACGCTCACTTTGTAAGCCTTATCGAGGATCCATTCGAAGAAGTAGTCTCTTTGCTTTTCCGTGAGCAGCTTCGAGTCCTTTACCTTTTCACGGACCGGAGGCAGGCCCTGCCACGCGACGCAGGAGGAAACGACGGGACCCGCCAGAGGCGCTCTTCCAGCCTCATCGAGGCCCGCCACAAGGCCTGTGAGGGGGCAGCCCATTTAGTCTCTTTTTTCTTTGAGTTTGGCCGCCTTGCCTTTGAGGTCCCTCAAGTAATAGAGCTTTGCCCTTCGCACCTTCGCCTTGCTCAGGACCTCTATTCTCTCGATCAACGGCGAGTGGTTGGGGAAGGTCTTCTCCACCCCGACCCCATAGGAGACCTTTCTCACGGTGAAGGTGGCCCTCGTGTTTCCGCCTCTCTTACCGATGACGACGCCCTCGAACATCTGGACCCTTTCCTTGTCGCCTTCGTAAATCTTCGTGTAGACCTTAACGCTGTCGCCGACGTTCACCTCGATGAGGTCGAGCCTCATGTGCTCTTTTTCGATAAGGTCGATTATCTCATTCATATTCTCCTCCTCTGGAGCCCAACAATCTATCGAGAATTATGCCGATGGCTACACGAAGGGATAGATGATTATAATCACCTATCCCTTCGATCGGCAACAATGTCCCTTCGCACGCCTCTACCATATCCGGCGGCAACCCCCAGCCGGTGCCAAAAAGCAGCAGGAAAGGCCTGGGGTCCGAATCGATCCATCCCTTCAGATCCCGGTAACGGATGGAGACGTCTCTTCTTTTGGAAGAGGTCCCTATGAGCACGGGCGATGGGCCAACGAATCCGGACATCACCTCGGCCAGAGACCCTTTTATGCAAATCTTCTGCAACGCCTCTGCCCTGTCGGGGTTGTACGTACGCCCGAATCCGCCCGTCCAGTGCTCGATAAGACGCTCCGCTATCTCCCTCTGCCTTGCGAGAGGAGTAACAATATAGCACAAGTCAACTCCGAATGTCATGCAACTTCTTGCTACATCGTGTATTTCGAGATTGTTGATGCTCGTGGATACGACCTGACCACGTTTATCGAGCACGGGATAATGGATGATGGCGATCGATGTAGAACCCATAGGATATTCCCTTAGCGGACGGTCCCTATTCCAGCTCTTCCATGACTTCTCGTATGAGGAAAGCATCTTCCTTCGTCGGCCGGAACTTCTCCATCAGGTCGGGCCTCCTTAAGATGGTCCTCCTCAACGACTCTTTTCTCCTCCATTTCCTGATCTCTTCATGGTTTCCCGAGAGGAGAGGCTCAGGCACCTCCATTCCCGCAAACTCGCGAGGCCGGGTGTACTGAGGGTATTCGAGGAGCCCATCCATGAAGCTCTCGTCCACGGGTGAGGCTGCATTGCCGAGGACCCCGGGGACGAGCCGGGACACGGCGTCGATCACCACGAGCGCTGCCGCCTCACCACCCGACAATATGTAGTCTCCGATGGAGACTTCCTCGTCCACGAGGGGGAGGAGCCTCTCGTCGACACCTTCATACCGGCCGCACACGAGGGCGAGGTGAGACAGGCGGGAGAACCTGGTTGCAGTTTTCTGGTCGAAGATCCGGCCGTGGGGCGTGAGAAGCACGTAGCGCGGCCTTCCCCACGTGCGGTCCACCTGCTGCATGGCATCGTGGATGGGCTCCACCTTCATCACCATGCCTGCACCGCCCCCGAAAGGAGCGTCGTCGCACGTCCTATGGATGTCTATCGCAAAATCCCTGATGTTAACGATGTTGAAGTTTAGAAGGTCCTTATCGCGCGCCTTCTTTATGAGGCTTTCGTTGAGAGGGGATTCGAATATCGAAGGGAATAGGGTCAGAATCGTGAAGATCATTCAACGAGCGCCCCCGTCCTGATCCTCACGAAGCCCGCATCCCGGCTGATGTCCATTATGTAATCCTCTGTCATGGGAACGAGGAGCTCCTCCACACCCTGAACCACAAGGATGTCGTTGGCCCCTGTATGCATCACATCTTTTATTGTGCCGACGGGTCCGCCATCTGCCCCGATGGCTTTCAGGCCGATGAGCTGGTAATCGTAATACTCGCCTTCGTCGAGAGGTGGAAGGTCCTTCTCCGCGACGAAGAGTTCCTTTTTCAGGAGAGGCTGCACTTTTTCGACTGTGTCCAGGCCGCTGAACCGTATGACGAAGAGATTGCCTTGAAGGCGCGTCTCGATGGCTTTCAGGCTGATCTTCTTGTCGTCTCGGTCAATAAAAAAGGAGTGATACTGCAAGAAATCCGGGCCGGTTTCGTTGTAGTACCTGAATTTTACTTCACCTCTCAGCCCGTGAGCGGCAACGATCCGCCCCACCGGAATAAAGTTCATTATTCGATTATTTCGAGAACTGCTCTCTTCTTTACCTTGGTTGAGGCTGCGCTCAAGATCGTTCTCATTGCACGGGCGGTCCGTCCCTGTTTGCCGATGACTTTTCCCAGATCGTCCTTGGCCACGTTAAGCTCGATAACGGACGTCTTTTCCCCTTCGATTTCGGAGACTCTTACCTGGTCAGGGTTGTCAACTAGTGCCTTCGCGATGTACTCGATCAGTTCTTTCAGCACAGCTCCACCTCCGAAAGGTTAGTGTGTCGTCTTGCCCGTGACACCTTCCCGCTTGAAAATATCTTCGACTGTTTTCGTCGGTCTCACACCTTTCTCGTACCAGGTGGCTATTTTCTCCTTGTTCAGGACCACCTTAATGGGGTTGCTGAGAGAATCATAGGAGCCCACCATATCGATGAACCTTCCGTCTCTCGGACATCTTTCATCTGCCACGACGATTCTGTAGAATGGTCTCTTCTTCGATCCGTGTCGAGTAAGTCTGAATTTTGCCGCCAAGTCCGTCCTCCTATCTGAATAGCTGTCTTGGGAGGCCCTTCATGCCTCCCTTCGCAAACTTCTTTATCATCTTCCTTGTTTCCAGGTATCGCTTGAGAAGCTCGTTCACATCCTGTACCCGGTGGCCTGAGCCTTTGGCTATCCTCACCCTCCTCGACCCATCGATAAGATTGGGATAGAGCCTCTCTTTCGCGGTCATGGAGTTGATGATGGCCTCGGTTCTCTTGATCTCTTTCTCGGCCTCGGAAAAGTCTATGGCCCCTTTGAGTTTGCCGAGGCCCGGGATCATTCCGAGGACCGATTCCATGCTGCCGAGCTTCTTCATCTGCTTTATCTGTTCCTTGAAATCCTCGAGAGTAAATTCGTTTTTTCTGAGTCTAACCTCGAATTCCCTGGCCTTCTTGTCGTCGAAGACCTCCTGGGCCTTCTCGACCAGGGAAACCACATCCCCCATCCCGAGTATTCGAGAAGCCATCCGGTCGGGATAGAAAACTTCGAGGGCGTCGAGCTTCTCTCCAATACCTATGAACTTGATATGCTTGCCCGTGACCGCCCTCACCGAAAGGGCAGCCCCACCTCTCGCGTCGCCGTCGAGCTTGGTGAGGATCACGCCGTCGATGGCCACCTTCTCGTCGAAAGCCTTCGCCATGTTTACCGCGTCCTGACCGGTCATGGCGTCGACTACGAGGAGGGTTTCACGCGGGGAGAGCAGCTTTTTCTGCCTTACCAGCTCATCGACCATCTGCTCGTCGATATGAAGGCGTCCGGCCGTGTCTATGATGAGGGTGTCGAAACCCCTTTTCATGGCATGGGCCTTTGCGTCCTGACAGATTTGAACCGGGTCTGTCCCGTCGGCCGGGACAAAGGTCTCCACTCCCAACTGGCTTCCGATCTTTACGAGCTGCTGGATTGCCGCAGGCCTGTAAACGTCCGTAGGAACCAAAAGGGGCTTGCGCCCCTTTTTTCTCAAGTAAACTGCCAGCTTCCCGGCAGTGGTCGTCTTACCCGACCCCTGGAGCCCGAGGAGCATCACCGGAACAGGAGGAGAGCCTGCCGTATCGAGGGGTTTGTTCGTCTGCCCGAGAAGCTCGACCATCTCGTCGTAGACGATCTTCACGAACTTCTGGCCCGGGGTGATACTCGTCATTACTTCTTCCCCGAGGGCCTTCTCCCGCACCTTTTCGAGGAAGTCCTTGGCCACCTTGTAGTTGACGTCGGCCTCGAGGAGCGCCACGCGGACCTCACGCAGAGAGTCCTTGATGTTGCTCTCGCTGAGCTTGCCGTAACCCTTGACCTTCTTGAAAACCAGGTCCAGTCTTTCCTGTAATTTCTCGAACATATGTCAATAAGATAATAGATAAGACATGAATAGTCAACGGCTAATAATGGTCGTCGTCTTTAATGAAGAACAGAGTTTACGGCCATTTCAGGGGATTTGACCGTCCAAGCCCCTTCTTGCCTTGTATACGGAGCCGGCTCCCGAACGCGCAAAAGGGGTGAACCGCTTGAACCTGCACGGCCGGGGAAGCATATTGTCTTCAGAGCGAGCTTGCAAGCCCCAAAAGGCGAGGCCGTGGTTGCTTCGCCCCTTTGATGCTCTTAAGGAGGACAAGCGGAACATGGGTCGTTTCCATCCGATCATTGCGACGATTCTTGCGGGATTCGTCATGGGCTGCTCCGTCGGGCCCACCTATCACCGACCCGAGGTGCCTGTGCCCGCGGGATGGGTGAACGGCCCCGAGAGCCACGAGTCGCTCGCCAACCTGCCCTGGTGGGAGCTTTTCGACGACCCGGAGATGCAGGGATTGATCAGGACTGCCCTCGATCGGAACAAGAATCTGCAACTGGCTGCGGCCCGGGTCGAGGAGTTCCGGGCAAACCTCGGCGTCGTGCGCTCCAACCAGTTTCCTCAGCTCCAGGCCACGGCGAGCGCGACCCGCACCCGGCTCTCTACGGTCGGGCCTAACTTCGTTCCGGGAACTAACCCGCAGCTTAACGTCTTCAACCTCGGGGGCGATCTCAGCTATCAAACCGACTTTTGGGGTCTTTACAGGAGGGCTACCGAACAGGCGCGGGCCAACCTGCTTGCAAGTGAACAGGCCCGCCTCAACGTGGTGATCGCCGTGGTGACGGGTGTGGCCCAGGCGTATTTTCAGCTGAGGCAGCTCGATCTTCAGCTCGAGATTGCCCAGCGCACTGCCGTTTCCTTCCAGGACTCCCTTAAGCTTACGCAGATACGGTTCGAGGGCGGCGTTGCTTCAGAGCTGGACGTCCGGCAGGCGCAGACAGCGCTCTTCAGCGCAACCTCCCAGATCCCCGTCCTCCAGGAGCAGATCGTCCAGCAGGAGAACGGGATCCGCATCCTTCTGGGGGAGAACCCGGGGCCGGTCCCCCGGGGCCTTTCCCTGGCCGATCAGCATGTGCCGCCCGAAGTACCGGCCGGGCTCCCCTCGCAGTTGCTCGAACGGCGTCCCGATGTGCGCCAGGCCGAGGAGCAGCTTGCTGCGGCCTATGCGGGGGTGGGTGTGGCCAAGGCCCAGTTCTTCCCCCAAATCCCCCTCACGGCAACGGCCGGCTTCGAAAGTGTCGCCCTTTCGACCCTGCTCACAGGACCGGCCCGCACCTGGGAGATCGCGTCAGGTCTCACCCAGCCGCTTTTCGCCGGAGGACGGCTCAAGAGCACCCTCGCCGAGGCAAAGGCAATCCAGGAGGAGGCGCAGATTACCTACGAAGCGACAGTACAGCAAGCGTTCGCCGACGTGGAGAACGGGCTGATCGCCTATACGAAGAGCCGCGCCCAGTTGGCGGAGCAGCGCTCTCTCGTGGAGGCTGCAGCCGATGCGCTCCGCCTTGCGAACGTGCGATACGTCGATGGCGTGGCAATTTATCTCGACGTGCTCGATTCACAGCGGCAGCTCTTCAACGCAGAGATGTCCCAGGCCCAGACGAGGGGTGCCGTGCTCCTTGCCCTGGTTCAACTGTACAAGGCGCTGGGAGGCGGCTGGTAGGTTTCGAAGACTCCCGTCATAAGCTATGGCGGACTCTTTCAACAGGTGTTATACTCACTAAAGGCTGTGAAAGCGGTCTTGAAGGGACGTTGAAAAATCGAATAAAGGGGTGTCTTATGAAGAGAACGATGGTGTCGATCGCCCTGCTCCTGCTTCTGGCTCTCACCTATGGCACGGCGAGGGCCGATGATTCGCACGTGATGAAAAAGGAACAGCTCCGTCCCTTGTTGGGGAAGCCTGACCTGATCATTATCGACGTGCGCACGAATTACGACTGGGATAACAGTAAGAGGAAGATCCCGGGGGCTGTCAGGGAAGAAGGGATGAAGTTCGCCTCATGGATGAACAAGTATCCAAAGGACAAGACAATCGTACTTTACTGCGCCTGAGTGAACGATGCGACTAGTGTCAGTCTGACACAGGAATACGTGAAAGCCGGCTATACTAAGGTTTACTCTCTGAAGGGCGGTCTTAAGGGTGCGTGGGACGAGTGGACCAAGGCTAATTATCCGACCGTACCGAAGTAATCGGCGGCCGGACGTTTTTTGTTTTTAACTTCGTCGTTTCTTTGCACCGCGGATCCGAAGGCGTGAGCATACCACACTTTTGGATCCGCGGTGCTTGATTTTGCGGTCCCGCACTGAGCCGCCTTCGTCTCTGACCCATTCCCTGCATAGCACCCCGGACTTGAAAATACGTAATGCCCGAAGGATAATAGCATACACGCCGGAGATGAGGAACGACGAAAAGAGATAGAGGAGGCTTTTAGCTATGGGGACGAGCTTGCATATCGAGCGATACGGGGAGGGGCCGGCGATGCTTTTCATACACGGTTCCGGCTGCAACTGTCGGATGTGGGAACGACAGAGAGAGTACCTCCATTCGTCGATGGAAGTAGTGCTCGTCGACCTGCCCGGACACGGAAGGTCCCCCGGGGACGGGTGCGATTCCGTGAAAGAGTATGCCGATGCAATATATGGCTCCATGGAACGTCTCTATCCCAGAGGGTACTATGTTGCCGGTCATTCCCTGGGCGGTGCCATCGCCATGTCCCTGGCGCTCTTTCATCCTTCCGTGATCGAAGGGGTCGTCCTTATCGGCACAGGCGCGAGGCTGAGGGTTTTGCCCGGTATAATCGAGGGCTTATTGAAAGAAGAGGAGCGTACTCTCGCGGATATCAATAGCCTTTCCTTTTCGAAAGGAGCGCCAAGGGGCGTGAGAGATGAGGCCCTCGGGATCATGATGGGCTGCAGAGCGGAGATCATCCGTAAAGATTTCGTCGCCTGCGATCGCTTCGATATGATGGGTAGCGTCGCTTCCATAGAGGTGCCCGCCCTCATCCTCTGCGGAGAAGAAGATGCCCTGACGCCGGTAAAATACTCACGGTTTCTGAAGGAGAAGATGACCGGTTCCCAATTGGTTCTCATAGAAGATGCGGGCCACATGGTGATGCTCGAAAAGCCGGATGAGGCGAACAGGGCGATAGAGCTCTTCGTCAAAAATCGCATAGATTCGTAAGGCCGCGGAGGGGGAGGAGTGACGTATGAAGACTGACAAAGCGAGCAAGACCGCCCAGTACATGGCCCTTTTCAGGGCGATCGAGACGGCGCGACCCCAAGGAAGCTCCCTCTTCAAGGACCCCTATGCAATCCGCTTTCTTGACAGGACCCTCAGACTGGTCGCGGCATTATCCTCTTTGCCCATAGGACGAGACTTCATACCCCGTCTCGTCGAAAAAGAGGCACCCGGCGCCCTCGCTTCGGGGGTCGCACGGACAAAGTACATCGATGACCTATTGGAAAAGAGCGTTCGGGCGGGAGCACGGCAGGTCGTCATACTGGGGGCGGGATTCGACATGAGGGCCCTCCGGTGTGATTTTCTAAAAAGTAGTGCCATCATCGAGATCGATCACCCGGACACGTCGCGTTTCAAGCTCCGGAGGCTGACCCGGGAAACGAGGATGCTCCGGGCCAGGGTCTCTTACTATGAGGCAGATTTCAACAGGCAGTCTCTCGAAGAGATAGGGGCTGCAAGCACTATCGATTACACGGTCCCTACGGCGATTCTCTGGGAGGGCGTCACGAGTTATCTTACATCGGACGCCGTCGATGCGACCTTTAGATGGAGCGAGAATTTCCCCCGTGTCGATCTCATTTTCACCTATCTCGACAAAAGGGTGCTCGATCACCCGGAAGAGTTTTTCGGTTCCCAGAGGACCATCAGGTATCTCGAAGAGAACGAGGAGCAATGGACCTTCGGCTTTGCCCTGGAAGAGCTGCCTTCCTACCTGAAAAAATATGGTCTTACCCTCGTCGAAGAGTCCGGCGCGGCCGATTACCGGGCAAGGTACATGGCGGACCGCCCCGGCCTGCCGGCCTACGAGTTCCATCGGGTGGCATGGGCACGGCGCTAAAAGAGACGGCGGAGCGTGTCGATGGCGCAGGGCGAGCCGGAACAACCAGGCTTACGGCCCCTACCTGAGAGACTTATAGTTCTTCCATAGGGGCTCGGGCTCCTCGAAGTAGGCTGGCGCCTTGCAGGGCTTGAACTTGCCGTAAAGGAGCTTTTCGGCCCGGCTCATCCACCAGCCTGCACCCATCTTGCGGGTTGCCAGGCCGGCCGCGAGCCTGTGGAGCCTTGTTCTCGGCTTCGTCCATGGACAGGCGGCCACGCAGACTCCGCAATCGGTTCCGGTTTCCTTCCAGATCCTGAAACAGGCCTGGGAGTTTATGGCCCATTTCCTCACGCCCCGGACTACCTTCTTGTCGCCGAAGGGTATGGCTGCGCTCGGGCAGACTTCGGCGCAAATCTTACAGTCTTTGCAAAATTCATCGACGCCGATGTCGATGGGAGGGTCGTAGACCAGGGGAAGGTCGGTGGTGACGCACGCAAGCTTGAGAGCGCTTCCAAGCTCCCTGGTGAGCATCAGGCCGTGGCGGCCCAGCTCTCCCATCCCTGCGTCGATGGCAGTGGGGACACAGAGTACCTGGTAGTTACTTACTATGTGGGCCCGGCCCGGATAACCGAGGGAGCGGATGTAACCCGCGAGCGTCTTGGCGATCACAGCCAGCCTGTTGTACGCCCTCATCACACCGGTTATCATGGGAAGGACAGGACCCGTTTTCATGAGGAGGGGGTCGAGGCCGACTGCCACGGTGATCGCATGTCTGTGGGTGAGTCTGATGGGAGAGCCGTAGACCCGTGCGGGATCGCCCTGGGTCTTTCCTATGTGGGTGTATACGAAGGCAGGGTTCAGGGGGCCGACGCGTACGAGATCGGCGCCGAGAAAGCGGGCAAACCCCTTGATCTTCTCCGTTGCCCTTTCCGGTGTGATATCGACCTTGTTCGAAGCCGGAGGGCCGTCTACGAGACCTTCCGCACCGGCCTTCATCACGGTCAAGATCTCCTCGATGAAGAAGGCACGGTCGAGGGTGCTTCCCGAAGGCTCGACGATCTGCCTGATCGCGTCGTCCCCGGCCTCCCATTCGGGCCGGCGCGCGTAAAACTCGACGTAACTTTCTGAGCCCGGCTGCAGGGCCCCCCGGGCCTGGATATTGTCCCTTTCATCAAAAGGCCCTATCTCTCCCGTCACTTCATAACGCGGCTTTACGAGCATCGATTCACCTATCGGATGGGGTCATTTGCCCAGGATCTCGTAATCTTTCAGGAACTTCTCGATCCCTATGTCGGTCAGGGGGTGGCTCATGAGCTGCTTCAAGACGCCAAAAGGTATGGTCGCCACATCCGCTCCCATCATGGCCGCGCTCAGCACGTGGAGCGGATTGCGGATGCTTGCCACGATGATCTCGGTTTCGAACCCGTAATTGCCATATACGCCGATGATGGTCTCCACCATTTCCATTCCCCCTTCCGAGATGTCGTCGAGGCGGCCGACAAAGGGACTCACATAATCGGCTCCCGCTTTGGCCGCGATGAGCGCCTGGAGAGGCTGGAATATGAGAGTCACGTTGGTCCGTATCCGCTCCCGGGAAAGGACCTTCACCGCTTTCATACCCTCCTCCGTCATGGGTATCTTCACGACCACGTTGCTCCCGATGGCCGCAAGGCGCCGCGCCTCCTCTATCATGCTGTGGGCCTGGGTCGAGATCACTTCCAGACTCACCGGACCGGGAACGAGTGAGACGATCTCCCTGGTCAGCTCATCCGGGTTCTTCTTCTCTCTCGCGAGAAGGGAAGGGTTTGTGGTGACCCCGTCCACCAGTCCCATTTCGAGCCCCTTTCTTATCTCGTCGACATTGGCTGTATCGATAAAAAACTTCATTTCATCCCCCTGTGCTTTGTTTCTATGAAAAACTCCCGGCCTTGTCTTGTCCGCGTAAGTGATAAACAGGTCCAATGCTTTGTGCTTTTCTTGGGTGAGATTAGCACGTGCCTCAGAGAGATGCAAGAGTTTTGGGCATCACCGGGGTTTTCCCGAAGAGCTCCACACGCTGAGTCTCGTCTATCGCCTCAAGAAAGGAAGCGAGGGGGCGGCCGAGCCGGGGATGAACCAGGTCCGGGTCGATTTCGAGACATGGCACCAGGACAAACCGCCTGTCCTGAAGCCTTGGATGGGGTATGGTAAGGTCGGGTGTGTCGAGGAGCAGATCGTCGAAGAGGAGGATATCCAAATCGAGGGTGCGAGGCCCGCACGGGACGTCCCTTCTTCTGCCCTGCTGCGCTTCTACGGATGCGAGAAGGGCGAGAAGCTCAAGCGGTGAGCCGGCCCATCTTATTTTGAGGACGCAGTTGAGGAAGTCGGGTTGGGGGACCGGTGAGACGGGCGATGTTCGATAGAGGGAAGAGAGGGCCAGAAATTCGACGCCTTCCTTCCCGATCACTTCTCTTATCCCTTCTATGCAATTCTCGTAGGCGTTGATGTTGGAGCCGACACCCACGTAGGCTATCCCTGTCATTCTCTTTTCAGGACGACCTCTTGTCCTTGTCGTCAGCCTTCGGGGTTATGTCGATCTCATCAGGCTCTCTCATCGACTTCTTGAAGTCCTTGATCCCTTTGGCAATACCCCCGCCGACCTCGGGGAGCTTGCCCACACCGTAGATAATTAACACGATGACCAATATTACGAGCAGCTTCGGAAACATTTTTTCCTCCCTAAGATTACATTATAACAGGTAATATAGTCACAGGAGAAGTAATTCTGCCGCCGGGTACAGAGCGCGCCCATTGAAATCCGCCGGGTGAATCACATGTGTGTGACGCCTCTTCACGGGGCGCACATGGGGTTAGACCAAAGGGAAAGGCAGGAGGGATGGCTGATCTGCACATTGTGGTATGTGTGAAAATGGTTCCTGATACCACCCAGGTGAGGGTCGACCCGCACACAAAGACACTCATTAGGGAGGGCATACCCTTTATCACCAACCCCTTCGACGATCACGCCGTCGAGGAGGCCCTAGCCATCAGGGAGAGATACGGCGGCCACGTGACGATCGTCTCCATGGGACCCATGCCTGCAGAGACCGTCATCAGAAGGGCCATAGCCCGGGGGGCCGACTCGGGGGTGCTCGTGTCGGACCGGGCTTTCGGCGGGTCGGATACGCTTGCCACGAGCTTCATTCTCGCGGCAGCTATCAGGCGCCTGGCCGATACGCGGCCCGTGAGTCTCGTCATATGCGGCAGACAGACCATAGACGGCGACACGGCTCAGGTCGGCCCCGGCATCGCGACCCGTCTCGGTATGAGCCAGATCACTCTCGTCGACCGTGTCATCGAGGTCGACATCGCTTCCGGCAGGCTTGTGGCCAGAGCCGACTTCGACGAGAACTACGAGATCATAGAGGCGAGACTACCTGCCCTCATTACGATGGTGAGGGAAGCCAACCGACCCCGCTATCCGTCGGTCGCAGGCCGCCTGCTTTCAGAGGAGGCGCCTATTCCTGTCTGGAGCAATGAGGAACTCAAGCTCGATCCCTCTTCTATCGGCCTTTCCGGCTCTCCCACCTGGGTTAAACGGATTTTTGCCCCCCCGAAAAAGGAGGGAGAGATCGTCGACGGTCTGGGGGAACACAGGCAGGATGGGATCAACCGGATACAGGACAAGCTGAAAGAGCTGAAAATCTTGGCATGATCTTTAAGCCTTAACACCTGATGGAGAACCGTTGTGGCGAAACTTAAGAAAAAATCGCGGGGCAAGGCAGAGCTGATCCCTTCTGCCTGCATCGGCTGCGGAAAGTGCCAGTCCATCTGCCCGGTCGACGCCATCGCCTACGATGAGAAGGGTGAGCCGATAATAGACCGCGACAAATGCATCGGCTGCGGAAAGTGCGTGAAGGCCTGCCCCGTGGCCGCTCTTAAGGTGTCATACCCGGAAGGAGAGAGGGTGGTCGTGGAAGCCGGGCCGCCCGATGAGGAGGAAGACCGTTCTCTCAGGAAGGCCCTGGACAAATGGAAAGGCGTCTGGGTCTTTGTCGAGCAGACGGACGGCAGGGCCCATTCCGTCTCGTGGCAGCTTCTCGGGGTAGGAGGGAGGCTCGCACATGACCTTGAAGAGGAGCTTTCCGCCGTCATCCTAGGCGTCCGTACGGACCATCTGGTCGAAGAGGCGTTCGCCTATGGCGCCCGTAACGTATATGTGATAGACGATCCGCTCCTTGCCGACTACCGCACCCAACCTTACACTGCGGGGCTCGTCTCTCTGGTGATCCGCTATATGCCGGAGATACTGCTTGTCGGCGCCACGGCCCTCGGGAGGGACCTGGCGTCTGCTGTCGCCACCACCTTGGGGACGGGGTTGACTGCGGACTGTACCGAGCTTTCCATCGACAAAAAAGAGCGCCTCCTCGATCAGACCCGACCCGCCTTCGGCGGCAACATCATGGCTACCATCGTCTGCGAGCGGGCCCGTCCACAGATGGCAAGCGTCCGCCCCGACGTCTTCTCCGCCCCCTCACCTGTGCCCGGAAGAGAGGGGAGGATCTTCAGACAGGCCCTTTCCATCGAAGAGGCAGCCATTCGAACCCGTCTTCTCGAGCGAATCCCCATTGAAAAGACAGGCGTCGACATCACGGCTGCCGACATTGTAGTGAGCGGCGGGAGGGGCATGACGAGTCCGGAAAACTTCGCCATGCTTCACGAGCTGGCGAGCTTGCTCGGGGGGGTGGTTGCGGGGTCGAGGAGCGCAGTCGACGCGGGGTGGGTGAGGTATGAACGTCAGGTGGGGCAGACGGGTAAGACAGTGAGGCCCAAGCTCTATATAGCCTGCGGCATCTCAGGGGCCATCCAGCACCTTGTGGGCATGCAGAACGCCGAGTATGTGATCGCCATAAACAGGGACCCCGGGGCACCCATTTTTGAGAAGGCCGACCTGGGCATCATCGGGGACGTCTTTGAGATCATCCCAGGACTCATCGACGCCCTGAAGGCAAGAAAACCGGCCTCCGGCCAGAACGCGGGGGAGGGCACATGGGCATAGGAAACGCTCTATTCGCCCTCGCCCTCGCCTTCGCCCTCGCCCTTTTTACGAGACGAGTCTATCTGCTTCTGGCCATGGTTCTTCTCGGCCAGGGCGAGAACAGGTTTGACCGGCTCAAGGAACGGATAAAATCGCTCCTGATTTACGGCTTCGGACAAAAGCGGGTCATAGAGAAGCCTTTCGGTTTTAACCATTTCCTCCTCTTCTGGGGTTTTATCCTACTCCAGCTCGCGGTGAACCTTGAGTTCCTGGTGAATGGCCTATTCTCCGCCTTCAGTCTGAGCTTTATCGGCGCAACCCCTTACCGGATCTTGACCTGCCTGGGTGACGTGACATCGGGGATCGTCCTTGTCGTCGTCCTCGTCGCCATGGTGAGGAGGCTCTTCTTCAGGCCCTGGTACATCGAGTCAAAGCCGGGGGCCTACCTGATACTCATCCTCGTCGCCCTCCTCATGATAGGCTACTTCGGAATCCATGTGTCGGTCATAGAAGAAGGGGTGGGCGAACCGTCGTCATACCTTCCCCTGTCGGCGCTTATCGCGCGGCCCTTCCTCGTCCGCGGGGCATGGCCGCCGTGGCAACTCATCGGCCGCGCCTTCTGGTGGCTCCACGGGCTCGTGCTGCTCGCCTTCATCTGTTACATTCCCTACAGCAAACATCTCCACATACTCACGGCCCTGATTAACTGCTTCTTCAGACGGCTCTCTTTTCCGGGGACCCTTCCCCGGATGGTCTTCGGGAAGGGGAAGACCTTCGGGGTCTCCCGGGTCACCCAGTTTACATGGAAGGACCTCTACGACTTCCTTGCCTGTACCGAATGCGGCCGATGTGCTCAAGTCTGTCCGGCCACTGCCACCGGGAAAGTGCTCAACCCGATGCGGGTGATCCTCCAGGGCAAGGCGAATATGGAGGCGTGCGGTATGCACGTGCTCAAGGAGCGCCATTTTGACTCCCTGGAAAGGGCAGACGTGCATGCGTCCGTAACAGTAGAGCTGATCGGAAAAGGGGAGGCCGACCAGGTGCAGCCCGAAGCTGTATGGGATTGCACGACCTGCGGCGCCTGTGTGCGGAAGTGCCCGGTCTTCATCGAGCAGTTTCCGAAGCTCCTCAAGATGAGAAGACACCTCGTCATGGAAAAGGTCGATTTTCCTCACGAATTGGTGACACTCTTCGAGAACGTCGAACAGAGGTCGAACCCCTATGGCATCACGCCTGCCGACCGGTCCGCCTGGGCCGCAGCCCTATCGATTCCGCTCGCGTCACCCGATACCCCTTTCGACTATCTTCTTTTCGCGGGCTGTGTGCCTTCCTTTAACGGGCGTATGAGAAGCGTCCTCGCCTCTGTCGTGTCGTGCTTGCGGAAGGGTGGGATTAACTTTGCGATACTGGGCAAGGATGAGCCGTGCTGCGGTGACCCTTTGCGCAGGACGGGGAACGAGTACGTCTTCGACCGGATTGTCCGGGATAACGTGGCCCGGTTCAGACGGATGAAGGTGCACAAAATCATCACCCTCTGCCCTCACTGCTACAACAGTTTCAAGAACGACTACCCCGCATTCGGGGCCGATTTCGAGATCCTTCATCATACCCAGATGATCTCATCGCTCGTGGAAGAAGGCAGGCTCACCTTCAACAGGTCGGCTGAAAGGGTGGTGATCCACGATTCCTGCTACCTCGGCCGGTACAATGACATTTATGAGCCGCCCCGTGGGATCATACGGGCGGCAACGGGGAATGAGCCCATCGAGATGGACAGGGCACGGGAGGAGAGCTTCTGCTGCGGTGCGGGCGGAGGCCGGCTCTGGATGCACGAGTCACGGGGCAGGCGGACCTCGACAGAGCGCACCGGCCAGGCCCTCACCAAGAAGCCGGAAGTGATTGCGACCTCATGCCCTTATTGCCTCATCATGTTCGAGGACGGCCTGAAAGATGCACGAGTCGATGCTACAACAAGGGCCAGGGATGTGTCGGAGCTGGCTGCTGCCGCCCTTGTTGAGTGACGCCTCGCTACTTCAGGCCGTGGCCGGCCATGAAAGGTGTGTAGGCTTTGTCGCTTTCGCCAATATGGCTCTTGAGCCATTCGCCCAGGAAGTTCACCACCTCGATGGAAAGGGCGAGCTTTCCTTCTTTGAGATCCTTCTCGAAACCCGCTACTTTTGCGACGAAACTCGCATGCTCCCTCTTGTGAGGGGCCCTCTCGGGATAGGCGAACTTGTCCAAAACACTTTCTTCTTCGCCGAAGTGCCTGACCGCATACTTCTTCAATGACGCTACGATCTCGGTCATTACTGCCTTGGCCTTCCCCGCCTTCATCGCATCGTGGAGCTCGTTGGTCAATTGAACGAGCTGCTTGTGCTGGTCGTCGACGAAGCCGAAGCCTGTCTTGAATACGTCCCTCCATTCGACTAAAGCCATAACCTTCTCCTTTCTGAGAACCACGTTGAACTTCTCCTAATGTTATCGAAGGAAAAGGCAAAAAGCTAACGAAGGATGATGCGATGCGGTGGACTGGAAGGTGGAGGAGGCCCTATTTCTTCTTCTGCTCCTGCCTCGGTTTTCTCTTGCTGCAGGGCATATTCTTGTGGACGAGCGATTTCTTCTGCTCGCAGTAGAGGGCGATGAAGGTCCGGCAGCTCCCCGAGCCATCGACCGCAGAATCCTCGGGCGTACGGGCATACCGACATGTAAGGTCGCAGAAATTGAAGGAGAGAGGCGCCATAATATCCGTCGTTGAAAGGCCAAAAAAAAGGCACTGCGTCCGGATGAGCCCGGAGGCAGTGCCCCACATCGTTCGCGATTTTATCTCTTCGAGAACTGGAAGCTCGCCCTCGCGGCCTTCTTCCCGTACTTCTTTCTTTCCTTTACCCGCGGGTCACGAGTGATGAGACCCTGTTTCTTCAGGACCACCCTCAGACCGGCGTTGAACTCGAGCAAGGCCTTTGCGATGCCGTGTCCAAGGGCCCAGGCTTGAGCCGGAATCCCTCCGCCATATATATTGGCCACTACGTCGAACTTTTCCGAATTTTCGGTAATGGCAAAAGGCCTGTTGACCGTCAGCCTCCATTCTTCAAGAGGAAAGTAGTCCTCGAAGCTCCTTCCGTTGACCACGAACTGGCCGGCGCCCTGCTTTATCCAGACCCGTGCCACGGCAGTCTTTCTTTTTCCCGTTGCGTAGTACCTCTTCTCAGGCACGGCTTACCTCCTTGGTGTCGAGTATCTCGGGCATCTGTGCCTTGTGAGGATGCTCGCTTCCTTTGTAAACCTTAAGCTTCTTGAGCATCTTTCTGCCGAGAGCGTTCTTGGGCAGCATACCCCTCACCGAAAGCCTGATCACCTCTTCCGGCTTCGTGGCGAGCAGCGTCCTCGCGTTTACTTCCCGCAGACCTCCGGGGTAACCGCTATAGCGCGCGTATTTCTTCTGCTGCAGCTTATTCCCCGTCATCCTGACCTTCTCGGCGTTGACAACGATCACGAAGTCGCCGGTATCGGTATGCGGTGTGTAGGTTGCTTTGTGCTTCCCCCTCAATATGGAAGCGATTTTCGCGGACAATCTCCCAAGCACGATCTCATCGGCATCGGCGACATACCACTTTCTATTGATGTCCCCTTCTTTCGGAAAAAAAGTATCCATTAACTCACCCTTCGTTTAAACTTAAATATAGCCCAGAGGCTAAGTCAAGGCTACTTCTTTCCGGCGGCCCTCTTGGAGGCCTTCAAGGGATTGACCTTCTGCTCCTCTGCCTTCTGAGCCTTCTTTACGTGGGTGGCCATAGTGCAATCCCCTTTCTGCCACTTCTGCGCAGGAGCAGGAAAATTACTGCAGAACTTGCCGGTAACCAGTTCCAATATCCTTGTGCATCCCTCACAGCTTTCCACGATCGTAAAACACTGTCCGCCATTATAGGAGCAGCCTGTCTTTTTCATGAACAGGCACTCAATACCAGGTTTTTGTGTTTGACACTGCATAAGAGCGTACCCTCCCTCTGAATTTGAAAGGTAAATATATAACACCATATTTTGATGATTGTCAACTAGTTTGGATTGGCGCCCTTATTACAAGGAAAGGCCTATCTTCGTATACATCGTTTCCTTATATCCTTTACCATATTTCTTATCACTTTTCTTTAAGATCGTTTTTGTGTATAATATAGCAGCCTTCGTTTGGGTCAGGAAAATTCTGTCTTTACACAATATATTGATTTTACCAGCGACTTTATATTATAATACCGGACTAAGCAAGGCTGGTGTAGCTCAACAGGCAGAGCAGCTGATTTGTAATCAGCAGGTTGCGGGTTCGAGTCCCATCACCAGCTCTGGGGAGAGGTTCCCGAGCGGCCAAAGGGGGCAGACTGTAAATCTGTTGTCTCAGACTTCGGAGGTTCGAATCCTCCCCTCTCCACCACTAAATGCAGGGCGCGACGGCCGGGGGCGCACACTCGGTTCCGGCGCCTTCGAACGAGGATTCGTTGGAGTTGCGGGGCTCGGCCGCGCCTATACGGCACGAACCGGTAACTCCAAACTGTTTACAATGGCGGGAATAGCTCAGCTGGCCAGAGCGTCAGCCTTCCAAGCTGAGGGTCGCGGGTTCGAATCCCGTTTCCCGCTCCAAAAGAAATCGAGCGGGTAAACCGTGCCCGCTCCAAAAGAAATATGTCGCGGGTTAAACCGTGCCCGCTCCAGACGCCCGCGTAGCTCAGTGGTAGAGCACCTCCTTGGTAAGGAGGTGGTCATCGGTTCAATCCCGATCGTGGGCTCCATAAACCAAACGGAGGCTCTCTATGGCTAAGAAAAAGTATGAACGAAAGAAACCCCATGTGAACATAGGCACCATAGGCCACATCGACCATGGGAAGACGACCTTGACCTCAGCGATCACGAGATGCCTGGCGAACTACGGGAAGGCCGAGTGGATTCCCTTCGATCAGATAGATAAGGCCCCCGAGGAAAAAGAAAGGGGCATCACGATTGCGACGGCCCACGTCGAGTACGAGACGGACAAACGCCACTATGCCCACGTAGACTGCCCGGGCCACGCCGACTATATTAAGAACATGATCACGGGTGCCGCACAGATGGACGGGGCCATCCTCGTCGTCGGCGCGAACGACGGACCCATGCCCCAGACCCGCGAGCACATCCTCCTCGCCCGTCAGGTCGGCGTGCCTTCCATGGTCGTCTATCTCAACAAGGTCGACATGGTCGACGACCCCGAACTGATCGAGCTCGTCGAGCTGGAGCTCCGTGAGCTCCTCACCGCCTATGAGTTCCCGGGAGACAAGATCCCCATCATCAAGGGCTCGGCCCTGAAAGCCTTGGAGTGCGGCGACGGCAAGCCCGACTGCCCCCACTGCAAGAGCATCTTCGAATTGCTCGATGCCTGTGACTCCTATATCCCTGAGCCCGTCCGCGACACGGAAAAGCCCTTCCTCATGCCTATCGAGGACGTCTTCTCCATCTCCGGCCGCGGCACGGTCGTCACCGGCCGTGTGGAGAGAGGCACGATCAAGCCGGGCGAGGAAGTGGAGATCGTCGGCTTCAGGGCGACCCAGAAGACGGTTGCCACGTCCGTCGAGATGTTCCGGAAGATCCTCGATTCAGGTCAGGCAGGCGACAACATCGGTGTCCTCCTCCGGGGTACCAAGAAGGATGAGGTGGAACGCGGCCAGGTCCTCGCGAAGCCCGCGTCCATCACCCCCCATGCGAACTTCAAGGCCCAGGTCTACGTCCTTAACAAGGAAGAAGGAGGCCGCCATACGCCCTTCTTCAACGGCTACCGGCCCCAGTTCTACCTGCGCACCACCGACGTGACCGGTATCGTGAAGCTCCCCGAGGGCGTGGAGATGGTCATGCCCGGCGACGATGTGACCATCACGGTCGAGCTCGTGACTCCTATCGCCCTCGAGAAAGAGGTCCGCTTTGCCATCAGGGAAGGCGGCAGGACCGTCGGTGCCGGCGTCGTCACGGAGATCATATCGTGAAGGCCGGGAGAATACAGGAGAGAAGAGGGTAGATGAAATGAGGCAATTGGTTATTTTGGCCTGTTCCGATTGTAAGAACAGGAACTATACGACGACGAAGAACAAACAGAAGACGCCCGACAGGCTTGAGATGAAGAAGTACTGCAAGTTTTGCAGGAAACATACGAGCCACAAGGAAACAAAATAGATAGGCCAGTAGCTCTAACGGATAGAGCACCGGACTCCAAATCCGGGTGTTGGGGGTTCGAATCCCTCCTGGCCTGCTTGTACTGGAGATGCCATGGATGTCAGAGAGTCACTTGACAAGGTCAAGGAGTACTTCAAGGAAGTTTATCTGGAAACGAAACGGGTGACGTTTCCTTCGAGAAAGGAGACGATGAAGGGGACCTACGTGGTGGTCATTACGGTGATCGTCGCTGCGGTTTTCCTCGGGCTCGTCGACGTCGGTCTTGCCAGGATCGTTCAGGCCTTATTCCATGGATAATTCTTCGATGGAAAAGAGATGGTACGTGGTCCATACCTATTCGGGCTATGAGCAGAAAGTCAAGGAGGCCCTCGAAGAGAGAATAAGAACAGGCGGAATGGATGAGCATTTCGGCGAGATAATCGTCCCTTCCGAGATCATCATGGAGAGAGTCAAGGGGCAGGCGAAGAAGTCCCAGAGGACCATCTTTCCCGGCTATATCATCGTACAGATGGAGATGAGCGAGGATACGTGGTACATGGTACGCAATACGCCGAAGGTGACGGGTTTCGTCGGATACGGGATGAAGCCGACCCCCCTTCCCGACGACGAGATCAAGGGATTTGGTCTCCGCGATCCAGGAAGGAAAAGGTAAGATAAAGCCTAAGATCAGGTTCGACAAGGGCGACAGCGTGAAGGTGATCGAGGGGCCTTTCTCCAATTTTACAGGCAGCGTCGAGGAGATCAAGCCGGAAAAGGGCAAGGTTAAGGTGCTCCTCAACATTTTCGGAAGGACCACCCCTGTAGAGCTGGATTTTATGCAGATTGAAAAAATGTAAAAGGAGCTTCTAAGATGGCAAAGAAAGTTGCCGCTATGGTGAAGTTGCAGTTGTCGGCAGGGCAGGCAACCCCTTCACCGCCGGTAGGTCCGGCGCTCGGTCAGCACGGCGTGAACATAATGGAATTCTGCAAGGCCTTCAACGAAAGAACGAAGAGCCAGGAAGGTACCATAATTCCTGCCCTTATCACCATTTATTCCGACCGGACCTTTACCTTTATTACTAAGACGCCCCCCGTCTCCTTCCTTCTCAAAAAGGCGGTAAAGCTCGCCAAGGGCGCCAACAACCCCCGCAAAGAGACGGTCGGTCAGGTTACGAAGTCGCAGGTGAAGGAGATTGCTCAGTTGAAGATGCCTGATCTTAACGCGAAGGATCTCACCGGGGCGATGAGGATTGTCGAAGGATCGGCGAGAAGTATGGGATTGGAGGTCGTAGAGGGATAGGCACACTCTGGAACTGAGGGTAGACGGCAGCAGAAGAATTCGGTTGGAACGGTAGGCGACTACTGTTGCGAGCGTTTTTTATTTTTTCCGAGGAGTGATTCAAATGGCAGAGAAAGCAAAGAAATACAGGGAAGCCAGGGAAAAAGTTGACCGGGAGAAGAAGTACTCTCTCGAAGAGGCTCTCGAGCTTCTCGTCACCATGCCGGAGCGGAAGTTTGACGAAACCGTTGAGGTAGCGATGCGACTTGGCGTCGACCCCCGACACGCCGATCAGATGGTGAGGGGCTCTGTCGTACTCCCCAACGGGTTGGGCAAGAAGGTGCGGGTCGTAGTCTTCGCCAAGGGCCAGAAGGAAAAGGAGGCGCAGGACGCGGGCGCTGACGAGGTGGGCTCTGACGATCTTATCGACAAGATCCAGAAAGGTTGGATGGACTTCGACAAGGCCATAGCCACACCCGACATGATGGGTGCCGTCAGCAAACTCGGCAAGATACTGGGACCCCGGGGACTCATGCCGAATCCCAAGGTGGGCACGGTGACCTTCGATGTGGCCAAGGCAGTGGTTGAGGTGAAGGCGGGCCGCGTCGAGTTTCGTGTGGATAAGGCGGGAAACCTCCATGTTCCCGTCGGCAAGGGCAGTTTTGGCAAAGAGAAGCTTATGGAGAACATTTCTTCTCTTTTTGACGCGGTCACGCGGCTTAAGCCCCCTTCAAGCAAAGGCACCTACGTAAAAGGCGTAGCCATTTCAAAAACCATGAGCCCCGGGGTAAGAATAGATCCGGCGAACATGAAAGGCTCAAGTAAATAAGAGTGCATTACCGGCCTTCCGTCTTTCTTTGTCTGCCTGGGATACCCAGTGGCCCAAAGGCGGCGAAAGGGCGAGGGCAGACGCCCGGGGCCGTTCAAGAAAACCGCTGCTTATCGCTGATCAAAAGGGGGTCGCGAGAGCAAGCTCGTGGGACAGAACACAAAAGGTACCAAGAAGGACCAAAGCCATAGCGGGAAGGTGAGCGTGGACGAGGCCCTTATTGGCTTGAACCCAGCGGCAGCCCGAGCGAAGCGAGTTGAGTAGGGAGGCTCGGTCAGCTTGGCTGACCGAGGGGGTGCTGAACCCCATTAATTGCGTGCAGGAAAGAGTCAGAGACAGCAGGCGCCGAATTTTCGGTTAAACGACTACGGCCTGCCGAGACTAGTGTAAGTGCTTTTTCGTCTCTTCTGACTTTCCATACACATTCTCTTATGAAAGGAGGGATGAAAACCATTGGAAAGAAAGGCAAAAGAAAAGGTTGTGGAAGAGCTTGGAGACAGGCTCAACCGTGCGGGAGCCCTGTTTCTCGCCGAGTATAGCGGCATGAGCGTCGCCCAGATATCGAAGCTCCGCCGGGAGCTCGACAATGTGGGAGGGGAGTTCAAGGTTGCGAAGAACACCCTGCTCAAGATAGCCGCGACAGGGACGCCGGCTGAGGCGCTTAAGGACCAGTTCTTAGGTCCGAACGCAATCATTTACAGCTACAAAGACCCCGTCGGTGTGGCCAAGGTGCTTGCGGCCATTGCCAAAGACGTGCCCAAGCTCAAGCTGAAGACGGGCTTGCTCGGGAAACAGCTTCTCGGCGCATCGGACATCACCATGCTCGCGACCATACCGCCCAAGGAAGTGCTTGTGAGCAAGCTCCTGGGGCTCATGCTCGGCTTACCGCAGAGACTCGTCGGCGCACTCTCCGGTAATCTCATGCAGCTCATGATGACACTGAACGCGATCAAGAGCCAAAAAGAAGGAACTTAAAGGAGGATAAGATACATGGCTGCGACAAGAGAGGAAGTAATTAGCTATATCGAAAACATGACGGTCCTTGAGCTGTCGGAATTCATCAAGACCCTCGAGGAGAAGTTCGGCGTCCAGGCAGCGATGCCGATGATGGCGGCAGGCATGGCTGCCGGTGGGGCAGCTCCCGCGGCGGCCGCGGAACCGGTGGAGGAGCAGACGGAGTTCAACGTGATCCTTACCGGATACGAAGCTGACAAGAAGATCCAGGTGATCAAGGTCGTGCGGGCCATCACGGCTCTCGGCCTCAAAGAAGCGAAAGACCTGGTAGAGGGCGTGCCCAAGCCTGTGAAAGAGGCCGTCTCTAAGGCGGAAGCCGAGAGTATTAAGAAACAGCTTGCAGAGGTGAGCGGCCAGGTCAAGGTCGAGTAAATTTACGCATACCGGTATCGAGGGGCGAGGCGATGCCTCGCCCCCGGACCTTTATTATAAAGAGGTGACAAGGATATGAGGCAGACTTTTGATAATAAGATTGTGAGGAAGACATACGGGAAGCTCAAAGAGGTTCTCGAAATTTCCAATCTTATCGAAATCCAGCTCAATTCCTACGAGAGTTTTCTGCAGGAAGGTGTCAAGCAGGAAGACAGGACTAACGTGGGGCTCCAGGCGGTCTTCAACAGCGTGTTTCCCATAAAGGATTCACACGACACGACATCGCTGGAGTTTGTTCAGTATGAAATAGGCGACCCGAAATATTCTGAGGAGGAGTGCGTCGTGAGAGGTCTCACCTTCGCCGCTCCCATGAAGGTGACCATACGACTCGTCGTCTTTAACATAGATCCGAACACGAAGATAAAGGACATCAAAGCAGTCAAGGAGCAGGATGTCTACTTCGGGGAGATTCCCCTCATGACCGAGAGGGGGACCTTCATCATCAACGGGACCGAGAGAGTGATCGTCAGCCAGCTCCACAGGTCCCCCGGGGTGTATTTTGACTGTGACCAGTCCAAGGCGCCCTTCGGCGGCAATTTTGCCTATACGGCACGCATAATACCGTACCGCGGCTCGTGGCTCGATTTCGAGTTCGACCACAAAGAGCCTCCTTTACGTTCGCATCGATAAACGGAAGAAGATACCGGTCACCCTGCTGCTTCGTGCCCTCGGCTATAGCGAGAAGGAGATTCTCGACTATTTCTACGAGAAGGAATCGGTCAGTCTGAAAGACGGGAAGCTCTTCAAAGAGACGCCCTTCGAACTTCTTCTTGGCCAGAAAGCGCCTGCCGACATCGTCAACACCGAGACGGACGAGGTGCTGGTGAAGAAGCACAAGAAGATCACCAAGGGCATCATCAAGAGGATGGAGCAGGCAAACATCGTCAAGATCCCCGTGGAGCAGGACGACATCATAGGCAAGGTCGTGGCGGCCAGCATCGTCGACCCCGAGACTAAAGAGGTCATCGTCCCGATCAACAAGGAGCTCACGGAAGATGATCTGACAAAGATCACGAGCAGAGGCGTGAGAAGCTTCGAGGTGCTTTTCATCGACAACCTGAACGTGAGTTCCTCGCTCCGAGATACCCTGCTCATCGATAAAGCGGGGAGCAAGGACGAGGCCCTTCTCGAGATTTACAGGAAGCTGAGGCCCGGTGATCCGCCTACCTACGAGTTCGCCGAGGCCCTGGTGCACAATATGTTCTTCAGTCCTGAGCGGTACGACCTTTCGAAGGTCGGCAGGCTCAAGATGAACCACCGCCTCAACCTCGGAATTCCCCTTGATGAGACCACCCTTCGGAGGGAGGATATCATCGAGGTAGTGAGGCAGCTCTTGAGGCTCAAGGATTCCCGTGGCCCGGGAGACGACATCGACCACCTCGGCAACAGGCGCGTGAGGACCGTGGGAGAGCTCCTGGAGAATCAGTTCAGAATGGGTCTCGTGAGGATGGAGCGGGCCATCAAGGAGAGGCTTACCTTCCCCGAAATGGAGACCCTCATGCCTCATGACCTGGTGAACCCCAAGCCGGTGGCCACAGCGGTCAAAGATTTTTTCGCGAGCAGCCAGCTTTCCCAGTTCATGGACCAGACGAACCCTCTTTCCGAGATTACCCACAAGCGGCGGCTCTCGGCTCTCGGCCCCGGCGGTCTTACCCGGGAGAGGGCGGGCTTCGAGGTCCGGGACGTTCACCCCACCCATTATGGCAGGGTCTGCCCCATAGAAACACCGGAAGGACCGAATATCGGTCTCATCGCATCCCTTTCGACGTATGCGAGGGTCAATGAATTCGGTTTTATAGAAACGCCTTACCGGGAAGTTATCAATGGAAGGGTGACCAACAACATAAAGTACATGAGCGCCCTCGAAGAGGAGGCGTATTACGTGGCTCAGGCGAGCGCGCCCGTGGATGAGGAAGGCCACTTCCTCAACGACCTGATTTCAGCGCGAAAGGGTGGAGGGTTCTTCATGATAGACCCCATGAGCGTCGATCTCATGGACGTCTCCCCCAAGCAGCTCGTGAGCGTCTCGGCGTCTCTCATTCCTTTTCTGGAGCACGACGATGCCAACCGCGCCCTCATGGGCTCCAACATGCAGCGCCAGGCAGTACCTCTCATTAGGACCGAGGCGCCGCTGATCGGGACCGGCATGGAAAGGATCGTGGGAAGGGACTCGAGGGTCAGCATCGTCGCCAAGCACGACGGCGTTGTAGAGAGCGTCGACGCCAACAGGATCATCCTCAAATATGAAGACGCGAGCAACGGGGACGAGCCGATTACAAAGATCGACGTCTATAACCTTTTGAAATTCAGGCGGTCGAACCAGGATACCTGTATTAACCAGCGTGTGATCGTCCACAAGGGCGACTATGTGAAGAAGGGAGAGGTTCTCGCCGACGGCCCTTCGACCGACCGCGGGGAGCTCGCACTCGGAAAGAACGTCATGGTAGCCTTCATGCCCTGGCGCGGCTACAACTACGAAGACTCGGTCCTCATCAACGAGCGGCTCGTCGCCGAGGATAGCTTCACCTCCATCCATATCGAGGAGCTCGAATGCGTGGTGAGGGATACGAAGCTCGGTAAAGAGGAGGTCACCCGCGATATCCCGAATGTCGGGGATGAAGCCCTGAAGGACCTTGACGAGAGCGGGATCATAAGGGTAGGAGCCACCGTGCGCGCCGGCGACATACTCGTCGGCAAGGTGACGCCCAAAGGGGAGACCCAGCTTACACCGGAAGAGAAGCTCCTTCGGGCCATCTTCGGAGAGAAGGCGGGGGACGTGAAAGACACATCCCTTCGGATTCCCCACGGCATAGAAGGCATCGTGATAGACGTGAAGGTGCTTTCGCGAAGGGGCATAGACAAGGACGAGCGGTCGAGGCTGATCGAGGATGTGGAGATATCGAACATACTCAAGGATCAGGAAGACCAGGTAAAGATCATCCTCGATTCGACACGTGAAAAGGTGCAGGACCTGCTGGCAGGCAAGGTCGCTCCCAAGGAGATGAAAGACGGGAAAGGTCGCCTCATCGCCAAGAAAGGTGAGACCTTCACCAAGGAGAAGATAAATAGCATCAATCTGGACCGACTCCAGGAGATGGATTTTGGAGATGCGAACCTTGAGGCGAAAATCTCAAAGATCGTTGAGAGCAAGGAGAACCAGATCGAGCTGATAAAGCTTTACTACGAGGACAAGACGAACAAAGTCAAGAAGGGCGACGAACTGCCCCCGGGAGTGCTCAAGACCATCAAGGTCTACGTGGCCATGAAGCGGAAGATTGCCGTAGGGGACAAGATCTCGGGAAGACATGGCAACAAAGGTATTGTTTCCGTGATCCTTCCGGAAGAAGACATGCCTTTTACCGAGGACGGGACGCCCGTGGACGTGGTGCTCAACCCTCTCGGCGTGCCTTCCCGTATGAACGCCGGCCAGATACTCGAAACCCATCTCGGATGGGCCTCGAAAGAGCTCGGCAGGACCGTGGGCAGGCTTATCGAGACGAGCAACGCGGCCCTCATCAGGAACAGGATGAAAGAGATTTTTGATGATAAAGCGGCCCAGGGCTTTCTCGAGAAGCTCACCGAGGACGAGTTGATCGATCTGGCCAACCACGTCAAGGACGGCGTACACATCGCGGTTCCCGTGTTCGACAGCGCGAAAGAGAAGGAGATCGGCGAGGCCTTCACCTTGGCCGGCCTCCCCGATACGAGGCAGATCACTCTTTACGACGGGAGAACCGGCGAGCCTTTCCACCACAAGGTGACCATAGGATACATGTACCTGCTGAAGCTTCACCATCTTGTGGATGATAAAATACATGCCCGTTCCATAGGGCCTTATTCACTGGTCACGCAGCAGCCCCTCGGTGGCAAGGCGCAGTTCGGCGGTCAGAGGCTGGGGGAAATGGAGGTGTGGGCCCTCGAAGCCTACGGTGCCGCCTATTCCCTTCAGGAATTCCTCACTATCAAGTCGGATGATGTGAGCGGTAGGGTGAAGGCATACGAGTCGATCGTCAAAGGCGAGGATGTGCTGGAGCCGAGCCTGCCCGAATCGTTCAACGTGCTGGTAAAGGAACTGCAAAGCCTGTGCATCAACGTTGACTTGATCAAAGAAGAGTAAGGAGGTCCATTTTGGACGACTATTTCAAAATTTTCGATAAACAGAAAGACCCCCTGAGCTACACGGCGATGAAGCTGTCGCTCGCGTCGCCCGAGCTTATCGAGAAGTGGTCTTTCGGCGAAGTAAAGAAACCTGAGACTATCAATTACAGAACCTTCAAGCCGGAGAAGGACGGCCTTTTCTGCGCGAGGATTTTCGGCCCGGTAAAGGACTACGAGTGCATCTGCGGAAAATACAAGCGGATGAAACATCGCGGCATTATCTGCGAGAAGTGCGGCGTCGAAGTTATCCAATCGAAGGTCAGAAGGGAGCGCATGGGCCATATCCATCTTGCCTCGCCCATCGCCCATATATGGTTTCTCAAGAGCATGCCGAGCAAGATCGGCACGCTTCTGGAGCTGACCATAAAGGAAGTGGAGCGCGTGCTCTATTTCGAGATGTACATCGTGGTCGAGCCGGGTCCGTCTCAGTACAAGTTCTGTGAACTGATCACCGAAGACAAGTATCTGGAAGCCAAGGATAAGTTCGGGGATAAGTTCCTGGGCGGCATAGGCGCCGAAGCCATGAGGGAATGTCTCAGGCGTATCGACGTAGACCAGGTGGCGAAAACCATAAGGGATGATATGAGGGAGACCTCATCCGACGCCAAGAGAAAGAAGCTGGCGAGACGCCTCAAGGTCGTCGATGCCTTCCGTATATCGGGCGTCAAACCCGATTGGATGATCCTTGATATCATACCTGTTCTCCCGCCCGAGCTTCGGCCCCTCGTGCCCCTCGACGGAGGCAGGTTCGCCACATCCGATCTGAACGACCTCTACCGGAGGGTGATCAACAGGAATAACAGGCTCAAAAGGCTCATGGAGCTGAACGCTCCGGAGATCATCATCAGAAACGAGAAGAGAATGCTCCAGGAAGCGGTCGACGCACTCTTCGACAACTCGAAGCGAGGCCGCATCGTTACGGGGACGAGCAAGAGGCCCCTCAAGTCGCTCTCGGACATGCTCCGGGGCAAGCAGGGGCGCTTCCGTCAGAACCTCCTGGGCAAACGTGTCGACTATTCAGGTAGGTCGGTCATCGTCGTCGGCCCTGAGCTGAAGCTCCACGAATGCGGGCTGCCCAAGCACATGGCCCTCGAATTGTTCAAGCCTTTCGTGTACAACAGGCTTATAAAGAAGGGCTTCGCAACGACTATAAAGAACGCGAAAAAGCTCGTCGAGAAGGAGCGGCCCGAAGTATGGGATATGCTCGAAGAGGTGATCAAAGAACACCCGGTGCTCCTGAACAGGGCCCCTACGCTCCACAGGCTCGGGATTCAGGCTTTCGAGCCGCAGCTCATCGACGGCAAGGCCATTCAGCTCCACCCCCTCGTCTGCCCCGCCTACAACGCTGACTTCGATGGGGACCAGATGGCGGTGCACGTTCCACTCTCCATAGAGGCCCAATCCGAGGCGCGGGTGCTCATGATGTCGACCAACAACATCCTCTCCCCCGCGAGCGGCCGGCCGATCATCGTGCCGACCCAGGATATCGTCCTCGGTCTCTATTACCTCACCATAGACCGCAAGTTCAGACCGGGCGAGGGACGCATATTCGCAGACGCCGAAGAGGTAAGGATCGCCTATGATTCGGGTGAGGTCGACCTTCATGCCCGGGTCAAGGTGAGGATGGACGGAGAGCTGGTGGCGACGACGCCGGGAAGGATCATTCTCAAGGAAGTCATACCCGACATAATCCCCTTTCCGGTCATAAACCGGATCATGGACAAGAAGAGCATAGGCCAGCTCGTCGACATCTGCTACAGGCAGGGCGGTGAGAAGGCAACCGTCATCCTCTCGGACAGACTCAAGAGCGTCGGCTTTTACTACGCGACCATGGGCGGCATTTCCATCTCCATCGACGACATGATCGTCCCCGCGAGAAAGGAAGAGCTTATCAACAACGCCTACGACGAGGTCAGGGTGGTGCAGAACCAGTATTCGGAAGGTCTGATCACCGACGGGGAGCGATACAACAAGGTAATCGATATTTGGGCGGACGTGACCGAGAGGATCGCCGACGAGCTCATGAGAGAGCTAGGGTCGGAGAAGATCGAGGTGCCGCCTGAATTCCAGACCAAGCCTGCAGCAAGCCCGGGTAAGAAGGGAGGCGGCGGCAAGGGCAATTTACCTGCGGCCCCCCAGTACGAGTACCAGAACAGCCTCAACCCGATGTTCATCATGGCCCACTCGGGGGCGAGAGGTAATGCGCAGCAGATCAGGCAGCTCGCCGGCATGAGGGGGCTCATGGCCAAACCGTCGGGCGAGATCATCGAGACACCTATCACGAGCAACTTCCGTGAAGGTCTCACGGTGCTCCAGTACTTCATTTCAACGAGCGGCGCGAGAAAAGGCCTCGCAGACACGGCATTGAAGACGGCAAACTCCGGTTACCTGACGAGAAGGCTCGTCGACGTGGCCCACGACGTTATCGTGGGTGAGACTGACTGCGGTACCTTTGACGGCATCGACGTGACCTCGCTCATCGAGGGTGGGGAGGTGATCGAGCAGCTCGGCACAAGGATTCTGGGCAGGGTTTCCCTGGACGACTTGAGAGACCCCGACGGCGAGATCATCGTCCGGAGGAACGAGGAGATCAGGGAAGAGCACCTGTTGACCATAGACGAGGCGGGCTATGAGAGCGTCAAGATACGCTCGGCCCTTACCTGCAGGTCGAAGAGAGGCATCTGCGCTCTCTGCTACGGCAGGGACCTCGCCAGAGGAAGGCTCGTGAGCATAGGTGAGGCAGTCGGTATCATCGCGGCCCAGTCCATCGGCGAGCCGGGTACCCAGCTCACCATGCGTACCTTCCACATTGGCGGGGCCGCGTCGCGGCGGGCCGAACAGTCGACCCTCGAGGCAAGAAACGAAGGGTACGTCAAGCTCGTGAACGTGAAGATGGTCCTCAACAAGGAAGGACAGCCGGTCACCATGAACAGGAACGGAGAGATCATCCTCCTCAACGAGGCCGGTCATGAGCGCGAGAAGTACCCGGTCATTTACGGGGCCAAGCTAAAGGTGGTCGACGGCCAGAAGGTGAGCGAAGGGCAAATCCTTGCAGAATGGGATCCGTATACGACCCCGATCCTCTCGGAGGTGTCGGGCAAGGTGAAGTTCGGTGACATCTCCGAAGGCGTCACCATGCAGGAGAGGGTCGACGATGTGACGGGTCTGGCCTACAAGGTCATCGTCGAGGCACGCGACCCGGACCTCCGTCCCCGCATCTCAATCAAGGACGAGAAGGCAAGGACGATCACCATACCGGGCACGGCCAGCCCTGCGCGCTACATCCTGCCTATCGGCGCCCATATCGTGGTGAACGACGGCGACGATATCTTCGCGGGCGACACGGTGTCGAAGATGCCGAGGGAGACAACGAAGACCAAGGACATCACCGGAGGTCTACCGAGGGTGGCGGAGCTTTTCGAGGCCCGCAGGCCGAAAGAGAGCGCCACAGTTACCGAGATCTCAGGGGTAGTCTCCTTCGGGAAGCTCTCGAAGGGTAAAAGAGAGGTCGTCGTGACCCCGGAGCGCGGGGAGACGAGAAAGTATACGATCCAGAGAGGGAAGCATATCATCGTCCACGAGGGTGATTACGTCCGTGCAGGGGAAGCCCTGATCGACGGTCCCGTCAATCCTCACGACGTGCTCCGGATCCTGGGCACGAAGGAGCTGGCCCGTTATCTCGTGGACGAAATTCAGGAAGTCTACCAGCTCCAGGGCGTAAAGATAAACGACAAGCATATCGAGATCATCGTGCGCCAGATGCTCAAACGGGTAAGGATTAAGGAAGTGGGCGACTCGAACTTCATCATCGACGAGCCGGTCGAGTGGTGGGTCTTTGAAGAGGAAAACAGGCGGGTCATGGAAAAGGGCGGGACGCCGGCAACGGCCGAATCTCTCTTCCTCGGCATTACCAAGGCCTCTCTCATCACCGACAGCTTTATTTCGGCGGCAAGTTTCCAAGATACCACAAAGGTGCTGACACAAGCCTCGATCGAGGGGCGTGTCGATTACCTTAGGGGGCTTAAGGAGAACGTGATCATGGGAAGGATCATCCCGGCAGGAACAGGGTTCTCCAAGTACAGGAACTACGAGATGGTTGCCCTGGACAAGACCGAGCCGGAAGAGCCCAAAGAAGAATTACTGGAGGAGGCCGTTCCCACGTAGCTCTCTCGTCGCAACGCGGGCTTCCTCGCTTTTAGGATAAAGCTCTACGACCCTTCTTAAGAGGGTCGTAGAGCTTTTTTTATCTCCCAAGCCTGCGAAGGCCTCGGCCTGGCGGAGCATCGCCTTGGGTGCCTTGTCGCTCTTCGGAAACCTCTCGATTACATCCTGGAACTGGAGGATTGCCTTTTCATAGTTCTTCATATTCATGTAGCTCTCGCCCATCCAGAAGTACGCGTTGGGCACCAGAGGAGCGTCACGGTTCTCCTTCACATACTGCGCGAACAGGGGAAGGGCCTCATTGTAGGAGCCCTTCTGGAAGGCATCGAAACCGCGTTTGTATGAATCGTCCGTGTTAGTCTTTGCAGCCGGCTGATCCTGAGGCTGAACCTGAGGCTGAGGCGGCGTCTGATTCGGGACCGGTCCCTGAACGGGATTCTGAGCAGCCTTCAGATCCTTCAACTCGCCCCTCACCTCACTCCAATAAGTCCGGAGCTGGGATTCCAGCTCGTCGAGCCTTCCGAGGATCTCCTTTATCTTCGCATCCCGTGCCTCGTCGGTGAGCGACATGTCGACGACCTGTTTTCTCAGCCCTGAATCGGGCGTGCCGATCGCCTGCTGGACCGTCTTCATATCCTTTTCGAGATGTGCTATGCGCGCATCGGTTCTTTCCCTGTAACTTGTCTGCTCCGAGTAGACCGTGCTTACGTCCTGCCTCACCTGACTCACGTCTCCGCTCGACGCGCATCCGAAAGCGGATAGAATGATCAGAAAAAGGGGAAGAAGATACTTTATACGCATATGCGCGCTCCTTTAGGTTATTGCACCACGAAATGGTCTCTGCGGTTCTTGGCCCAGTCGGCCTCGGTGTGTCCCGGCTGGACCGGCGCTTCTTTGCCGTAGGAGATGGCCTTGATCCGCTTCTCGTCTGCTCCCAGTTTTGCGAGATATTCCTTTGCCGCTTCTGCCCGCCTCTGGCCCAGGGCCAGGTTGTACTCGGTCGTTCCCCTTTCGTCGCAATGCCCTTCTACCGTAATTCTCATAGCCTGGTTTGAGTTGAGCAGTGCCGCAATCTGCTGGAGGACCCGCATGTCCTCGCTTCTCACCGTATAGCTGTCAAACTCGAAGTAGATGTCCTGAAGGCGCTCTGCAATGGTTGCCCTCTCAGTCGCCGTCCGCCCTCTCTCCCCGCCGGCCTTGGTGAGGTCCTCTTCGGTGACCGCGCCTCTATCCTTCTGCGAGCCTTCGATGAGACCCGGTTGCTTCTGCACCCCCGGGCCCGTGCCCACGAGGACCTCTCCCGAGGGCACCACGGAAACAGACTTGGAGGCGCACCCCTGAAAGAAGAAAATTACGGCCGCTACCATAAACAACTGAAACAGCGTCTTCATCGGTCTCTCCATAACCTCCTAGGGCATGAAGCTCGGTTGGCTCTCTTCCCCACCGGTAAACTTGAGCGGCCTCTTGTTGTCGCCGTTCCGCAGCATCATGTAGACCTGAGTCTTCCCGGCGCCCTGCTGGCTCGAATAGAGTATGTATCTTCCGCACGGGGAAAAGCGGGGGGAATCGTTTATACCGCCGTTGGTGAGCACCCTGGCCTCGGAGCCGTCCGGCTTCATCGTACAGATCTCGATGGCCCCTTCGGTCTTTGTTACGAAGGCGATAAGATCG
Organism: uncultured delta proteobacterium; assembly: GCA_963750015.1. Taxonomy (GTDB): domain Bacteria; phylum Desulfobacterota; class Syntrophorhabdia; order Syntrophorhabdales; family WCHB1-27; genus CAVVNC01. The sequence goes on along the minus strand of CAVVPU010000136.1, from coordinate 47,929 downwards.
CCTTTGGGGGAGAATGCGGGAGACGTATTATAGTTTCCCACATAAGTGAGGCGCTTTATATCGCCTGTGGCCATGTCTCTCAAGAAGACTTGAGGGCCCCCGTACATATCCGAGACGAAGGCCATCTTGCTGCCGTCAGGGCTGAAGGTGGGGGAGGTGAGGATGCCTTCCTTCCTGTAGAGTACCTTTGGTTCCCTGCTGTCCATGTTTACCGAATAAATGGTGGAGAATTTGCCCGCCGTGTGGGAATAGGCCACAGTCTTACTGTCAATCCAGGCCGCGCCGATTTTCATTCCTTCCCCCCGGTCTACGTACACCTCCCTGTTCGTCTCCAGGTCTGTCACGTAGAAGCAAGGTTTGCCTTCTTTGTAGGAAGTGAAGGCAAGGTATTTCCCGTCGGGTGAGACGGCGGGCGACACGACGATCTGGCTATGGGAGGTGAGCCTCCGTATGCCGTTGCCGTCAATATCGGAGCTATACACGTCTCTGTTCCGCCCGTTTCCCGCGATGAACAGGACCCTTGAGCTCATGATGCCCTTCTCGCCGGTCGCCGCCATTACGATGTCGTCGGCGAGCCGATGGACAACCCTCCTCCACTCCGAAGGCGCTACCCCCCCGTACCTCTTGCCGAAGACGAGCTCTCCGTCGGTCGCGTCGTAGAGATATGTCTCCAGGGAGAAGCCATTCTCCTTCTCCTGGACCACTGCTTTGCAGAGGAGCTCAATGCCCAGGGAGTGCCATTGGTCGAAGTGTATATCTTTCCTGTCCACGCCTTCGTTCAATAAAGCCTGATCCATTATAGATCGGGGGGCAACGACGAAAAATCCCGACATGTCGAGGTCCTGATTAAGAAGATCGCTGATCTCCGGCCGCTGCTTGTCAGCGCTTTGAAACGGCGGTACCGCGATGGTAATCTTCTTTGGCGACTGCCCGTACACATCGTAATAGACCTTCCCTTCCGCGACGCCCGCCTTCCCCATGATAGCGAGGGCAAGAAAGAGGACGACCAACGAATAGAATCTTTTACACCCGCTCATTCTGTCTCCATTCACTGATAATTCTAAGTATTGCCTCGGTTTGAGGCGACATGCTCCTGTCTTTCTTCGTGATGATGAAGAAGGACCTCGACACGCCGGGAAACCCTTCTACGGTGAGGACCTTCAGAAGGCCCCTGTCAAGCTCCTCTCTCACGGCCCTGTTCGAAATATAAGAGATGCCCATGCCTCCGCGCACGGCAGCCTTGATGGCCTCGGTGTCACCCAGCTCTCCTACCACACGAAGGTCATCGGGCTTGATGTGTCTTCTCTTGAGAGCTCGTTTCGAAGCACTTTCGAGTCCCCGACCCAGGCTCTCTCACAAGAACCGGATACTTCCCGAGGTCTGCCACGTCGATGGAATCGGGAAAATCGAGGGGAGCCACGAAAATAATGTTGTCATCGAGAAATCGGTCGTAGGAGATCTTTCTCGCATCCTCCCGGGAGCCGACGAAACCCACATCCACGTCCCCGTTTTCTACCCTGCCGGTGATATCCTTGCTGTCCGACAGTATGAGGGTCAGCTCCACCCCGCCGAAGCGCTCTTTGAATGTTTTCAGTATTGGAGGAAGGATATAGACGCCGGGAACGCTGCTCGCTCCCAGCCTTAAAGGGCCGGCCTTTACGCCCCGGAAGGCGTCTATTGCTTCGACGGCTTCTCTCTTAAGGGCAATGAAATCCTTAGCGTACTTGAAAAGAATCTCGCCGGCCGCAGTGAGTGAAAGCCCCCTTTTAGTGCGATCGATCAATCGGACCTGAAAGAACTTCTCCAGGTTCACGATCTGTTTACTCACAGTCGGCTGAGTGAGGCAGAGCTCTTCGGCGGCCTTCGTGAAGCTCTTGAGTTCGATGATCCTCACGAACGTCTCTAAATGGTGGATATTCATACCTTATCCAAATATTACCCTCAAAAAGCGGAAAAGGTCAAGGAAGGGCACCCGTCATCGGCAATTCCCGCTAAGACTTGCCCCAATGCGAAAGACCCGCAGGACTTCTCTGAAAGCTTTGGCGAGCTAAGAGAGGAGCTCTGCGGGTCGTGAACAACCCGTATTGGGTTCCGCCCAAAATTTTACTGTCCCGGCACTAGAGGTCCCTGCTGACCCGCCTTGTCCGCCGTCTTGCAGTAGTCGTGCAGGAGCAGGTCGTCTACAGTTGCTTCGAAGACCGTAGTCCAGGGGGTCGGTTTCCTGAATATATCGGTAGTCGTGCCGTCCCAGTTTACCAACTGCGTTTCGAGAGACCGGTATTTTCCGGCCTCGCAGTTTACCTCGTCGTAAGTGATTATTTCTTTGTGGCTCGATCTGATTCCCTCTTTCTCGGGAAAGACCTTCCTGCGCCAGACATGTATGACGCCCTTCGATGGATAGGTGATCGCAATTTTATCAACGTAATTGGTAATGCCGTTTCTGTCTTTGGCGTACATTTCCCACGTCCTCGGGCCCCATTCTGCATGACTCACCTCGGCCTGTTTCGCGGGCTCCTTGCTCTTTGCCGACCCGACGAAAGGCAGGCTGCTGCAGCCAATCGTCGAGATCGCCACGTAGCATATAAGACAGACGGGCAAAAGAGAGCTCCTGTTCATCGCTCACCTCCTAGCGATTTAGCTTGTCACAAAACAGCGCTCAAAGCAAACTAATATAGGAGCACCCGCCTGAAGGAGCCCATAGGGTTCGCCGTTTCGAGGATAGAAAGAGCCGCCTTCCTTTTCTTGAGGGGGAGTCTCTGCGGGCTTTGCCCGTCGGGCACCCGTGCAGCGGGTCGGAGGCGACGCGAGCCCGGGTAATAGCCCCCGCTCAAAAGTTGTACGGGGGGTGGGCATGCGCGCCTGCGGCGGTTCTTCCTTTTTATGAAGGGGAGTCTCTGCGGGCTTTGAAGAAAAGGCAAGAACTTATCGCGGACCAAGCTCTCGCCGTTGGCGATGGTCCGCGAGGGCAAGCCTGGATAGAGGGGGCGACGCGAGCCCCATTAATTGTGCTGAACTAGCTTTCTTTCCAGATTGTTTCCTTCAGCTCTTTCCCGACCTTGAAATAGGGCAGCCGCTTTTCCGGCACGTTAACCACTTCGCCATTCTTCGGATTTCTGCCACGGTACGGCTTGTAAGACCTGAGGGAGAAACTTCCAAAACCGCGGATTTCGACCCTTTCGCCTTCGATGATTGCCTTCTTTATGGAATCGATAATGGTGTCGACCACTACCTTTGCGACCTTCTGGTTAAGGTTGATCTTTTCTGACAACTCGTTCACAATGTCGATCTTGTTCATAAGAAGCCTCCTCCCGCCCTTATCAATTGTCCAGGATATAATCGTATGCATTCCTAAAGATCTTCAGACCGTCGCCTTCAACGGGCAGCTTTTCCCTTGTCCAGCGCGGGTGCTGAGTAAAATGCACAAATGCTTCGGGGTGGGGCATGAGGCCGAATATTCTGCCTGACGGATCGCAAAGTCCGGCGATCGACAGAGCGGAGCCGTTAGGGTTCTGAGGATAGAGGTCCGTGACCTTTCCTCGTTCGTCGCAATACTGCATTACCAGGTGACCGCCTTCCCCAAGATCAGCGCCATCATTGTTTTCACCTTCAACGACAAGCTTCCCTTCCCCATGCCGCACTGGGAGGTAAATTCTATCTATATCTCTCGTAAAGATGCAAGAAGAAAATGGATTTACCTTTAGGAAGACCCATCTGTCCTCGAATTTGCCGGAGTCGTTGAAGGTCAGGCTTATGCGCTGTCGTCCGTAGTCTCCCTTAATACCGGGGAGCAAACCGGTCTTTGCGAGCAACTGGAATCCGTTGCAGATGCCGATAATCAGCTTCCCATCGCTGACGAACCTGAACAGCTCGTCGACGAAGCGCATCTGTGAATCCTTGATTTTTTGATAGCGCCACTTGACAGCCTGAGCCTTTCCGGCTCCCAGATCGTCTCCATCGAGGAAGCCGCCGGGAAGGTTGAGAAAATCGTACTCGTGGATGTTTTTAGTCCCCTCCATGAGGGTGCTGATATGAACGATCTCTGCGTCGAAACCCGCCAGTCGGTTCGCATGGGCGGTTTCAAGCTCGCAGTTGATGCCGTTCCCGGAGAGAACGAGGCTTCGGGGCTTTCTTTTTCTATGACGCGCCATAGCTATGTAATCCAGACAGGACAAAGTTTACACCAAAATAGGTGAAAATGACACTACCAAAGCCGATAATCGACAGCAAAGCGATTCGTTTTCCTCTCCACCCCCTGGTCAGACGGGCGTGGAGGAAGAGTGCGTAAATGATCCAGGTGATGAGGGACCACGTTTCCTTAGGATCCCAGCTCCAGTAAGTACCCCATGCGTAGTGGGCCCAGACCGCCCCCGAAAGGATGCCGGCACTCAACATGGGAAAACCGACCACCACGCTCTGGTAGGTCAGATCTTCCAGCTTCTCTTTGGAGGGGATAATCCCCTTGCCTGCGAGAAGGTAGAAGACACCGCAGATAAAGGAGATGGCGAAGGCTGCGTAGGCGATAAAGCAGGTAAAGACGTGCACGTGAAGCCAGTTGCTTTGGAGGGCCGGGATAAGGGGTTCGATCCGCTTGTCGACCGACGGGGTAAGCGAGGCGTACGCCATGAAAAAGAGGGATGTGAGCGACGCAAAGGTGGTGATGAGAGGAGCGTTCAGCTTCTTTCGCATTATTATAACTATCAATGCGATGCACCAGGCGTAAAAGATGAGCGACTCATAGAAATTCGAAAGAGGGGCATGGCCGATGCCGAGGGCATAAGATTCGACCCACCGTGTGATGATCCCGATGGTGTGGAGCCCGAAGGTCACATACAGGAATATCCACATGGCCCGGAGCACTTTCTCCTTCTTCGTCGCGAAGTAAATCAGATGGATGAAGAAAAGACCCAGATAAAGCAGCGTTACTATTCCGAGGATCCTGTTATTCAAGGCCATTCGCCCGTTCCCTCCACTTCTCGAATTCCTGTTTGAAGGCTTCCCTGTTTCTCGGAGAGACACCAGCTACGCGCACCCCGGCGGGTGTCTCTATCAGGTAGATCCTCCTGTAGTACATGAAGAAGTTGACATAGAGGCCAAAAAGTATCATCGCGAAGCCTGTCCAGACCACCCATACTCCCGGGTCCCTCGATATCTCCAGACCCGTGTAATATTCTTCGGAGATATCCTTGAGCGCCACGTGAACGCCCATGATCTCCTTCTCCTTCAGCCGGGGCACGTCCTTGAGGAACCATGAGGTTTTCGGCTCTTTCCCTTCGAGGTAGGCTATCTGGACTCCAGGCCCGAAGTTGTGCACGGAGCGCTCGAACCTCACGGCCATTATCGTAAGATCGCCCTGTTTGTAGACTCCTCCCTGGGAAAGTCTTACCTCTTTTCCTCCTATATCGAAAACCAGGGACGGGTCGCTGCCGTAACTCGCCTGATAGATGCTCGTTCCCTTGTAGGTAAGAGGATGGTTGACCCTGACCTCGGCCTTTTGTGCGATCTTCCCGCCGTCCACTATGCTGATAGTGCTCACATACTCTTTTGGCTCCCCGTTGGGATAAAAGCTCACCTTGAAATCATCGCACTTTACGGCGAAACCGAGGGGCCTCGAACCTTCGGTCGCCCCGGTTCCGGCCACGGAATCCTTCGTTTCGCCCTTGTTCAGAGTGAGGAAGCCGCGAAAGCCCAAGGTGAGGCCTAGAAAGCTCCCGATGAGTATCACGACGATGCTCGTGTGTATCACGTACACGCCGTATCTCGAGATGTTTCCCTTTTCGAGGAGCAGGCCCTCCCCCTCTACCCGCGCTTTTCTGTACCCCCTGAACAGCCCCGCCACCTTCTCGATGGGGGTCCCGGGGACCAGGAAACCGGGCGACATGGAAATCATTCTCTTTTCGCTCGGGACTCCGATCTCTTTTCTCGCCTTCAGGAAATGACCCAATCTGTCTGTCGTGCACAAGACCAGATTGACTACGAAAAAACCGGCGAGCACGAAAAACCATGGGGCGTGGAACACATCGGTGAGGCCGAGGAATCGAAGTATCGCGTAAGTGCTGTCCGAGTACCGCGCGAGGTATTCCGCCTCAGCCGCCTGCTGCTTGACGAGCGTTCCCAGGATGCAGGCAACGGCGATGCACGAGAGCACGAGCATCGTCAGACGAACGGAAGAGAGGAATTTGTAGACCTGATCGAGAGCAGAGCTTTGTGGAGGGGTTTCCCCCTCCACGGCCTTATTTCTTGTGACAGTCATTACACTTCGTAGGCGCGTTCACACCTTTTGCCGCAGCCTGCTTGTGGCAGCCCTGACACCTCGTATGAAAGGCGTCCCTCGCGGCCGGGGCCCCGCCCTTCGTTCCCTGCGCCGAGTGGCACGTCGTGCAGGCCTTCGGGTCCTGGGCGTCCTTGTGGTGGCAGGTGGCGCAGGCGACGTTCTGCTTCGCGTGGACCTGGTGGGAGAAGGTGACCGGCGGCATCTTCGCCCCCTCCAGTTTGATGACGACAGGCTGGCCCGGGGGTTCTGCGGAGAATGTGACAGTCGCCATAACGAGAGAGAAAACACCTAACAAAAGGACACACAAGGACACCTTGGCTTTCATTGGCACTAACCTCCGTCGATTTTGTTGTTACTATTATTGTTCAAGTCAGGCCCTTAGTCAAGCGCAGCTTAAACCCCTGCATGGGAACCGAAATCTTTCGAATGGGCCGCCTCGGGCCAGCGGCTTTGAGGCCGGTCCGTAAGCTCAATGGGCAGTTCACCCTGTGACCACCCGATACCCGGCTTTCTCGACCGCCTGCTCCAGATCGGCCGCCTTTATTTTCGACTCGTCGTACGTGACCCGTGCCGCGCCGACGCTCACATCATTCCCGGACACTCCGGGAAGGCCTTCTATGGCCTTGCGCACCCGCATTACGCAGTGCTGGCAGTTCATACCTTCGATCTTTACGACTATCTCAGCCATCGAGTCCTCCTTGCAACTCCTTGGTCCTCCCCGAGGTTATGGCCGCGGAAACATGGGTGCCTGAAGCATCATGGAGTGCGCCTCTTAGCCCCTTATTATAAGCCTTCCCGCCCCCACTGACAATCATATGAGAAAAATGGCGGCAATTCCCGTTGGGCCCGCACAATGGGGGACTCTCCGGATACTCTGGAGTGAAGGTTGCTCGGACAGGCTGAAGGGACCTCGGATCTTGGCTCTTGCTCCCTGTTTACTTGAGGCAGCCGAACGGGTAAAATAGGGCACGAAAGGAGTCCCACCCTTCATATGTATTCGATATCTTTGGTCGTCTCCTGCGCTCTTAGCTTCATTCTCGGTATGGCGACGGTCATTCTCTTTAGAATAGCACGCGCAAAAACCGCGCGAGAGATCGCAGGCGAGCTTCTTCGCGAAAAGGAGAAAGACCACCGGGCCGACATGGAGACAATCGTCGACCATCTGAAAGCGAGCTTCGGAAGCCTCTCTCTCGAGGCCCTTTCCAGATCGACCGGGGAGTTTCTCAAGCTCGCCCGCGAGAGCCTTACTACCGAGCGGGAGAGTAACATCCGCGAGCTGGAAGCGAGAAAGGGGCTCATTGATCAGCAGTTGGCGAGGATGAACGGCGAGCTCGATAACATCGGCAAGCTTATGAAGGACCTCGAAAAGGACAGGGCGGAGAAATTCGGGGAATTGGCGAAGCACTTGCAGGTAGCGGTGGAGCAGACCAATCTCCTTCTCCAGACTACCGGCCTCTTGAGGGAGGCCCTCGCAGGAACCAAGACCAGGGGGCAATGGGGTGAACGGATGGCGGAAGACATCCTCCGGGCAGCGGGTCTCACGGAGAATGTCAACTACGTGAAGCAGGCGACCATAGAAGGAATCGGATCCCGACCCGACTTCACGTTTCTGCTCCCCAGGGGCCTCAGGCTCAATATGGACGTCAAGTTTCCTTTCGACAATTACCTGCGGTTCCTGGAGGCGGGCAGCGACGTCGAGAGGGCGCGCCATAGGGTCGATTTCCTGAGGGACGTAAGAGCCAAGATCAAGGAAGTGACCGGCAGAGACTATATAAACTGCGCGCAGAACACGGTCGACTATGCCCTCCTTTTCATTCCCAACGAACAGGTATATGGGTTCATCCATGAGCAGGACAGCCTGATCCTCGAGGAAGGGATCAGACAGCGCGTCATCTGCTGCTCGCCGGCGACTCTCTTTGCAATACTCGCCGTCGTGCGCCAGGCAATCGATTCCTTTTCCATGGAGCAGACATCCGGCGAGATTCTCTCGCTTTTCGGCGCCTTCAAGAAGCAGTGGGACGAATTCCTGAAGAAACTGGAGCTGATGGGCAAACGGATCGACGATCTCCAGAAGGAGTTCGAGACTCTCAATTCCACGAGGAGAAGACAGTTGGAAAGGCCCCTTCGGAGGATCGAGGAGATAAGGGAAGAGCGGGGTCTTGCAGAAGCCGCCTCCGACGGAAAGGCGGAAGATGAGGCCGGAAACGATGACACACTCATTTGAATCTCCTGAGCCAATACGAAAGGGTACGGCCTTTTTCCCGGGCCCATACGCGCAAAGACACTACCGCCACATGTCCCCTGCCCTTACAGGCGGTTTTCCTTACGCGCCGGTCCTCTCCGTCCCGGCTGTATCCCGGACGGCCTTGTGTGGAGCGGGAATATGCCGGTTTCTGATTCCTTGACAAAAATTGCCAATATCATTAATTTATTGTAGACGTCATGGAAAGATTGACCGATAGGGAAAAAATGGTTCTCGGGCTGATCATGGGCAGCTACATTACCCGCGCGGAGCCCGTGGGTTCGCGGACCCTCTCCAAACTCATAGGCAACAGGTGGAGCTCTGCTACCATAAGGAACGTCATGTCCGACCTCGAGGAGCAGGGCTTTCTCCACAAGCCTCACGTGGTTGCGGGAAGGATTCCCACAGGGAAGGCCTTCAGGTACTATGTCAATACCCTGCTCGTGCCGCGCATGCCCGGGAAGCGGGAGCTCCAGGTGCTCGATACTATGGCCACCCACCGGTACTCCCAGGTCGAGGAAATCATGGGAGATGCCTCGAGGGTCCTCGCGAACCTGTGCAAGTATGCGGGCATCGTCGTCGAGCCCCGAATGGACTGCATGTTCTTCAAGGAAGTGGAGTTCGTCAAACTGTCGAAAACGACCATCCTCGTTGTTTTCGTCACCTCCTCGGGTATGGTACACACAAGACTCGTTAACACGGAAGAAGACTTCTCTTCCGACCTGCTTTCCGGTATGAAGGGCTACATGAACGAGAGGTGCGAGGGCACACCTTTTTATGCCTTGAGGAGTATGATCTTTGAAGACATGACCAAAGACCGGGACGATTTTCATTCCCTCCTGGCAAAGATCATGGATGTCCTCGAGGATATCATGCAGGACCGGGAGGGACGTGAAGTCTATATAGAAGGGGCCTCCAAGATCATCGATGTTCCCGAGCTCTCCAACATCGACAAACTCAGGGAGCTGTTCCAGGCATTCGAGAAAAAGGAAAAGCTCCTCAAATTGCTCGACAGAAGCCTGGAACAGGAAGGCATCCAGGTGATCATCGGCGGCGAGAGCGACGTGAAGGAGATGCGCGACATGAGCATCATCACCTCGACTTACAGGATCGATGAGAAGAACCACGGCATTCTCGGCGTGATAGGTCCCCTTCGCATGAACTATTCGAGGATCATTCCCATCGTACAATATACGGCTCAGGCGGTAACTGACCTTCTGAAGATGATGTGAGGCATAATGGAAGACAAAGATAAAGAGAAACGCCAGGACGTGCACGGGGAAGCAAGAGAGAGTGGAGACGGGAAACGCCCGGAGCCCGAGCACGACGAGCACAAGAAGAAAAAAAAGAAGGAAGACGGGGCCGACGAGCTGAAGGCAGTGGTCCAGGAGAAGGAACAACAGATCGAGGAGCTTAAGCAGAAACTCCTTTATCAGCAGGCGGATTTCGAGAACTTCAAGAAGCTGAAGGCCAAAGAAAAGCAGGACGTCCTTCGCTTCGGCAACGAGACACTCATCAAAGAACTGCTCCCTGTCATAGACAACCTGGAGAGGGCCATCGAGCACGCGGGGAAGACCGACGAGGCTAAGGCCATCGCAGAGGGCGTGGCTCTTACCCTCAACGGTTTTCTCAAAGTCCTTGAGAAGTTCGACGTCACGAGAATCGAGGCTGCGGGAAAGAAATTCGACCCGAACTTCCATGAGGCGGTCTATCAGGAAGAGAGCGACAAAGTGGAGCCCGGGACAGTCATCGGGGAATTCCAAAAGGGCTACGTGATGGATGGGAGGCTGCTCAGGCCTGCCATGGTGTCGGTTGCGAAGAGGCCGGAAAGGGAGTAAAGTATTGGACCCATATGAGAAAAGACCTCTACGAAATACTCGGTGTCGAGCGCACCGCCACGGATGATGAGATAAAGAAAGCCTACAGGAAGCTCGCCCTTACCTACCACCCGGACCGCAACTGCGGCGACCAGGAAGCAGAAGAGAAATTCAAGGAAATCAACCTTGCCTACGAGGTGCTTGGTGACTCCGAGAAGAGGGCGAGTTTTGATCGCTTCGGCACCGCCGATCCCTCGGGCGCCTTCAACGATTTTGGCTTCACCCGTAATTTCGACGATATCTTCGGCGACCTTTTTAATGATTTCTTTGGAGGGAGCCAGCGGAGAAGGGCTCGAAAGGGCGACGACTTTCGCTACAACCTCGAGATAGATTTCGAAGAGGCGGTTTTCGGGGCAGAAAAAGAGATAGAAATCCCCCAGGAAGTACGCTGCACCGTGTGCGGCGGCTCGAAAATCGAGCCGGGCTTTCAACCTGTTGTCTGCAAAGCGTGCAACGGCAAGGGCCAGGCAAGGTATACCCAGGGCTTTTTCACCATCAATAGGACCTGTGACCAGTGCGGGGGTGAAGGTCACGTCATCAAGAACCCCTGCAAGGCCTGCAAAGGCCGGGGATCGGTGCGGGCTAAGAAGAACCTTAAGATCAATATCCCTCCGGGAGTCGACACGGGGACTCGTCTCAAGATGAGGGGGGAAGGCGCCCAGGGAGAACACGACACTGTGGCGGGTGACCTTTACATAGTTCTGAAAGTACGGGAACACTCGGTATTCGAGAGAGAAGGCGACGATATCTACGTGCATACCCAGGTCGGTTTCCCGACCCTGTGTCTCGGCGGAGAAATAAAAGTGCCTACCCTGGACGGTGAAGTCGGGCTCAAAGTTCCGCCGGGCACGCCCGCAGAAAAGGTCTTCAGGCTCAAGGGCCTCGGCGTACCCAAGACCAACGGGTACGGGCGAGGAGACCAGTTCATTCACCTCCATATATCGATCCCGAAGAGCGTGACTGAGAGGCAGAGGAGCTTGCTCGAAGAACTTTCGATGGAGTTTCAGACGAACGGCGCCGCCGGCACCGCCTCCGAAAGCCAGGCCGGCGGCTTCAAGCAGAAGTTCAAGGAATTTTTCGACATAAAAGAATAGCCGGCCCTATCATCACGGGTTTCTCCGCTCACTTTTTCCCCGCCCATTGAAAGTGAAACAAATCACAATAGAAATAAAAGTATTTTACAATTGTGAATGATTGTGCAATAATCGGTTCAACTGGGACAATTGTAATTTTCATCGTGCCTATTCCGGGGGAAGGGGGCATCGGTTTTCGAGTTCATCCGCGACCATGAAGGCGCCCGGGCACGGAAGGGGGAAAGCATGGAGTGGGCATACGGAGAATACATGATCAGCAACGACAAATCGTTGCTCTCGGTCGACCGGATTCATAATCTCCTTTCCTCCAGCTTGAGGGGGAGCAAAAGGAGCAAGGAAAACATTCGGGTCGCGATGGAACATTCCATCTGTTACGGGGTCTTCCACGGCCCGCGCCAGATAGGCTTCGCCCGCGTTGTTACCGACGCCGCCACCGTATACTGGCTGTGCGACGTCTTCGTCGAAGAGGGCCATAGACGAAGGCAATTAGGGAAGAAGCTCGTAGAATGCGTGCTCGAAACGCCGGAATTGAAGGGGCTCCTCGGCATCCTCGCCACGAACGAGGCCCACGGACTTTACGAGAAGTACGGCTTCACCCGCGACTCCCGCCAGTTTATGATGCGAGGGTGGGCCTCGGGAGCCTAGCTTAAGCGCTTTTCGACGCCTTTAAAGAACTTTAGCTGAAAGCTGCGGCGCCCGCAGCTGCCAGGGCTTGATCCCGGTCACCCGTTCTGCCGCCCCTGGTTTAGGCCCTCGGGGGTTACACGCACCATCACAATTTGATAACAGCGGCGGCCCTAAAGGCCGCCCATTACATACCCTCCATTCCCACTTTTTTTTCAGCGCACAGGCGTTTTCCCCCACAAGAATATCCATACGCGTCCCGCAAGCAGTGGTCACTAGGTGCCTTTGTCTTTGCTTGCGCCCTTTCTTATCCCTCTCGCCACGAGGGCTGCCAGGAAGAGAAAGGCAAGGAGTACGAAATAGTCTCCGTATCGCACATATATTGTCTGGCCTTCCCTCAGTGAGAAGACGCCCTTCAGGACCGCCTCCTTGAATATGCCGGTCTTTGCCAATATCCTCCCGCGGGGGTCGATAATGGCACTTATGCCTGTGTTCGCCGCCCTCAGCACGAACCGGTCGGTCTCCACCGCCCTGAAGGTATAGAAAGCGAGATGTTGGTAGGGGGCTGACGTGGAGCCGAACCATGCATCGTTGGTGATGTTGACGAGCACCTGGGCCCCCCGTCGAACAGTATCAATAGTGAGGTCGGGGAAGATACCCTCGTAGCAGATGAGGAGTCCGATTCTGCCCACGCTCGTGACCATGGGGTCATGATTAGGGCCCGAAGCGAAGTCGCCCACCGCTACGCTGATGTTCCCGAGGAACGGGAAATAGGATAGGAGGGGCGTATATTCGCCGAAGGGCACAAGATGCACCTTATTGTAGGTCCCCGATATCTCCCCTTGCCTGCCGATAAGGTAGGCCGTGTTGTAGAACTGCCCCTTCGAGCCCCGGGATATGGTGCCCACGAGCAAACGGGTCTTCAGGGCCGAAGGAACAGCCCGCACCTCCGCGCTTGCACGGTCTTCGAGAAAGATGAAAGGCATGGCTGTTTCGGGCCATATGACGAGGTCCGCACCTTGGGAGTGAACTGATGTGAGGCTTATATACTTTTCTACGATGCCATTCTTGTATGCCTCGTCGAACTTTATGTCCTGGCGGACATTGCCCTGTACGATGGCGGTACTGAGGGTCCCGGGAATCGGCCCCTTCATCTGCGTGAGGCCGAAAAGCAGGCAGGCTGTAAAGAGTGCCGCCATTGTGGTTCCATAAGCCTTCGGGAACCGCTTCTTCGCGAGTATCTCGTAGAGGAGGCAGTTTACTGCGACGATGAGGAAGGAGAGGAAGTAGGTGCCGGTGATCGACGCGACCTGTACTAGGGTCAGGAAATTATACTGCGAATGGGCAAGAAGGGACCACGGGAAGCCCGTAAGAAGGATCCCTCTGAGGTATTCGAGGAGCACCCATAGGGGAGGCGCCGAAAGATAAAGAGGGACGTTGAGGCGCTTCTCAAGATAGGGTACGAGCCACGCGAAGCATCCAGTGTAGAGGGAAACGTAAAGCACGAGCAGAAACAGGGTAAGGAGGGCGAAAGGCACGCTTATGCCCCCGTATTCGTTCATGGCGACCACGACCCAGTAGAGGAGCCCCGTGTAGCATACGATGCCCGTAGCGAAGCCGGCAAGGAAATTGTGGCCTGATTCGCCCGGCCTCAGGGCGAAGAAAAGCGGTACGAGGGCGACGTAGGCGAAAAGGAAAAGAGATACGGGCGGCTGACAGAAGATGAGCAGCAGGCCTGAGAACAGGCAGAGGCTATAGAGAGATCTTCTTGTAGGCCGCATGTTGGATGGCATGGTTTAAAAGCTTTTTCTCCCTGTACCTCATCTTTCGGGCCTCCCTGGGGCCCAACTCGTGGTCGTAGCCAAGCACATGGACGAGTCCGTGAATAATGAGGGACAATAATCTCCGGTAAAAGGGCAGGCCCGCAGCTTCGGCCTCCTTGTGCGCCTGCTCCACCGAGACGATCACGTCTCCGAGCATCTCGTTCGGGAGACCGTCGAGGTAGGAGAAAGAGATGACGTTGGTGGGTCTATCTTTGCCGAAGCACTTTTTATTGAGTTTTGCGATGCCTTTATTGCTGGTGAATAGAATGCTGAGCCCTCTATCCTCCAGACCCAAATAGACGAGCAAGTCTTCTGTGATGCTTCTTAGCCGCCTTAGGTCGAGCTTCAACGAGTCTTGGGTATTCCTGATAAGCACCGTCATCCTCAGCCCTCTCCGGGTATCCTATTCTTTGATGGAAAATACCGATAAGAATGGTAATGAAGCTTTTCTGTATGGCGTGAAGGTCTTTGAGGGTCAGCTCGCATTCGTCGAGCTGACCGTCGAGAAATATCTGCTCTATGATGTTTTGTACATGGGTCTCCAGCCGGCTGGGAGTAGGCTCCTCTAAGGCCCTGCATGCAGCTTCCACCTCATCGGCGAGCATTACTATCCCCGCTTCCTTTGTCTGCGGCTTGGGTCCCGCGTACCGGTAGGCCCTCTCGTCCGTGAGTGACAGCTCCGGGTCCTCCGTCTCCTTGGCCCTTTGATAAAAGTAGTGCACAAGGCTCGTGCCGTGGTGCTCCTTGATGATCTCGTATATTCTCCGCCCGAGCCGGTACCTCTCCGCGAGTTCGACCCCTTCCCTGACGTGAGAGAGGATGATGAGACTGCTCATGCTCGGCTTCAGGTTCTTGTGGGCATCCTCGAAGTTCCGCCTGTTCTCTATAAAATAGTGGGGCATCTTAAGTTTTCCCACGTCATGGTAGTAGGCGGCAACCCTGGTCAATATGGGATGGGCCCCGATCGCCTCGGCTGCCGCCCTCGACAGGTTTCCCACGAGTATACTGTGGTGGTACGTGCCGGGCGCCTGGACCATCAACTGCTCGAGGAGCGGGTGCTCGAGGTTCGCAAGCTCCAGAAGCTTGAAATTTGTGGTGTAGTCGAAGACGTGCTCGATGACCGGAAGGAGCCCGGCAGTTATTAAGCTGCTCGCCAAGCCGCCGATGAGGATGAACGCGGCTTTCAACGGTGCCTCGCTCAAGGGGTGGCCGAAGAGTCCGTGAAACAACAACATAACCAAAGACATGATGAGAGCCGCAAAAAAGCCGGCCCCGAGCATGGTCGATCTTTTCTCCACCTGGCCGGAAAAGTAAGATGCCAGGAGATTGCCGAGAAAGGCGTAAATGAAAACAGCCAGGCTGTTATCCACCACGAAAGCAACTGCTACCGCGAGGATGGTGGAGAAGACGAAGACAGCCTCGGAGAAGAGGATTACGCGCATGACGATGCCGAAGAGGAAAAGAGGGAACACATAGAAGAGCATCGCCGAGTAGTCCGGGAGGAACCGGTCGGAGAGCAAAAAGAAGGCTTTTACGAGAAAAACCGTGAAGACCGTGAGGGCTGCCGAGAAGATGAGGTCCTTCTCGGACAGGTTGAATTTCTTGATGTTCCTGTCGGCGAATTCGAAGGTGACCGTGATAAGCGCGAACATTATAAAGAAGAGATAGACAGCCTGACCGGTGATCGGTTTTCTCTGCCTCTCCATCTCCCGTACGATCGAGAGCTTCTGCAGATCGTCGCTGCCGACCCTCTGTCCTTCTCTGACGATTACTTCCCCTTTCTTCAGGTTCACGTCGCTGTCGGGCGCCAAGTAATCGGAGGGCGAGTGCACCGTCTCGCGGGCTATGTCTCCGGCTCGGTACTGGCCTATCTCCTGAGGGATCTTGACGTTGATGAGGCCGGCGAGAACGAGTGAAAAGAGCAGGAAGACGAGGCCTTTTCTGAGGACCGGATGAGAGAGGGACTTATCCCTTTCGTTCTTCATTCCGCGCGACCTTGCCCTTCCGCCTTTTCGTAAGCCTTGATGATCTTCTGAACGAGGGGATGCCTCACCACGTCCTTCTCACTGAAATAGACGAATTCTATCCCCTTGACCCCCTTCAGCACCGTTTGGACCTCGATGAGTCCCGACGACCGTTTTTCGGGCAGGTCGATCTGGGTGACGTCGCCTGTAACTACGGTCTTCGACGAGAAGCCGAGGCGGGTGAGGAACATCTTCATCTGCTCGGAAGCGGTGTTCTGTGCCTCGTCGAGGATGACAAAGGCGTCGTTCAAGGTCCTGCCGCGCATGAAGGCGAGGGGGGCGATCTCGATGACCCCCTTTTCTATGAGTCGCGCAGCCCTTTCCATGTCGACCATATCGTACAAGGCGTCGTAGAGGGGCCGCAAATAAGGGTTCACCTTGTCGTACATGGTGCCGGGAAGAAAGCCGAGCTTCTCGCCTGCTTCTATGGCCGGCCTCGTCAGGATGATCCTCGAGACCTCCTTGTTGAAGTAAGAGGAAAGGGCCATGGCCATGGCCAGGTACGTTTTTCCCGTTCCGGCGGGACCGATGCCTATGACTATGTCGTGGCCCCTGATCGACTCCACGTAGAGCTTCTGGGTAGCAGTCTTCGGGGTGATGACTTTGCGGGAGGGCGGGATATAGATCTGGTCCTTATAGAGATCGTCCATGCTCTTGTCCGTGTGGGCTATATAGCGGACCGCATGGTCTATGTCGGATGGATTGATGGGGAAACCTCTTTTGACGATGCCTGCCAGCTCAGTTATCACCTTGCTGGTGTTCTCCACCTCTTTCTTCCTGCCCACCAGGGTGAGGTGGTTCCCTCGAATACTTGCCTTTACGTCGAAGTATTTCTTGAGGTACTTAATGTTTTCTTCTCGTGGGCCGAACAGGTTACGGGCGAGGTGGTTGTCATCAAAGGAGAGCTTCACTACCTCTTCTTCTGTCTTGTCTTCCAAAAAAGCTTCTTCGGGAACCTCCTTGGGGTTTATTCTGACAGTAATATAACACAAATTCACAAGGCGTTAAAGATTCGGGCAAATTCTCGCTAGGTCTCAAGTCCGGTTCCTTGGACGCCCGAACTTCTCGAAAGAGGGCTGTCTTTCAAAGGCAGGATCGGCGACGGTGCATATCGCCAGACCTGCGAAAAGCGGCTTTGAGGATTGACAGGGGGTCATAAAGGGACAGAGGGATGCCATCCGCTCAAGTTCAGACAGGCAGATGAAGGCTATCCGTAGCGGTACTGGACCCCGTACTCGCCTCTCGGATAGGTCCATGAAATAGCGCCGCATCCGCAGGCGATCATGCACGTCCCGCATTCGAGGCAGCCCGCATACTCCACGACCATTTCCCCGATCTCTTCATTCTGAGAATAGAGATGGCCGGGGCAGACGGCCACGCAGATCCGCTCGGTGCAGCCCTGGCATTTCTTCTGGTCGAGTTTGATATGGCTTTCTTTATCGTTCTTGATCGCATCGAGAGCGATCTTCTCTTCCACTTTCATCGTCACACCCGCCTGAAAGAGAGGAAGTCTTTGAATCCCTCCCATCCCAAAACGTATTTTCGCGCCTGCTTCATGGCTGTCCTGTAGAGGGAGGGCTTGGGCTCGCTCCCTATGGTGAAGAGGCTTTCCGCCAGCTCGCAGAAGAACCTCGGATAGGTCGTGAAAAGACGGGGGTTTTCCAGCACGGCGCGGCTGTGGCGGAACGTTTCGAGGTCCTTGAGCACAAAGCTGTCCTTAAGCCTCCGCTCATAAAGGGAAAGGAATTCTTCCGATGTATCACCCTTTGCAAGAGCGGCCTCGGCCACCTCGGCGGCCATGACCCCCGAAGCGATGGCGAACTCCATGCCCCTCACCGTGATGCCGAGGTTGAGGGCAAGGCCTGCCGCGTCGCCCACCACCAGCATACCTCCCGTAAAGGGCTTTGAGACGCCCTGCATGCCTGCCTCAGGGATAACGTGGCTGCTGTATTCTTTAAGCTCGCCGCCCTTCACCCATCTCTGAATCTCGGGTCTCGCGACAAAATCCTCCATGAGGCGGTGTGATTCGACCGTCCCCCCTTTTTCAGCGAGGGCGCCGATGCCCACGACGAGGCCCACCGACAGGCTCGCCTCGTTCGTGTAGAGAAAGCCACCGCCGAACATGCCTTTCGTTGCTGCCCCCATGAAGAGACACGCAGCCCCTTCGCCCGGGGCGAGGCCGAAGCGTTCCTCGATGGTTTTGGCGTCGAGTGCGTAAACCTCCTTCATGGCGACCGCGTAATCTTTGGGCAACCGGCGGGAGCGCAAACCGGCTTTCTCTGCCATAAAGGAAAGGGCCCCGTCAGCTGCGATCACCATGTGGGCCGGAATATCCTCTCCTCCCGACCGGACGCCCGCTATTCGGCCATCCTCCCAGAGAAGCTCGTCCGCTCTGCGCCCCGGAATCACGAAGCAGCCCTTTTCCGCGACCCGCTCGGCAAACCAGGAGTCGAGCCTAGCCCTGAGCACGGTGTAGCTCATATACGGCTCCCGGTGCCACTTCTCGTTGCTGTACTCGAAGAGGAGCGACCCTTCATCGTCCATGACCGAGAGCATCTCCTTGACCACGGGGCGCTCGAAAGGGGCTTCCTTTGCTATCTCCGGCAGGAAGCGGCGTATGGGCTCGACGTAGATCCTTCCCCCTGTGACATTCTTGCTTCCCGGCGCGTCACCGCGTTCGAGAAGGATCACCTGTCGTCCCGTTTCGCAGAGCCGATAGGCGGCTGCAAGGCCCGCAAGACCCCCGCCCACTATGACCGCGTCTATTTTGTCCGTAGAACTCATCACTACTTTCCCAGCTTGCCTTTGAAGGCCTTTGTCAAAGCAGGCACCACGTCGAAAAGGTCGCTCACGATCCCGTAGTCTGCGTGTTTGAATATGGGGGCATTCGCGTCCTTGTTAATCGCGAGCACCACCTTCGATGTGTCCATTCCCATAATGTGATGGATCGCCCCTGAAACGCCCGCTGCTATATAGAGTTTCGGCGAGACGGTCTTGCCGCTCTTGCCGACCTGGTCTTCATGGTCGCGCCACTTCGAGTCGACCACGGACCTTGTTGCGCCGACCACTCCTCCTATCACCGATGCCAACTCCTCCAGAAGTCCGAAGTTCTCCGCGGTTTTCATGCCGTGGCCACCGGTGACGATGACGTCCGCCTCCATCAGGTCGATCTTGACCTCTGCCTTTTCTGCCACCCTGAGGACCTTGGTTCTTATCTGATCCGGTGCAATACCGGCCTGCCTTTGGGCGAATTCTCCCGGCGTACTCCCGGTCTCGCCGACGCCGAAGGTGTTGGGCCTCGTCGTGATCACAGCCGGATACGAGGTGAAGGAGACCTCGGTGAGCACCCTTCCGCCATAGATGGGGCGGACAAAAGTGAGGGGCTCCTTTTCCCAATTTACGGCAGTAACGTCCGACGCCATGCCCGCCTCCAGGAGTATGGCCACCCTCGGCATGAAATCACGGCCCGTTCGCGTGGCTCCCGCCACGACGAGGTCGGCCCCTGCCTCTTTCGCGTATGCGGCTAAGCCTTGAGAAAAGCCTTCAGCCGTGTAAGTATCGAGAGCGGGGTCAGTGATGTTGGTGAGCTTCCCCACATGGGGAAGGACCCTTTCTTTCGCCTTATCCGTCAGCGCTCCGAGGACCACTGCTTCCACTGAAAAGCGGCCCGGAGCACCGAGGCTTGCGAAGGCGCACAATAGCTCCATGGAGGCCTTTCTCGGCTCGCCCGCCTTTATCTCAACGAATATGAGTACCTTCTTCATAACCGAATCCCCTTTTCCTAAAGAACCCTTTCTTCGTCGACCAGGAGCCGCACCGCCTCGAGCGCGGCATCAGCCGGCTCACCCGCGATGATGCGCACATCCTGCCGCTTCCTGGGGGCAAGGTATTTCTCCACCCTCGTCTTCGATCCACTTGCCCCTATCTGCTCGGCAGACAATCCCAGATCTCCTGGTCCTGCCTTAGGTATGGGGGTCCTCATGGCCTTCATCACGCCCGTGATAGGCGCGGTCCTCGGTTCGTTGAGGGCCCTTTCCACAATAAAGACGGCAGGGAGGGAGACTTCCATTATTGCTCTGCCTCCTTCCACCTCGCTTTCGGCGGAAGCCTTGCCATCCGTTATATCAAGACCTACAACCCCACCCACATGGGGAAGGTTCAAGAGCTGAGCGACCATCTGTCCGATCTCACCCCTGTCGTCGTCGAGAGCCTGCCTTCCGCAAAGGATGATGTCGAAGGGCTCCTTCGAGACTGCCTTGCTCAGGACGAGAGCCGTGCTCCTGCCGTCGCCGTCCAGAAAGGCAGGATCGTCGAGGAGCAGGGCAGCGTCGGCGCCCATGGCGATACCCGTTCTCAACACCTCGATTGCTTTGTCTTTACCCAGGGTAATCACCCTTACCCTTCCGCCGTGCTTCTCTTTTATCCTCAACGCTTCCTCGAGGGCTACCTCGTCAAAGAGGTTAGCGGTAAACTTCTGTTCGATCTCCAGGCTCTTTCCCTCTCCGGCTATGCGCACCAAGGCCTCTGGGTCAGGGACCTGTTTTGCCAGCACCACGATCTCCATTATGCCTCCTTGAAACGAGAAACCGCTTATCGATGAAGAACGGTTCCCCCACAGAAGCTTTTTTTACCACATTATGCGCTACGATTCCACCTCCCGAAGCAGAGGAGTCGAAAGAGGCCTGTGGTTCCCTTTCTTATACACGGGAATCGACCGCGCGGTAAAAGGACAGACAGGGCGCCGACCCGTTTAACACGGGCCGGAGTCTGTCATGGAGGGGGTCAAGTCCGGGGCTGAGGGAGGAATTGAACTTAGGGGGGAATTTTCTATTCTTTCAAGGTAACACGAACCTTTTCAGACTTATGGCAATGCAGAACAGGCCCAGGACTTTCAGGGACGCACCTGAGGGCCTGCCAATCCCGCGGGTTTCTCTTCGGAGGCTTCCGGCCCACCGGGCCGGGCCGGAAGCATCAACCGTTTCTTCACGGGGGGGCACATTTGAAGGCAGACGGAGAAGCTCCTCCACCCTTTTGCCGATATCGAGAACAGAGGCGTACGATTTTGCATAACCTTTCACGTAGACCGGATCGGGCAGCTCACGCCATTGACCCGACTCGATAGCCTTCACAATTGACTTCGTCAGGAAGAGCGTTTGAGACACATCACCGAGGGAAAGGCCCTTCTTCTCTCTCGCCCCTCTCAGGAGCTCGCCTACTCGGCTGAGGTCGAAGCCGGGGGCCTTCGCAATGCTCGATGACTGGTTTGTTCTCGAACCTGCTAAGGATGGGAAGAATCTGCTGCCCTGTAACAAGCCTTTCGCGCCTCCTCGGCTATGTTATTTGAAACCCTGCTGAATCTATAGCAACTCACGTGCCGTGAAATCGGAGGGATTGAAAGAAAACTCCTCATCTCCTCCAGCAGACGGGGATGATGAAAATGAAGGCGTTAAATATCGAATAGTTACATTCTTGTTGCCATAGCGCAGGACAGTATTTCGAAGTCACGGACTCGTGTGTTGAGGATCGTGTTTTCAAGGGAAAGCCCGGACTTATGTGGGCGAAAACGCCCATATGTGGGCGCTTCTAGCACACAGGAAGAAGGTAGTGATTCTTTCTGTTCCATCAATGGCACGGATGGTAAGGGGCAAGGAAGGCTCGACCTTGACAAACAATGGGTACCGACATAGCTTATACTTAAACTCAGAGACAGCAAAATACAGGTTTCAGGGAGAAGAATTTCGTGGCTCCGAAGCGAAGGGTGGGCATTCTGACAGGAGGCGGCGATGTGCCGGGGCTCAACGTCGCGATCAAGGCTGTCGTTGTCCAGGCTGTAAACCATAATATCCAGGTCGTGGGCATTCGACGCGGCTGGCACGGGCTCCTCGGCGTCGACCCGGAAGACCCCGAGACTATCGAGCGATGCACTATGGAGCTCAGCGACGACAGCGTCCGCACCATAGACCGCACGGGTGGAACCGTCCTTCATACTTCGAGGACGAATCCGAGCAACGTGGCCCCCGAGGAGGTCCCTGCCTTCGTGAAAGAGGAAGACCGCCAGACGACCGCCCAAGGCATGATCGATTGTACCCGCCACGTGCTGAGGGTGCTCGATGCGCTCAAGATGGAAGCGATCATCCCCATAGGAGGCGACGACACCCTGAGTTTCGCCGGACGGCTGCACCACGAAGGTTTTCAGGTAGTGGCGATTCCCAAGACCATGGACAACGACGTCTTCGGGACCGATTTCTGCATCGGCTTTTCCACCGCGGTCACCCGTTCCGTGGATACCATAAACGCCTTGCGTACGACCGCGGGCTCCCACGAGCGCATCGGCATCGTCGAGCTCTTCGGCCGGAACTCGGGAGAGACCTCGCTTTTCGCCGCATACCTTGCCGACGTCGATCGCGCTGTTATTTCGGAAGTGCCTTTCGACATGGATCGCCTCTCGCGGTTCCTCGCAGAAGACCGCTCCCGCAATCCCTCCAACTACGCGATCCTCACCATATCTGAAGGGGCTTTCCCGAAAGGAGGGGTCATCCTCGAAACCGGCGAGGAGGATGCATACGGCCACCGGAAGCTGGGCGGGATCGGGTCGGTGGTGGCTGCCGAGATAAAGAAACGGACGGGCATAAACATCATCTACCAGCAACTGGCTTACATCATGCGTTCAGGGGCTCCCGATTCCCTCGACCGAATGGTCGCGGTTTCCTACGGGAACCTGGCCCTCAGCCAGGTGGCCTCCGGGCATACCGGGCGGATGGTGGCGCTCCAGCAGGGCATATACACCACCGTCCCTATCGAACTGGTCACCGCCGCAAAAAAACGGGTGGACGTGACCGCCCTCTACGACGCCGAGGCCTACATTCCCAAGGTGCGGAACATGCTGGGCAAGCCTATGTTTCTCTATTAGTAGAGAACCTACAAATCCAGGGCCTCGGAGAGACTTCCCTCGTTGCATGAATCCTTATCCGCGATATCCAGGACCGAAGGATATGATGTAAAGACACGGGTAAACCTTTGATCCGTGAGAGAATGATCTCTTACGGTCTCGTGGTCCACGGAGAAGCAGGTTCCTCGACGAGGGCTGACGATCCGCGCAAGGCCGTGTGTGCAAAGGCCTTCGCCAAATTCATCTCTGATTTTATCGATAGGGGACAGGAATCAATTTCTACCCGCGCGATCGCCGCAAACAGGGGCGTGGTAGCCTGCGCTTTGGTGAAGGAAGCTTCCTGGCGAGGGCCTACTTCCTCCCGCTTTGCTCCTTCTTCTTTTTGACGACCGCAGTCTTCATTGACCTTACCTCCCGACAATAATCGCACATCCCCTCTTTGTCGAGCAGGTCGGAAAAGGTCGGTTTCCCACACTTGGAGCATGGCACGTGCCAAGGCATGGCGGCGGAGTCGGTCTTCTGCATATTTTTTTTCCCGGATATTTGTCCCCTGAACGTGAACATTTCCATTCTATCCCTCCGGTCGTTTTTCCGTCAAGAGAAATCTTTTTGAAACCCGAATGGCTCCCCGGACCGCCTGGCTGGAGAGACGACCGCCCAAGGGACGATGACTTCAGGATCCGGACTAAGGATAAGCCTGCATGGACGGGAGGGGAGACAAAGAAAGGGCCCCGACCTGAATTTCAGGTCGGGGCCCTTCGTGCCTTGGGGGAAGAGGGCTTCTATCCCTCCACTTTGGGTGTGATGAATTTGAGTATGTAGACGAAGGTGAGTATTATGGAGGCGTTCTTGATGAGGGCTTTGTTGCCATCCGCCAACGCCTTGATCCTTTCAGCGCTCTTTTCGATATTGCTTATCTCGTTCCTGATCTCATCCATTAGTGGTTACCTCTCATATCTTTGAATCGTTTTGCTTTGAGGTCATAACGGGGAAGACTCCCCTCAGGCTCGAGCTTAACCTTGCAGGTGAGGTTCGTCTTTATCTTGTGCCTTTCCTTGAGTCTGTTGCAAACAGCCTCGGCATCGTTGGCCGCGAGTCCGGGGACCGCCTCCACCCTTACGGTGATTTCGTCCATGATCCCTTCCCGGGTGATGATGATCTCATATTCGACGATTTCGGGGAATTCCGATCTGATGAGCTGCTCTACGGTTTTCGGAGAGAACAGCACGCCCCGGACCTTCCTGATGTCGTCGACCCTGCCGACGATCTCCATCATCTTCATGGAAGTCCTTCCGCACGAGCAGGTGTCCGGTCCCTTGACAGCCACGTCGTTCGTGTTGAAACGTATGACGGGGAAGGATCTTCTGCCGAGCGCGCTGATCACGATGACTCCCTGTTCGCCGACCGCCACCTCTTTCGAGAGGGTCTCGGTATCGAGGAGCTCCACAAGGAAGAAGGGTTCCACGATGTGAAGGCCTTCCTGCGCCTCGCACATGCCTGCAAAACCGCAGGTTTCGGTGCTTCCGATGTGGTCATACATCTTGCAGCCGTATGTAGCCTCGATCTTCTTGCGCGTCGCCTCCGGAAGCGGCTCCCCTGCACCGAGTATCCGCTCGATGCCGAAGGATTTCGGATCGATGCCCATTTCGTTCGCCTGCATGGCGATATTGAGCATGTAGGTAGGCGTGCCTGCCAGGGCATTGGCCTTCAGCTCGATGATCTTGTTCACTCTGCCCTTGGTGTCGAGAGCGCCGCCCGGCACGACCTCGAGGCCGACCTTTTCAGCCGCATAATGGGCTTCCCAGAAGGCGACGTAGACATTGTAGCCGAAGGGGAGAAAAAGCCTGTGTCTCGGTCTGAAACCGGCCATCCAGAGAATGTGGCACCATGATTCGATTCTCCACTGCCAGCTTTCGTATGACTCGGGGACATAGACGGGCCTTCCGGTAGTCCCGCTTGTCTGCCTGAAGCTGGACACTTCCTCGATGGGTACCCCCAAAACACCTCCATAGGGGAAAGGCTCGACGTCTTCCTGCCACTTTCTCAGCTCCTCTTTGTAGGTGAAGGGAATCTTCTTGACATCATCGAAAGACTTGATGTCGGCTACGTCTATTCCTTTGAGCTTGTCAGCATACATCGCGGCGTGGGATTTGGCATAACTGAACATGTTCTTGAAGTAGGAGAACTCAACTTTGTTGAGCTCTTCCCTGGGCATCGTTTCAGTGTACTTGTTCCAGTAATCCATGAATCACTCCTGGTTATCCTTGTTTTCTGGCTTGAACTCGATCTCGGTCCCTTTATCGTTTTATGGCAGGTCAAAGGTGCGATAAGAAGGGATGCCGAGTCCTTGCAACAGCCTTTTCAAGTAAAATGAAGGTGTGTCATAGAGGCGCTCGCGGGCAGCATAAGCGCTTCTTGGATCAAGAAAAGACTGGCTGCGGGGCCGATCCGTTTATGAGTCGTTTCTTATTTTGTTCGGCTCGGTGCACCTCCTTTGGCTTTTTTGTCCTGAAAAGGCCGCTCAAGAATAGTGCCTCCCGTTGGGGGGATTCCATCTAATGAAATGGACATCCATCTAATGAATAAACCAATAATAGCATACGTCAAAGGCTTGTCAAGGAAAAAAGGGGAAAAAAAGGAGGGCCGATAAGCGGACGCGTACACGGACGATCGACATCGATACACAAGGCACGGCAAGCCGTTTTACGATCTCTCGATCGAGAGGGATCAGGGTTCCTGCTCCTGCGCGACATACCCCAGCTCACGGGAAACAGAGCCTGCCGCTGTCAGCACCTCCCTGATGATCTTTCTTGTTTCTCTGGGGTCGGCCGATGAGAAGATGAAACCCACACCCAAGGCCGCAACGACTCTATTCGTGAAATCACGGATGGGAGCCGCAACCCCCCCGATGCTTTCGAAAGCCGTTTCGCCTTCGACGACGTATCCATCTCGTCGTATCACTCGGAGCCACTCTTTGAAGTCTCCGATCTCTGTGTAGGATTTCTTTGCAGTCTTCGCGAGAGGGTGCTCCTTGAGGAGTCTGTCCACTTCATGCTCCGGCAGGTATGCCATAAGAACCGGACCGAGCATGCCCCAATAGGGCGGCCGGCGCCTGCCTATACCCGATGGGAAACTAATGCCCATCCCGCCATCCTCCCTTTTGTCTATGTAGAGCAATTCGTCCTCCATGAGGACGCCCAGGAAGACTGTCTTGCCCAGTTTCGCCTGCAACTGGGTGAGATAGGGGGAGGCGATCTTTCTCAGGGAGAAAGAAGAGAGGACGATGCTTCCCAGTTCCAGGAGCTTGAGGCCGAGGGTGTATTCACGCGAGTCCGGGCCCTGTTTCAGGAAGCCATACTTGACGAGGGTCGAGCAGAGTCTCAAGACCGTGGCCTTGGGAAGGCCGAGCGCTTCCGATAACTGGGCCAGTTTAAGCGGTCTCCGTTCGGTGCCGAAGGCATTCAGTATCTGGAGCGACCTTTCCAGGGACCTGTTGTAGAAAGGCTCTCCCTTGTTCCGTTCTGTAGTCATTTGCTTTCACCCTGAGGACTGTGCCTATAAACATCTCAACAGAAGGCACTGTTTGTCAAGTGCGAAAGTGGCCCAAAGGAGGCCACAAAAACCGGCGAATCGACAAAGGGGAACTTCATGCAGGTAAGGTATTCGGCCAACAATGCCGATAATAGAGCTAGCGGCTTAAGGAGCCGTCAGAACGGGGGCCAAAACATCAGGAGAAGCGCATAGGGATTCATGAATCGTTGAGGAGACGGAAGGATTGGGAAAAACCATGATCGTTAACTCTTTATTGAGGGATAAATCGTGTTCGTAATAATTGGCATTTTCGTTGTTCTTGGTGCGGTTTTGGGTGGATTCGGGCTTGAGCACGGTCCTTTTCTCGTGCTCATGCAAGAGGCTGAGTTCATGATCATAGGCGGGTCCGCCATAGGCGCACTGCTCATCTCTGCACCCGCGAAGACCCTCAAATTGATCATCCAGAAGGTGCTAGGCACCCTCAAAGGCTCCTCCATAAGCAAACAGATGTATCTCGACCTCCTGAAGCTCATGTTCGAAATATTCCAGATGAGCCGTAAAGACGGGCTTATCGCTCTCGAGGGTCACATCGAGAAGCCCGAGGAAAGTGCTATCTTCGGTAACTACCCGCAGTTTCTCAAGCAACATCACATCCTTTCCTTCATGTGTGATACCTTCAGGCTCGTTATCCTCGGAGGCGTGCCGGCCCACGACATGGAGGCGCTCATGGATACGGACATCGACACTCATCACCAGGAAGGGTCGAAGCCTGGCACAATCTTACAGAAGATAGGAGATTCCATGCCGGGACTCGGTATCGTCGCGGCGGTGCTGGGAATCATTATCACCATGCAGGCCATTGGCGGGCCTGCCGAAGAAATCGGCAAGAAAGTGGCGGCCGCCCTCGTGGGCACCTTTTTGGGCATCTTCATCTCTTATGGCTTCGTACAACCCCTGGCCACGAATATCGACATAAGCAACGAAGAGGACTCGAAGGTGTTCGAGACCATAAAGGCGGCGTTGATCGCCTTCGCCAAAGGCTTCAACCCTATTGTCTGCACCGAATTCTCGAGACGAGCAATTCCGTCCGATTACAGACCGACCTTCCAGGAGATGGAAGACTATGTAAAGGGCAAGAAATAGTGGAAGAAGATCATAATACTCCGGTCAGGATCATAAAGAAGAACAAGCGGGCCCATGCCGGGTCCCACGGCGGCGCCTGGAAGGTGGCCTACGCCGACTTTGTCACCGCAATGATGGCCCTTTTCATCGTACTTTGGATTATCGGCCAAAGCGACGCGGTTAAGCAGGCCATCGCGGCCTATTTCAAGGACCCCGGGGTTTTTTCGACGACCAAATCCGGCGGCATTCTGACCGGCGCGCCCAAGTCCGACCCCTTGCCCCCACCACCGGTGCCCAGCGATTCCCTTGCCGCGGAAATGGATAAGCTGAAGGTAGAGGCAGGGGAAATTGAGAAGGCAATCGGGGCAATGCCCGACTTCTCGAAGTTCAAGGATAAAGTCGACGTTACGGTCACTCCGGAGGGTCTGAGAATCGACCTCGTGGAAGACTCCGAAGGACTCTTCTTCGATATCGGAAAGGCTACGGTCAAACCTGAGACAATCAAGCTCCTGAAGATGATCGCTACTCACTTGGCCCATCTTCCGAACGGCATAGTCGTGGAGGGCTATACGGACGCCCGCCCCTATTCTTCCCCGGGATACTCTAACTGGAATCTGAGCGCGGACAGGGCAAACAGCGCCCGCACCGTGCTCGAAGAAGGGGGTTTGAGAAACCATCAGGTCCTTCAGGTTCGGGGCTTCGCAGACAGGAACCTTAAGGTTCCTGACCAGCCTCTCGACTACTCCAACAGACGGGTCAGCATCCTGGTGACGCCTACGGGATCAAACCTGGGGCCCTTGAAATCGGACCCATCGAAGCAGCCTTTGGGTACCTCCCCGCCGAGCGGAACTTCGAGCCAGCCGACCGGGGCGCCCCGGACAG
This sequence comes from uncultured delta proteobacterium, assembly GCA_963750015.1. Classification (GTDB taxonomy): domain Bacteria; phylum Desulfobacterota; class Syntrophorhabdia; order Syntrophorhabdales; family WCHB1-27; genus CAVVNC01. Next base: position 19,550 of record CAVVPU010000136.1, on the reverse strand, counting down.
GAACAGACAGCAGTCTATCGCGGCCAATGGCTCAGGGTTCGGGCCAGGGTTTGCGAAGTCCTCCCGACCAGGGGCCTTCGAAGCCTTCGACAGTCACAAAAGGGGGGCAGCCTTTACAAACAGTTCCCGCCGGGGGGCCGAAACCGGAGCAGAAGAGATGATAGCCCCGGAAGGGCGGCCCACTATTCTCCTCGTGGACGACTCATCCGAGATCCTCGACTCTCTAGAGGGTCTCCTCAAAGCCGATGACAGTTTCGAGATCTACCGAGCATCGAACTGCCAAGAGGCAACGCCCGCTGCGTCGTTGTCGCCCGATCTCGTGATCTGCCGATGTCAGGCCCGTTCGGGATGCCCCGAGGTCTGCCCTGCAGCCGTGGGAGAGGCAGACAGCTTCCCGCCCCTTTTTCTCCTGCTTTCCCATGGAACCGAACCGACGCAGATCGTCCGCTCTTTAGAGCGAGGCGCCAATGACTACCTGGAGCTCTCCCTTTGCAGTCAACTCCTTCTTCCCAAGGTCCGCTCGCTCCTGACTGTGCGGAAGTGGCAAAAGGGCCTGCGGGAGGAAGAAAGGAGGCTTTCCCAGGCGAACGGACTTCTTGAGAGGAACTTCAGGGAGATGACGGCCATCCTCCTGAAAATACTTGAAATTCGCATTCCCGGAGCGAGCGACCGGGCTGAGACGGCCAGGGCAATGGCTGAATTCCTCGTCCGCAACCTCCTTCTCGACGATGAAAGCAGGAGACAGGTCATCTTTGCGGCCGTGCTCCATGAGCTGGGCAAGGTTGGTCTCCCTGACGATCTCATCTGCAGGACCTACTGCAACCTGCCTGCGGCCCTTCTGCCCGTATACCAGCAGTACACCACGGTCGGCTCCATTATCGTTTCCACCATTACGGGCTTTAAGGAGTGTGCCGAGGCCATTTATCACCAGCTCGAGAACTATGATGGGTCAGGCTTCCCCGCGGAGTTGATGGGGGAAGAGATACCGATCGGGGCCCGGATCCTCAGGGGCATAGTCTTTGCGGAAGATCTTCAAGGCCAGGGTCTTTCGACGGAATATATCGTCGAGCAAATCAGGCTCTCCATGCACGTGATCCTGGAACAGAGGATCGCCAACCTCCTTATCGAATTCCTTCTCGCCGAAAACGACAGACCCGATACGGGCAAGGTGAAGGTACCCGTCGACAAGCTGACCGCGGGCATGGTAATCGCTGAGGATGTCCACGCGGCGAGCGGTGTCAAACTTCTCCCCAAGGGGGTGCAGTTACAGGGGAAAATGCTTTCCCTGCTCCTCGAAAGGCACGCGACGGACCCCATTCTGGGCGGGGTCTATGTTTTGATGGATCATCACAAAGAAGACGGGGCAGCTCCGACGGAAACCCCTACTTAATCGAGCCGAGATCCTGTTCCTTATAGCACCCGAGGAATTTGAAATTCCTCGTGACCTTGTCGATTGCCTCGAGGGCTGAGGTCACCTTCGGCTCCTTATCGGAGCCTTCCAGGTCGACGAAAAAAGCGTAGCTGCCCGGGTCGTTACGGAGCGGCCTCGATTCTATCCGTGTCATGTTGATGGATGCGTCCGAAAGCACTTTCAGCGCCGAGAAGAGACCGCCGGGGCGATGGCTGACCGAGAAGATAATCGATATCTTGTTCCCCCCCTCCGGGCTCGGCTGCTTTGAAAGCAGGACGAAACGCGTCCTGTTGGAATCGTTATCTTCGATATTCTCCTTCAGTACCTCCAGGTGGTAGAGGTCCGCGCACAGCTTGCTCGCGATAGCGGCGGTGGCAGGCGGCTTCTGTTCCCTGAGCATGATGGCCGCTCCTGCCGTGTCATAGAAGGGGCGGGCCTCGAGCCTGTGGCGAGCGATGAACCCCCGGCATTGGCCGAGGGCCTGAGGATGGGAATAGACCGTCTTCAGCTCGCGGTAGTCCTGTTCGGGAAGGGCAAGAAGGCAATGGTGAATAGGTATAACGGCCTCGCCTACGATCCGCAGATCGGTCTCGACGAGGAGGTCGTTCACCTCGGTCACCGCTCCCTCGATGGAATTCTCCACAGGGACGATGCCAAGATCGAGCTGGCCCGACTCTACTTCCCTGAATACTTCATGAAAGCTGGGGCAGGGGATCGATGCGAGACCCGGAGCATAGCTGTGGGCCGCAACCTCGCTGTAGGCTCCATGTTCCCCCTGAAACCCGACGAGCTTCAGTCCTTTCTCCTGGATTCGCTTACTCTCGTCCATTATGATTCGATAGATCTGCTCCGTAAAACCAGGCTCCATTACATTGCAGGAGTAGCTGCGCACATGGTCGATTACCTCCTGTTCGCGCCCCGGCTCGGCCACGCTGCTTTTCAACCGCTTAAGCCGTAGCCCGTATTCCATCCTCCGGTTGAGGAGCTTGACGATTTCGTAGTCTGTCGCGTCGATCGATCTGCGTATCTCTTTAAGATCCATTTGTCATCACCTTAATATCCTTTGAATCCTCTGTTCTATGAGCATGAGGTCTGCCACGACGATTGCGCAGGCCGCTTCCACGATAACCGGTACCCGCACGGCGAAACAGGCGTCGTGACGCCCCGTGATTGATATGTCGCAGCCATCTCCGGTCTTCATGTCTATGGTACGCTGGGTCTTTCCTATGCTTGCCGTTGGTCTTATTGCCACACGAAAGAGAAGATCGTTCCCGTTGGCGATCCCTCCGTTGATCCCTCCCGCGTTGTTGGTCCGCGTTCGTCCTTCGATGGAAAGTATCTCGTCGTTGAACTCGCTGCCTTTCATGCGAGATGAAGCGAGCCCCGCGCCGAACTCGACAGCCTTGATGCCCGGGATCGAAAAAAGGAGATGAGCCATGAGCGATTCCACGGAATCGAAGAAGGGCTCTCCCAGACCGACGGGCAGGCCCGCAGCCCTGCAGTAGATGAGGCCGCCGATGGAATCGTGTGCCTCGATGGCTCTATTTATAGCTCCTTCTATGTCCGTTGACCCGTCCGCTTCGATGAGCTCGGCCGCCACCTCCACCGGCCGGACAAGCTTCTTCGCGATGGCTCCGGCAGCGACGAGGCCGGTCGTGAGCCGGCCGGAGAAGGGGCCTCCGCCCCGAAAGTCGTTGAACCCCCCGTACTTTTGATCGGCCACGAGGTCGGCCTGGCCCGGTCTCGGTCTGCCTCTTATGGGTTCATAGGCGCTCGAATCCACGTCCCTGTTATCGAAAAGAATCAGGATGGGAGCACCGGTCGTCCTTCCGTTGAACAGACCCGAAGCGATTCGCGGGCTGTCTGCCTCCTTGCGGCCCGTCGTTCCCAATCGTCCGCTCTTTCTTCGCTCAAGGTCGTCCGCGAAATCATCAAAGCAGAGGGGCAGGCCGGCCGGACAGCCGTCGACCACTACACCCACCGTCGGACCGTGGGATTCACCGAATATCTCGATCCTGAAAAGTTTGCCGAAGCTATTCATGTGGTTCCTCTGAGCCTTTCCAGATCGGAGAAGAAGGCCGGGTAGGATTTGGCAACGCATTCGGAGTCTTGGATAAGCACTTTTCCTTGGGCCTGGAGTGCCGCCACTGCGCAGGCCATGGCGATCCTGTGGTCGTTGTGGGAATTGACCTCACCGCCCCGGACCCGACCGCCTTGAACCTCCATCCTGTTGCCGCACATTTCGATGACAATGCCCAGTTTCCCGAATTCTTCCCTCAAAGCTTGTGCTCTGTCGCTTTCCTTATGGACAAGCCGTTGTGCGCCGTAGATGACGCTTGTTCCTTCGCAAAGGGCTGCAAGGGCTGCAAGGGGAGGAAACAGGTCGGGGCAGTCGGTCGCATCAAAGACGAAAGCATTGAGCTTCCGTTTCTCCACGGAAAGTTCATCCTTCCCGAATAGGAGAGCCGCACCCGAGGCATCGAGGGCCTCTATCACCGCCCTGTCGGCCTGAAGGGAATTCAGATCGAGTCCGGTCATTGTCACCTTACCCGCGATTGCACCCGCCACGAGGAGAAAGGCTGCACCCGACCAGTCGCCCTCGATCGCGTAGGTCGAGGGCAGATAGGTTTGGCCTCCTTCTATCGTAAACTCCTCAAGGCCCTCGTCGTGGCTCAAGCGAATGCCGAATCGGCGGATGAGCTCGACGGTCATCCGCACATAGGGAGAGCTTTTCAGACCGGAAACAGAGACCAGAGAGGCCTTGGGGCAGACAGGAAGCGCCATGAGGAGACCCGTGAGAAATTGGGAGCTTATATTCGCATCGATACTGATCCTTCCTCCCTCCAGGGGTCCTTTGACGGAAAGGGGCGCGTGGCCGTGGTCGGTCCTGCAGGATGCGCCAACCTGCTCGAGGGCGGTCACCATTTCCATCGGTCGCTTCGAGAGAGAGCCCGAGGCTGTGAGGGTTACATCAACGGGCAGGAGTGCGGCAATCGATGAGAACATGCGCATGGAGAGCCCTGATTCCCGGCAGTCGACGATAGTGCTTCCGACCTTGAGATTTCGGATGCCTGGTGAGCGGACGAGGGTATCTTCGCCATCCCGGGAGATTTCGGCTCCCAGGGCCTCCACGATCTTGAGGGCAGCATGCCCGTCGTCACAGAGGGAGACGTTTCTTATCCTCGAGACGCCGGGCGCGAGGAGACCGGCCGCCAGGGCCCGCGCAGTCATGCTCTTGGACGGGGGTGCGGAAAGGACGCCTTTAATCGCTGAGGGCGCTATTGAATTCATCCCGTATCCTCCGGGCAATCTCGTCGGGTGACTTTCCAACGGTGTTGATGAGCACATCGGACGTACGGGCGTAGCCCGGGAGCCTCTGATCGAGGAGAGTCCGGGCCCGGGCCTCAATATCGGTAGACGAGTCGAGCATGGGCCGCGTGGACCTATCTCCGATCCTGGCGAGGGCTGTGCTCACATCCGCCCATAACCAGACGGAGAGGCAATTATTCCTGAGGACGCGGACGTTCGACCCGTTTATCAGGGCCCCGCCGCCGCACGCAGCCACCTGGTCGATATCGAGCCCCAGCTCTTCGATCTCCGCCTGCTCCATCCGTCTGAACTCCTCCTCACCGCTCGTCCGGAATATGTCAGCGATAGTGGCCTGGCCCTTTTCCTCGATACGGCGGTCGATATCCACGAGGGTCATGCCGGTCAAGGCGGAAACGCGCTCGGCCACAGCGGACTTGCCCGTGCCCATGAAGCCGATGAGGGCTATATTCTTGCGCGCATCGCGCCGCGTCTTCCAAAGTGCCTTGTGCATCGCTTCGACGGGTGCCGGCCGGTCGACGAAGAGCTCGAACGCGGGGAGCGCCTGATTGAGAAGCCACTCCCGGCCGTCGATCACCGTGGCACCGAGCCTGGTCGCCTCAAGAGCCAGAGGCGAGCGGCCTGCGTAGTTTGCGTCGAGCACTGTCATGTCCGGGGAAATCAAGGAAAGATCGATAAGATGGGTATCCGTGGAAACGGCTGAAACGAGAAGGCTCGACCCGGCGAGGGCGTCGGCTGCGCAATCGAGGGGCAGGGCCTCGCAGCCGATCCGGTCCGCCCCATCGCGTGCCCCCTCGAAGGTCCTGTTTATCATGGTCACCCGGCTGCCTGCCCGGACGAGCGCCAAGGCGGCCGCCCTGGCGGCGCCACCCGCTCCCAAGACGACCGCCTTCCGTCCTTGGCCATAGAAGCCGCCTTTCTCAAGTGCCCGGGCGACTCCCGCAATATCGGTGTTGCAGCCGATGTAGGCCCCGTCCCTTCTCACGATCGTATTGACCGCATTCACGATCCGGGCATCTTCCTCTATCTCGTCGAGGTATTCGAGGATAGCGGTCTTGAAAGGGGCGGTGATATTGAGACCGCCCATTCCGATCTCGCGGGCTGTGGTCATGATCTCGGCCGCTGTCGAGGCGGCCAGACGGACGTATTGGGCAGAGACGGCAAGATCCCTGAAGGCTGTGTTGAACAAGAGGGGACTCTTGCTCTGAAAGACCGGGTTTCCCGCAACGGCGAATATTTCCCATGGACCCGCTTGTATCGCAGCCTCCCCGCTCCTCTTTCGTCGACTTCTCTTATACGGATTCCCTTGCAATCCGACACTTTTCACGATCTGTCTCCTTTACGATTTCCAATCTTATGCTGAATCGCCTCCATTATTTCCAGGAGGCTCTTCATGTCCATCTGGCCCTCCGCAGTTTCCCTCCCTGCTGCGGGCGAGGCGAAAGTAAAAGGACTGCCCAGCAAGGGGGCCATCACCCGTACTATCCGGCCCTTGGGGCCCATGGCGATGACTATTGCGGGCCGCGAGCTATCGAGCAGGCCGAGAAGGCGTGCGTTGTCCTTGTCGCTCTGCGCCTTGCAGGCAACCTTGGCGATATCCGCGCCTGCTTCGAAGCATGCCTCGAGGCGGGCCCCCAGCTCTTCTCTGTCCGGGGTCCTCCGGGCATCGTGAAAAGAGACGATGACCTTGCAACCCTTCTGCCGTGCTTTCGTCAAAATCTCCTCCCGAAAAGCAGCCTCGGAATCGACCTCCACGTCCACGTAGGCGGCGCCTGCATCGATGGCCGCCAGGAGCAGCTCTTTGCGCGCGGCGTCACTGATGCCCCCGGGTCGGCACGTGGCGATCAGCTTTTCATGGCTCGAGAAGAGCCTGGCCACATCCTCTAATGACAGTCGGCTCTTGTCAAGTCGTATCTCGGCGAAGGAAAGACCTCGGAGGGCCGCGAGACAGCCGGCGAGATCGGGCTCAGACAGGCTCACGCAGATCATCGATCACCTCTTCAATCTCGTCGATTTTTATAGGAACGACTCTCGCCTTTCCGATGCCCTCAAGGAGCACAAAGAGGATCGAGCCGTCCGTCCTCTTCTTGTCCTTCCCGAGGGCATCACGTATGAGCTCTTTGTTTACGTCGAGGGCGACCGGCAAACCGAAGGCCTTTAGAAGCACCTCCAGCCGGGCGGCATCCTCGGGGGCGAGAAGGGCCTTCTTTACCGAAAGTCGTGCGGCAGCGACCATTCCTATGCTTATGGCTTCTCCATGTTTAAGCCGGTGGACCTTTTCCACCGCATGGCCCAAGGTATGGCCGAAATTGAGCTTTCTTCGCTCGCCTGTCTCCCTTTCGTCCTGTTCGACTATTGCGGTCTTCACCTTCATGCAGCCGTAGATCACGCGGTCGATTGCGTCAGGCTCGAGGGCGAGTGCCCTTTCCCAATCGGTTTCGAGAAAGGAAAAGAGCGCACTGTCGCCGATGGCGGCTTGTTTGACCACCTCGGCAAAGCCATTCCGCACTTCGTGGCCCGGCAGGGTTCCGAGCACTTCAGGATCGCAGATCACGAAGCCGGGCTGGCACACGGTGCCAACCAAGTTCTTGTACCCGTGAAGGTTCACGCCGTTCTTGCCGCCGACGCTCGCATCGACCTGGGCAAGGAGCGTCGTCGGAACGAAGCCGAAGGAGAGGCCCCTGAGAAAGGTGGATGCCGCGAAACCGGCCACGTCGCACACAATGCCGCCGCCGATTGCCACGATTGTCGACGCCCGGTCGACGCCGGCGGCGAGGAGTGCGTCATAAACGGCCTCGACCGTCTCGAGCGTTTTGGCCTCTTCCCCCATACCGATCTCGATGACCGGCCGTTCGGGAAAAAGAGAGCCGTGAAGGGCGCGGACCGTATGATCGGTGACTATCACCGATTTGGCAACGTCGCAGTAGGACCGAAGGTGAGCGATCGAATCGCCCACTCCGATGAGGGACCTGCCCGATCGACCCTCGATGAAGAGGCTCCTCATTGCCCTGCCTCCATGAACCTGTACAGACCTTTGACGCGCCCCACCATGTCTGAGAACTCTGCGGGTGTCATGGTCTGATTCCTGTCGCATAGAGCCTTATCCCGATTTATGTCCACCTCGACTATCAGTCCGTCTGCTCCGGCTGCCACGGCTGCAAGGCTCAAGGGAGAGACCAGGGAAACTCTCCCCGAGGCGTGAGAGGGGTCGACGATGACAGGCAGATGGCTCAATTCCTTGATGGCGGGAATTGAGCTCAGATCGAGAGTGTTCCTCGTATAGGTCTCAAAGGTCCGGATGCCCCTCTCGCAGAGTATAACGTGGGGGTTGCCTTCACTGAGGATATACTCCGCGCAATTGAGCCACTCCTCAATGGTGGAGTTCATGCCCCTCTTCAACAGGACGGGCCTCTGAGACCTTCCTACTTCCTTGAGGAGAGAGAAGTTCTGCATGTTCCGTGCGCCGATCTGCAGGACGTCGGCATACTCGCTCACCCAGAATACGTCGCGCGAGTCGATTACTTCCGTCACGATCGGCAGACCCGTCTCTTCCTTTGCCTTCTTGAGAATCTGAAGTCCCTTGAGACCGAGTCCCTGGAATGCGTATGGTGAGCTCCGGGGCTTGAAGGCCCCTCCCCGAAGGGCATGGGCTCCTGCCTTCTTCACCGCGATGGCCGTCTCGACGGTCTGCTCCTCGCTCTCTACGGTGCATGGGCCGGCAATCACGGTGAAGCCCAGGCCGATCTTGACGGAATCGACGGGGACCACCGTTCTGTCACCTCCGTTTAACGAAGCCAGTTTGAGATTAGTCATATTTCCTCCACCCGAGCCTGCTCTCCCGGACTTTCATTCACTTCGCGGGAGTCCCGGCCTTCTTTCAAAAACAAAAGGCCATGGACTCATCCATGGCCTCAAAAAGAAAAAGGCCATGGGTTGTGCACCCATGGCCTCCTCTGGCGCAGTCCGCCTAAGGACACCTGGGGTGCATGCCAATAAACCAAAAAAAGAAAAACCTGGTGAAATTGATGAAATCGCTCACGGTCCCTTATTGTAGGGATTCTTGTGCCCCTTGTCAAGAATAAGGAGCTTGGGACCCGAAAGGGTGCCACTCCACAAAGTTGCGAAAGGCAGGCCCCGAGGTTTATTGTTAGTACTGAATTTTGTAGTACTGATCGGTTCAATGAGGAGGCGTTCATGCCGAAAGCAGCGATCCATGGTATCCATATCGAATATGAAGCGATGGGGGACACGAATTCCCGGCCGCTCCTTCTGATCGGGGGACTTGCGGACCAGTTAATCCATTGGGACGACAATCTCTGTGCGGACCTCGTGCGACGGGGACATTATGTTATCCGCTTCGACAACAGGGACGCAGGGCTCTCCACAAAGTGCGATGACGAGAAGCACTACACGCTTGAAGACATGGCCGGTGACGCGGTGGGCCTTCTCGATGTTCTCATGATTGAAAAAGCACACGTGTGCGGCATATCGATGGGTGGGATGATCGCCCAGACCATTGCAATCCGCCACCCGTCGCGCCTCTTAAGCCTTATCTCGATTTCATCCACAGCGGGTAGCAGGAACCTGCCTCCGCCGGATCCCGGGGTCATGGAGCTTCTCCTTGCTCCCGCCCCCCGGGAGAGGAACGCCTACATCGAGTATATGCTGGTGCTTCTCGAAGCAATGGCAGGAAAGGGATTCGCCTTCGACAAGGAATGGACGAAAACGATCGTCGGCAAGGCGTATGACCGCTCTTTCTCCCCCGAAGGAACGTCCCGTCGAGCTCAGGGCCGTCATGAGCCAGCCCGATAGAAGGAAAGCGCTCGCCTCGGTGAGAGTTCCGACCCTTGTTATACACGGAACCGACGACCCCCTGGTACCGATGGAAGCGGGCAAGGAAATTGCCGGGGCCATACAGGGGGCCGAACTCATGGTGATTGAGGGCATGGGGCACGATCTCCCCCACGGAGGGGCGTGGCCGAGAATCGTCGAAGCGATTGCGGGCCACACTATGAAGGCCGTCTCTTAGGCCCCTCCTTCGAGGAGGTGCTTCCTCCTCGGCAACATTGACAATTCCTTGTAAATACGGTACATTTTGTAAACCGTTACTACGGCATCCGGTGACATGCCCCCGTGGAATTTCTCACAGCGATCACATCACGCGCGGCCCTCGGGATTATCGCGTCCTTTCCCCTCGGCGAGCGGCAAACCTCATACGTGCCTCTAGAAGAGGCCCGAGGCCGGATACTTGCATCCGATATCATTGCCCAGGAGGCTATCCCCCCTTTTAACCGATCCCTTGTCGATGGGTATGCGGTCAAGGCCAAGGACACTTACGGGGCCCGTGAAAGCACGCCTGCCCTTCTCATCGCCAGGGGCGAAATCCGGGTCGGTGAATTTACGCAACAGAGTGTAGGTGACGGCGAGGCAATCTATGTGGCCACAGGGGCCATGCTGCCCGAAGCCGCGGATGGTGTGGTCATGCAGGAGCACGCGAGACGTTCGGACGCGGACCTGGAGGTGACGAGGAGCCTTCGGCGGGGCGAGAATATCTGCTTTGCCGGGGAAGACATCCGTGAAGGTCAGATCGTGCTCGAAGGGGGAAGAGAACTGACGCCCTTCGATATCGGCGTCCTCGCGGCCCTGGGCATCACTCGCGTCCCGGTCTACGGGCGGCCGAAGATCGGGCTCATCTCCTCGGGCGACGAGGTGGTGCCTGTCTGCGAGGTCCCCTCTCCAGGCAAGATCAGGGACATCAACACCCATACCGTCTCTAATGTGCTCGCTGCCAAGGGGTGCGAGGTCGTTCTGGCCGGCATAGCCCGGGATGCGCTCAAGGAGATAGAGGAGAAGCTCTTGATGGTGCGGGAGAGTGACATGATACTCTTGTCCGGGGGCAGCTCCAAAGGGCAGATGGACCTGGTAACCACGGCCATCGAGGGGCTCGGCGGAACGCTGCTCTTTCACGGCCTGAATATAAGGCCGGGTAAGCCGACGATCTTCGCAAACCTCTGGGGAAAGCCCGTATTCGGACTTCCGGGCCACCCCGTCTCATGTGCAATGGTTGCTTTAAGGTTCGTGCTGCCCATGGTGCAACGGCTAAGGGGCCAGACGCCGGGAAGCGGCGAGCGGACAATCCGGGGTAAGCTTGCGACTAATGTCCCCTCTTCCTACGGGATCGAGGAATACGTGCGGGCGACAATCGAAAGGGAAGAAGGGTCGACCATGGTGAGGCCTATCTTCGCCAAGTCCTCGGTGATTTCCACGCTCTCCAAAGCAGACGGCTATTTCGTCGTGCCTGAAGGCCAGGAGGGACTTGAGGCAGGAGTTGAGGTGGAGGTGTTTCCCCTTGCGTAAGAGATACCTCGATACGATAAGCAAGGAAGAGGCGCTCAAAAGGGTGCTCGCCGTAGTCAACCCACTCGAGGAGACTGAGGTATTGACAGTCCCTGACTGCCGGGGAAGGATCACGGCAGAGCCCGTGAGAGCGAAGCTTTCCAATCCGCCCTTCACGTGCGCCGCTATGGACGGGTATGCGGTCGATTTCGAGCAGACTCTGGAGGCCGACCTTACCAACCCGGTGAGCCTCATGCGAGACACGCAGACAAAGACGGTGAATACGGGCGATCCTTTGCCTCCGGGCATGAACGCGGTTATCATGGCAGAGGATGCGGAAGAGTCGAGCCAGACCATAGCTATCAGGAAGCCCGCCTCCCTCTGGCAACATGTCAGGCTGACCGGTGAAGATATCATAGAAGGGGACATCCTTTTCCCTGCCAATTACAGCTTGAGCATCCTCGATCTCGGTATGCTTCTCGCCGGCGGAATTCGCGAAATCCGCGTAAGAAAGCGGCCCAGGCTCCTCATCGTACCGACGGGACCGGAGCTGATCGACATTTTCGAGAGGCCCCTGGAAGAGGTCCGCGGAAACCGGCTCGTTGATTTCAATTCATACATTCTTTCGGCCCTCGGAGAGGAGATGGGCTTCGAGGTCACGAGAACGGAGATAGCCCGCAGCAGCGATCACTTAAGGTCCATCCTCACGCGCCACATGGCCGTCCAGGACGTGCTCATTGTCAATGCGGGATCGAGCGCCGGCACAGAGGATACCACCGAGGCTGTGATTAGGGAATTCGGGGAGTTGATCTTCCACGGCGTAAGTCTCATGCCCGGCAAGCCAACCATGTTCGGCCTCATCGAAGGCAAACCGGTGTTCGGCATTCCGGGCTATCCGGTCTCTGCGGTCATAAGCTTCAAGGTCTTTCTCCAGGCAGTCTACGACAAGCTTTGCAGTTTCGGGAGGACAAAAGATCGAACCCTTCCGTGCATTATCCCCTTCAAGATTGCCTCGACAATCGGGGTCGAGGAGGTGCTGCGGGTCATGCTGATGTTAAAGGACGGACGATACTATGCCTATCCCCTTCCTCGGGGTGCGGCTGTTTTCTCCTCCCTTTCCAAGGCGGACGCTCTCGTCTCCGTACCGGAGAACGTGGAGGGGTACGACGCCGATACCGAGCTCAAGGCGGTGCTCCTCCGGCCCGAGGAGGACCTGCAGGGAAGATTTCACGTAGTGGGAAGCCACGACTTGTCCCTCGACGTGCTTCGGGACATGATCAAGACCCGCTATCCCTCCAAGGATCTGATTTCCGCCCACGTGGGCAGCCTTTCAGGCATTCTCGCCATGCAGAAGGGCATCGTCGATATGGCTACGACTCACATCCTCGACGAGCAGGAAAAGGTGTATAATATTCCGGCGGCAAAGAAATACCTGAAGGGCCGAGGTTTTCTTCTGGTCCACATCGCCAGGAGGATCCAGGGGCTGCTCCTGGCAAAAGGCAACCCCAAGGCCATCAGGGAGATTAGCGACGTAGCGAGAAAGGATGTCCGTTTCGTTAACCGGCAGGCCGGGTCGGGTACTCGCATTCTGCTCGATATGATACTCAGGGAAAAGGGCATAGACCGCTCTTCTGTTCAGGGGTACGACCGGGAAGAATCGACCCACACGGCAACGGCGATCCTCGTGAAAGAGGGGATAGCAGACATGGGCTTGGCTATATATCCTGTATCGCGGATCTTCGATCTTGATTTCATTCCCCTCATGGAGGAGGAATATGACCTTCTCGTTACCAAGGAGTTCAGCGAGACGCCGGGGTTCGGGCTTATCATGGAACTCCTTACCTCGACGGAGTTCGCCTCGCGTCTGGGTGAGATGGGCGGCTACAATACGAAGGAGAGCGGGAAGATAAAGTATGTTAATCGATAATTTCAACCGGGAGATCAACTACTTAAGAATTTCGATCACCGACCGGTGTAACTTAAGGTGCAAGTACTGCACGGAGAGCTTCCTTCCCTTCATCGCCCACGACGATATCCTTCGGTACGAAGAGATCATCAGGTTAGTCCGGATTGCCGCTACCCTCGGGGTCCGGAAGGTGCGCTTGACCGGGGGAGAGCCCCTTCGGAGGAAATCGCTCCCTTTTCTTCTCGAGGAAATAGCCTCAATCGAAACCATAGAAGACATCAGCCTCACGACCAATGGCGTGGATCTCGGCGAGCATGTGGAAGAGCTGAAAGGATCGGGTCTAAAGCGAGTAAATATAAGCCTCGACACTCTGAAGAAGGAGAGGTTCGCTTTTATCACCGGGGCGGACGTCTTCGACCGGGTCATGAAAAGCATCGAAAGGGCTAAAAAAGCGGGCCTCAGCCCGGTGAAGATCAACACGGTGATTATCAAGGATTTCAACGACGACGAGCTGCTCGATTTCGTGGAATTCGCCCGTCGCGAAGAGGTACAGGTACGTTTCATAGAGTTCATGCCCTTTGGCGACGAATCGATGTGGAACAGCACCAAGGTGCTCGACTCGGCTCTTCTAGAAGAAATCATACGCGGTTCTTACAGCCTCCAGGAGAGTATAAATTCCCACAGGGGTCCTGCCCGGATGTTCGCCGTATCAGGCAGCAGGGGGCAGGTGGGTTTCATCAGCCCCATGTCCTCCCACATCTGTCACGAGTGCAACAGGCTCAGACTTACGGCCGACGGGAAGATCAAACCCTGTCTTTTTTCCGACGCCGAGTACGACGTGCGGGCCCTCCTGCGCGGGGGCGCGACGAATGAGGAGATCGGGGCCTTCATCTCGGATGTGGTCGCAGCCAAGCCGGAGCGCAAATTCGAATCAGGCGTCATAAGGAAATGCCAGAGGAGTATGAGGCATATCGGGGGATGAAAAGAGCATTAACCACGGACGAGCGCAGCGAGTGAGCGGGGAGGCTCGGCGGGCTTATGCCCGTCGAGGGGGTGCTGAGCCCCAATAACTGCGCGAGGCTGAGCGTGGAGGCTCGGGGCGTATGCATGACCGGCGGCAGCACGAGCGAAGCGAGTGAGCGGGGAGGCTCGGCGGGCTTATGCCCGTCGAGGGGGTGCTGAGCCCCAATAACTGCAGCATATCGGGGGATGAAGAAAGGAAAAGTCAGGTGCGAGCAAGGCGAGTGGATCCTATGAAACTCTCACATGTGGATAGCGACGGGAAGGCGCGGATGGTCGATGTGAGCGCGAAGGCGGAGACCGAGCGAGAGGCTCGGGCCTTCGGCCGTGTGCGTATGTCTCCCGAATCGTATGCCCTGGTCAGACAGGGGCAGGGCCCCAAGGGCGATATATTCACGGTAGCGAAGATTGCGGGCATTATGGGGGCGAAGCGCACGCCCGATCTTGTGCCGCTCTGCCATCCCTTGCCCATCAACTTCGTCGACGTGAGTTACGTCTTCAAGGACGAAGAGGGGGCGATCGAGATCACCTCGACTGTGAAGGTCAAGGGAACGACCGGTGTCGAGATGGAGGCGATGACTTGCGCCATGATCACGGCCCTCACCATATACGATATGTGCAAGGCGATCGATAAATCGATCGAGCTCGGCCCCTTCTATCTTCTGGAGAAGAGCGGGGGGAAGAGCGGAACCTTCAGACGGCCTTGATGCGCCCGATCCTACTCGCGCGGCGCAGGCGGAAGACTGCTTAAACGGGGATGAGTATAAGTTATGAAAGCGAAAGTAATATCGGTCAATGTGAGCGACAACAAGGGCGAAAAAAAGCATAACATCGACAGGTGCAGCCTGGTCGAAGGCCATGGCCTCGACACGGACGCTCATGCAGGGCCCTGGCACCGACAGGTGAGCCTGCTCGCGGCAGAGAGCATCGAAAAGATAAAGAAGATGGGTCTTGATGTGAAGCCGGGTGATTTCGCGGAAAACCTCACTACGGTGGGCATAGAGCTCCCCACCCTGCCCATCGGTACGAAGCTGCTCGTCGGCGGGAAGGTGCTCATGAAAGTCACCCAGATCGGGAAAGAATGCCATACACGGTGCGCGATCTTTCAGGCGGTGGGCGACTGCGTCATGCCTACAGAGGGAATATTCACCGAGGTAGTAACCGGCGGCGATGTCGAAGTGGGCGATGAGATAGAGGTCCTGCCGTGACCTACCGGGCAGTCGTGATCACCATCAGCGACAAGGGCTCGAAGGGCGAACGGGTCGATACGAGCGGCCCCGGCCTGAAGGCTACCCTTGCGCGGACCTTCGAAGTGGGGGAAGTGATCATCGTACCGGATGAGGCCGAGCTGATCGCAGAGACGATCAGAAAGGAGATCGACGAGAATGGCGCGGACCTGGTCGTGACCACAGGCGGCACAGGCGTGGGCCCCAGAGACGTGACGCCCGAAGCGACCCGAGGGGTCATCGAAAAAGAGCTGCCCGGATTCTCGGAGGCAATGAGGATGGAGAGCTATCGGATCACGCCCTTTGCCCTTATATCCAGGGCTGTCTGCGGCATAAGGAAACAATCGATCGTGATCAACCTTCCTGGAAGCCCAAAGGCCGCTGCCGAGTGCTTATCTTTTATCGAAAAGGCTTTGCCTCATGCGCTGGAGAAGGTCAAGGGCGACCCGGCTGATTGCGCCCAATAGAAACTTAGAGCCCCACAAGGAGGCAGATCATGCACTCGAGAGGCATCTTTGTCCTGGCGGTGGTATTGACGCTCGTCTTCGTCTCTTCAGGTTTCGCTCAAATGTCGGCCAACCCGGCCGAGGTGGGACAGCGCATCAGGGCCATGGGGAATGCGCTCACCCCGGAGGTTATCGGAACCACCGGCCGGCTCTACGCGCCGCTGCTCAAGGAGGCGCCCAAGGATGGAGCTGTCGAGACCAAAGACGTGAAGTACGGACCCGACGAGCGCAACCGGCTGGATGTCTACCAACCTGAAAAGAAAGGAGTCCTCCCTTCGCCGATCCTCGTGTTCGTCCACGGGGGCGGTTTCGTCAGGGGGGATAAGAGTGAATTCGAGAACTTCGGCGTCTATTTCGCGCGGCGAGGAATCCTGACCATTACCATGGACTACCGCTTTGCCCCGAAGAACACATGGCCTTCCGGGGCCGAGGATATAGCATCTGTTCTGAAATGGATCCGCGAGAACGGACAGAAGTACGGGGGCGACGTGAACAAGGTATTCCTCATGGGGACCTCTGCGGGTGCCGCCCACGTGGCGACTTATGTCTTCTTCGACAAGTTTCAGCTCAAGGATGGAGACGGGGTGGCCGGCGCCATCCTTTTTTCCGGCCCTACCTACGATACGAGCCGCCTCGACATGGAGAAGGACACGGTCTATTACGGGAAAGATGTCTCCAGATATCCCGAGATGTCGGTCATCAATCACATTCAGGGCCGGAACGTCCCTGCCTTTGTCGTCTTTGCCGAATTAGACCCGCCGTCGGTTCAGTACCAGAACTGGGCCTTAATCACTGCCCTCTATCAGCGGGACAAGGCCCTGCCGACGGTCAAGCAGTTGATCGGGCACAACCATATATCCGAGCTGTCCCATTTTAATACCAGGGACGAGTCAGCCGGCCCCGACATCCTGGAATTCATCAAGGTGTGGTCGGGAAAGGGGAAATGACGGAAGCATCCCTGAGAGAAACGGTGCTCAAGCCTATCGGTTTTATCCATTCGCCTTTCCTCAACAAAGAGGAGGCCCCGATCCAGGGAGCGTTCCGGCCCGATGCACGGGGCTGGGTCGAGGTCTTTCCTGAGTACGGGCAAGGGCTGCAGGACATTGAGAGCTTTTCTCACATCTTTCTCCTCTACGCCTTCGACCGTTCGGGCGAGCTTCGACTCGTGCGGCCTACGTTTCTCGATGACCAACCCCACGGAGTTTTCGCTTCCCGACACCCGTCCCGTCCCAACGGCATCGGTCTCACCGTGGTTCGACTCCTCGGACGGCAAGGGGACAGGCTCGAAATAGCAGGCATCGATGTACTCGACAACACCCCGCTTCTCGATATCAAGCCCTATATTCCACGGTTCGACTGCTATCCCGATGCGTCGGAGGGTTGGACTGCCGGAAAGGAAGAAAGGCCGAAGCCTGAGGGGAGGGAGTGAGGCGGCTCCAAAGAGAAAGTGCGAAAAAAAAGGGGGGGGCATCAAGCCCCCCCTTTTTTTTATACGCCAAAAGCCTTTCTAATCCACTCCATGGCGAAGTAGATGAGGAATGCCAGTGAAACTATGTACATGACCCAGTGCAACTCAGAGCGCTTGCCCCGCACGAACTTGATGAAGGTATAGGATATGAATCCTGCCCCGATGCCGTTCGTGATGCTATAGCTGAGGGGCATCATCACGATGGTCATAAGGGCGGGAAAGCCCTCCTCGAAGTCGTCGAAATTGATGTCTCTGACGATGGCGAACATGAGGAAGCCGACGATGATGAGGGCCGGCGCCGTCGCCTGGGGCGGCACCACTGCGGCCAAGGGGGAGAAGAAGAGGGCGAGGAGGAAGAGGACCCCGGTCACGATAGAAGCCAAGCCTGTTTTTGCTCCGTGAGCGACCCCCGCCGCGCTTTCCACATAAGCGGTGGCAGAGCTGGCCGATGCGAATCCGCCAAAGGCTGCCGCGAGGGAATCCACAAAGAGAACCCGGCCGATCCTGGGAAGCTTCCCTTCCTTATCGAGCCACCCCGCCTTGCCGCCTATGCCGATCGTCGTACCCATGGTGTCGAAGAAGTCGGCAAGCATGACCGAGAAGATTGTGAGGCAGGCGGACAGGACCCCCAGACGGGCGAAAGCCTCGAAGTTGAAGCCCTTGCCAAAGGTGGAGAAGTCGGGCATTGCGACCACGTGCTGCGGCAGGACAGCCACCCCCGGCACGGAGAAGGCCGTGTACCCGCTCAGAGCATTGAGCAGAATGGCGATGAGCGTTGTGAGAATAATGCCGATGAGGAGCGCTCCCTTGAGACGAAAGGCCATGAGAACCATAATGAGAAAGAAGCCGATGATTGCCGTAAAGGCCTGAATGCTGGTAAAATCGCCGAGAGTGACCGGAATGCCGCTTCCAGGCTTGACGAAACCACCGTCTATGAGGCCGATGAAAAGTATGAAGAGGCCGATACCTACGCTGATGGCCCGCTTCAGGGTCAGTGGAATGGCGTCTATAACCGCCTGGCGAAGGCCGGTCAGCACAAAGATGGTGAGAGCAATACCCTCCATGAACATGATGCCCATGGCCGCCTGCCAGGGGAGCTTCATGGCCACTATAAACTGGAATGCAACCACCGCATTGAGCCCCATACCCGGTGCTATGGCGAAGGGATAATTGGCCACCAACGCCATGAGTATACACAAGACGCCGGCGGTGAGGCAGGTTGCGGCCAGGGTGGGGGCGAAAGCCGGTCCCATCCCCTGGAATTCCTTGATTCCCGCAAAGGAGAGGATAGCCGGGTTGACGAAGATGATGTAGGCCATCACCATAAACGTCGTCATTCCGGCCACAACCTCAGTGGCGACGGTGCTTCCGCTTTTCTTGATTTTGAAGAATGATTCGAGCATGTCCTCCCCTCTTGAGCCCCTATCCCGCGTGGTATGTCCCGGCCGGAGCCCTGTGTATTTATTCCAGGACCTCAAAAAGGGAGCCTCTAACCTTCCTTCCCCATAAGGACCCGGATATGGACGCTTGCCTTCTTGGAGAACCGAATCGCCCTATCAAGGCGAAGAGACTGGGCGGACGTCTTAGTGCTCCCGCCTAGGGTCCTTCGACAGGGCCGCGAATTTTTTTCGACAAAATATACCTTCAGTCGTTCCCGCTGTCAAAGAGAATCTTGCCTGCCTAGAGCTCTTTAGGATACCGGGTGAGGCGACGGCGTTCATACCGCGTTTGACCGGAAGATAAAGGTTGTGATAGAAAACTGCATGGGTGAGTCAGCCTACAGAAGGGCAAAGGGCCCTCACCCGACCAAGGTTCGTCATTTCGGCCTGACCGACAT
Source organism: uncultured delta proteobacterium (assembly GCA_963750015.1). GTDB lineage: Bacteria > Desulfobacterota > Syntrophorhabdia > Syntrophorhabdales > WCHB1-27 > CAVVNC01. The sequence goes on along the minus strand of CAVVPU010000136.1, from coordinate 513 downwards.
TTTGTGCTCTTTCGGGCCGTTGCCATCGACATTTTTGTATCCTTGCCTGTCCCCTCTCTTTCTGAGTTTGAGCGAAGACTGCCTGCTTTCATTCGTGTAATTCTTGCACTTGAGGCACGACTATTGCTCCGTCATGCGATGAAAGGGCGAGCTGTTCGCGGTCCCGCCCGAGTATTCCTTTGAGGAGGGTACCCTGCAGGACCGTGAGATTCCTGTATGGCTTTGCCGTGAAAGGCAATACTTCCGAGCCCTGGAAAACTGTCGAAGAGTGTGGCATGCTTTTATGGACTGTTAGATTCCCCCATGCCTTCGGCGGTGAAAGGCGGGGATTCCTGAGGCCGGAAAACTGTCAAAGAGTGTGACATGAGTTTGTCACTCGTATCGACACATGGAATGAACCTGAAGCGATGCTTACGCCCGGCCCTGCTCACGCGGTCAAAAACCGCAGTGAATTGCGGCTCATCGAGCATCGCCGGGGCTGCTCGCGCGGGAAGCGCCCCGTCTAATCTCTTT
>CAVVPU010000135.1:0-19652 GCA_963750015.1 uncultured delta proteobacterium | reverse complement strand
ACGAGGACCTCCTGAAGGAAGCATCGGGAACCGACCCGCTCGTGGAAGTGGACGAAAACGAGATGGCGATCCTCATGTATACGGGGGGAACCACCGGCCTTCCGAAGGGCGTGATGCTTTCCCACCGCAACCTCCTCACCGGCCATTTCGCCCTCATCATAGGCTATTCCTTCACGAGGAACGATACGACCTGTTTCTCTCTCCCCATGTTCCACGTGGCCCTCTGGCCCGTCCTGTGTCTTCTCATGATGGGGGGAAAGTCGGTCATCCTGCGGCGTCCCGAGGTAAGCCAGATACTCAAAGCCATTCAAGAAGAGAAGTGCTCTCACCTTCTTCTCGTTCCAACGGTCCTTCAGTGGCTCGTCGACGACCCCAGGGCAAACCAATACGACCTTTCAAGCCTTCGTCTCATCACCTATGCGGGCAGCCCAATGCCACTCGAGGTGCTGAAACGGTGCATGGACAAGTTCGGCCCCATCCTCGCCCAGGGTTACGGAATGACCGAGGCTGCGCCTTTCGTGACGGTCCACTACGCCGACGACCACATCCTGGAAGGGCCGAGGAGCAGACTTCTCGCAAGTGTCGGCAAAGTGGGCGTCTGCGTCGAGAGCAGGGTCGTCGACGAGGACGACCGGGTGCTTCCTGCAGGCGAAGTGGGAGAGATCTGCATCAGGGGAAAGAACGTTATGATGGGCTACTGGAAGAACCCCGAGCTGGCAAGCCATGCCCTTCGCGGGGGATGGCTCCACACGGGTGACGTGGGAATGATCGATGAGGAGGGGTACATATTCCTCATGGATCGGAAGGCGGATATGATCATCACGGGAGGAGAGAACGTCTATCCCAAGGAGACGGAGGATGTCCTCTACACCCACCCCGCGGTCAGAGAATGTGCGGTGGTTGCGGTTCCCGACGAAAAATGGGGAGAAAGGGTTCACGCGTCGATAGTCCTGAAAGAGGGGTCCGAGGCGACCGCCGAGGACCTTATTAAACACTGCAGGGATCACCTTGCGGGATACAAATGCCCCAAGAGCATCGACTTCTGGAGCGATCTGCCCAAGACTTCGATCGGCAAGATCATGCGTCGGGAGGTCAAGAAGCGCTACTGGGAGGCGGGTAAGAGTATCGCCTGAAGCCGGGAGGGAGAACGTGGGAGAGAAAGCACAATTCGCGAAGCTCATGGAGCCCGGCCGCCTGGGGCGGGTGAACACGAGAAACCGCATAATCAAGACCGCGGCCGGTACCGGACTCATGGAGAAGGACGGGACCATCGGCCGGACCATGATCGACTTCTATGAGACCATGGCCAAGGGAGGCTGCGGTCTTCTCATATTCGAATACTGCTCGGTGGAATATCCGAGAGGCATGCTCCGTCCGACCTGCACGGCACATCTGAGCGACGACCGGTTCATTCCGAGCTACGCCGAGATGGTCGAGGCGGTCCACAAGCAGGGATGCCCTTTCTTCACCCAGCTCATGCATTCCGGCCCGTGGTATCAGTCTGTCTTCTGGAGCGAGTTTCCCGACGCGCCCGGAGACCGCGTAGGCCCGTCCACAATAACCGCGGGCGAGCTTCCGCACGGGCTCTTCACCCCGATCCGCGAAATGTCCGTCGGAGAGATCGAAGGCATCGTCGAGACCTTCGGAAAGGCGGCTCTCCGGGCCCAGAAGATCGGTTTCGACGGCATAGAGATAAACGGCTCCCATTACCACCTCATCAACGCCTTTTTCTCTCCTTTCTGGAACAGAAGGCATGATGCCTACGGCTGCGACAACCTCGAGAACAGGGCCCGATTCATGTGCTCCATCATAAAGGAGGTAAAGAGGGTCTGCGGCAAGGACTATCCCGTGGGAGCGCTCTTCAACGCGGTCGAGTACGGCGTCGAAAAAGGGACGACCCTCGAAGACGCAAAGGGTTTCGGAAAGCTCGTGGAGCATGCCGGGGCCGACTGGATTCAGGTGAGGGCATCGGGTTACGGTCCCTTTTCCGGAATCCTCCACCCCGACAGATTCTATTATCCCGAGCTGCCTCCCGAGTTGAAGGTGAAGGAATTCGATTGGAGCCGTCAAGGCAAAGGACTCACCCTGCCTCTCGGCGCCGCAATGAAAGAGGTTGTGTCGATACCGGTCTTCCTCGCGGGCCGGCTCGACCCGGAGCTTGGAGAGTCTGTTCTCCGGCAGGGCAAGCTCGATTTCATCGGCATGACGCGCCGCCTCTTCGCCGATCCCGAGCTCCCTCGCAAGGTTGCCGAAGGGAGGCTCGACGATATCGCGCCCTGCTCGGGTTGCAACTATTGCTGGCACGTCCGGGCTTATGTGGACTCGCCGCTTCGGTGCCGTATCAACGCCGCCCTCGGGAGGCACAGGGAGTTCGCAATCGAGCCGGCGCGGGAAAAGAAGCATATCCTCGTCGCCGGCGGCGGCCCCTCCGGACTCGAGGCGGCCAGGGTGGCTGCGTTGCGCGGCCACAAAGTAACGCTCTACGAAAAGGAGACAAGGCTTGGCGGGCTCATGCGCCTCGCGGCAATCGTGAAGGAGCACGAGCTCGAAGCTATCGTGAGCATCATCGCCTATCTCAGAAACCAGTGCACGAAGCTGGGTGTAACCTTGGTGACGGGAAAGGTGGTAGACTCGTCCGTGATCGACAAGCTCAAGCCGGACGTGTTGATCCTCGCTATGGGGGGAACACCGGGAACACCGGCCATAAAGGGCATTGACCACCCCAAGGTTCTGAACAGCTCAAAACTTCATAAGACGCTCAAGTTCTGGATGCGTTTCTTCAGCCCCGCGGCCATGGAGAGACTGACCAGGGTATGGATGCCCGTCGGCAAAAGAGTTGTCGTCATCGGCGGAGGCCTCGAAGGGTGTCAATTGGCAGAATTCCTCACGAAACGGGGTCGAAATGTGACGATCGTCGAGTCGGGGCCGACCCTGGGGAAGGGGCTCTTGTCTGACGATCCGGAGCGCCTCTTCAATTGGTTCTCCAAGAAAGGGGTCGAGTCTGATCTCCGGCGTAAGCTACGAAGCGATAACCGATGGTGGTCTGACTTTCACAGTGAAGAATGGGGGGGAAAGGACGCTTCAGGCGGACAGCTTCATCCTTGCGCTACCCGTGCAGCCCGGCGCGGATCAGGCAGAGACCCTTGAAAGGAAGGTTTCTCAAGTTTACCGGGTCGGTGACTGCCGGGAACCAGGGTACATGTATGACGCCATAGCAGACGGATGCAAAATCGGCCGGATCGTCTAGCGTGATTCGTGGATAGCCAACTCGACATGATCCCGATTCTTTTGCTTCACGGCCTCGTGTATGGCATGCTGATCTTCCTCGTGGCATCGGGCCTGACCCTGGTTTTGGGCATGATGGATATCATCAATTTCGCCCACGCCTCGATCTACATGATAGGGGCCTTCCTCTGCTACCAGGTGACTCAGTGGACCCACAGCTTCTGGCTCGCCCTTCTCGTCGCCCCGTTGGTCTGCGCCTTCCTCGGAATCCTGCTCGAGCGGGGCTTGCTCAGGAAGATACACGGCTCGGGCCAGCTCAACGAGCTCCTCGTGACCTTCGGTATAGCCATGATGATCAGCGAGATCATAAACTGGATCTACGGGTCGAGCCCCTTGCCCGTGGCGGCCCCAATGGGGCTGTCGGGCGGCTTCCAACTCTGGCACGGAGTGAAATATCCCCTATACAGGCTCTTTATCCTCGCCCTCTCGGGGGCAGTCCTTGCCCTCATGTTCTATCTCCTCAAAAAGACCCGTCTGGGCATCTCGATCAGGGCCTGTGTCGAAGACGGGCTCATGGCAAACGCCCTGGGCACAAACGCATCTCTCGTCCTCATGGCAGTCATGGGCATCGGCGCCTGGCTGGCCGGTGTGGCAGGGGTCATTGTGGCCCCCTACCTGAGCGTTTATTCGGGCATGTACAACGATATGATCATGGACTGCTTCGCCGTCATTGCCGTCGGGGGTCTCGGTAGTCTCGGGGGCGCCCTCGTGGCCGCCCTCATTGTGGGGCAGATTCAATCTTTCGGCGTTGCCTTTGTGCCGGGCATATCAATCGTCTTGATCTACCTTTTCATGGTGATCGTTTTCACCGTTAAGCCGACCGGGCTTTTTGGCCAGAAGGAATGAGACGAAACCTGAAATACGGACCGCTCATCTTGGTACTCCTGATCGCCTTCCTTTTCCCGTTTGGGGCGAGCAAGTTCCAAACCTATCTTATGACCCAGGCAGTCATCTTCTCTATCCTCGCCATCAGCTACTATCTCCTCTTGGGCCATACGGGACTGCTCTCCTTCGGTCATGCCGCCTTCTTCGGGGTTGGGGCATACGCCGCCGCCCTCTCCCTCCTTCACCTAAACCCAGAGACGCCCGTCCTCTTCGCGATCCTCGTCGGCGCGTTTTCGGGGATGATCTGCGGTTTGATCTTCGGTATCATAGTTCTCAGGCTCACCAAGATATACCTCGCTTTTGCGACCCTCGCCTTGAGCCAGATGATATGGGCCATCGCCTGGAAATGGAGGGACCTCACCGGAGGGGACGACGGGCTCACGGACTGGTCGGCCAGGACCGTCTCGATCCCGCTTGCTGGCCAGTTCGCTCTGACCGATGTGACCTTCTTGTACTATTTCGTCCTCCTCTTTGCCGTATTCTCCATCGCCCTCTGCTGGCATTTCGCGAAAACGCCTCTCGGCAACACTTTATCCGGAATAAAGATCAATCCCCATAGGATGGGATTCCTGGGGGTGAACGTGAACAGTGCCAAACTCATCGTCTTCACCTTCTCAGGGCTTATCGCGGGCCTTTCGGGGGCTCTCTTCATACTCATGAAGAAGATGGTATCACCTCATTTTCTCGATATGTCCATGTCTTTCGACGTGCTCATCATATCGGTCATCGGAGGCTACGCCAGCTTCATGGGCCCCATCATCGGCTCTTTCATCTACGTGTACCTCGTGGAATACCTCACTCCTTTACCGAAAGGTGGCAGCTCCTCATGGGCGGTTTCTTCGTCTTGTTGCTCCTGTGCTACCCCAAGGGGATCGCGGGTATGATCGGAGGTGTTGTGAAGAGCGTCGCGTGCCGCGACCGAAAGGTGGGGTGATGGCGAACATCCTGAAATTGAAGGGGGTTGCGAAGAATTTCGGTCGCTTCAGGGTCATCAACGGGGTCGACCTCGACGTCCGTGAAGGGGAAAGGCACGCCCTGATCGGGCCGAATGGAGCGGGGAAAAGTACCCTCTTCAACCTCATCACCGGCCACTATGTGCCGAGCGGCGGGATCATTCTCTTCAAAGGTACGAGAATAGACGGCCTCCCGCCGTACAAGATCGTAAGACTCGGCATAGCGCGGTCGTTTCAGATCATAAATACCTTCAAGGAGCTCACGGTCTTCGAAAATATGAGGAATGCCGTTCTGGCGCGACAGGGGTTAACCATGAGGTGTTTTCGCGGACTCCGATCTATGGGAGAGGTGAAAAGAGAGTCGGAATATATGCTTGACCGCTGCAACCTGAACGATTATCGGGACGAGCGCGCAGGCACGCTTGGCTACGGACAACAAAGAGCCCTTGAGGTCGGTCTTGCCGTTGCCCTTGACCCGGAGTTAGTGCTCCTCGACGAGCCGGGAGCGGGTCTCTCACCGGAAGAGACCCGCTCGATAGTGAAGCTGATCAGGGAAGTGACGCATGGGAAGACGCTGGTCATCGTGGAGCACGATATGAGCGTGGTCTTCGACCTCGCCGACAGGATAAGCGTCCTCACCTATGGAACGATCCTCACCACAGGCATGCCTGAGGAGATAAGGAAAGATGCGGCCGTGAGGGAAGCTTATCTGGGGAATCTCGGCAGTGAGCCCATTTCGGGGATGTCATGACATGCTTCTAGAGGTGAAGGGTATCGATACCTATTACGATGACAGCCACGTCCTTGCCGGCGTCTCCCTCGAAGTCGACCGGGGCGAGATAGTTGCCCTCCTCGGCAGGAACGGGGTCGGCAAGTCGACGACGCTCAAGAGCATAATGGGCGTGGTTCAGCCGAGGCGAGGGTCGATCCAATTCAAGGGCATCGAAACGAGGGGGAAGCAACCCTTTCGTGTTGCCCGCTCCGGGATCGGTTATGTCCCTGAAGAAAGAAGGATCTTTCCGGGCCTGACCGTGAGGGAGAACCTGATCATGGGCCTCAAGAAAGGCTCGGGGAAGGACAACAAAAGCAGGGAGGCTATAGACGAAATCTACCGAAAGTTCAAACAGTTGGCCGCGAGAGACGCTACACCGGCAGGGAGTCTCTCGGGAGGGGAGCGGCAACTGCTTACTCTTGCGAGGACCCTCATGGGAGAGCCCGAGCTGATGCTCATCGACGAGCCTTCCGAGGGTTTGAGCCCCATCGTGGCGGAGCTGATCTTCGGCTTCATCGACGAGATTCACCAGCGTGGCCTCTCTGTGATCCTCGTCGACAGGAACCTCAATTACACCTGCAAGGTGGCGAAGCGGGCCTACATCATGGTGAAAGGCAGGATCGTTTACGAGGGGACCGGGCAGGAGATACTCGACAACAAAGAGATCCAGACCAGGTTTTTGGCGGTCTAAATTCACGGGAGGGGGATTATGAGAAGAATCGCTTTGAATTGGACGCTTGCAATTTCAATGGTACTGGTCTTTTCCACTGTGCTCTGCGCTCAGCAAAAGCCTATCAGGATCCTTATGCTTCATCCGTTGTCCGGCCCGGCAAAGGCAAACGGCGAACAGTGGGTCCTGGGCGCGAGGTTTGCCGCAGATGAGGCAAACACACAGGGCGGCGTCATAGGAAGGAAGATAGAGCTCATCTCCGAGGACAGCCAGCTCAAGCCCGAAGTGGCGGTCTCGAAGGCGCAGAAGTACCTCTTGGAGGGCGGGGTCGACATCCTTCTCGGGGCAGGATCGAACATAGTCAAGCCCCTCCAGGACCTGGCGAAGCAGTATAACGTCCTTCTTATTATCGCAGCCCACGCGGATGAAGAAACAGGTAAGAATTTCACATACAACGCAGTCCGCCCCACGTGGAATACGTCCATGACTGCGCGGGCCCTCATCGCTTATGCGGCGAAACACACCCCCTACAAGAAGTTCTACCTGGTCAATCAGGACTATGCCTACGGCCGGGATTATGGGGCGGCTCTGAAACAGGAAATAGCACGCCAAATCCCGAGCGCACAGATAGTGGGGGAAGACTATCATCCCCTCATGTCGAAAGACCTCTCGGCAATCCTCACTAAGGTAAAGAGCTCGGGGGCGGATGCGATTATTTCGGCTGATTGGGGTCTCGACATAAGCGTCCTCCTCAAGCAGCGCCTTGACCTGGGGATAAAGGCCCCCGTCATCGGAACTGCCCTCGCTGACAGGGCAGTCATCCACGAGAATCCCGATGCGGCCGTCGGCAACCTCGCCGTCGATACCTACTTTCCCACCGTCAACTCGAAAGAAAGTGCAACCTTTGTGGCCGGATGGAAGAAATGGTACAAAGGAGCCGAATACCCTGAGCCTACGAGCATTGCCGCACGAGAGTACATTGGCATAAAGTTCGTTTTGGAAGGCATCAAGAAAGCGGGGTCGGCCGACGTTGCGAAACTGGTCCCAGCCCTTGAGGGATTGCGGATGCGGACCATTATCGGAGACGTGTACATGAGAGCCTGCGATCATCAGCTGATCATGCCCTTGCCCGTCGTTACCATCGTAAGCAAGGCGCCGCCTTATTTCAGCGCAGCTACGATGATGCCTGCTTCCGATGTAGCCATTGAGGAAGAGGCGGTAAATAACGGGCGGTGCAAAAGAAGATAGAGAACAGAGCAGAGCCAAGAAAGGAGGACCACATGAAGGATCGGAGGGAGTTTCTGAAAGCTACGGTGGCGACAGTCGGCGTTCTAACGCTTGCTCCCATGCTCTCGCAGGCATCCGACAAAAGTGATAGCCCATCCAAGCCTGAGGGCAGAACGACCACGGGAGCCGCAACACTGATCGACGTGCATCACCATATCATACCTGCGCCGTACGTGCAGGCTCTGGCTGAGGCCGGGGTGGTGGGTTCCATGGGCCTCAAGTTTCCTGACTGGTCAGTTGAGAAAGACCTGGATCTCATGGACCAACTCGGGATCCAAACCGCAATCACCTCGTTTACAGGACCCGCTGCCAATGTTCCCGATCAGAAGGATGCACGAAAGATTGCTCGTCTCTGCAATGATTCTGCAGCCTCCATGATTAGCAATCATCCGAGGAGGTATGGCGCATTCGCCACCGTGCCTCCTCTCACCGACACGGACGGCGTGCTGAATGAGATCGCCTATGCCCTCGATGTTTTGAAGTTCGACGGCGTCTGCCTCATGACGAACTACAAATTGAAATACCTCGGAGACAGCACCTTCAATGAGATATATAGGGAACTAAACCGGAGAAAGGCGGTCGTTCATATTCATCCTGACGACCCTCCAGGGGTACAGCTCGGCATGCCGGGCGGTTTGATGGACGTTCCTTTCGACACGACCCGTACCGCGACCAACCTGGTCTGCAGCGGCACCATGGAACGATACCCGGACATCACTTTCATTCTGGGTCACGGAGGTGGAACCCTGCCATACCTGGCTTTCCGCATCGGCGAGGGTGTCCCCTTCATGTGGAAAGGTTTTCGTGAGAATGCGCCCAAGGGTTTCTATGCGTACTTGAAACGGTTCTACTTTGACACAACCATTGTCGGCCCTGCCGCATTCCCCTTCCTTTGGGAGCAGGTCGGAACGGAACGGGTGCTTATTGGCACTGATTTTCCTTTCGCGCCGCCGCCGGTGATCGGTCAGTGTCTTAAGGGAATCGATGGCTGCGGCAGGCTTGACGACCACGCAAGAAAAGCGATCCAAGAGGCAAACGCCCTCTCACTGCTGCCAGGACTCAGTAGGGCTAAGCAGTGAGAGAAAGAGCAGAGGAGTAACGTATACGGATTCGCTGTCAATCAGGTTGATGGACGAGACCTACGTCATGTGCAGCGATGAGCACCCCGCAAGGGTCCTGCTCGATGTACACTGCCGTCAGTTGAGCCCCTGCTGGCCTAACCCTCTCTACGAGACTTACTACAGAAAACTTCTCGAAGCGTACGGTCTCGGTCCTATACTTGTGTGGGAAGGGAAACGGGTTGTTGGCTTCCTTCCTGTAAGTGCTATTGGCTGCGGCATTCCGGAGCTTCCACTCTGTGTTCATTACACGGGAGGTCTCGGATATGGGGCGGAGCGACGGGTGGACCTCAACATGGTTACCGGTTCGACACCCCTTGCTTTTGATCTCCTTGAAAAGAAAGAGATCAGAATTGGGTGCATGACTCTCCATCGTCAGTGGCAGGGCAAAGGCATCGCAGTGTCGATGATCGATTGCATAGCCGGTTGGGCGCGGAACCACGGATGGCAGAGGATAAGGGCACGTGCCATGGTGGACGGGGAGCCCGAGGCGTTCTACCCCACATCGTCCTGGTGGCAAAGGCTGGGATTCGAGCCTGCCGGGCCTGTCCGGTCTTTCGGTCCCTCCGCCGCTCCGATAGACCGTTCAAACGCTATCGATCTGGTCTTGAATCTGAAAACGTAGGCGCAGAAGAACCGTTATGGCAGATGTCTACCAACAGGTGGCTCAACTGATCAAAGACAAAGGGAATATCGTGGCCTTTACGGGTGCGGGGATCTCCGTGGAGAGCGGCATCCCCGCATTCCGTGGCGCCCAGGGGTTGTGGGAGAAGTACGATCCCGCAGAATACGCAGACATAAGGTCCTTCAGGAAGGAGCCCGCAAAAGTATGGGGCATGATTAGGGAAATGACCCGTTTTATCTTCGATTCGACGCCGTCGGCGGCCCATCGGACCCTTGCCGCTTTGGAAAGGGCCGGATTCCTGAAAGCGATCATCACCCAGAATGTGGATAACCTTCACCAGGAAGCCGGAAATACAAACGTCATCGAGTACCACGGCAACAGCCGCTACCTCATCTGCTTAGAATGCCGCAAGAGGATACCCTTCACGAAGGAAAACCTTAACGCGGTCCCGTACCCCACCTGCGATACCTGCCGGGTGCCCCTCAAACCCGACGGGGTCTTTTTTGGCGAACAAATCTCCGCTTCGGCCGTGTCGAGAGCGCATGAGGCCGTCGAAACCTGCAAAGTCGTGATGATTATAGGCACGTCCGGACTCGTATACCCCGCCGCAGAGATACCTTTCTTGGCTGTGTCGCGGGGCGCTGCCGTCGTTGAGATAAATGTCTCCCCTACACCCTTTACCTCCGCCCTGCCCGGGTATTTCCTCGAGGGCAGTGCGTCGCTCGTCCTCCCGGCGATCCTCGATCGACTGGAGTTGAAAGGATAGAATGGTGGTTACGCGCATAACGGAGGGCATCTATGGAATCGAAATACCTCTCCCCATAACCGTCGTCGGCTCAATGAACTGTTATGTACTTGCGGACCGCGAACGACCGCTCATCATCGACCCCGGCATGGCCGACGACATGTGTCTCGAGGCACTGAGATCCGGTCTTGCCGAGATCGGAATAGATCCTGAAAAGTCGGACTACTTCATGACACACCACCACCTGGACCATTTCGGCCTCATCTCTCAGGTCATGGGCGACAAATCGACGATCTATATAAACCGCGCCGAGGCACGGTTTATAGAAGAAATCGCATCATGGAGCATCATCCCTGATACGATCCGTTTCCTCGAAGCCTTGGATTTTCCCGAAAAAGATCCGATGAAGGTCATTCATGAGATGTTAGGCGACGAATACCGGGCTCGTTCGCCGTGGCCCTTCCGTTACGTGGAGGAGGACGACATCATCGACAAGGCCGGCCATCGCTTCCGATGCATCGTGACGGCGGGCCACAGTATCGCCCATACCTGTCTCTATGAACCGGACGACAAGATACTCATCAGCGGGGATGAAATATCGCCCGTGGTCACCTTCATTTCACTCGAAGCGGACCTTCTCGGAAACCACTTGAGGAGTCTGGACTTGCTTCGTCAAATGGATGTAAACCTCGTGTTACCGGGCCATCGCTCTACCATTGAAAACTGCAAAGAAACCATCGACCAGTTGAAGCGCCACCACAGAGAGAAGGCCGAGATCATAAGGGCGGCCCTTTCAAAAAACAGGGACAGTTCCGTTTACGAAGTGGCCAGGCTTCTTCATCACGATTCCTTAGGGGTGCAGTCGTGGGAGAGTCTGCCCCTCGTTCTACAATTCATCGAGACGAGGGACTGTTTCGCCTACATGCGACACTTCCAGGCTACAGACGCGCCTGTCCGGAACCCTGAGGCGACGAGCTCGTGAGCGATATTTCCGTGAGACCTAAAACCCCGAGAAGGGAGATATAAATGAAATCGACAATCCGGAAGCTGGCGCGATCGCAGGCAATAGCCGATCTCACCTTCCGTACCGTTCTTCTCGCCCTCGCCTTCATGCTCCGCCGCACTGCGCGCAACTATCCTTCTTTTGCGTCCAAACTGAAGGAGAAGGACCTGACTGTCCAGATAAGGCTCCAGGATAACTCCCTAGGCAGGTATTACATACTCAAAGACGGCACCGTTGAGTCTAAGGCCGGCATCCATGGGGCCCCCGACGTGACCATTTTCTTTTCGACTTCAGCGGTTGCTTTGGAGATGCTCATACCGCCGCGGGACTATCTCGCGGTGGTGAGCGCGATGAAAGGTTTCCAGATGGCTCTTCTCGGCCCCGAAGAGCTCACCTCCTGGTGGATGGAAACGTTGAGTTCCATGCTATCTTCCGGAGTGGAATACGGGACGAAGCTGGACCATGGAATAACGAGATACACGTCGAATACCAACGGCGGGCCTGTCTTCGTCTACGTAAAGGATGGCAAGATAGTGCGGATCACGCCCATCGATTTCGTGGCCGGCGATGCTCCTCCCTGGGTAATCAATGCGAGAGGCAAGTCCTTTTCACCGCCCCGAAAAACAACCGTCATGCCATTCACCCTCCTCTCTAAGTCGCTGGTTTACTCACCGGACAGGCTTCTCCATCCGATGAAACGCGTCGATTTCGACCCGAAGGGTGAAAGAAATACGCAGAACAGGGGCACATCCGGGTATGAGCGGATAAGCTGGAACGAAGCCCTCGACATCGTGGCAGGTGAGATCAAGCGGGTTAAGCGGGACCATGGGCCAGGCTCGATCTTGAGTGGCAGTGGCTCCCACCATTCGTGGGGTAACCTGGGCTACTGGCTTTCTGCGAGGATGAGGTTTCTTAACAGCATCGGTTGGACTGCTCAAGCCCACAACCCCGATAGCTGGGAGGGATGGTATTGGGGAGCCATGCACCATTGGGGCCAGTCCATGCGCCTCGGGGCACCGGAGACCTACGGAACAATCGAGGATTGCCTCAAGGAATGCGAGATGGTGGTCTTCTGGTCAAGCGATCCCGAGACCACGAGCAGCTACTCTGCATACGAAGGCACCATACGGCGGCAATGGCTCAAGGAACTGGGGATCAAAATGGTTCACATCGACCCCTACTACAACCACACGGCCGCTCTTTTCGGCGGCAAATGGTTCACTCCCAGACCTTCCACAGGAAATTCCCTCGCCCTGGCCATCGCATATGTCTGGATAACCGAGGGACTTTACGACACAAAGTACGTGGACGGAAGGACAGTCGGCTTTGATCAATGGCGGGATTATATCCTCGGCGAGGAAGACGGTATGCCCAAGACCCCCGAATGGCAGGAGGGAGAGGCCGGTATCCCTGCCAGGGACGTCCGGGCTCTTGCGCGTGAGTGGGGGACGAAAAAGACCTATCTTTGCCCGGGAGGCCTCGCTGGTTTCGGAAGCGCCTGCCGTGACGCGACCGGCATCGAATGGGCTAGGTCCATGGTCTGCCTCATGGCCATGCAGGGGCTGGGAAAACCGGGCGTGAACATGGGCAACATGTCCCAGGGCGCACCCCTCGATACAGCATTCTATTTCCCCGGCTACACTGAAGGAGCGCTCTCGGGAGACCTTTACAACACGGGTCTCGGGGTAAATCTTTACCCGAGAATGCCCCAGCTCCCCACGGTCAACACGGTCCTCCAGCAGGTGCCGCGCCTCCGGATACCGGAGGCCATTCTTGAGGGGCACACCGAAGGATACCCGGTGAACAGCATGACCATCGAGGCCCAGTTTCAACGATACGAGTATCCCGCGGCAGGCTATTCACCGGTCAGAATGTACTATAAATACGGCGGCTCCCATTTCGGAACCATGTCCGAGACGAACCGGTATGCAAAGATGTACCAGTCCGAGAATCTTGAATTCGTGGTAAACCAGTCCATCTGGTTCGAGGGCGAGGCGAAGTTCGCCGATGTGATTCTGCCTGCCTGTACGAGCTTCGAGCGCCTCGACATGAGCGAGTTCGGCAATTGCGGTGGGTACATCCAGCATAGCTTTACCGCGAACAACCACCGGGTAATCGTGATGCAACATAAGTGCATCGAGCCTCTCGGTGAGTCACGGTCGGATTTCCAAATCTTTGCTGACCTCGCCACGAGGCTCGGGTTCTCGAGCATGTACACCGAGGGGTGCACTGAATACGACTGGTGCAAGCGCCTTTTTGATTCAAGCGATCTCCCGAAAGTCATCTCCTGGAAAAAGTTTCTGAAGAAAGGCTACTACGTAGTTCCCGCCCCAAAAGAAGAGCTTCGTTCACCGGTTTCATTCAGGGCCTTCGCGGAAGACAGGCCGAAGGATACGCCCGAAATCGCTCCGCTTCCCGCAGATTACACCGAAGAGGTCTTCAAAGGCCTTCAGACCCAGTCGGGAAAGCTGGAGTTCGTCTGCTCCAGTCTCCAACGTTTCGCCCCCAGTGACGAGGAGAGGCCGGTCATGACGAAGTACATCCCTTCCTGGGAAGGCCACCACACCGTCGACCTCTATGCAAAATACCCCCTGCAGCTCATCTCCCCTCACCCACGGTACACTTTTCACACAAGTGGCGACGGCAAGAGAGGATGGCTCAACGAAATCAAGCAACATCGCGTGCTCGTTGGCGGATACCACTACTGGATCGTGCGGATCAATCCCAAGGACGCAGCCGTAAGACGCATTGGACAGCACGACCTCGTGAAGGTCTTCAATGACCGTGGCGCCGTCATTTGCGCCGCCGAGGTCACCGAAAGACTCGCACCCGGAACAGTACACTCTTATTGCAGCTCGGCCGTGTATGATCCTATAGGCGAGCCGGGTAACTCCCCCGATCGCGGCGGATGCATTAACATTCTAGTCTCAAGCCGGCCGATCATAAAGCGATCACACAGCATTGCCGCAAATTCATGTCTGGTCCAGATTGAACCGTGGCAGGAGCCGGCAAGGGCCACGGCATCGTCGGCGGGAGGGCAGTAACGTGAAAGAATGGTACTTCGTCATCGACGTCGAGAAGTGCGAGAACTGTCAGAACTGCTTTCTCGCGTGCAAGGACGAGCATGTGGGCAACGAATGGCCTGGTTATGCGGCATCTATGCCGGACGAAAGTCCGGCTTGGATTAGTGTCCGGGCAAAGGAGCGTGGACGCTATCCATTCATCGATGTGGCATATCTGCCGACGCCATGCATGCACTGCGCCAACGCTCCATGCCTCGACGCCGCAAAGGACGGTGCGGTGTTTCGAAGGCCGGACGGGGTCGTTCTGATCGACCCCATCAAGGCTAAGGGGCGGAAGGACCTCGCCGGCACATGCCCGTATGGCGCCATCAACTGGAACGAAGACCTTCAACTCCCTCAAAAATGCACTTTTTGCGCCCATCTTCTTGATCGAGGCTGGGTCCAGACGCGATGCTCCCAGTCCTGCCCGACGGGGGCCATAACTGTTCGTAATACCGAAAGAGAGGAAATGCGGGAGTTGGCCGAAAAGAACAAACTGGAAACCTATCAGCCAGAGGTCGGGACAGGGCCACGGGCCTATTACGGCCACTTGGGTCACTTCTCGAAATGTTTCATCGGCGGTAGCGTTGCGATTCGCATAAACGGGAGGGATGAATGTGCCCAGGGTGTGGTAGCAACGCTCTTTACCACGGAGGGGGCTGAGATCGCCGAGCAGGTGACGGACAATTACGGCGACTTCAAATTTGACAATCTTGAAGCTAACGGTAAGAAACACAGCGTCAAACTCGCGCTCCAGGGCTACCAGCCGACGACCTTAGTCGTCGAGTTGAAGGAGAGCGCTTACCTTGGGGTCATCTTCCTTTCGCAGCTGTGACACTTGTACTTGTGAGGACGTGGGGACCGGAAGAAGTGATATACGACGTCCCCCATCTCTCGGGGTTAAGACACTGGACAATAATACAAACTGTCTCGTGTCCGGTTTATGCGCCTTTCAAGCGGTATTCGTCGAGCGGTTTGAATGGCCGGAAGCAAGGAGTAGTTGAAGTCTTTAAACGGAAGGGTCTTTTTGTCTTGAAAGCTACTCTCTAGGGTCCCAGTTTCGACTCAAAGGGGTGCAAAATCCTTCTCTCCATTGTGCGCCGGCGAAGCGGTTGCCTACAAGCGTGCCCCAGCGGCCGTCCACAAATATGGTCCGAAGACGAGGTCAAGGGCCTACAGCTGGAGCCAGATTCCGTGAGTAGCGGATAACCCTTCCGCTGACAGCCACCTCGCCCGGCTCCGCAAGGAACTCCTGGCATTCTTTGTTATCGCCGTAGACCCTCAACTGCCCTGATGGAAAGACCTTCTCAACCCTCCTTATCATCAGCGCCCCTTCAAAAGCAATAGCATAGATCCCTCTTTCAACGCTCGCTGAAGTTACCGCACGGGTGACCAGGAGAATATCCCCATCTTGTAAGGTAGGTGCCATATTGTCGCCTTCCATCTTGATAACAGAAAGATTGCGCAGCGCGGGGCGGCGCTGAATTGTATCTTCTGTCAATGCGAATGTCAGTTCCGCCGCGGTGTCCGGCAGCGAATTCAATTCCCGATCTACTTTTGTCTGCATCGTCGGAATAAGCGCCCAAGGAGTGACTGCGGTATCAAGTTGTCTTTCCAAAACCGCCGTCGCCTCCGAGTAAAACATGGGCCCTCCCCCTGTCAGTAACCAGTTCAGGTTGACTCCGGTCGCTTTCACTATAGCGATTAGTTGGGACGCTCTGAACTGTCCGTTCCCATTCCAAATCCTCGAAAATGTGGGGGCCGGAATTCCAATGCGCCGTGCCCAGACCATGGGCTTTTCATTTTCCATCAAGTACGAAAGTCGTTCTCTTAGAGTGGACGTAGTCTTCATGAGCCAGCCTCCTCGTGATTCATTTACAGCTATATCTGTACTACTTCCACTCCATTTTCATTATCGCTTGACTATTTTCTATTTTGAAAATACAATTACAAAATAATGAAAATGAACAGACGCAGCGAAACGTCCGTTCGTGAAAACGGTACCATGTGTTAGAGGTTCTGTAAACAAACCTATGAAGAAACTTCGTCGCGAAAGGCAAGTGAAGATTGCAATACGGGCCCTCGTTGACACGTTGACATATCGAGTGGTTGACGAGCGGGAATATTCGCTGCCTGAAAACAACGAAGGTGCGATGAGCACATAGCGTGGATATGAACAGAAGAATTTGCCCAGACTTGAACGTTTCCTTTGATTCTCCCCTGCCCGTGCCCTTCCCCGGCCCTGGCCCGATTGGATTGGGCACAGCAGACGCCGAATCCCCGCCCAGCTTCATCATGCGCATCCCCGCGTCCTACGAGATGACCGTGCATTCTTTCCTAACGACCTACATAGGCCCCCTCATGGAAATCCGCTATCTGGCGAAAAACCGCTCGAACGGGGCCTCGGGAATTTACGAACATTTTTATCAGATTAGCGGTGTTGGCGAGCGAGCCGTCCGCGTCGCGCGAGCCCTCGAGGCGCTCACTGGCAGAGGGGACCTCCACTTGACTACCCTTGCGAGATACTCACAGGTGCTCCCCCCTCAGGGTCTCTTAAGGCCCATTCGGGCTTTGTGCAAAGTCTGTATGAATGAAAGACGCAATGAGGGTTTGCCGTATTACGAACGAGAGTCTTGGAACATTCAGGCGGTGACGAGTCTGTCGCATCCATAGAATACACCTCACGACGCGTTGCCCGCATTGCCGCAGGAACCAGAAGGTTCTGTCCCGGCGCTCTCTCCCAGGCTACTGCTCGCTGTGCGAGGGCTGGCTGGGAGATCCTGATCCCGAACCGGGTGCGCAGGGCACCGTGTCCGACTTCGAGGCATGGTGCGCGGATGAAGTGGGTAGGCTCATCGCGTGGAACCCCGGTCCCAAAGACGGCCTATGCAAGACCAATATAGCAGCCTTTGCGCGGCACTGCCGTGGCGCCCATAGTTTTTCCGAATTTCAGCGGCTCGTCGGTATCGCAGCCGGGACCCAGCATGGTTGGGAATCGGGAGCCAGCCTCATCCCGCTCCCGCATCTTCTTTTCCTATGTTATTACGCAGGAACTCCGCTCGTGGCCTGTCTTCGCGGCGGCCCTTGCGGAAGCCCGCCATCGCCGAAGCCCTTGTTTTCGAAAACCAGACGGCCCCGGCCGGCTCGGCAGAAAATTTCACCCGAGGGCCTCCAACGCCGTTTGGAAAGCTACATAGAGATAGTCCAGCCTGTCAGCCTGCGGGAGGTGGCCAGACAGTTGAAATGCAG
The DNA here is from genome assembly GCA_963750015.1 of uncultured delta proteobacterium. Taxonomy (GTDB): domain Bacteria; phylum Desulfobacterota; class Syntrophorhabdia; order Syntrophorhabdales; family WCHB1-27; genus CAVVNC01. Next base: position 1,998 of record CAVVPU010000135.1, on the reverse strand, counting down.
CGAACTGACACTGCGGCAATATTTTCCGCAGGTCTGCAGGCGCATTGCCGCGAGGTACAGGGACCACCTCAAAGAATCCCGCGCGCAACGTATCGACCGCCTGATCGGGGAGGTTATTGCGATCATGAGGAAATTGGTCAACGATAGCACTTACCCCAGCGCCAGACGTATCTCTGCCCTGGCCTCGGACCCGACGATACTGATGGTGCGGGAGGTGCGGGAAGCCTGGGTCCGGGAGAAATCCCGCATGCTGCGTCCCTTCCCGACAACAAAGGAAGCAGTAGCGCAGAAAAGCGAGGCAGTATGCTGACAAAAAAGCGAATCGACGAGCTCCTAAAAAATCTCCCGCCTGACGGTCAGAAGTACGCGAAAGACGTCCGTTCCTCGCCTCCTTTCAGGCAGGTCCAGTCAACGGCCTATAGCAATGCCTGCGTTCTGCAGAGCGACAAAATGAAGAGGGGAATACCGGGCGAGAGCCAGTCCCTGGAATGGCGATTCGCCTGGCATCTCGAATATGACCCTGAAACCCACGAATACTGGGCACAGCCGAAAAAAATCTTACTCGTTTACAAGTCGAAGGACGGCAAGCGAACCGTGAAGCCGTGGCACACTCCCGATTACCTCGTAATAGACGACGATGGAATCTGGCTGATTGAGTGCAAAACGGAGGAAGATCTTCGAGAGGCTTGCCGTTAATAGGCCCAATAGGTACCTCAAGGATAAAACAGGCTGGAGGTGCCCTCCCGGGGAGGCGGCTGCGGCCGCGCTGGGATTCAGTGGGTACAAGGTCGTCTTGAGCAGAGACATCAACCCGATCTTCTTCCGGAATCTCAAGTACTTAGACGGCTACGACCAGGCCGACATTTCCCACTCAAAAGCGGAAGAGATCCGCGCGATCATAGAGTCCAGGCCTGGAAGAACCCTCACGGAATTGCTGGCCGAGGGTGTCGATCACGACGACCTTATGACCGTGCTCGCCAAAGGAATGATCCACGGCAATCTGCGCGGCAAGCCTCTTGTTGATCAGGACGAGGCGCGTTTCTACCCAGATCTAGAATCTGTCCACTTCTACGAACGAGCTTTTGACGAGAAGCCTCAGCGCCAGGATCTGTGGATGTATATCCACCCCCTTCTTGAATTCTCGTGGGACGGAAAGCGTTGCGTCGTGGCCGACCATTCCAACGGGCTGATCAAGGTCCTTCCTGAGGGGCGCAAAGGCCTCGTACTCACGGAAGACCAGTTCATGCAACTGGTCGACGAGGGCACGATCGTTCTCGATCCCGCAGAAGAGTCCGAGTCCAACGGGGATCGCGCCAGGGAAGAGGCCGCACTTGAGCGCTTCAACAGTGCCGGAAAGAAGGCCAAGCGCCGGGCTTTGAGGAAACAGGAGGAAGTGGAGTCGCCGGAGACCTACAAGGGCAAGAAACACTGCGTCAAGACGCTCTACAACTGGAGGAAAGCGAGGGAAAAGGCGCTTGAGGACTATGGTAATGAGAATCTCGGCTACCTACCTCACCCCCGCGGGAGAACGGTCGGGTTGATTTTTACGCCGGGCGAACCGGACCCTGAGGATAAGCAAGGGATCCTGACTCGAGAAATATCGCCGCCTGCTCCATGATGTGGGGACGCCCGTTGATAGACTGGCCTTTTATAAGGGATATCAAGCCGAAAGCCATGTTCTGGGTATAGAGTGTCTGCCGCAAAAGTTATTCGAGCAGGCAATGAAAAATCTTTTCTTCAAACACGCCGTCGAGGGCTACGTAAAGTCCCGCAGGCACGAGGCTAAGTCGACGGCACACGCCATTTACGGAAAGGTCTGCCAGGGTAAGGTAGACACATTTCATCGCAAGACCTTCAGCGTATACGTTAAGCAGTATCCCGTGTACGTGCGGACGTTACACAAGCAGGGCAGGCGCGCCGCCTACAAGTACGCGGAATTCTTTGAGGATTTTTCATATCTGACGCCGAAACACGGCGATCGTCCGTGGGAACTCTCGC
>CAVVPU010000134.1:0-74476 GCA_963750015.1 uncultured delta proteobacterium | reverse complement strand
GCGTCTTCGACGCGCTCAACGACGAGCGCAACTTCATCACCGCCTACAAGGCCATCAAGAAGGCAGGCAAGCATATTCAGGGGACCCTTTCTTATGCTCTCACGGAAAGAAGGATGGGAGGCCCCATATTCACGCTCGATTATTATGTGTCCAGGGCTAAGAAGCTGGAGGAGATGGGGGCCGACTCTTTCTGCATCAAGGACATGGCCGGCGTCGATCTCGCCCTACGATGCGTACGAGCTGATCTCAGCGTTGAAGAAGGCGCTCAAGAAATCCCCGTCCACCTTCATACCCACTACACGAGCGGTATGGCTTCCATGGCGTGTCTCAAGGCCATCGAAGCAGGTGCGGACGGCATCAACACGTGCGTCGCGCCTTTTCCCCTCGAAGCTCTCACCCCGCCGCAGAGCCGTTCATCGTCACTCTCTCGGCACGGACAGGGACACGGTTCTCGACCTCACAAAATTCCCCGAGATCAACGAGTACCTCGAAAGCATCGTGGAAAAGTATATTCAGTTCTCTGACACGACGAAGTTCTCCGTCATCGACATCGGCGTGCTCATGCACCAGATACCGGGCGGCATGATAAGCAACCTCGTGAGCCAGTTGAAACAGGCAAAGGCGGTCCACCGCATCAACGAGGTGTACGAGGAGATCCCGAAGACCAGGGCAGATATGGGCTTCCCTCCCCTGGTCACCCCGACGAGCCAGATAGTGGGGGTCCAGGCCGTGATGAATGTGCTCATGGGCAGGTACAAGGTGACCACAAAAGAGGTAAAAGACTATTTTTACGGCCTCTACGGCCGGCCCTCCGCTCCCGTGAACGAGGAGATCAGGAAGAAGGCCCTGAAAGGCTACGAGAGGGCGAAACACCCATCGATGTGCGGCCGGGAGACGTGATCGCCGCCGAGCTTCCCAAGGCACGGGAGGCCTTGAAAGGCATATCGGACAAGATGGAAGATATCCTCATCTATGCCCTCTATCCGATGACCGGTATGGAGTTCATCAAGAAAAAATACAATATCGCTTAGTTATCAAAGGGGCGGGGAAGAAGCCATCATCCCCGCCCTTCTCTTCTGCCTTAGAGCTTCGCAAAAAAGTGACGATTGGGGCGGTTCATTAATAGTCTTATACGACTTATACGACCTATTCTTAAAGGCGCGTTTTTCCTTTCCTAAATCCTGAACTTCCTGAAATACGACTTGGCGATGAGCATGCTCGCGATCTGGTTGGCCCCTTCGTAGATCTGGGTCGCCTTGGCATCGCGCATCATCCGCTCCAGGGGATAGTCCTTCGTGTACCCGTAGCTGCCCAGTATCTGGACTGCATCGGTTGTTACCTTCATGGCGGAGTTCGCCGAATAGACCTTGGCGATGGCCGAGGCCCTGTCTGCCGCTATGGCGCGCATCTGGTCCCTTTCGTGTACCTTCGTTGCATCGAGAAGGCGGGCAGCCTCATAGACGAGGGCCCGGGACGCCTCGACCTCGATCGCCATCTCGCCTATCATGAGCTGGATGCCTTCGTGGTCGCAGAGCTTCTGGCCGAACTGGACCCTGTTCCAGGCGTATTCCACGGCAAAGTCGAAGGCCCCCTGGGAGATGCCGAGGGCCTGGGCGCCGACTGCCGGCCGCGAGAGGTTGAGGGTCGCCATGGCGATTGTCCAGCCCTTGCCTTCTTCCCCGAGGAGGTTGTCCTTCGTGAGCTTCACGTTGTCGAAGGTGATCTCCGTCAGGTCCGAGCCGATCATGCCCATCTTCTCCTCGTTCTTGCCTATGACCACACCGGGGTAGTCCTTCTCCAGATAGAAAGCGGTGATGCCTCTATGTTTCAACGAGGGGTCGCTCGTCGCGAAGACGGAGTAGAACTGGGCGCTCGCGCCGTTGGTGATCATCGATTTTTTTCCGTTCAGGTAATAGCAGTCGCCCTCTTTGGTGAAAGTGGTCGTCATACGCGCGGGATCCGAGCCCGCCTCCGGCTCGGTGAGGCAAAAAGCGGCGAGGCAATTCTTGTCTGCCTCGGTGACCTTGCCGTAGATGTATTTCTTCTGCTCGGGGTTCCCGGCGACCATCACCGGCATAAGGCCGACGTTATGGGCGAGGCAGATCAGGGACGATGTCCCCGAAACTTTCGCGAGCTCCTCGATAACGACGCACAGGGTCGTGATATCGCCGCCCATGCCCCCAAACTCCTCAGGCAACATCAGGTAGAGGAAGCCCTGGTTCCGGCAGGCATCCACTACGTCCCAGGGGAATTCGCCCGTAGCATCTATCTCCTTCGCCCTGGGGGCGAGTTTTTCGCGAGCCGTCTTCTCAGCTATCTTCTTGATCATTTCGTGCAATTCCGACATTTCTGGCATTGGTCCTCCTTTTTATTGCAGGGAAACTAAGGTATACTTCTAACACAATTTCGGGCCACAATTAAACCAAAAAGGAGATCAAATGTCGACGGTCTATTTCACGGACCTCCGTACGAGGCCCAAAAGGAACCTCCTCGACAAGATCAGCGAGCTGCTGGCAGGGCCAAGTTGGAGAGGCGTATAAAGAAGAACGACATGGTGGCCGTCAAGCTCCATTTCGGAGAGATCGGCAACTGCGCCTATCTCAGGCCCGTTTTCCTGCGAACCATCGTGGACGGGATTGTCGGCGCAGGGGGGCGGCCCTTTCTCACCGACACGAATACCCTCTACACGGGGGGGCGAAGCGACGGCGTCTCCCATGTCAACACGGCCATCAGAAACGGCTTCGATTATGCGGTGGTAGGCTGCCCCATCATTATTGCGGACGGCCTCAGGGGCTCAAGCGGAGTCAAGGTGCCAATTGCGGGCGAGATACTCAATGAAGTGAGCATCGCCAAAGAGATCGTCGACGCCGACAGCCTCGTCGTGGTGACCCATTTCAAGGGCCACGAGCTGTCCGGATTCGGCGGCGCCCTGAAGAACATGGGCATGGGCTGCGCCACCAGGGAAGGAAAGCTCTCCATGCATTCGAGCGTAGGGCCGAAAATAAACGTGGACCAATGCAAGGGGTGCGGGAACTGCGTCGGACTATGCCCGGCAAAGGCCATCGTGCTGGCCGAAAAGAAGGCCGTGATTAGGGTAAAACAGTGCATAGGCTGCGGGGAGTGCATCGTCGTCTGCCGGGAAGGGGCCATAGAAGCTCAGTGGAACGAAGCATCCGACCGGTTCCAGAAGAAGATGGTGGAGCATGCACTGGGGGCGCTGGAGGCCAAGAAGGGGAAGGCGGTCTTTCTCAATTTCCTCATGCAGATAAGCCCCACCTGCGACTGTTATCCCCACAACGATATGCCCATCGTGAAGGACATAGGCATCCTTGCGTCCAGAGACCCCGTGGCCATAGACGCAGCGTCATGCGACCTGGTAAATGGCGAGGAGTCCATGCCCGGGTGCGTGATCAAAGAGCGCCTCAAGGCAGGCGAGGACAAGTTCCGGGCGGTATTTCCGAGAATAGATTGGACGATTCAGCTCGAGCATGCCCAGAAGATGGGGATGGGTGAGAGGGCATATACCTTAGTGAAGGTGTAGGAGAAGCACAAAGGCGAGAGAGGGCACGAGGTGTGGCCGGTCGGTAACACGCGGAGCCGTATCATTAAAGAGAGCGCGGCTCCGGCCTTCATAGGATTCACACACCAGCACAATTGAACAAGAGCGGCGGCCCGAGAGGCCGCCAAAACCGACCGAATGTGTGTTGCTCTTTTTCCCTCGCCCTGGAGGGGTTCTTTACGAGAACTTCCTTACTTCACAAGTTTATCTATTCCGATCGCGGCAATCTTTCCTAAAGACTTTATCAATCCGTAAATAGCCTGAGATAAAATACCTGCTATTCCGAGAAATGAGAGTAGAAAAAGCACGAAGTCACTCGAATCCAAGTTCCTTAATAGATTTGGCTGCACCCTCAAAATCAGAATATATAGACAGCACCATCCCGCAAAAGAGCCAACAAAACTGAAGATGAATTGGAATGTTGCGAAATTCAATAGGCTATGCAGCCTATGGGGCTTGTCCACTCTTAAAATGAAATCGTCCGTTCTGTCGACATACTCAAGATACGCTCCTCTGATTCCCCAAAAGAGACTCATACCGACAGCTATCACAAGCCAATGACTCATTATCAAATCAAGGACAGGTTTCATTCCAGATTACTCACCTAACCATTTCTTGCCTATTTTGCCTATTCGCGAAGGGCGGAAGGCTGGGCGCCCTTTACATTTTCGTTTTCTCCGCCTCACAACGAAGCTGGCAGACACGTTGTTCCATTCTGTACGTGTTCAACCACTTATCGGACCAGCCTCTCGCTGCCATCTCCCTGGCCCCCTATTCCCCTGATTGCATGGCCCATATACTTTGGTAAATGCGGTCATGCGGCCAGTTCTTCACGAACCCGTTGTCTCTCGCTCCACAGAACGGGGTGCACGTCGTAGTTCTTTAGGGCATCTATCACAGAAGCGGAAGGGGTGTGGTCCATGTCGTTCAAAAAGGCGTATGCTCTCGAATTCTGCGGCCTGACATCCTTCGTATCTATCCACGAAAAAGCGATGGCCTGAGCAGTATCGCGGTTCGGCCTATTCATGGTTTGCAGTATGCGCTCCGGTTCTTGTTTGGAGGCTGGAATCACGAAATCGAAGAGATGGTCATATCCACTCTTGCCCGCGAACTTCACCTTGGGGGTGTACCGGACATCATTTGCGTCGAGCCACAGCGTGACATCTTCAAGAAAGAGGCTGGCAACAATCGGAGTGGCAAGGTAGAACAGATCATTTATCGCCAGCATGGCCTGTACAAGGTTGTGTTTTCTGAGAGCGAAATTGTCGGGCGAAGCCTGAACCTGTAAGGAATCGTTTTCCAGCTTAACGCCGAAGCCGTTCAACGTCTGGATCAGAAGGTCTCTGCGCTTCTTGCTTTCCAGTTCGCAGCCTGACCGTTTCAGGTCTCCAATGACGTATCCGTCATCCGTGAGGACAAACCCGCCGTTCTTCCGGCCGGCATAAATTTGGAGATAGTCGTTGTGCCGATCAAGATAAGGGGTTGTGATCTCGGCCCAATCGCCAACCTGTCTGAGCTTAGTCTTGTCTCTTAGCCAAGCCAGATAGGTGTCAAGGAGCTTCTGGATTTCTTCGATCATGCGAACAATCCTCTCTGAATGAGTGGTGGCCGAGTGATGTTACAGAATAACATGAAATGTTCCAGCGTAGCCCATAAATCCCCAGCATTTGGAAACTTGTCCTCGGGGATCGGAACGGCCCACCTATCGCCGAAGCCTTCTCGATAAACATGTAGGTGGGGCGACGGGACGTGACTATCATCCGGGTTCCTGTGGGGCTGCCCACCGAAGTCAAGCCGTACCAAGATGACAACTTGCCGGGAGCGGTGCTGGTACGTACCCTTCAGCAGGTCGATCCTTCCCCTGTATACGTCGAGAACGAAGTTCTCTCGTTTATCCGCAGAAATAAGAGGAACACTGATTGATTCGCCCGCAACAGGATAGTCCCAACCGTCATCATTGATCCGATGCTTCTCCATCGCGATGAGGGCGTTGGCTTCAGCTTGCGTGAGATTTATGTCGGCCATGGGTCTCAGTCCTCCGTGCGCTCGTCTTCGCAGCCACCTATCGGCAGAACGGGTCTTTGTCGATAATTGTATGGGCCATAGGGACATCACTGGACTCACTTGCTGAGCTGTTGACTCCCTGCCTAACCATTTACCACTTACCACTCGTATTCGAAGAATGCAAGAGAAACTCAATGGTTATCGAGTTCAGGAAGGAGACCCCGGAACCTGCACCCTGACGCGTTTCATCGATTACTGATCGGGCTCTTGAGGTAGTTGGGCGCTATGCCAGACCGCAACAATCCACACAGTTTGATCCTTGACTCTGTAGAAGAACCGATATGGTCTGACGATCACCTCGCGAAAGGGCAGGTCAGAGAACTCGGGAACCAGTCTCCCGGATTCCGGGAACTCTTTCAAGCGTAAAAGTGCTTTTTCGGCCTTCCCGCGAAATCCTTTTGCGGCAGTGGGATTATCTCGGTGAATATAAGCCAGTCCTTCCAGAAACTGCCGGCGGCCTGTAGGGGTAAAGAGGACTCTCAAGCTTTTGAAACCTCAAGAAAGCGGTCTGCCTCTTTCAGGACTTCATCAAGTTCATAGCCGACACCTGCCTCTATTTCTTTCTCACCGCGCGCGAGCAGCCGTAAGATTTCGAGCTCGTGCTGGGACTCTTCATAAACCTGCATGCTGACCATGACTGCAGCCGCCCGTCCGCGCTGGGTAATAAAGACAGGCTCTCCGGATAACGATACCTTTTTGACAACATCGCTCGCGTTTTGTCTGAGATCGGAAATAGGCATAATCTTCGGAGTCTTCGGCATTAATTGTACCTCCCATGCTACTTGTAACAGTACTATTAAAGGGACGTGTTGTCAAGTTCCCCCCAGCCGGGCGGATTACCCGCGTGGCCCGCGGAGTCGAGGGGCGCAGATTTTTAGCCCTTGGGTTAAGGCACCCGTCCTCTGAGAGGGTGAGAGACACGGCGAACGCATTTGGAAGGGGAAAGGGGAAAGATAATAACGCGAAACTCGAATCGCGAAAGTTAAAGACAAAAGGCCGAATGGCCACCCTCACCCTGCCCTCTCCCCTCCAAATGAGGGAAATAGCCCACGTTGCCTTTGGCGGCCTCCAGGGACGCCGCTCTTATTCAATTGGTGCTGGTGTGTGCATCCTATGAAGGCCGGAGCCGCGGGCTGTTAGGAAAAGCTTGTGGGGTCAGGTCTTTCATTGTAGCATTATTCCCCGTCGGTATCTGATTTGACCTGTTCAAGGAATATCATTCGTATTTTTGGACTGCAAGAGAAATCTTGAAAAACTACCTTTCAGGAAGCAGTTCGCGGGTGTGAAATGTTGATAATCGTTGAAGATTTCACTCTCCTCGGGTAAGCACGTACAATTCGAGAATTAAGTACAATTGCATAATGGTACATGCATAAGAAAACACCTCCCAGATGAATCTGTTCGGCATAGAGACAAAAGTATCTCCCTCATTGCGCACGCGTCTCGAGTCCTCATGGGCCACCTGTTCTGATGCGAAATCCTCCCGATCTGTTCGTAACAGTTTAGTCCCTGTGCTCGCCCGACCCCTCAGCTTGAGTTGTGATACAGAGCTGCTTGGGCCGTCGCAGTATCGGCAGTGAGAAGGGTGTGGAGGAACGCACGGGGGTTTTGTCCCTGCCGGCATGCGGTGAGGATGAGGCTGGGCAGGACGCTATGTGTTCTTAATCCGCTTATGGATCGAGTACCGAACATTATCTTGCGGAAGATCACTAGAAAGCGAAGGGACTGCTCCGCCTGATTGTTGGTCGGCTGCACGCCGGGATAGCGGAGGAAGGTGAACAGGTGCGTGTGGTCTTTCCCCATGAGGGAGGCCCGGAGGGCTTCTGCGGGCTTATAGGTGAGCGCGGGGGCGCAAAGCTTTCTCAGTTCTCTTTCGAGTCCTTTTTCCACGTGGGACGCCTGATTCCAGGAGAGGTCACCGGCACGGAACTCCTGACCTATTCTGCAGGCTTTTGAGAAGAACGAGGCGATGTCCGCGCAAAAGGCTTCCGCCTTTTTGTCACGGTCTTCGATCAGGACGAGTTCCCTGGTGGTTTCTTGTGCCTGTCTGATAAGGTGCGCCAGGCAGACCTGCCGTGCCTGTGCATTCGCGCCGTTATACGCGGCATAGCGATCCGTGACCAGGATGCCCTCGAATCTCGACCCCAGGATGGATCGAGCCACGTCGGTGGAGCGGTGCCGGTCGAGATGGAAAAACGCCAGATCGGGATTCCCCGCATACCACGCATAATGGCCGAGGCCGTCATTCCGCCAGGAGGTTTCATCGGCATGGATGACGGCCGATGCCTTGATCTTCTCCCTCAGGTCTTCGTAAATCGCCGTCCCCTTCGTTGCCGCCTGCCGGTCGAACCCCACCGCGGAGGCGGCAACGAAGTGCAGACCGAAGAGGTCTTTGAATACCTCCTGCACCTTGCGATAGGGCATGCCTATCCGATACCGTAAGTAAATAGCGGTTGATTTGGCAATCGGCCCGATAGAAGCGTTAAGAAGCTCATCCTCTCCCCTTTGTACCACAGACCGGCGACAGTGGCCGCAGTACGCCTCCCCGTGCACATACCTGGTAACAACCGTGCGCGGACGAAGGACGATGTCTTCCTGGAGGTGCTCGCTGACCTCCTGTGAGGGTATAAGATTGTCGGATCCGCAATGGGGGCATATCGAAGGGGCGGGAACGTGCACGGTCCTATCCGCACGGTGCGGCGTAGCCCTCGACCACCCCGGGTGACCCACCGGAGCGCCTCGTTTCTTCCTTGTACCGGCAGGGCTGCCGCTTTCTGAATGCATCGCTTTGTTCGCTTTGAATTGTCGGCGATGCAACGCGGTATTCTTCGCTTTCAATTCCCCATTCTCCTTCTCCAGTATCCGGACCTGTTTCAGAGCTTCGTTCAACCTGTCGTTCAGCACATCGATGATGCGAAGATGCTCCTGATACACCTCCTCGCCCCGTTGGTACTCTTCGAACACCCATGTCGTGGACAGCCCGTCCAGATGAGGGCAGTGATCCGTGTAAGGACAGGTGAAGCCATAGGGCGGATACGCGCCACGAGTCACCTAGTCGCTCTCCGCTTTGAGAATCTCCCAGTTGATCTTCGAGAGCTTCTGCAGAAGAAGCCACATTCGCTTGTACCGCGTGGTCATCTCCTCTACCTCCCTCACGATCCCTTTTCTCACATACAGGGATACTGTCTTCCCCTTCACCTTCGTGGTAAGACCATGGCCGGTCATGGAAGGGGACTTGGCGACCGTCCCGATAAGGAAGGAATCGAGGTACGCCCCGATATCTTCCTTGAGCCTCTCCCGCTGCTTCTTAAGGATGTCGACTCGTTGCATGGTAACCTCCAAAGAGTATTTATACTCTTATATATTACCACAAAAATAGCCCGATAAGGCAACACTTTTATCGATTTCTTACGTATTTTAGATAAAAAATATGTCGGGAAGGACTAAACTGTTACTAATCATTTAGGAATGCCATGGGGTCAGGTCTTTCATTGTAGCATTTCCTCTTCATAGGTGATATATTTCCCTTTATGGCACGTCCCCTCCGCATCGAATACCCCGGCGCCCTGTATCACCTCACCTCCCGGGGCAACGCCCGTCAGAAGATCTTCAGAAACGACAAAGACCGCAGATATTTCACCGAGCTTCTCGCCAGCATCGTGAACCGGTTTCAATGGATTTGCTACGCCTACTGCCTTATGGATAATCATTATCATCTCGTCATCGAAACGAGGGAAGCAAACCTTGCAAAGGGAATGAGGCAGCTCAACGGCATATATACCCAGAAATACAACTGGAAGCACCATATGACAGGTCATGTCTTCCAAGGAAGGTATAAGGCAATCATCGTCGATGGTGACTCCTATTTTCTCGAACTCTGCCGCTACGTCGCCCTTAATCCCGTGAGAGCACATGCAACCGAGAACGTAGAAGACTGGAAGTGGAGCAGCTATCGGGCAACGGCGGGAATCGACGATGTCCCTTCCTTTCTCACGACAGGTTCGATTCTTGCCCAGTTCAGCACGATACGAAAGAGGGCATGCGAACTCTACCGGAAGTTTGTCGCAGAAGGCATTTCGGGAACCTCTCTGTGGGCTGAGCTGAAGGGGCAGATCTACCTCGGCGACGAGTACTTCGTGGAAGAGATGAAGCGGCTGCTCCGCAACGACAATCGCGAAATTCCGCGACGCCAACGGGAGGCTGCCAAGCCCGACCTTTCTCACCTCTTTGCGGCTGCGTCCTCAAAAGAGGCGCGGAACAAGGCCATTTACACCGCCCACGTCACTTACCATTACACGCTTCAGCAGATCGGTACAAACCTTGGCCTGCACTATACGACGATTAGCCGGATCGTTAGGGATGAAGAACGGAGAATGCTACAATGAAAGACCTGACCCCGTAGGCTTCGCAATGAAAGACCTGACCCCGTAGGCTTCGGCAATGAAAGACCTGACCCCGTAGGCTTCGGGAAGCCCCAAGACGTTCACCCTCAGCTTTCCCGCCGGTACTTACCAGCTATATCTCATCGAAAACGAAGAGACCGCGGACCAGAGGATCTCTCCCCTCTTCGACTCCAGCTCAATGACAACCAACAGGTTCACTTTAGGGTCGGACACGACCATAAACCTGGGCTTCGTCGATACGTTGTCGGGGGTCGCGATTCCGGCGAACAATCCGCTGAACCTTGGAGCGACGGGTGGGGACATCATCCACTCCTATCCGGCGTCGCTCTCAAGCTCCGCAAGCATACAGGCAAACCTGACGGGGGCATGGTATTTTTTCGGCGTCGCGGTGAACCAGTTTACGGGCGACGTGCAGGGGTGGGAGTATGGGCTCATGTCGTTTGACTCAAACGGCGCTTTCTCCGGCGGACAGGCAACGGACAGCACACCCAAGACGTATAGCCCGGCTGCGGGCCGTCCCACCTATTTTGTGGACCCGAGCGGGACCGTGGGGGACGGCTCCACCGTCGGAGCGTTCAACCGGGTAAAAGACGTCTGGCCCTTCACGGTAACCTTTGCCCCCGACTCGGGTCCGACGACGACAGGCGGGGTGTCGGGCCCCGCCCTGGGCCTCTACGTCAAACAAACGAGCTTTTCGGCTTCCGACCTGACGGGCTCATGGAGCAACCATGTATTTGCCGCAGGCAGCTCCGGCGGATGGATTCATTCGGATCTCACATTCAATAACGGCGTTGCAACCTATACGGCCTTGCTATCGAGCACGGGCGGCACTACCGTTCCGTCGACAGAGACGTACAGCGTTTCCAACGGGTATTTTGTCTCAAGCAGAACATCAACATACATGGGAGCTTTGAATGGCAGCAAGAACGCCTTGATCGGCACGATGGATATCTCGGGCAGCGGAGTATCAGGACACGGTATCAGAATCGGAGTAAAGAGGGGAAGCAACTATACGCTTGCCGATCTTGCCGGAGACTGGAGGATGTTCGGGCTTAACATCACCGGCACCTGCTCATACCAGGGCTGGGAGCGTGCAATCCTGGTCATGGACAGCAGCGGCAACATAACCGTAGGGTCCGGGCTCCTGAGTGATGGGACCGTGCCATCGTTTGCGCACGCGTCTTTAGGCACTGCGAGCATTGCCAGCGACGGAACGGTCACTACAAGCGACAATGTCAGCTTTCACGGTGTCTTGTCTACCGACAAAACGATGCTCGTCGTAACGGTAACAGATAGCCGTGGCGGTTACGGTTTGATGATTTGCGTCAAGTAGACCTCACCCCCTAGCTTCCTGAAAGCCTAGATTTTGCTCGACCACGCTCAAAGCGAACGTTACAATTGGCAATGCTTGCAACCGCGGGGGTTCGCCAGGCAAAAAATGACAACGGCCCCCTCCGACGTCAGGCTATTCAGCCAATAACTTTCGCAAGCCACGCTCGCGCAGCCTCCACGCTATTTATTGAGCTTGAACACTATGGGCACCTGCACCCACTCGTCGTAGGATGCGTCCCCCTTTCGGGCGGGGACGAAGCGCCAGTCCTTGACGGCGTCGAAGGCTGCCTTGTCGAGGAGATCGTGACCGGAGGACTCGGCTACTTCCAGGTGAAGGGGTTTTCCCTCTTTGCTGACGAAGACCTTCAGCGTCACCCTGCCCTCGATCCCCATTTTTCTTGCCAGGGCGGGATAGGCTGGTTTGGGGTTGTTCAGGTAGGCCGCGCCGAAGCCGGGCGGAGTCGTCTGTACACCAGCTGGGCTTCCGGCAGCGGAAGGGGCGCGGGAGACTGCCCGGGGTCCGAAGGGGCTTCCTGTGCCGCCTGGAACGGAAGGGTTGGCGGCCGGAAGAGAGGGTCCCGTCCCGGCGCCGGATGCGGGGGAGGCTTCCGGGAGGGAGATTTCGCGGGCAGGCGCCGGCGCCGCGGGCTGCTCAGCCGCTTTGACAGGCTCGGGGGCCTGTTCTTGCCTCATCCGTGTAAGGGGTTTGGGCTTAGGCACTGCGACGGGCCGCTCCGGCTGGATGGTATGTGAAGCGGTCGGGGCCGGCAGCTCGACAAACTGCGCGTCGATGGGAGGCGCACCCTGCTGCCTGTGGCCGGGCCTTTCCATGAAAGAGGCGAGCCCCCATACAGCCACCGCCAGAATCAGCAAGGCAGTCGGCAGCGTCCACGGAAGGCGCTGCCAGGGGCTTTCCACATCGGAGAGTGTCTTCATCGAGGCAGTCTCACTTAACATGCTTGACGGCTATCAGAAAATGCTGCGCGCCCGCATTACGGGCCTCCATCATCGCCTGGACGGTGACGCCGTAGGATGCCGCGCTGTCCGATGCCACAATGACACTAGAGTCCGGCCCTTTGAGCATCGACTTCAAGGTCGCCCTCAGCGTTTCCAGGGTTACCGGGGTGCTGTCCAGGAGGATGCGGCTGTCCCTGGTAACGGTGAGGGTCACCGGGGCCTTGGGCTGCATGGATGCGGCGCTCCCCTGAGGGAGATTGACCGCCAAAGAATGCAGGTGCTGCATGGACAGCGATGCGAGCATAAACGTGGCGAGGAGAAAGAACATCACGTCGATCATAGGGATGATTTCGATTCGGCCGCGGCGGTGCCGGCGGGATTTACGCAGTTTCATGGGAGCGCTCCTGTCCATCTTCGGCCATGCGGATGTGGTCCACGAGCCGCGTCCCCAGTCGCTCCATTTTATCGAGGGTCTGCGACTGCCGGCGTGAAAAGAAATTGAACGCGAACAGGGCGACAATGGCGATGAGGAGGCCCAAGGCGGTTGCGATCAGCGCCTGAGCCACTCCTCCGGTCACCCCCGTGGGGTCCACCAGGCCGCTCGTGCCGATGAGGTTGAAGGCACTCATCATCCCGGCGATCGTGCCGAGCAGCCCTAAAAGGGGGGCAGCCGTGACGACGGTTTCAAGCACCCACAACCCCCGGCTCAGCGCATCCTCGATCAACTGGGCTTCATCACTCGCGCGCGACTCCAACCACCAGACCGGTTTCGTGCGGTTGTTCATAGTTACCCGGAAGAAGCGCTGGAAATAGTTACGGGGGTCGAGGCCCGACAATTGGCGGTCCAACTCCGACCATGAAAAATCGTAGGTTTCGACGAGCTCGAGCAACGGCTGCGGCAGACGCACGAACTGCCAATAGACGAACGCCTTATCGAGTATGACCACGACTGCCAGGACCGCAAGAAGCAGGAGCGGATAGACCATGGCGCCGCCGAATCTGAGCGCCTCCAAAGCCATGTGTATCTGTTGCATTGTAAAATCCTCTCTATCGTGAATAGATTGTTGTGGAGGGGAACGGTTTCCCCTCCCGTGAAAGAGTTCTCCCGGCAGAATATCCTGGTGAGGCCCGCATCACATCCCCCTAAAATTTATAGGTCACCGCAATTCGAAAAGTACGCGGTTCAGCCGGGTGGAACACATTACCGGTTACAGGCGAACCCCCCGCCGGTGTGGGTGTGAGCTGAAACATATAATTATAGGTTATATCATCGGCTCTTGCATTGAGGAGGTTAAAGATATCTCCCTCGACCGACCAGTGTTCGTTGAATTTATAGCCGAGGTTGTAATAGAGCAGGCTGGTGGTGGGGGATTTCACGGAGCCGTCCTGAGTCAGATAGCGCGGCCCGAAATATCTCCATCGCAGGCCGGTGCTCCAGTTGTACAGATCGTGGACCCATATGCCTGATGAGACGATCAGTCCGGCTGCTTCGGGGACGTATGCTCCTGTGGAGCCGCTTTGCTGCAAAACAAGGGCGGCGTAACGAGGCTGGTTGACAAAATGCGCCTCCGAATCGGCAAAATCTGCGTCAATCGTCAGCCATTTGGTCGGCGTCCAGTAGTTTGCAAATTCGACTCCCGCCCGGATATCGGGGTAAGGACTGGGAACGTCCGTACCCTGATCCCCGTCGAAGACCTCTTCCGATTGCAGTCTCAGCGCCCAGAACGTCAGCGAGCTTTGCACATTCGGGATGGCTGAACTGCGGACGCCAACCTCCGCGCCGTACGAGTGCGCTATTGCCAACACCGGTGAAACCGGGTTACCAAAATAATTGGTCGTGGTGCCGGTTAACGGATCTAAATGAGTAGTGGCGCCCCGCGCGTCGTCGGTGTGGTAGCCCATGCCTCCATTCAGATAAAATTCGGTTTTGGCCCACGGGCCGAAGATCAAAGAGAACTTGGGCTCAGGAATGGCCCTGAACAGGTTTCCGGTGTCGGCACGTTGGGGGCCGCCCGTGGCATAGGTGTAATTGTTCGTGTTGTTCATATTCATGAGATCGAACCGAAAGCCCCCGACGGTGCGAAACCACGGCAGCCATTGCATCTTATTTTCAATATAGGGAGCCAGGTCCGTTTCTACGATATTATCGTCGCGGACTACGAGAAAGACATGGCGGTCGTACGTTCGATCCAGGATATCGTGGATTATGTCGTTTCGAAAGTCGAGTCCGAAGGTGGTTTCCGTTTGCATGCCGCGGAATTGACCAAAGTACGTCTGAGTTGCCCTCAGCCCCTGCACCCACCTCGTGTCCCTTTGCTCGAACTGGTCTCCATATTGTGCGGAATAGCTTTCATTGGTGCCGGGTATGTTGGGCAGTTCGTCAAGGTAGAAATCAAAGTTATTCCAGAGTCCCATTTTGTAGTAATAAGCGTACGCCATGACCTTGGTAGACGAATGGTCATCGGCCTGATGAAACTCGCCCGACAGAAGGTAGCGATCCGTTAATCCCCCGTCAGTCGGGCTCAGGCTGCCGAATCGGTTGATGAGCCCCTCCTGGACGGCCAGATCAGGGATCTGGTTGGTTGCCTTCCACGTCCCGTGATACCCCAATGCGGACGCGCTCCAGCCCTGACTTGCGTCTCCATGACTGTAGCTGCCATATCCGTTGAATTTTACCAAATTTTCGGCCACGTCCCAGGGACCGTCGGTGTGCACCAGTTCCATGGCGCCCAGGAGATTGTCCTGTCCGACCTTGGTCGAGCCGGCAAACAGGGTGCGCTCATAGTTCCAGCTACCGAACTCGACCTTCGCAATATTTTCGGGAAGAATATGAAAATATTGGATATTTTCCCAGCCCGCCGATCCAAAGTCGCCGACGTCGGCGTAATATGGCCCCTTTCCATAGTCTATCTTCTGAATCAGTTCGGGAATGAGAAAATTGAGATCTGTGTAGCCCTCGCCGTGAGCGTTCGAAGGCAGGTTGAGGGGAATGCCGTTAAAGAAGCCGGCCATGTCCGTACCGTGATCGAGGTTAAACCCTCTAAGAAAATACTGGTTTGCCTTGCCATCGCCGCTGTGCTGGGTGACAATCGTTCCGGGCATCGCTTCGAGCACCTCGCCGGGACGGCTGATCGGGCGTTCTGAAAGCTCCAGGGCCCCTATGGCCCCTTGTGTCGAAGTATCGGCTATCCCGATCATACTGTCGCTGCGTTCTTCCACTACAACTTCGGGCAACTTCTGAATACCCCCTTTTGTTTCGGTCGTGGCCGGCGATGAGGGCTCTGCGGCTTCGCCGGGGGCAGCGATCTGCTGCTGCGCCGACTGCGACGCCGCGTCCGCCGGTGTTTTCTCCTGGGCCCGAGCCGTCCCTGAAAAAAGCAATAGAACAATGAGCAACGCCACTTTCCCTACCATACCGTCCTCTCTTTCCGTTCTCACCCCCTTTCATGGTAAAATCTACTAGGAGGTGGGGGTTCGTCCGATTTTCACGTCCGAGTGGCAAGGCGTCCCCGCCAAGGTCTCGCCTGCTCTCGCGGGCCTGCTCTCACCTCCTTCTCTCCATCGTCTCTCTACCGATTCTACTTCCGTGATTCAGTCATGAATGGTGTCTTCTTTATCAAAAACAAGAACCGGCCACGAAGACCATCTCCTGGATGGCGGAAAAGCCTTCGTGGCCGGTTCAAAAGTGTATCGACTACGGCGACCCCTGCGGGGCCTGCCTCCCATACTTTGGAAGACTGTTGCTATGTTCTTATATCACACCTGAGCACCATAGAGTCAAGTGGAAAAGAAAATTCCGCGGGAACGTGATTTCTTGGAAGCGCACAGGGGCGGCATCTTCGCCGCCTGCGGAAAGGCAGAGTTCTTTCCCTCCAGATAATGCAAGGGTATCTGTGGAAGGTAGATAAGGGGCTGGTATAGCGGACATGGCTGTCCTATTGCTGGCGGATCAGGCAATACACAACCAGGCGAAGCGTCACGAGAAAGGCTCCGCGAAAGTCCCGGCGTCACAAATTCGCCGGTTCGGCGGCTACTCATACGCGACGCCGGGACTTTTCTATGTGGGCGACAAGCGTGCAGAAAACTTTTGCAATTACCGGTCTGACATGGTACAAAAAAGATGCGGCCTACAGTTTTAACCTGCAAGGGAAGCGCAGTGAAAATCTGCCGCTGACCCGCAACTGTGATGGGTGGAAAGGCCGGTACGGGTCCATGTGACCAGTCACTGTCCTGCAACGGACGGGAAGGCGTACCGGTAGTACCCTGAGCCAGGAAACCTTGGGTTAAATCATGACGACGCTACCTTACGCGGCATAAGGGGGTGCGTATGAAATCCAATTCTTCCTGAACCAATCTTCTTTCATCACTGGAACAAGCAATCGGTCTCGTGCCACTGAAGGCGATTCTTGTGGCGGGACGAGGCCCGCAATTTGTTGATTAGCGGAAAGGAACCAACTCATGTGGAATCATTTCAATAGCTTAATAAATAGAGATCGTTTATGGTCGGGAATACGGCCTGCCGCAATAGCAACAATGCTCGTGCTCGCCTGCTGCTCAGCGGGGCCGGCTCTGGCCGACGAGCCTTACTCCCTCCAGGAAGTTGTCGTGACCGCGTCGCGGATCGAAAGCCCGCTCGCTGAAGCGCCCACTAATGTAACCGTTATTACGGCCGAAGAGATCAAGGACATGGGCGCCCAGACCCTCGTCGACGTGTTCGACCGGGAGCCGGGCGTCTTTACCCAGAACCTGCTCGGCAACTCCAAAACCGCAAATATCGACATTCGGGGCTACGGAGAGGCTGCCCCTCAAAACGTCCTCTTCCTTGTCAACGGCAGGCGCATCAACTCCATCGACCTCTCGGGAGCCGATCTTGCGCAGATACCCGTGGATGCGATCGAGCGAGTCGAAGTGTACCGGGGCCCGGCGAGCGTCCTTTACGGTGACAACGCGGCTGCGGGCGCAGTAAACATAATTCTCAAGGCCGGAGAAGGCGCGCCCAAGGGATCAGTGACCATGACGACCGGCGGCTACAACTTCTTCAAACCTGAGGCGCTCGTTTCCGGCAGTCAGGGCAGGTTCTCCTACATGGTCTTCGGCTCGGACCTCGATACCGACGGTTACAGGCACAATAACGCGCTCCACTCGAAGGACTTGCTGGGCAATTTCGGCTTCGACCTGGGTGACCATCTTAAAGTGAAGCTGAGCACGGGCCTGCATGACGATACCTACGGCCAGCCGGGCTCACTCTACTGGGGCGATCTGCGCGCCGGGATGGTCGATCCGAAGGATTCCACTCATCCCAACGACACCGCCTCGACGAACGACAACTTTTTCGACCTCGTGCCCGAAATCGCGCTCCGTGAAGACGTCGTCCTCTCCCTCGGGGCGTCATACAGGGACCGCCATACCGGTTCCTTTTACGACTACGGCTTCGGCAGCTATTATGACTCCAAGAGCGAGCTCCAGACCTATGCCTTCACCCCGAAAATGGAGGTCTCAACCCCGATCGCAGGCCTCAAGAACGTTTTCGTCATCGGCACGGACTACGACAGATACCCTACGACGGTGAGCTCCTCGGGGCTGCTTCCGGGTCCGACCCAGACTACGAGCGACATCAACAAGAGGGACTTCGCGGGCTATGCGGATGAGAAGATATTCCCCTTTCAGGACCTCGCTCTGGAAGCAGGCTACAGGCGACAGAAGTCGAGCTTCGACGTCGACTACAAGGACTTCGTGAACCCGGCCGTCAGCGACACCGGCACATCCAATTACGTAAGGGACGCCTACCGCCTGTCCGCCAACTATGCCATACTGAAAAAGGCGAACGTCTTTGCCTCCTACAGCGAGGGTTTCCGATTCCCGGCGACCGATGAATTCGTCGTCTACGGGTACTCTCCGGCGCCCGGCATATACGTGCCGACCACGCTCAACACCGCGCTCAAACCCCAGACCACCCGAGAGTTCGACTTCGGCATCCGCTCGGACCCGTGGCACGGGGTTGCGGGTAGTCTTACCTACTTTCAGAGCCGGAACAGGGACGAGATTTACTTCAACCCCCTTGACCAGGCAAACGAGAACTACGACAAGACGAACCGGCAAGGCGTGGAAACGAGCCTTTTCTTCAATCTCACCACCGGTCTGACGCTTAACCTGACCTACTCGTACACGGAGGCCCTTTTCGACGGAGGGGAGTTCGGGGGCAACCGCATACCCCTCGTGCCCGAAAACAAGGCATCGGTAAAGTTTTCCTACGCCGTCTCCAACTGGGATTTCAGTCTCGCCTCCGTGTACACGGGCGAGCGCTACGCCATAAGCGACCAGGCGAACGCGCAACAGCAACTGCCCGGCTACACGATTTTCGACGCGAGCGCCGGCTACCGGTGGAACCAGCTGAGCGCGCTGCTGTCGGTCAAGAATCTTACGAATAAGAGATACAGCGAGATGGGGGTCTACAGCCCCTATGTCAACGATATAGGCTTGTACCCGTCACCGGGACGCGAATTTTTCCTTACCCTGAAATATGCCTTCGGGAAATAAGCAGGGAAGGATCGTATAGAGCAACGGGGTGGACGGGGCCTTCTTTCCCGCAAAGTCCCTATCCACGCCAGGCGCCACGACGTAGTATACTACCGGATAGCGAAAAAAGAGGGAAAGGGCCTTTTCGGGGTAATTTCATGAAACGTCGACTGTTTTTTGCCTTATCGTGCACCATGATAATGCTGCCGGCGTCCGTCCTCATCGTAGGCGGGCCGGCCCTTTTCGCAGGCCCGCCCGTCACCGCCGCCGGCCCAACCCCTCACAGGATCGTCTCCCTTGGGCCGACCATCACGGAAAAACTCTACCTGCTCGGCGTGGAGGACTACCTCGTAGGCGTCACCACCTACTGTGTGCGCCCTCCGGAAGCCTGTGCGAAGGAAAAGATCGGGAACGTGACCCAAGTGAACATAGAAAAGATTGTCGATCTCAAGCCCGATCTTGTGCTGGCCACATCCCTCACCGACCACAGAGCGGTCGAAAGTTTGAAGCGCCTGGGCATCGGCGTAATCGTGTTCGATGAGCCGAGGTCATACGCAGAGACCAATGAGCAGTTTCTGGAGCTTGGCAGGATAGTTGGGAGAGAGCGGGAGGCACGCCGGATCGTAACGGCTACGGGCCGGCGGGTCGATGCCATAAGGAGGCGCATAAAAGGTCTCCCTCGGCCGACCGTTTTCGTCCAGCTCGGCACGAAGCCCCTCTTTGCAGCGACAAAGGATTCTTTCGTGAATGATTTCATCGAATTCGCGGGAGGAACCAATATCGCCCGGGAAGCAAAGTCCGGTTTCTACAGCCGGGAAGAGGTGCTCAAACAGGACCCGGATATCATCATACTGGTCGGCATGGATGCCCAAACCGCGAACGAAAAGAAGGTATGGCAGAAGTTCCGCGCCCTTAAGGCGGTAAAGAACGACAGGATTTTCATCATGGACTCGTACCGCGTATGCAGCCCGACCCCACGGACGTTCGTCGATGCCCTCGATGAAATGGTAAAAGCGCTCCATCCCGGCGCTTAAAAGCGAGAACAGGTTGGAGAAGAGACTCTTCAAATGGTGCGCTATTCTGATTGGCCTGATCGTCATCCTTCTGGCGGTATCGGCCCTCTCGCTTATCCTCGGACCCGCGGGCATGCATCCGGGCAGGATAGCGCGCCTCATGTTCGGGGGGAAGGGGAGCGCGACCGAGTACACCATCCTTTTCGACATACGCCTGCCCCGGATCCTTCTGGGCTTCGCCATCGGCGGCAGCTTGAGCCTTTCCGGGGTGATGCTCCAGGCCATGTTCAGGAACCCTCTGGTCGAGCCCTATACACTCGGCATCTCAGGAGGCGCGGCTCTCGGTGTCGCCCTGGGCACGGTACTCGGCCTGACCGGCCTGCTCGGCGTCTACTCGCTGCCCGCTTTCGGTTTTTTAGGGGCCGCCTGCGTCATCGTGTTTCTCTCCCTCGGCATCAACAGATCGGTCCTCAACCTTCAGGGCCTCCTTCTCACCGGCGTCATGATCAGCTTCATATCATCTTCCGCAGTGCTTTTGATCATGTCCATCTCGCGTATCGAGGATCTCCACAATATCCTGTTCTGGATCATAGGCTCGTTAGGTGACACCGACTGGCTCCCCGTGAAAGTAGCGCTCGTCGCCGCCATCTCAGGTCTTGTCGTCGCCTATCTCTTCTGCTTCGATCTTAACGCCCTGTCTGTGGGGGAAGAGGACGCCCTCCACCTCGGGGTGAACGTAGAAAGAACCAAACGGCTCCTTCTCCTTCTCGCGTCCCTTCTGACGGGCCTGTCCGTTTCTCTCGTGGGGGCCATAGGTTTCGTGGGTTTGGTCGTACCGCACTTCGTCCGTATGTTCGCCGGGACCGACCACCGTATTCTTCTTGTCTCCTCCTTTATCTCGGGGGCGATCTTCCTCATTTTCTGCGACGCCGTGGCCAAGAACGTGGCACAGCCCCTTGAGCTGCCCGTAGGGGTGGTCACCGGCCTATTCGGCGGCGTCCTCTTTATTTACGCGATGATGAGACGAACGAAGGGCATGAGGGGCAGATGATGCTGGAGCTCCGTCATGTGAGCTGCCGCTACGACGAACGTTTCGTCCTCAAGGATATCAATGTCCGCGTAGAAGACGGAGGCCTCGTCGGCGTGATAGGCCCGAACGGGTCTGGAAAAACGACCCTCATAAGGGCGGTCACCAGGGCGATAAGACTTGCCCAGGGAGAAGTGCTGTTCAAAGGGAAACCGCTTTCCACTCTGAGCTTGCACGAGCTGGCCCAACAGGTGGCCGTCGTGGGAAGGTTGCACGATCTCGACGTGCAGATGAGGGTCGAAGACCTCGTGCTTCTCGGCAGGATACCCCACAGAAAAGGTTTGCAGCTCATGGAGAAAAGGTCGGACCTCGACATAGCCGGATCGGTCATGGACCTTACCGGCATCCGGCACCTGAGGAGCCGTTTCGTGGATAGCCTGAGCAGCGGGGAGAGGCAGCTTGCCTTCATTGCCCGAGCCCTTGCGCAGGAGCCGGTGCTGCTCCTTCTCGACGAGCCCACGAGCCACCTCGACATCGGCCATCAGGCAAGGGTCCTCGACCTGATAAGAACGCTGAACAGGGATAAAGGCCTCACGGTCATGGTCGTGCTCCATGATCTCAACCTCGCGAGCCAATACTGCGACAGGTTGTTCCTGCTCAATGACGGAATGCTCTGGAAAGACGGCACCCCCGAAGAGGTGCTGACTTACCGGACCATTGAAGAGGTATACCACACGGCGGTCATCGTGACGAAAAACCCGGTCTCCGGAAGACCGGGGGTATTTCTCATACCGGAGGAGAATACCGTTGCGAAGGGATAAGAGCCTCGCCCGACAGCGATAGGGTGGAAACCGGGACAACGGGCCCTCGACGGCCGACCGGTGCAAAGATGAAACATACAGGAGATGGGGATGCTTCTTGGCACTTACTATGAAGGCGTTGAGATACATCGTGAAGAGAAGATTGTCTACGGCCGCTTCCTCGTGCCTCACCGGGTGATCTCCACCTGCCCGGCCGCAGGGGGAGTGCGCGAGGATCTCGAATACTTGTATAATCACCAATCGTGCGAGTCTGTCGGCCATGACCCTGCGGCGCTTCGCCTGACAGCGTCCGACCCGAAAGGCTACAGGTCCGTGGTGTGCCGACAATACGGGTTGCCCGAAGACCTTTGCGCAACCCTCGGCACCGCCGCAAACATGCGCTATGCGATCACGAAGGAAGCATCTTTTCGTAATCTCGTCGTCGTCGCGGTCTGCACGGGGGGCGTGGAGGCGAATGGCGGACGTGCAGGAGACCCGGCAACGGTCTTCGAGCGCGACGGGAGATTCGAGAAGGTCTCCCATGAGGACCCCGTGTTCCACGGCACCATCAATACGATGCTTTTCATCGGCCGGGAACTGACGCCGGGGGCCATGGTTAATGCCGTCATGACGGCGACGGAGGCAAAAACCGCAGCGCTCCAGGAACTCGATGTCGGTTCTCGCTACTCGAACGGATTGGCTACCGGAACGGGCACAGACCAGATAGGCGTAGCCGCTCGGCTGGAGGCGGGTATACCCCTCACGAGTGCGGGAAAGCATACCATCCTGGGGGAGCTTATAGGAAAGACCGTGTGTAGTGCGATCAAGGCGACTCTGGCCTTGCAGGATTCCCTCACCCCAGAGAGCCGGCGGTCCCTGGCGCGCCTTCTCGGGCGCTTCGGCGTGAGTCGCGACGACCTCAAAGCGTCCATTGCCGCAGGCTTGACCAAGGACAAAGGGAACCTGTTTGCGGCAAACTTCGCTGCCGTCGATCGGGACCCTCTCGTGGTGGCGGCCGTTGCCGCACTCGTCCATGTCAGTGATAGAGTGGCGTGGGGCATTCTTCCCGAAAGTTGCATGCCGGAACTACGGAGCCACTTACGGTGCTCAGATATCCGCCGCGGTCTCCGGCATCTACGAACGGCTTCCTCTCTATCGTGCCGCATTGGCCGCTCGCATGTCCTCTGACCGCGACCTTTTGAACCTTGTCGAACAAGCGGTCGCCCTCGGCTTTCAAGACAAATGGCCGGAAGAGACGGGCGGGCAGGAGTGAAGGAACATGCACCACGAGATTATTGACGGCTCATTGCTCTGCAGCAAGGAGATTTCCGGTACGGTGCCTTGGACGGGCATTCCTTTCGGCGATGGCGAGGCGCGCGCGATTGCCACGGCCGGGCAACCGGTTCCTTCAAGAAGCAGAAGGATGAATATTCGGTGGGCAGGAGAAAAGGATATCGGCAGGGGGCTCATCGTCTCCATCATGCTCCACGCGGCCGTTATCGCCATCGCGATCGTCTGCTCCACGGATTACGTGAAGAAGCATCAGGAGACCATTACCGTTTTTCTCGCGGACTCCGAGCCGACGGAAGAAAGAGGTCTCGTGGAACGAGGCCGGGCTCCGGTCACAAGGAAAGTGGTCTCCCCGGACATAACGAGGGGCAGTCACGATAGACGCCCCGAATCGGCCATTCCCGCGGCCTCGAAACCTTTCGTACCGGAGGCGAAAAACGAGACACCGACGGACATGGCTTCGGCGACTGTGAGTTCTACGTTATCCGTATCCTCCGCGACGGCCCCCCGAACGGCGACTTTTGGAGGCGCAGCCGAAGGACAAGGCCCGCAAGGCGGAACGAGAGCGGGCGCGGCAGAGGTGGGATCAGGCGCAAGCAATCCGGGTTCCTCAACCGGCCACGGCATGGGCGGTAGCCGAGATGGGGAAACGAAAGAATATATGGCCCACAATTTCGGCTATATCCGCGATCTGATCGTCAACAACCTTAAATACCCCTATACCGCCCGGCGGATGGGCTGGAAGGGTTCGTTGACCGTCGCCTTCGTGATACTGGAAAACGGTACCGTGGAAGCCGCCAGGGTGATCAAGAGCTCCGGTCACGATCTCCTCGACCAGACCGTGATCAAAACAGTCCAGACATTGCAGCCTTACCCCAAGCCTCCATCGAAGGCGGAGGTCATCATACCGATCGCTTTCCGACTGGAATGAACGTAAGCTATATGGCGGCTTTTAATGAAATCGATAAGCTTCAGCGAACTGCTCTGCATTCGATTTGCAGGTGCAGCCGAGGAGAGCGAAATACTTAGACGAGTATCAACATTTCGCGCCCGAGAGAACTCCTTCCTGAAGCCACAGCAAGTGTGCTCGCAATCAAGGGACGCGGCGTGAACGGGACACGACGGGCTTCCCAGAGATTTTTCGTGTGATAGAATTGTGATAAAAGAGACTGAAAGAGACGGAAATAGATAGAACAAACCGAACTATGTGGAAAATCCAAAGGACCACTGTTTCAAGGACTTACGGGGAATCAGACCGAAATCAAGGACTCCTTGATTCAGCTTTTTTGCTCTACGAATCCAAAGGTTGCAGGTTCGATTCCTGCTGGGCGCACCAAATTCTCCGTTTGAATCCATAATTTTCCATAATCCTATATTTTCACTCCAGGAGCAATTTCTCACCTGACAATTTCGCGCATGAAGGACTTTCCGATAAGCCCGATATTCTGTTACAATATGTAGCGTCAGAGAGAGACTTGACTCGTCGCATGTCTGCTGTCCTTCACGAGACCCTGGGGCGCTATGGGGAGAGGGGAGGCGGCGGGCTGTAGGCTGCGCCGGCGAACGCGATGCCGGGAAGGGATAGAGGAAAGAGTATGCCAACGTACGAGGATCGTGGAGTATCCGCTGACAAATCGGAGGTCAAAGCAGCCATCGAGGGGCTCGAATCGGGTCTTTTTCCCGGGGCATTTTGCAAGGTGCTCCCTGATGTGTACGGGAATTCGCCGGAACACTGTTTTCTTTTGCACGCTGACGGGGCCGGTACTAAATCGGCCGTTGCCTACATACATTTTCGCCGACACGGAAATGCTTCCATATTTCGCGGCATTGCGCAGGATTCCCTCGTCATGAATCTGGACGACCTTACATGTGTGGGCGCCATGGGTCCTTTTGTGCTTTCCAACACGATCGGAAGAAATGCTAAGCTGGTTCCGGGCGAAGTGCTCCGAGCGGTGATAACGGGCTACGAGGAGCTCGCCGAAAGACTCGGTTCCCTGGGCATACTGATTCATTCGTGCGGCGGTGAAACCGCGGATATAGGCGATCTCGTCAGGACCATTGTCGTCGATTCAGTCCTTGCCACCCGTATGGCAAGGAAGGATTTTATCGACTGCAGCAAGGTACGCCATGGTCAGGCGATCGTGGGGCTCGCATCCTTTGGCCAGGCAAAATATGAATCATCATACAATTCAGGGGTGGGGAGCAATGGCTTTACCTCGTTGCGCCATGAATTGCTTACCGGCCGTTACCGTGAAGAGTTCCCGGAAACCTTTGCTCCCGATATAGGGGGCATAGCCTATAGCGGCAAATTCGACATCGACGATAGCCTGCCCGGGACGCCTGTGACTATCGGCGAGGCGCTCTTGTCCCCGACGCGCACGTATGCTCCGATTATCAAGGATATACTGGAAGGGTACAGGGGCCATATCTCGGCCATTTTTCACAATACGGGCGGCGGACAGACGAAATGCCTTAACTTCGGTGAGAAGATCCGCTATGTGAAAGACAACCTTTTTCCCGCGCCGCCGATTTTCGATTTTCTCGAAAAGTGCACTGACCTCCCCAAAAGGGAGATGTTTAGGGTTTTTAACATGGGTCACCGAATGGAGATTTGTTGCGATCCTGTGGCGAGTGCGGGAATTATCGATATATCGGAGAAGTTCGGCGTGAGCGCGCGTGTGATCGGCCGGACTGAATTCCAGGAGGCAGGGTCCTCCCTTTCCATCGTGACCCCGACTGAGACCATAGAGTATCAACGAAAGAGTCGAGGGTGACCGTTCGTCTGTGGCTGTGGCTTCCTCGTACTGAGACGGAATTTTGACAGGGAATGACGAAGTGAGTTTTCTCCTGAACTCCTGATAGGAGTGTTCCTGACTGCCTGTGGATATGTTCACTAGGAGTACTGTAGAAGCTATGAGCCCCATCTTTCGCCCATTTCGCTTCAATTTGCGATGGATTCGTGGGAATAGCGGAGAATTGACACGGGGCAGGAGGCTGGAGTTTGTGGTATAAGGATTGCAAGTTGTGACGTTGATGATCTTGTGCGGTCCGAGGTCGACGCGGACCGGGGTATTGCAAATGGCTGGATCAAGAGTATTATTATATGGTTGCATGAAGTTTTTTGGTGACATGGAAAAGCATATTTTATAGAATGTGCAAAACAAGCCATGCGGTTTAGGGGGAGGGGGGAAATGCCTTTTGACCTTTGCAAAATAGGAGAATTGCTCAAGACAGCGCGGGAAGAGAGAGGGCTGACTTACGATCAGGTCTCGACTGCGCTTTTTATAAGAAAACGCGTGATAGAGGCTATCGAGGCCGGAAACTGGGAAAACCTGCCTCATCCCGTTTATGTAAGGGGATACGTGACTCAGTACACTGCCTTTCTTAAGGTGCAGGACGCGGTAGAGGCTACTATGCTCCCGGCCGCTCCGGAGCCCATAACGGCACCGTCCGACGAAATGGCGCCAACGCCGGCAAAGCCGCAGAAAGAGAGGGCACGTTCCAAGCCATGGGACCGGAAGAAGATAATAGGTGCAGCAGTTTTGGGAGCTGCTGTCATTGGGTTCTTCGTATTTCAGAACCTACCTCGGCCCTCTTATGTCACCCGCCCCGCCCAAAGTGCAGAGAACACATACCAGACTGCCGCCGTGACTGCCACTCCGGCTGCGGCGAATCCTCAGGAAGCTTCGGCCGTGACGACGCAGACGGACGGAACAAAAGCATATCAAGCCCTTCAGACGAGCTCGGTCGAATCGGCCGACGTGAATCAGAACCAACCGGCGACGTCAAGCGATAAGCAGGAAGACAGCCTTGTCCTTGAAAAGAAGAAACTGACCATCACGTGCCAGGAAAGGACCTGGCTGAGGATCATCATCGACGGGACGCAAACGAAAGAGTTCATGTTGAACCCCGAAGAGGTGGTGATACTCAACGCGAAGGATTGTTTCGACCTTCTCATCGGCAATGCGGCAGGCGTCAAGCTCATCTATAATGGGAAGGACCTGGGATTTTCGGGCCAGGCAGGCGAGGTGAAGCACATCAACCTCTCTTGACTCGTCTCATTTTTCGAGTCCGCCCGCTTTTCTTCACAGCCTCAAACAACATGACTTTACGTTATCCCTATAGTTTTCTCTTGCGGTAAGCCCCGGATTATGGGAAAAACATTACGGGCTGTTCGATGGTTATTCTTGGCATAGATCCGGGGCTTGCGAGCACAGGGTTCGGCACCATCACCTGTGGAGCGACTGTTGTTTCCTTGCAAAGATGCGGTTCCATCAAGACCTCTCCCAAAGATCACGTATCGAGGCGCCTTTTCCAGATCCACGAGGATCTGAACTATCTCCTCGAGACGTTGAAGCCCGAAGTCCTGGCTGTGGAGAATATATTTTCCATGGTAAGGTATCCTAAGGCCGGCATATTGCTGGGCGGCGTGATGGCCATTATATACCTTTCGGCCTTTCGTCACGACGTCACTGTCGTTGAGGTCACTCCCAGAGAGGTGAAAAACGCTCTGGTGTCCTACGGGGGTGCAACAAAGATTCAAATCAGGGAAGTGGTGAGAAAGACGCTTGGCGCCAATGAGTTGAAATCGTTTCATATCGCGGATGCCCTGGCCGTTGCCTTGACGGTTTTTTACAGGGGCTATCGGGGGAAGAGTGATATCATACCTGGAAGGCTCTCTAAAAAAGGTGTACATTGACAAGGTCACCCTTGGCGTCGGAGGCGTGGGTTACGAGATTCTGATCCCGGCCTATGTCATGAATGAAATCCGGCGGACCACCAAGGTGGAGGATGGGCTTAAGTTATACATTTCGTATAATCAGACCGAAAGGCAGCCTAAACCCGTGCTCGTGGGGTTCCGCTCGGAGCTGGATAAAGAGTTCTTCGAGCTGTTCATCACGGTCGAGGATATCGGACCAAACCTTGCGATCCGGGCCCTCACGAAACCGGTGCGGGAGATAGCCCGCTTCATCGAGGATAAGTCCGTTAAGGACCTCAAACAGCTCAAGGGAATCGGAGAAAGGAAGGCCGAGAAAATAGTGGCCGCTCTGAAGGGGAAAGCGGCTAAATATGCGCTTATGCCCGAATTGGAGCTTCCTGCCGAGGTACCGGAAGATTTCAAGACAGAGGTGGAGGCTGTCCTCGTAAGCCAACTCGGACACAGACCGACCGAGGCCAGGAAGCTGATTCAAGAAGCCATGAAGAGGCGTCCTTCCATCGTCTCTTCAGAGGAACTTTTTGAGGAAGTATATAGAGGTCAGAAGAATTGATATACGACGAATCGGACGGGTTGACGGAAGGGAAGGGCGGGGAAACGGTTGCCGAAGAGGAAGAGTTCCTCAACCTGCGACCCAATGCGCTCTCTGAGTACGTAGGCCAGGACAAGGTCGTTGAAACCCTACGTATAGCTATTCAGGCGGCCCTGAAAAGGGAAGAATCCCTGGAACATATCCTGCTCAACGGTCCGCCGGGCATCGGTAAAACGACTCTTGCCCATATCATTGCAAACGAGATGAACACGAAGATCATCGCGTCCTCCGGTCCCGCATTGGAGAAAGGAGGGGATCTGATGGGCCTCCTTACCAATATGGAGCGGGGAGACATCTTCTTCATCGACGAGATACACCGGATACCAAAGATCGTGGAGGAGTTCCTTTATCCTGCCATGGAAGATTTTGCCGTTGACTTTATCTTCGATCGTGGTGTTCATGCCCGCACGCACCGGTACCGTTTGGAGCAGTTCACCCTGATAGGGGCGACGACGAGATCGGGCCTTCTGTCTTCTCCGCTGAGGGACAGGTTCGGCATAGTGAGGGATCTCGACTTTTACGAGGACAAAGACTTGATACGGATCGTCAAACGATCAGCCCTCATATTAAAGATCGCAGTAGACGAAGAGGGCGCCTATGAAATTGCGAGAAGATCGAGGGGTACGCCGAGGGTTGCGAACAGGCTGCTGAAAAGGGTCCGGGACTTTGCCCAGGTGAGGGCAAAGGGTATCATCACCCTCCGTGTTGCCATGGATGCCCTCGCCCTGGAAGGCATCGACGAGCAGGGCTTGAGCGAGCTCGATAGGAAGCTGCTCAAGGTGATTATCCTCAACTATAAAGGAGGTCCGGCGGGAATCGAAGCCCTGGCTGCCACCCTTCAACTCGAATCGGATGTCCTCATCGAGGTCGTCGAGCCATACCTGCTCAAATGCGGTTTTCTTATCCGGACTTCTCAGGGCAGGAAGGCGTCCGAGAAAGCTTTCAAACATCTGGGGATTGCATATCACTCAAAGCGGGACTCAAGGAATGCAGAACTCTTCGAGGGCAAGGATTAGCCGCTAAAGAGCCCTTTTTATTGGCTCAGTCTCTCCATTTCACTGTTCGAAATGTCGAAATTGGCGTGAACCTCCTGGACGTCGTCAGAGTCTTCAAGGGCTTCCATGAGTTTGAGCATGGTTTCCGCGCTTTTGCCTTCGAGTTTAATAGAGGTCTGAGGGATCATATCTATCTGACCGACCTGGTACTTCATGTTGTGGTCATCGAAGACCTTCTTTACAGACTCGAAGTCAGAGAAACCGGTAATGACTTCGATGGTCTCTTCATCGTCTCTCACGTCTTCGGCGCCCGCTTCGAGCGCCAATTCCATTACTTTATCCTCATCTATGCCCTGCCTTTCAAAAGAAAGATAGCCTTTCTTGCTGAAGATCCAGGAGACGCTTCCCGATTCACCGAGGTTGCCGTTATATCGTGAAAAGATATGGCGTATCTCGGCAGTCGTCCTGTTTTTGTTGTCGGTGAGCGCTTCGACGAGTATTGCGGTGCCACCGGGCCCGTACCCCTCGTAGGTATATTCCTCGTATGCCTCCCCTCCCTCGGCAGCGCTTGTCCCCCGCTTTATGGCCTTTTCGATGTTATCCTTGGTCATGTTTTCGGCCTTAGCCTTGAGCACGGCAACACGCAGCCTTGGATTGGCCTCGGCGTCGCCTCCGCCCGCCCGCGCAGCGGTCGTGATTTCCTTAATCAATTTCGTGAAAATCTTCCCGCGCCGCGCATCGGCAGCACCTTTTTTGTGCTTAATCGTACTCCATTTGCTATGTCCGGACATATGCTCCTCGATTATTGGGGAAGTGGTGGGCAGTATAGGATTCGAACCTACGACCTCTGGTATGTGAGACCAGCGCTCTAACCATCTGAGCTAACCGCCCGTAAGATTAATGTTACACTAGGTGCGGAATTAAAGTCAATACAGGAATATCCCGAGAACCCTGCAATCTGACGGTATTTCGGCGATCCGGATGAGAGGAATCTTAAGTTTTGTCATGGGCACACGATAATTACTTAAGTGCAGAGGGATTTGCAATCCTAGATCAGGGAGGATCGAGAGATGAGGGTATTGGTTGTCGATGACTTTGCGACGATGAGGAAAATAATAAAGAACGTCTTGAAGCAGATCAGTATCGACAATGTCGTGGAAGCGGAGAATGGTAAACATGCGTTATCGGTACTGAAAAGTGATAACATCGAGTTCATCATCAGCGATTGGATAATGCCCGAGATGACGGGGATAGAGTTCCTTAAGGCCTGCAAAGAGGACGAAACCATCAAGAACATACCGTTCGTTATGGTTACGGCCGAGGCCCAGAAGGACAGCGTTCTGGAAGCCATCAAGGCGGGTGTGGACAACTACATAGTTAAGCCCTTTACGCCGGAAAAACTCAAGGAAGTCATCGGCAAAACGATGGCCAAGTTCGGAAAATAATCCTGTCACCTGGAGGAGGAGATGGAAGTAAAGTTCATTAACCCTTTTGTCGTAGCCGCCCAGACGGTGTTCAAGACAATGCTCAACATTGATTTGAGTCTTGGCAAGCCCGTTCTCAAGGAGGCGAGGACCACCTCGGCAGACGTCACAGGCATAATGTCTATGGTAGGGGACAAGAAGGGGACCATTGCCATAAGCTTCAGAGAAAAAGGAGCTCTCTTTGTCTTCAACAGCCTCATGGGTGACGAAGCGTCCGGTGTAGGACCCGAGGTCGTTGATGCCATAGGGGAGCTGACCAATATCGTTTCCGGTCAGGCCCGAAAGGAGTTCGAAAACAGCGGGGTAAATCTCAAAGCATCGATTCCTATGGTTGTCGTGGGCAAAGGTGTGGAGACGAACTTTATCACGAAGCTCCCCGTCGTATCTCTGCCCTTCAATTTCTCGATAAACAACGGCGAACCGGAAGTAATGTACCTCGACTTCTCTTTTGAATAGGATCAGGGTGGGGCTTATAATGCCCCTTGCCCTGATGGGACGCGGTCCTTAGAACTCCGCGTTCCCGCAACCGCGACTTTTCCTGGCCTCCATATGAGGGCTCGTCACGCCCTTACCAAGGCTCGTCAACGACATGACGAGAAACTCCATTCCTACTATATCTGCGGTAATCGGCCACCCCCTGAGCATAGTTGTTGCTTTCTTCGTTTTATTGTGGAAAAGTAATATGTGCACTCTGCGGGAATCGTTAGTGAAAGCAGGATCAGCCGCCTGCGAGCGACGCCTGTTTTTACCGGCCTGAGAGAGGGCGGGTGAGTGGAACCATTTTGAAACGAGAGGTCGGGATGGAAGAAGACCGGATGGAAAAGGGCCGGATAATCATCGTTGAAGACGAGCAGCACATCCTCGGTATGCTTAACGAGTTGCTGACGAACGCCGGCTATTCCGTGGACCCTTTTACCGATGGGAGGAGCGCCTTGTCGGCCCTCAAGAACAACGGGTATCACCTGTTGATCACTGACCTCCTCATGCCCAAGGTTGACGGTCTGCAGCTCATAAATTTCATTCAAAAGGAGTACCTCAATACTCTCGGAATCGTGATAACAGGCTACGGCAGCTTGGAGACCGCCATAAGCGCCATGCGTTGCGGCGCCTTCGACTATCTCCTTAAACCATTTAAATTCGAAGACGTGCTTGCAAGCGTCGAATCGGCGATGAACTATCACCAACTGCTCTCAGGGGACAATATCCCACGGAAGCTGATGGCCAAGGCCAACTTGCTCAGGAGGTTCTCCGAGAACCGGGCGGTCCGCGAAAACACCCTGCTCAGGAGCTACCTCAGGGACAAATACAAGTTTGAGAACATGATCGGCGTCAGCTTCGCCATGCAGAAGGTTTTCGAGCTGATAGAGAAAGTGGCTGACACGAGTGCCACGGTCCTTATTACCGGTGAAAGCGGGGTGGGCAAAGAACTGGTGGCGAGGGCTATCCACTTCAATTCCTCTAGAAGAGACAAATCACTGGTGGTCGTTAATTGCGGCGCAATACCGGAGGCCCTTCTGGAAAGTGAACTTTTCGGCTACGAAAAGGGGGCCTTCACGGGCGCGACCACCACAAGGCTGGGCAGGTTCGAGCTCGCCGACGGCGGCTCCATTTTTCTCGATGAAATAGGGGACATGAGCTTCAACCTTCAGGTGAAGCTTTTGAGGGCCCTTCAGGAAAGGACATTCGAGCGAATAGGCGGCTCCAAGACCATCGACGTAGACGTGAGAATTATTGCAGCCACCAATCGGCATCTGGAGGAGCTCGTGAAGGAAGGCAAGTTCAGGGAGGATCTCTATTACAGATTAAACGTGGTCCCCATCAACATTCCTCCCTTGAAGGAAAGAAGGCAAGACATTCCGTTGCTTTACGCCCACTTCCTCGAACGATCGAACACCATCAACAATGCAAGTGTCGAAGGATTCGCCGAGGAGGCGATGGAAGTCTTGATGGAGTATGACTACCCGGGGAACGTAAGGGAACTCCAGAATTTGGTTGAAAGGCTCGTGGTCCTGAAGAAGGGCGGCCTCATCAATATCGAAGATCTTCCGGAGAAGTTTTATGGCCTTCAGAAGAGAGAGGAGCAGCAGTTCGACCTGCGCAAAGGTTACGATACGCTTGTTTCGGAGTTCGAGCAGAACCTGATCCTCAAGGCGCTCAATGAAACCAATGGCGTCAAGAGCAGAGCGGCCCAGGTTCTGAGCATGAATAGGACCACCCTCATCGAAAAGATGAAACGCCTCGGAATAGCCACCGAATAGATACCTTATCATTCCTGTCAACCCCGCCGGGCGAGCGTTCTCGCATTCGTTCTTTTAAATCACGGCTACCCCCGGAATATAGTGCTCCCGCCGACAGGTATCCTTTGGCTTCTGACCCCTGCTGTTCTTTTGGTGTCAAAAGGGTGACGGACAGGGTGTCGAAAGAGGGGCGGCTTGGGTCTTGTCCCATGCCCTATGTTGTCGATAATCCTTAACAGTGCTGCTTTGGTATGCATTTTGCTTCGCTGCCCTTCATGCAACCGGCAGAATCTCAATTGCTCAAGAACGCTTTTCAGGAATTCGTCAAGGCTTCAGATTCTCTCACCAATTATTACCTCAATCTGGAGAACCGCATAAGCCAGCTCAACAGAGAGATAAATGAAAAGAACAAAGAGCTGGAAAAGGCAAAGGAATCTTTCTACAACATCCTTAATTCGCTTCCTTTAGGGGTGGTCGTGCGGGACCAGGAGTCAACCATATTTACAAATAAAGAGGCCCAGAAACAGGGTCTGACCGACCTTGCGGTCAAACTCCAGAATGACCTCGAGGGAATGGGGGAGGTAAGGAGCGAGAGGGGCTATTTCAGATGGAGAAAGAGCAGCCTGACAACAGGCGCAAAGGGCGAGGATGTCATCGTTTTTGAGGATGTGACTGAAGTGCAGAAGATGAAGGAGCGCTCCGAGAGGGACGAGAGGCTGAGGGCCATGGGAGAGATGGCCGCGAGGATTGCCCACGAGATCAAGAATCCTTTAGGCAGCATGCAGCTCTACCTGTCCATGATCGCCAGAGGCAAAGTGGGGGATAAGGAGAAAGGCTTCACCGACTCTGTTATCTTCGGAGTCAACACGATCGACCGGATCATCAACAACCTGCTCTCGTACACGAGACCGAAGACCGTGGTTTTGAGGGAGGGCGTGCTTT
Organism: uncultured delta proteobacterium; assembly: GCA_963750015.1. GTDB lineage: Bacteria > Desulfobacterota > Syntrophorhabdia > Syntrophorhabdales > WCHB1-27 > CAVVNC01. The sequence goes on along the minus strand of CAVVPU010000134.1, from coordinate 40,548 downwards.
CCGCCGCGGTCAAGGAGACAATCGATTTCATGAGCGTTTCCATCCGAAGCAAGGCAATCGACGTAGAATTCGAAAGTTCCTATGATGGCGTTTCCTTGTTTGATCCCGATTTGATAAAGCTTCCCCTGATGAATTTCACCAGCAACGCCATGGAGGCGATTATTGATAGAGGCACCATTAGAGTCAACGTTAGGGACGAAGGCAGGCATGTCCTGGTCACTTTTGCGGATGAGGGTGTGGGCATGAGCGAAGAGACGCGCCGGAATATTTTTAACCCTTTTTTTACGACGAAAGACAAGGGTGTCGGTCTGGGACTCTTTATCGCCCATAATATCATCAAGGCCCACAACGGTTACGTGGAAGTAGAATCAGAAGAGGGTAAAGGCTCGTCCTTTACCGTATACCTGCCGAAAGGGCGATCATGAGAAACATTCTGGTAATAGACGACGACTACCACATGCGTACTGCCCTCGCCGAAGCGCTCACAGAGGCAGGCTATGGCGTAGGTTCTGCCGAGGACGGAAAAGTTGCCCTTGAATCAATCAAGAAGTCAGCTTACGACCTCGTGATTACCGACGTGAAGATGCCCCATATGAACGGCATCGATCTTCTCGGTCACATCAAGAAAGAGCAATGCACCTTGCCCGTCATCGTTATTACTGCCTACGGAACGGTGGAGCATGCGGTGAATGCCATGAAAGAGGGAGCCTTCGATTACATCCAGAAGCCCTTTAACACGGAAACCCTCTATGGTGTCGTCGAGCGTGCCCTCGGCGTTAACGGCGGAAAGATTGTTTGTTCGTCGAGAAGCATGCAAGAGGTGCTCGCAAAGGCCCTCCAGGTGGCAAAATCGGACGCCACCGTCCTGGTCATGGGCGAGAGTGGGGTGGGAAAGGAATTGATCTCCCGATACGTACATGAAAACGGAGACCGTAAGGAAATGCCCTTCGTTGCCGTCAATTGCGCGGCCCTTCCGGAGAACCTGCTGGAAAGCGAGCTCTTTGGCTTCGAGAAGGGAGCTTTCACGGGAGCGGCCACGAGGAAACCCGGGAAATTCGAACTCGCAGACAAAGGGACTATTCTTCTCGACGAAGTCACGGAGATGGACATGAGGTTGCAAGCCAAGCTCCTACGCGTCCTGCAGGAGAGGGAGGTCGAGGTGATCGGCTCCAAATTCCCTCGGAAAGTCGACGTGAAGGTGATCGCTACGACCAACAGGAACATCACGCGCCTCATTGAGGAGGGGAAATTCCGGGAAGACCTCTATTACCGGCTCAACGTTTTCCCTATCATCGTGCCTCCCTTGAGGGAGCGCAGGGAGGATATCCCGCAGCTCGTGGCAGACCTGTTGAAAAAGTATAGCCGGGGCATGGATATGCGCCTGGAACAGGAGAGCATGAATTATCTCATCCAGCGGAACTGGAAGGGCAATGTAAGGGAACTGGAGAATACGATCGCGAGGGCCTGCATTCTTTCCGATTATAAGGTAATCAAGCTTTCTCATCTCCAGGACCCGTGTGAGGTGAGAAATGACGTTTCCCCGTCCTTTCCGGTGGATGCAGTCGGTTCGGTGAAGGACATGGAGATGAAGCTGATCCTCGACGCCCTCAAATCGATGAACGGCAACAGGACCCGGGCGGCTACGAGACTCGGGATAACGGCGAGAACGCTCAGAAACAAGATAAAAGAGTATAGGGACTTGGGGCTGGCGGTTCCCTAAAAGGAGCGAAGATGAGCACCTTAGGACTCCTCGAAAAGGCGCTTAACATAAGGGCCTTCTATCAAAGAGTGCTGGCATCGAACATCGCCAACGTCGAAACGCCGGGCTACAGCGAGAAGAAGATAGATTTTCAGGCCGAAATCGATCGTTCCGGAAACGGCGATCCATCGAGCGTGCGCGTCACGGAGAACGATCCTCCTGACGGGGCCGGTTCGTTGGACGGGAATACGGTGAACGTGGAGGAGCAGGTCGTCAAGATGACGGAGAATAGCCTCATGTACAACGCTCTGGTGCAGCTCATCAGCAAGAAGTTTTCTATGATGAAGTACGTAATCAACGGAGGGGGGCAGTCCTAATGGGAATACTTGATGTAATGACAATTAGCGCGTCCGGCTTGCAGGCACAAAGAACGAGAATGGAAGCCATTTCCACGAACATGGCTAATGCCCAGACGACGAGGACCGACGAGGGGGGGCCGTATAGAAAGAAGGAGGTGGTTTTTGTGCCGGCGGACGTCTCGAATGATAAGGGATTCCAGACCACGCTCCAGGAGAAAGTAGAAGGAGTTCAGGTAGATGAAGTCGTGGAGAGCCCAAAGCCCTTCGAGCGGACCTACGATCCCTACCATCCTGATGCGGATGCCGACGGGTATGTCACTTATCCCAATGTGAATGTCATGGAAGAGATGAGTGATATGATCGCCGCCACTAGAGCCTACGAGGCGAACATAAATGTCGTCAACAGCGCCAAGGAGATGTTTACGAAGGCTCTCGATATCGGCAAATAGGAGAAGCCATGAAGGTAGAAAAGGTCGTACTTGACAACTTCGCCCAGACTGGCTCGCAGAAGGCGGAAAAAAGCAACGGTTCTTTTTCTCAAGTCCTGAAGGATTCGATCAACAAGGTCGGAGAACTGGAAAAGGAAGCGAGCCAGCAGACGGAGAACCTCGTCAAAATGGACGGTCAGGACATCCACAACACCATGATCGCAGTGGAGAAGGCCGATCTGAGCTTTCAGCTCATGATGCAGATAAGAAACAAGATCATAAGCGCCTACGAAGAGATCATGAGGATACAGGTATAGTAGATGGAGGCGTACCTCGTCACTGTCAAGAACTACCTGAAGAACATCCCGAAAAACAGGCTCTATATCTATATAGGCATTCTCGTGGCGGTGATCGGTGGTTCTGCGATCTGCCTTTCCTTTCTTCAGAAGGAGGAGTATCAGTCACTCTTCGCCGGGCTGTCGACCGAAGATGCTTCCATGATCGTAACTAAACTGAAGGAGCAAAAAATCCCTTACAGGCTGGAGGCGAACGGTACTACCATATCAGTGCCCAAGGAGCGAATTGCCGACGTCAGGCTCGCCCTCGCCTCGGCCAATGCGCTGCCCGGTGGCGGGAGCGTCGGGCTTGAACTTTTCGATAAGACGAACTACGGAATGACCGAGTTTATGCAAAACGTCAATTATAAGAGGGCGATTCAGGGTGAGCTGACAAGGACGATCAACCAGATGCCCGAGGTCGCCGCCTCTCGTATACACATCGCAATACCGGAAAAGACCCTTTTTACCGACAAGGAGCAAGAGACGACGGCTTCCGTGTTCCTGAAGCTGAGGCAAGGCAAACAGTTGTCGAAGGAACAGGTCCTCGGCATAGTTAATCTCATAGCAGGAAGTGTGGAGGGCCTTAAGCCCGAGAACGTGGTCGTCGTAGACTCAACGGGCAGGATGCTTCACCGGACCGGCGATTCCAGTTCCGACGTGATGCTTTCCGGTCAACAGTATGAGCTGCAGCGTAACGTGGAGAAGACGATAGAGAATTCCGTTCAATCAATGTTGGATACCTTCCTTCAGAACAGCAAATCGATCGTCCGGGCAAGTGTCGATCTAAATCTCAGGAAGGTCGAGAAGACGGAGGAGAATTTCTTGCCGGACAAGACAGCCGTATCAGCGGAGAGAAAAAGCTCCGAAAAGATGACCAGCAGCCGGCCCAGGCCCGGCGGTGTCCCCGGCGTTCCTGCCAACCTCGCAAAAGTGACCAGCAAGGGGGCGGGTCAGGACGTAAAAACCGAAGAGCAGAACGTTAATACCAGTGAAAAACAAGACTCGAACGTGACCTATGAAGTGAGCAAATCGGTAGAAAAGATCGTCGAGCCTTTCGGGGATATAAAGCGAATATCCCTGGCTGTGCTTGTCGATGGCAAATACGAGAAGGTCAAGGGAAAGAAAGGCGAAGAGCTGAAATATATCCCGAGGTCTCAGCCGGAGCTTGACAACATTAAGAATCTCGTTGTGAGGGCCGCAGGGTTCGACGAGCAAAGAGGTGACAAGATAGAGGTTCTTAACATGCCCTTCGAGGTGGAGACGTTTCCCGAAGAAAAGAGCCTTTTTGGAAGTCCGGAAAACAAGGACCTGGTGGTGAATCTCGGCAAGTACGTCTTCTATTCCATCATGTTGTTGTGCGTCTTCCTCTTCTTCCTGAGACCCCTTTTCAGAATGTTCCAGAAGAAGGACGAACCAGTGCCTCTCCAACAGGTACAGGACGTATACCTCAAGGCAGGCGAATCGGCAGCGAAGCCCGCCCTTGCGGGCATAGATAAGGCCCAACCTCCGACTGCAATGGCCGATGCCCTGAAGGACAAGAGTCTCGTGGGATCGATCATTCGTGAATGGGTAAAGGAGACTCCCTAAGTGGATAGCAACGCTGAAATCCCGGGAATAAGAAAGGCAGCCATTCTACTGCTGACCATGGACGAAGAGCTTTCGAAAGAGATCATCAAGGATCTCGAAGAGGAAGACATAGAGGCGGTGGGCCAGGAAATAGCCAAGTTGCGTCTTATTCCGCATGACGTCGTCGCCAAGGTGCACGATGAGTTCATCAAGAAAGTCGACGGAAGGAAACAGAACGTCGTCGGCGGCGAGGGCAGGTTCAAGATGCTCATCGAAAAGAGTTTGGGCAGCGAAAAAGCCGAGCTATTCCTCGGTAACATGGAATCGAGAAAGGGCATGCCCGGTGAGTTTCTCAGGACATCGGACCCGCGCATCCTCGCAAACGTGCTCCGTGGAGAGCATCCTCAGACCATCGCCCTCGTCCTTTCCATACTGAGTGTCAAAAAGGCCTGCGATCTCGTGACCTATCTGCCTGAGAAGATACATCGTGAAATCATCATGCGCATGGCAAACCTGGAAAAGGTCGATAAGAAGATCATCGAAGAAGTGGAGACCGTCCTGAGGGAGCAACTGGAGTCGTTCGGAGGGGCTGAAGGCAAGCAGATAGGCGGTGTGGAGCTGGTGGCGAGCATCCTCAACCAGATGGACAGAAAGCTCGAGGGCGAGCTGCTCGATAAGATCGAGGAAGCAGACCCGGCCCTTGCAGAGCGGATAAGACAGCTCATGTTTACCTTCGAAGACCTTCTGAAGGTCGACGACAGAGGCATGCAGGTTCTTTTGAAGGAGATCACTTCGGAGGATGTCGCCGTTGCTTTGAAAGGGGCTTCCGACACCATCAAAGAGAAAATTTTCAACAATATGTCCGAGCGGGCCGGCGCCATGTTGAAAGAAGACCTTGAAGCCATGGGGCCGGTCAGGGTAGCGGACGTCGAACGCGCCCAAGTGAAGATAGCGATGATCGCCAAGAAGCTCGAGGCAGAGGGGAAGATCATACTTTCAAAGGGAGGCGAACGATTTGTATAACTCCTCCGTGCCCTTCACCCTTGAGGACCTCGAGGCGGACGGCGAATGGAGCGAGGGAGCGCAGTTTGTCGATCTTTTTTCAAAGACAGAGCCTGAGGCCTTAGAAGAAGCCGCACCGGAGCGGGAGCCGGAGCCGGAGTCCGAGGCGCAGGAGCCGGAGACGACGATAGAGCCCCCGGTGACGACACCCTCCCTGGAGGACCAAACTAGAAAAGCTTTCGAGGATGCGTATGCCCAAGGAGAGAAAGCAGGATACGAAATGGGCTTGCGCCGCGTCGAATCGATAGCCAAGAGGCTCGAAAAGCAGATAGATGAGGTGGCCTCTTTCAGGCGGGAGCTGAGTCGGAGATTTGAGCGTCTCGCCACGGACCTTGCCCTGGTCTTCGCCGAAGCCCTTGTGCTCAGGGAATGTTCCGAGAAGAGAGAGCTTGTGGCGGGCATGATCAGAAAGGCTCTCGACGCCTGCGAGGAGAAGAACGAGTTGCTCATCAGAACGAGGAGCGAAGATATGAAGTACGTGGAAGGAGTTGCCTCCGATCGCATCAAGATCGTTGCCGACGACACGCTCAGGGAACCGGGCTTCATCATCGAGACGAGCATGGGCGACATAGACGGGAGAATCAGTGTCCAGATCGAGGAGCTGAAAAACGCACTTGCCGGGTACCATGGAACTTGAGGAAAGGGTCCAAGGCACCAGGGAATATCTCAAGGGAATCTATCCATACAGAACATATGGAAGGGTGAACCAGGTCGTGGGCTACGTGATCGAAGGGAAAGGACCTCCCGCCTCCGTAGGCGATGCCGCCCTCATATACCCGCTCAGCGATCCTTCTCCTATTCCGGGTGAAGTTGTCGGTTTCCGCAATGGGCGCACTCTGCTCATGCCCCTCGGAGACTTGAGAGGCATAGGGATAGGCTCACGGATTCTCTCGAAAAGGCGCACGGCTTGCATGCCCGTCGGTGATGCGCTTCTCGGACGCGTCATAGACGGTCTGGGCGCGCCCATGGACGACAAGGGGCCTTTCTTCGACTGTAAGGAAACGATACCCATTTACAGGGATACGATTAACCCCATGAAGAAGCGGCGTATCCAGGAGCCTCTCGACCTGGGGGTTCGGAGCATAAACAGTCTTCTCACGTGCGGGAAAGGGCAAAGGATGGGTATCTTTGCAGGGTCGGGCGTAGGGAAGAGCGTCCTTCTCGGCATGATAGCCAGGCACACCGAAGCAAAGGTGAATGTAGTAGGCCTTATCGGCGAGAGGGGAAGGGAGGTCAGGGAGTTCATAGAAAAGGACCTTCGGGAAGGCATCAACCACTCGATCGTCGTCGTGGCCACCTCCGATCAGCCTCCTCTTATCCGCGTTCGGGCTGCCTTTCTTACGATAGCGATAGCAGAATATTTCAGGGATCGGGGCAACGATGTGCTGTTACTGATGGACTCGTTGACAAGGTTTTCCATGGCCCAGAGGGAGATTGGCCTTTCCATAGGCGAACCGCCTACCACGAAGGGCTACACGCCGAGCGTATTCTTCTCCCTTGCCAAGTTGCTTGAAAGAACAGGAAACGGTGAGGGCGACGGCACCATGACTGCCATCTATACAGTCCTCGTCGAAGGGGATGACCTGGACGACCCGATCGCAGACGCGACGAGGTCTATTCTCGACGGACACATCGTCCTGTCACGGAAGCTCGCGAACGAAAACCACTATCCGGCAGTGGATATTCTCAAGAGCATAAGCAGGATCATGAAGGACATCGTTTCAACAGAGCAAATCGAGTATTCGAGCAAGATAATCGAGGTCCTTTCCGAATACGAAAGGGCAGAGGACCTGATCAATATCGGAGCCTACGTGTCGGGCAGCAACAAGAAGATAGATTATGCCGTCTCCATGGTAGACAAGATCAAGCTTTTTCTCAGACAGAAGAGCGACGACAGGTCGACTCTGGAAGAAGCCATGGACGCCATGAAGATTCTCTTCTATGTCTGATTTTCGCTTCAATAGACTCATCGAGATCAAGGAAAAACTGCTGGAGCAAAAAGAGAGAGACCTGGAGTTGGTTCTCGCGTCGCAGGCGGCAGTGGTGGAAGAGATAGGCCGGGTGGATGCGGAGTCGGCCGGCGTCTATGGTGAAATGGCAAACCGCCTCCTCACGGGAAAAGAATTGTCCATGCTGACCGATCACCTTGCCTATCTGGATTGGAAGAAAGACCGGCTTCACAAGGAGAAAGAAGAGTGGGAACGGAAGGCGGCCCTTCTGCGGAAAGTCCTGCTTTCTCTCGAGATGGAGCTGAAGGTTTTTGAGAAATTGCGATTCCGGGCTCGCAAGGCAATGGAAAAAGTCCGAAACAGAAAGGAACAGAAGTTGCTCGACGAACTCGCTCTGCGTCCACAGGAAAGGTAACAAAAAAGACCGGGGAAAATTGTTCCCCGCAGGGAATTATTTTCCCCCTTCACCCCCTCCCTAACCACCAAAATTTCTATTTTATGGCGTTATTAGGCAGTTTTTGCTTGTGGCACGCTTCTTGTTATTAGCTGCTGCATGCAGAGCATGTTGACTAACCTAATCCAGATTTCGAATGTCGATTTAGCTGCTTCCGGTTCAGGAAAGGCGTCGGCTTCAGCCGCCGGGGGGGGAGCCTCCTTCCTCGCGGTGCTGCATCTCGTCTCAAAGAGCAACGCCAGTGAAGCCGAAGACAGCGGGGGGCAACAGAGCGGGGTGGATGGGCCTGCCGGAATTGCAGGCACTCTTTTTCCTGCCCTTGACGTATCGGATCTGAGCGCTATTTTGCGGACAGTAGAAGCGATGGCTGGTGAAAAGGGAGGCGCCACAGAGGCTGAAAATCTGTCCGGAAATGGTCTCGGAAATAAAAATGGCGTCAACGGGGAAAGGGATACGACCTCAGAGCAGCAAGTAAAAGACCTTTTGCTCCGGCTTTTTGCGTCCCTCGTGAACAGGGAGGAAGGCACAAAAGGTTTCGCGCCGGCGCAGGCAAGCGACGCCTTGAACGATGCAGGAGGAGACGCCGGGAACGCCGCTTCCGGGAAGGCAGCTTCCTCCGGCGGCAGCGGCTCGTCTTCAGAAGGAACTTCCCACAAGGAGGCGGCCGACGATTCCTCTGGAACAGGAACCCTGGAGATGCTGGCCCTTCTTGTCTTTCACAGCCTTCAAGCTGCACTCCAGGACCAGAATCAGGTCGAAACCTCCACGGGAGAAGGGACAGGTCTATCCTTTTCGACTCACGGGAAGGCGATCACCGACGGAACCGGAGAGGGTGCCTCTTCGGGAAACCGGGGAGCCTCGACCGGGGCCGGCGCGGGGGCAGCCTCTGCCAATCCTTCCTATGGGGCCGAATACCTGCAAATGGTCGATTCCTCGCAAATCGGAGAAGATGGGCGGTTGAGCGGCGCCGCAGCAGACCGGGGGGCGCAAAGCAATACCAATTCCGGCAGTGATGATGGTTTTACTTCTCACGTAGGTAAGGATCTCTTGCACCGGGTCCTTGGCACGGGGCAGACAAAAGAGACGGTCCTTAAGGAAGAGTCGTCCCAAGTCGGCGACCGCGCAGACCGGGAGGGGAAGGCCGCATCCGAGACCGCCGCGCGTACCGCATCGTCCGGACCGTCAATCGGCCTGACCCCCGCGGGTGAGGAACAGCAGAGGGTCACCGGGCTCATTTTGACGATAGGACAACCTTCGGCCAGGGCAGCGCAAGGCGGACCGGATGGCACGGTGACAACGGGCCTGCAGGACAACCCGGAGGCGCCGGGTCAGGTGGATGATAAGAAGAATGCCTCCGGAATGACGACAATAATACACGATCTTTCTCCGCTCCTAAAGGACCAGGATAAAGAAGGATCACGGAGCGATACGGGAGAGAAGGGGCAGTCGTCCGGGCGGGAAGACCTCGGACTCCTCGCGGGCAGTGATCCTAATGCCGCTGCCTCCGGCCGAGAGGGGCAGGACAGCAAGCTGTCCGATCTGCACGTGACAAGTGCGGCAGTCGAACGCTTTCAAGAGGTCCTTGACCGGTTCAGCACGAAGTCGGTTTCTCACGACCTCACAGTAAAATTGGACATAGGGAGTGAAGGGAGCCTCATCCTCGGCATGAAAGACCTTGGGCAAACGGTGAGTGTGGAGGTAAGGGCCTCTCACGACGCGATAACGAGTCTGCTCCAGTCGCAAAAGGATATGATCATAAAGAATCTGGAGGGGAAGGATATTCACGCGAATGTCACGATCGATCCGAACTCCTCCAACACCTATGAAGGAAAAGATAGACGAGATACCGAGCGCCAGAGGGCCTTCGCCTTCGCCCACAAAGAGGACGAGGGATTCGGCGAGGTTCTCGAGATGCTCGTATAGAGGAGGCGTATATGTCAACGCAGGCAGTAGGCTCGACGAACACCGCGACCAATAGCACTTCCGCTTCAGGTACTTCCGGCACGAACACGCTCAGTCAGAATAACTTCCTGCAGCTTCTCATGACCCAGCTCAAGAACCAGAACCCCCTTGACCCCACGGACACAAACCAGATGGTGACCGAGATGTCGGAGCTCACTTCGGTCCAGGCGATCACAGGCATGGCCACCGACATCGGCAATCTCACGGCTACCATGCAGGCAGGGGCCGTCGGGCAATGGACATCGTCCATAGGGGATTACATGCAGGTGAGCACCACATCCGTCTCGCAGGGAGAGTCCGTTACCCTGTCCCCGACCGGGAGCTATGATTCTCTCACCCTGACCCTCAAGGATTCCTCAGGAACCACGAGCGCCAAGACCTTCAGCTCGAGTCAAACTCCCGTCTATAACGATATCGACTGGGAGCTACACGATCGTGGGCGCCACGCAGACGAAGAACGGTGTGTCGACGACCTGTCCTTACACGGTCAACCAGACCATATCAGAAGGCGACGAGGTCGCTTTGTCCCCGACCGGGACCTATGATTCTCTCACCCTGACGCTCAAAGATTCGTCAGGCAACCAGACGACGCAGACCTTTACCTCGAGTCAATCGCCTGTGTATAGCGACACGACCGGGAGCTACACGGTTGTGGGCGCCACGGCTACCAAGAACGGTGTATCGACGACGTGTCCTTACAATGTTTACCGGCTCATATCTGGCGTCCAAAATGGCGCGTCCGGACCTTCCCTCGTGGCATCGGACGGCTCGACGATTTCAGCAGGCAACGTAACGCAGATCATTAAATAAGGAGGCGAAAGGGTACCATGCTCAGTTCACTCTACTCAGGCATAAGCGGGCTTTTGTCGAACTCGGACGCCCTCGACGTAATAAGCAACAACATATCGAACGTGAATACGGTCGGCTACAAATCGCAGACCGCCGAGTTCGAGGACGTGCTTTACCAGACGATCACCGGGGCAAGCGGTACATCCCAGGTGGGCAGGGGCTCTGGCCTCGAGTCGGTGACCACCGATTTCTCTCAGGGCTCCTTCGAGACGACCAACTCCTCGACCGACCTCGCCATAGGCGGGCAGGGGTTCTTCATCGTGAAGAAAGCGACCGACCAGACCCCCTACTACACGAGGGTCGGCAGCTTTTCCCTCGATAAGAACGGCAACATGATCGACAGCGCAGGCGACTACGTTCAGGGGAAAGGCATAGACCAGACAACGGGCACCGCTTTCGGCGTCGACGGGAATATCGTCATTTCCCAGCAGCCGAGCAATCCCAAGCCGTCGGGGTCGATCGACATGGTCGTCAACCTCGATGCCAGCTCCGCATGGGTCGGCTCCTATACATCGAGCAACAGCGGAGTGACCAACGCGGGTGCCGCTACCGGCGACTACCCTACGGCCGGCGTCTATACCCTTACCGTGGGGGCCACGGTGACGGCCAGCACCTATGCCGCGACCCTGACCCTCCCCACCGGCGAAGTCCTTAACCTTACCGTGCCTGTCGGGGGCGGGGATGTCGCGGACGTCACGGGCAAAGACTCAGTCAGCGGCGATACGGTCGACACGGGCCTCAACCTCACCCTGGGCACCACAATCACCACAGGCACTGCAACAAATTTCACCATGACGGGCTTCAACCCGGGGTCACCCTCGACATCATCCAACTACCAGTCTTCCATAACCGTCTATGATTCGTTGGGCACCGGCCATGTGGTGACCACCTATTTCCATAAGGACGCCTACGATCCCACCTCTCAGACCTCCACGTGGTCGTGGAGCCTCATACCCCAAAACAGCGCCGATACCGTCACCGCGGGAGGGTCCGGCATACTCACGTTCAATTCCAACGGCGTCCTCACTTCCGGCGGCAACGCCCAGGCCACGACCTTCAACTTCGCAGGCGCCCAGGCAGGGCAGACAATAGACCTTGTCATGGGATCAACATCGGGAGAGGGTGCAACGACACAGTATTCCTCAGCCTCGAACACGGTCTACCAGAGCCAGGACGGCTACCCGCCAGGTGTGCTTCAAAGCATCAGCGTGAGCCAGAACGGGGTGATCTCGGGAACGTACGATAACGGACAGATCCTGAAGCTCTACCAGCTCGACATCGCCAACTTCAGCGACCCCCAGGGGTTGGAGAGGGACGGCGGCAACCTTTACTCTGAAACGCTCGTGTCGGGGGTCGCCTATACGTCGGCACCTGGATCGGGGGGCATGGGACAGATCAATTCGAACTCCCTTGAAGAATCGAACGTGGACCTGGCCACTCAGTTCTCGGAAATGATAGTCGCCCAGAGCGGCTATGAGGCCAACTCCAAGGTCATCACCACGACCGACGAGATCCTCCAGTCCCTGATCAATATGAAGACCACGTAACAAAGCGATTCATGAGCGGGAGTGCGCGGCGCGCACTCCCGCTCTCGTGTTTCATCCATGACTGCAGCCTACGAGGACCGCCCCTTCTCCCAACTGTCCGGATCGCCCGACTTCCGTCAATCGGCTGACGCATCGTTGTCCTCGGCCGCGCTTTAGGGTGCTTCCAGGCACACCCTTTTAAGGGCAATAAACTCATTTTTCCCCGCTCTCAGCCGTTCTTCCCGTCACTTTCCCCCCTGGCATACATATTGCTTTCTCACTCCACTGAAAGGAGCAGAATATGGCCGAAGAAGAAATCCAAGAAAGCAATGCGGGTTCCAAAACACCTCCAAAGAAGAAGGGCTCCTTCAAGATGATTCTCATCGTCATCGTTGCCGCCGCTCTTGCCGGAGGAGCCGGCTACTATTTCTACGGCAAGAATATTACGGCTGCCCATCCGCAGAGCAAGCCTTCCAGGGATGAAGCGAGAGATGACAGAAGAGACGACAGGAAGGACGACAGAAGAGATGACAGAAGAGATGACAGAAGAGATGACGTAAGGGCCGATGCCGGACCTATTGTCTCCTTGGATCCCTTTGTCATGAACGTTTCCGGGAGTCCCTCCAGGTTCGTCAAGATGGCGATTGCCCTTCAGGTGCGGGACGCTAAGGCGACTGAGGACGTGAAAAAGATGACCCCTGCCATCAGAGATGCAATGATCGGCGTGCTCGGTTCGAAGGCCCCTGAGACCTTCATGGATGTGGCCGGCCGGGACCAGATGAAGAAGGAACTCTTTGACAGCGCGGATCACTTTTTCAAGAGGGGCGATCTCCAAGCGGTCTACATTACCGACATAATCATGCAGTAGGAGCGAGGCGCGTGGAACAGCTACTATCTCAAGATGAAATAGATGCGCTACTCAAAGGCATATCCGACGGTGACGTCGAGACGGCCAAGGAACCCGAGCCTGAGGCGGCAGCGGCGTCGGTAACAGTCGAGCAGGTCTCTGCCCAGGTCTTCGATTTCGCGAAGTATACGAAGGGCAGAAAAGAAAGGCTATCTGCCCTGGAATTCATCTCGGATAGGCTCTCGAAGTCCCTCAGATCCGCATTGACCCTTTTTCTTGAACGGGAAGTTGACATAAACATAACCCCGACCCAATACATCGAATACGGTGAGTTCATCAAGACGCTCCCTCTTCCCACGAACATGAACATCGTCATCACCGATAATCTCAAGGGATTCTTCATAGTTATTTTTGATGCAAAACTCATTTTCTGCGTTCTCGAGACGGTCTTCGGGAGCAACACCATTACCGTGCCCAAGATAGAAGGGAGAGAATTCACGAAGATTGAATTCAATGTGATCAAGAAGCTCGTCGATCTGGTCTCCCTCGAAATGGAGAAAGCCTGGGAGCCGGTATATGAGATAAGGTGCAAGTATTCCAGGTCGGAGATCAATCCTAACTATATTACCATGGTCTCCCTCGAAGAAACGGTCGTCCTCCTCGAGTTCTCCATCGAGATCGCCGACGTAGTGAGTTGGATGAAGATATGCATGCCTTACGGAATACTGGAAACCATCAAAGGTTACCTCGTTTCCACTCCTTCCAGAGAAGACATGGAAATGAGGGCCAAGTGGTTTCAGAAGCTGCAGACGAGCATGAGCGAAGTGCCTTTGGAGATGAAGGCCGTCCTCGGAAAGAAGAAGATAACCGTTCAAGAGTTCTTGAAGATAAGGGAGGATAGCCTCATTCTGACCGATACGGCGGTTGACGAGCCGATCGACGTGATGATAATGGACAGGCCCAAGCTTAAAGGAAAAATGGGCATATACAAGGGAAACAAAGCAGTAAGAATAGAACAAATACTTTAGCAGGGGGACACGATGGAGGAGTTCGCATCGGCCGAACAGGAAGTAAGCACCGGACAGGGTCACGAGATGAGTATGGAAAGTCTCCTCGACATTCCCGTGGAGATATCCGTGGAGATAGGAAGAACGAGGATGGCCATCGGCGAGCTCCTTTCTTTGTCAAGAGGATCGGTTATTGAGCTGAACAGGCTTGCCGGAGAATCTGCCGACATCTACGTCAACGACAAGCTCGTGGGAAAGGGCGAGATCGTCGTGGCTAACGAGAGACTCGGAGTAAGGGTGTTAGAAATAGTGACCCCCAAAGAAAGGGTACAGAAGCTAGGCTAATGGAAAACATCTATTTTAGCAGCTTAAGAATGCTTCTCGTCCTCGCGGCTATCGTGGCGGGCATCGTGCTCCTCTACCGTTATTCCGGAAAACTGAGGTTGAAGCTGCCGGGAAAGACCGTGGGGCTGCAAAGAGGCGAAACCATACATCTTGGATACAAGAAGTTCGTATCGGTCATCGAGGTGAAGGACCGAGTGATCGTTGTGGGGGTCGGAGAAAAAGAGATGACTCTTCTTGCTTCCTGGAAGAAGGAGGAGGAAACCTCGTGAGGATTGTACTTGCCGCGCTTCTCGTGATCTTATTGATCGGAGCTGCTTCTCCGTGCCTGGCGAAAGCCCACCCGGTCAATGTCGCGGCAAAATCGGCACCGTCAGGAAATCCCGACCTCATAAGCTCCCTCATAGGGGGGCAGGGGAACAAAAACCTCATCAGCATAGCCCTTATTCTCACCATACTGGCCTTTGCGCCGGCCATTCTTCTTCTCATGAGCTCCTTTACGAGGATCGTTATCGTCCTGTCTTTCGTGCGACAGGCCATCGGCGTGCCCCAGCTTCCACCGAACCAGATAATCGTGGGCCTCTCATTGTTTCTCACCTTCTTTATCATGGCCCCGACCTACCAGAAGATAAACACCGATGCCCTTACGCCCCTCATGAGCGGCCGGATCGGATATGAGGAGTTCTTTGATAGGTCCTCACAAGATCTGAGCACTTTCATGCTGAAGTTCACCAAGGAGAAGGATTTGGCGCTTTTCATGAACATGGCGGGCCTTTCGAGACCGGCAAACGAGACGCAGGTACCCTTCAGGGTCATCGTCCCTGCCTTTGCCATAAGCGAGCTGAAGAGGGCATTTCAAATCGGTTTCCTTCTCTATATTCCTTTCCTCGTAATCGATATGGTCATCGCAAGCGTCCTCCTCTCGGCAGGCATGATGATGCTTCCGCCTGTGTTCATCTCCCTGCCCTTTAAACTGATGTTGTTCGTTCTCGTGGATGGCTGGAACCTCCTCATGGGTTCACTCATCAAAGGATTCTACTAGGGGAGAAGATGAGCCAAGACCTCGTGCTTCAAATATTCAGGGACTGTTTGAAAACGGCACTTCTGGTGTCTGCCCCCATGCTCATTTGCGCAATCGTCGTGGGCCTGCTCGTAAGCATTTTCCAGGCCGCTACCCAGATTCACGAGATGAGCCTCACCTTCGTCCCCAAGATGTTGGTCATCGTTGCTTGTCTCATGGTTCTTTCTCCCTGGATAATCAATGTGCTTATGACCTTCACCATATCCATCATCTCCAATATTCCGGTCTATGTGAGGTGAGGATTTGATAAACATCAATCTCGAGGTTGAGAAGCTGCTTTTTGTCTTCTTCAGGACCCTTTCCATGCTCTGGCTTCTTCCTATCTTTCAGTCGAGAACCATTGCGGCGGGCTACAAGGCCGCCCTGTCCCTCGTCATTGCCTTTCTGCTCTATCAGTCCGTCTCGGCGCCGGATCTTCACGGGGACCCTTATCTTCTTCTTCTTTTTATCGGGAAAGAGGTCCTCATAGGGCTCGCCATAGGGTTCTTCGTCATGCTGCTCTTTGCCATCGTGAATGCCGGGGCCCAACTGGTCTCCATGCAGTCGGGACTCTCCTTTGCGCGTACCATGGATCCCGCCTTGGGGACCGCCGGGACTGTTCTCGAACAATTCCAAGGTATGCTTACCACCATGATCTTTTTAGGGATCGACGGTCACCACGCGGTTCTCAAAGCCCTTGCCGTCACCTTGAAAGAAGTACCGCCGGGAGCCGTAGCGATCAAGCCGGAGCTCGTCCAATTCCTTGTCGGGGCAACGGGGCAACTCTTTGCCGCGAGCCTGAAGATCCTCGCGCCGGTAGTGGTAACTCTGTTTCTCGTCGATCTCGGGCTGGGAATGCTCGCCCGGATGATTCCCCAGGTAAACGTGCTCGTCGAAGGAGCTTCCATAAAGATCCTCGTCACTGTTTCCATGCTTGCGATCTCGCTGAATCTGATAGTCCCCGTAATTGCCGGGGTCTTCAGGGGCATGGATACGGACATTTTGAGAATCATTCGGTTCATGGGGTGAGGGATGGCTGACAGTTTTCAGGAAAAAACCGAACAGCCCACCGATAAGCGGCTCGAAGATGCCCGGAAGAAGGGCCAGGTAGCCCAGTCTCCTGAGCTTGCCTCCTGTTTCATCATCCTTTTTCTGTCCATATTTCTCTACTATTCCATATCCAAGGGCTTCAGCGCGATGTTCGGCGTTTACACGAACTATATCCTGAACCTCAACCTCGAGCTGACCTCCTCGAGCGTGCAGCCGATTCTTGCCGTCGGGGTACGCGAGTTTCTCGTCATGGTAGCGCCTATCTTTGGTTTGCTCATCGTTCTCGGAGTCTTCTCGTCTTTTGTGCAGACGGGCTTCATGTGGAGCTTCGAGGCGATGGCCCCGAAACTGGACGCCCTCAATCCGGCGAACGGGATTAAGAGGATGCTTTCGAAGAAATCCCTTTTCGAGCTCATCAAGGCCCTCGTCAAGATAACCGTTCTTGGCTACATTCTTTATTCACTCATCATGAAAGAACTGCCCGTCATACTTGCCCTCGCCGACCAGGACGCCGCCTCCGTGGTTCTTTTCATTGCACGAGAATGCTTCAGCCTCGCCGTCAAGGTCGGGACGATGTTTCTCTTCATTGCCGGTCTCGATTACCTGAGGCAACGATGGCAACAGAAGAAAGACCTCATGATGACGCAGCAGGAGGTGAAGGAAGAGGCTAAGGAGCGGGACGGTAATCCTCTTATCAAGTCAAGGATAAGGAGCCTCCAGAGGGGCATGGCGCGGCGAAGGATGATGGAGGATGTGAAGAAGGCAGATGTGGTTGTCACGAACCCCACCACGTATGCCGTGGCCATCAAGTATGTGGCGGGGAATATGCCTGCCCCCAAGATAGTGGCCAAAGGAGCGGGCTTCATAGCAGAAAAGATAAAGGAGATGGCCAGGTTGCACGGGGTCTCAATAGTAGAGAACAAACCGGTAGCCAGGGCCCTCTTCGATGCGGTAAAGGTGGGTGAGTATATACCGGAAAACTTCTACGTGATCGTCGCTGAGCTGTTGGCTCAGGTTTACAAGAGAAGGAGCAGGGTGAAACTGTAATGGAAAGGGTTCTCGCAGAGCTTCGCGAGAAGGGCGATGTAGTCGTAGCCCTCAGCGTCGTCTTTGTCATACTGATCATGATCATGCCCTTGAGCCCGATCCTTGCCGACCTGTTTCTTACGGTGAGCATCTCCATCTCCCTCTTGATTCTTTTCATAGGCATGTACATACAGAGGCCCCTGGATTTTTCCGTGTTTCCTTCAGTGCTTCTCATTACGACCCTTTTCAGGCTTTCTCTTAACATAGCTTCCACCCGTCTCATCCTGCTTCACGGAGATGAGGGATCCCAGGCGGCAGGCAGGTTGATCAAGGCCTTCGGCACTTTCATCGTCGGCGGGAACTATGTTGTCGGCGTTGTCGTGTTTCTCATCCTCATCATCATCAACTTTGTGGTCATCACCAAAGGCGCAGGCAGGGTCGCTGAAGTAGCTGCCAGGTTTACCCTCGACGCCATGCCCGGCAAACAGATGAGCATCGACGCAGACCTCAATGCTGGTTTGATCGACGACGCGACCGCGCGAAAGCGCAGAGAGTCCATAGAGATAGAAGCAGACTTCTATGGGTCGATGGACGGCGCCAGCAAGTTTGTAAGAGGGGACGCCATAGCAGGCATTATCATCGTCTTCGTGAACATTCTGGGTGGCCTCGCCATAGGCGTACTCCAAAAAGGCATGCCTCTCAGCGAGGCGTTGGGTGTATACACCATTCTTACCATCGGTGAAGGTCTCGTCAGCCAGATACCGGCGCTGATCACCTCCACGGCGGCAGGTATCATAGTCACCCGTGCCGCGAGCACCTCGAACCTGGGGAAGGACGTCGTTAACCAGGTGCTTACGCAGCCAAAAGCGGTCATGCTCGCCTCCATTATCATAATGGGCATAGGGCTCGTGCCCGGCATGCCTCTCATGCCGTTCATGGTCCTCTCATCCATGACCTTTGCCGCAAGCTACCTTGTCTACAAGGCAAAGAAGGAAGAGGCGCTTCCTATAGAAAAGCCGCACGAGCAGGAAAAGAGCAAAGAAGAAGTGGTCCAGCCCCTCGAGATCCTCGAGCTTGAGATCGGCTATGCCCTTATTCCTATAGTTGATGCCGAACAAGGGGGAGAACTGCTTGATAAAATAAGGGCCATACGGAAACAGGTCGCCGGGGACCTTGGGATAGTCGTGCCTCCCATGAAGCTCAAGGATAACCTCCAATTGAAGGCAGGAGAGTATGTAATTCAACTCAAAGGTATAGAAGTGGGTAGGGGAGAGCTTATGTTGGGTCACGTTCTTGCCATGAGCCCCGATGGAAACGAAAAGCCGGCCGACAGCATACCCACGCGCGAACCGGTCTTCAATCTTGAAGCATACTGGGTTAAGGACTCAAGCCGGGAAAAGTATGTGGCTCAGGGCATCACAATCGTCGACCACCCCACGATCATTGCCACTCACTTGACTGAAATCGTGCGGAACAATGCCCATGAGCTTCTCACAAGAAGGGAAACGCAAAAGCTTATCGATTCCATAGCTTCGGTCCACCAGAAGGTCATCGAGGAGATTACTCAGAACCAGATCAACATGGGCTCTGTGCAAAAGGTCCTTCAGAACCTGTTGAGAGAGCAGGTTTCGATAAGGGACCTCGTCACCATACTCGAGGCCATCGCCGATTGTTCTTCTTCCATCAAGGACCCTGACGTGATAACCGAATATGTCAGGCAGAGGATGGCCCGGAGTATCCTGAAACCCTATCTGGTCGACGGCATACTCAACATACTTCTTCTGGAGAAGTCCCTTGAAGAGAAGGTGATCGGAAGCCTCCAGACCTCGGAACAGGGCAGTTTTCTTGCCCTGGACCTCCCGACGAGTCAACGGTTGATAGAGAAGATAGGGGAAGAGGCAAAAAGAGTAACGGTCAGGAATCTTCAACCGGTGTTGCTTGTACACCCTGTGATAAGAGGAAAGCTGAGGAAGTTTCTCGAGAGATATATTCAGGGTCTTACGGTTATCTCCCATAACGAGATACCTCCTCAAATAAAGATACAGTCAGTGGGTATGGTGAAAATAGATGGCGAATAAAGCGGTCGGTCAATTTAAGGTTGAGGTGCAAGGGTGAATCAATCACTGTCTGAGGCGAAATCAATGGCGGGGAAGAGAAGGATCATAGCAGTCACCAGCGGCAAGGGAGGGGTCGGCAAATCCTCCATTGTCTCCAACATGGCGTACATATTGAGCAGTAGAGGTGAGCAAACCTACATATTCGACGCTGACCTCTCCCTGGGCAATATCGACATCATGTTCGGAGTGGTGCCCAAATTCAACGTCCGGGATCTGATCGAAGGGAAGAAGTGCATAACGGACGTGGTTATCGAAGGACCCTTCGGAATAAAGATTATACCCGCGACTTCAGGAGTCGCAGAATTCTCCAACCTCAGCATCGAGGAGCGTCAAATACTTCTCTCCTCCTTCAGGGAACTCCCCGATTACGATTTTCTCATCGTCGATACGTCTGCGGGGCTTTCTTCCAACGTGGTCTATTTCAACGCGATCAGTGAGGACGTGTTTATCGTCATCACCCCGGACCCCGCGAGTCTGACCGACTCTTACGCAGTCATAAAGGCCCTGCGCAAGAAGACGGGTCAGAAGAACTTCAACGTCATAGCGAACGTGGTAAAGGACGAAAAAGAAGGGCTCGAAATATTCTCGAAAATAGTCATGGTGACCGATCGCTTTCTTGACGTCTATCTTAACTTCGCCGGTTACATCCCGGCGGACAGTAATATAAGCGCTGCAACGAAGAGACAAAAGCTGTGGGCCGAGCACTTTCCCGATACGTCTGCGACTAAAGCCCTCTCAAAAATATGCGATAGATTGGTAATATGATGCTGAATAACGCCTATAAAAAACTCGACAAATCAGCAAGGGAAAAGACCGTAGAAGAATTCCTGCCCGTCATCAAGCACCTGGCCTATAAGGTTGCCCGGGGCTTTGAGAATGAGAATCTCATAGACGACCTGATTTCAGCGGGAATTATCGGACTTCTGGAGGTTATGGAGAAATACGACTCCACCAGAGGAGCTAAGCTGAATACCTTTGCCTATCTCAGGATACGAGGGGCCATGATCGACGAATTGAGATGTCGCGATTGGTTCCCGAGGAGTGCGAGGGCCAAGGCAAAGAGAATTCAGGAAGTGATGAGGAAACTCGAGCATGAGCTGGGCAGGTACCCCGAGGAAGAGGAGATAGCCGAAGCCCTCAACATGGACCTCGGCGAATATCTTTCGATGCTCAGAAGTTGCGGGAACCTTTCGGTCGTGAGCATAGAGGATATGAGCGAGAATTCCGGAGAGAGCCGTGACAAGATCATAGGTTACGTGCTCGATGATGATGAGAATCCGGAGAAATATGCGGAATTTTACGAGTTGGAGAGAATACTCGCTGAAGAGATGGAAAAGCTGCCGGAGAAACAGAGGATAGTGCTGAGCCTATACTATCACGAGGACATGAATATGAAGGAAATAGCCAAAACACTAGGGGTGACGGAGGCGCGTGTCTGCCAGATTCATGCCCAGGCGATCGTGAGTTTGAGGCCCTCAATGCAGCGACACTTCAAACCCTAAAGTTTATGTTTTTGAGGACCGATAACACTGAAAGGTAAGGATGATTGCTCACATCACAGACAGACTGAAACTGATCGAATTCCTTCCAACCTTTCCCGCTATGGTAGGGGAGATCATGGGCATCCTGTCCGACCCGAAAAGTTCGGCATCGGACCTGGTGCGTCACATGGACCCGTCCTTGACGGGTGAGGTCCTGAAGGTCGCGAACAGCGCCTATTTCGGCAGAAGGAATTTCCGGGCCATAGGGACCGTCGAACAGGCGGTTGCGGCGATAGGGTATACCGGGCTCTCTTCGATCGTCCTGCAGATGCCCTTCCTGTCTATGATCGGAGGCGACTCTCTGTTCGACCGTAAAGGTTTCATGCGTCATTCCCTCTCCTGCGGCATTCTTGCCAGGACCGTCAGTTCCATATTCGATATGGGGAATCAGGATACGGTCTATGTCAGCGGTGTGCTGCACGATATCGGGTTTATCGTCATCTACCAGTATTTCAAAGAGGAGTCGGGGCAGATAGGCGCCCTTATGGAAAATGACGGGCTGTCGAGGCTCGAGGCGGAAAGAAAGGTCTTCTCAGTAGACCATGCGCACATAGGCGCCCTTCTACTCGAGGGGTGGGACATACCACAAGACATCGTTGAGAGCGTGAGACTTCATCATAGCCCCGAAAAGATTGAGGAGAAGGAGAGCCCTTACATTACGTGGCTCGCCAACTGCCTCGCAAAACAGATCGATTTCGAAAATGACCTGGTCGATTTTCAATCATTCTTCGAAAAGCAGCGGAATATGCTGCAAATGGAGATGCCCGCCAGATACCTGCTGAAGGCCCATGTGGAACTTTTTGAGAACGCCTACGATCAGCTGAGAAGGATCGGTACCCCTGCAGAGACCGGAAAGGGAGAAGCATGATAAAGGTTCTCGTGGTCGACGACTCCCGGGTATTGACGAAGATCGTCTCAAGGATATTGGAGGCGGATCCGGCCATACAGGTTATCGGTACGGCGGCAAACGGCCGAGAGGCGATCGAGCAAGCCGAAAGCCTGAAACCGGACGTGATGACCCTTGACATCGAGATGCCTGTTATGGACGGTATAGAAGCCCTGAAGCATATCATGGCGAACAACCCTATTCCCGTGATAATGATGAGCACCCTGACGCGAGACCACGCGGACATTACGATGGACGCCCTCGCGCTGGGGGCCTGCGATTTCGTGACAAAAGACTTCTCAAATTCCTTGCTTGCCGACAAACAGCAGGAATTGATCACTAAAATAAAGGATGTCGCAAAGAACAAGGTGAGGCTGCTCCTGAGGGGCTTGAAGCCACAGGAGAGGCCTGTCGCGATTCATCCTCGTTCCACCGTGAAGCGGGAAATAGTTTCAATCGGTGCCTCGACCGGTGGACCTCCCGTTCTTCAGTACATCCTCTCTCACCTGCCAAAAGAATTTCCTGTGCCGATAGTGGTTGCTCAACATATGCCGAGGCTCTTCACACAGTCTTTTTCGGAGAGACTCGATAAGATATCGAAAGTGACCGTGAAGGAGGCGGAAGACAAGGAACCCTTACAGGCAGGAGTGGTCCTTATAGCACCGGGTGACACTCATCTTGCCGTAAGGAAAGGTCGAGGGCACATGACGGTCGAATTCATTAAGGACGATAAGTATATCTATCGACCCTCGGTGGATCTGCTCATGAGTTCTACGGCTTCCGCTTTTGAATCAAGGTCTGTGGGGCTCATACTGACCGGCATGGGGAATGACGGGCTCATTGGTATGACCGAGTTGAAATCCAAGGGTGGGTACGTGATAGCCCAGAACGAAGAAACGTGTGTGGTCTATGGCATGCCGAAGGCAGTGGTAAACGCGCACCTCGCCGACGCGGTCCTTCCGGCTGAGCGCATACCGGAAGAGATAGTGAAGATACTATAAGGGCTCAAAAAGATGGAAGAAGCTGAGAATACAAGAACGAAGAGGAAGACACGACATAAACTGGTCGCCGCACTCCGCGAGTCGGATGATTTTACACGGGCGAAGATAATCGAGCAGATAATATCAGCGCCCAGTAAGACCGTGGTCGAGCAGGTCGTAGGGCTCCTGGACGAAAAGAATACGTCCTTGCGCATGGACGTCCTCGACATCCTGCGGAAAATAGGTCATTGCTGCATCGAGGCGGTTATCCAGCTCCTCTATCACGAGAACGAAGACATAAGGGTCTACGGATGCGAAGTGCTCAGCTCCCTGAAGGCTCCCGAGTCTCTGCCGTATCTCATCGAACGGATCTATGACGACAACGAGAACGTGAAGAATGCCGCCGTCGCGGCTCTCGGGGGATTCGACGACGAAAGGGCGGTCAATGTGCTGCTCGAAGTTCTGGAGCAGGAGGAATGGGTAGCCTTCTCTGCAATCTACAGCCTCGCCAAAATAGGAAACAAAAAGGCGATTTCTGCTCTTCTCGATGTATTTCGGAACCGGGAAGAGGAATTGTCCCTTGCCGCCTGTGAAGTGCTCATATCATTTCGTGAAAGCGGGACCATAGAGGAGATAATCGATTTCATCGATCGCCTGAAAAAGGAGAAGAAAGATATCTTCGTGAAGGTGCTCATCGAGCAGGGGGACAAGGAGGTCTTCCGGCGACTCGTGAAGAAAATGGGGAACGATGTGCTGCAGCATCTTCTGAACTTTCTGGAGGTCGACAAGAAGAAGTCCGTCCAGGTCGCGGAATTCCTCGTGTTCTTTAAGCACCGGGATTCTGCCCGGGCCATGCTCGACATTCTAAAAGATATGGACCCCGAAGGGGACAGTTATGGAAGGGTCCTGGAGCTTCTTATAGAGCTGGAAGAGGTATGGATCCCCGACTTGGAACAATACCTTTCCATAGAGGAGTATGTGATACCCCTCGTGAGGGCCTGCGCGGCCGTGGGTCGCCCCATCGAAGAGGAACTTCTTCTTAAAACCTTCTGCTCGTCACCCCTCGATACGAAGAGGGAGATAATGAAGCAACTCAGCAGGGTCTTGCCCGGGGATGGGTACCGGGTGATCCGCGTGGCGATGAACGACGAGGACGGCCACGTCCAGGCAGACGCAGTTGCGGTCGCGGGGACCCTTGCCCTTACCGAATTGTCGCCTGATATCCTTCTCATGGCAAGAAATGGTTTCACCGACGTGAGGATCAAAGCCCTCCTCGCGCTGTTGCGCCTCGATTTGCCCATGGCTTTGACCGCCATAGAGGGCTTTATCAAGGAAGGCAGCTCGGAGGACAAAAAGGTTTACCTTTCCGTCACGGCCCACCTGGACGCCGAGACGAATTTCCCTTTTCTCCGTATGCTGATAAGCGACCCGGATGAGAGAATCCGTCAGTCGGCGACCCGCGTAGTAGGTAACCTCGTCGACAACGAAAAGTATCTCGAACTATTCCGCGTTGTATTGACGGGCGTGCAGATCCCGAACGAAGTGCTTAAAGTGATCGGTGAGAGGAAGCTGACTGCGTTCAGACAGCTTCTACTCGACATTGCCCTCGATCCCCTTCAGCTGCTCTGGACAAAGTATTACGCCCTGGTTGCCCTCGGCGCTTTTGCCGACCACTCCCTGCTCTCAGTCTTTCTGGGCGCATTGAAGGAAAAAGACAATCTGATAAAGATAGCTGCCTTGAAGGCACTTTCCGAGTTGAAGGACAAGGGGGCAGTCGCTCAGATACGGCCATACACAAAAAGCGCCGACCAAGACTTGAAGACGGCCGCCCAGGTGGCGCTTGAACGAATCTCACGGGTAGAAGACGCATGTTGACCCATCAAGAGTTTACTCTCCTGAAGGACTTCATCTATGAGAAAACGGGCATCTATTTTGCCGAAAACAAGGTTTATCTACTGGAGAGCAGACTAGCGAATAGGCTTAACGAACTCGGCTTCTCTTCTTTCGAGGAATACTATTACCACCTTAAATACGGCGGTTCGAAGACGGAACAGGAGATTACTTACCTTTACGATCTCGTCACCACTAATGAGACGAGCTTCTTCAGGAATCCTCCACAGCTCGATGCCTTCAAAATAATCGTACAGAAGAATTACCTGAACGGAAAAATGCCGCAAGGGGGCTTGAAGATTTGGAGCGCCGGATGTTCGACTGGTGAAGAGCCTTACACGCTCGCGATTCTCATGCTGGAGATGCTTGGCCAACCCAACATATCCATGCCTTTCACTATATATGGCACGGATATAAGCACGAAGGCCCTGGAATCGGCAAGAAGGGCGGTGTTCAACAATTACGCCATCAGAAACACCGATAAAGCCGTCCTGAGCAAGTATTTTACCGAGGATAAGGGTTCCTACGCACTCAAGGATACGGTGAAGAAATATGTAACTGTAGACTTCCTCAATTTAATGGATTCCGCTTCTTACCGAAAATATAGGCAAATGGACATCATCTTTTGCAGAAACGTGCTGATCTATTTCGACGAGAAGGGGAAGAAAGCGGTTATTGACAATCTTTACGAATCATTAAAACCCGGAGGCTATTTGACTATCGGACATGCCGAGAGCCTCCATAACATATCAAGGGGATTTAAGCCTTTGATATTCCCGGGCACGATAGCCTACCAAAAGGGATGACCATGAAAAGAATCCTCGTTGTGGACGACTCCCCGACCATAAGGAAATTTATTGGGTATGTCCTCAGAAAAAAGGGGTATGCCATCGACGAAGCGGAAGACGGCATGGATGCTATGGAGAAGCTGGGTAGTCTGGAGACCGACCTTATCATCGTCGATCTGAACATGCCGAACATGGATGGCATATCTTTCGTCAAGAATCTCAGGAATAGTTATTACAACCTGGATTTACCCGTAGTGATGCTCACCACGACAAGCGATGAAGAGTTGAAGGAAGAGGCCATGAAGGCCGGGGTAAACATGTTTCTTAACAAGCCCATTCAACCTGAAGTGCTTGTTCATAAAATAGAGAGTCTGTTGGATGGAGGAGCCCAATGAGTGATGATGTTTCAGAAAAAGACGAGATGAAGGAAATCATCGACGAGTTTATCGTCGAGGCCTATGATCTGGCGGAAAAGGCCACGCAGGATATTATAACCATAGAAAACAATCCTGATGAAGAGGCCATTAACAGCATCTTCAGGGCCGTTCACACGATCAAAGGTACTTCGAGCTTTTTGGGCTTCGGCACTCTCTCGACTCTGGCTCACAGGTCTGAAGACATACTCGGGATGGTAAGAAAGGGCAATTTGAAGCCCGACCACGCCGTGGCCGACGTTCTCCTCGAGTCACTCGACTTGATCAAGACGCTTCTGGACGACATCAAAGAAAGCGGCTCAGAGGTGGCGGACATATCGGGTGTTGTCACCAGGCTGGAAGCCCTGGCCAAACTGGAAAGCGAACCGGCCAAACTGGAAAGCGAACCGGCCAAACTGGAAAGCGAACCGTCTGCCCCTGCCAAGCCGGTCAAGAAGAAGAGCGGAAAGAAGGCGGCGGAGACAAAAGCCAAGGTTGTCGCCAAGCCGAGGAAAGGCGCAAAGAAACAGGAGCAGCCGTCCGAGGAGGCCGCTGTCGAACCGGTTGCGGAGGAGGCCGCGGTTGAACCAAGCGCACCGAAGGCCGCCGTTGCACCCGCCGCAGAGGAAACGGCGTCCACGAAGAGTCAGCCCGATACCAAACAAAAGGCACATGCAGAGGAGCAGACTATCAGGATCGAGGTCAAGAAGCTCGATGAGCTCATGAACCTGGCAGGAGAGCTTGTGCTCGGAAAGAACAGGCTCATATTGCTCAGCAGCCTCGTCAAGAAGGAAGAAACCAAAAATGGAGTACTCGATAATCTCGCGGATGTCACCAACTATATTGAAATGGTGACCAACGAGCTTCAGCTGAGTGTTATGCGGGCTCGTCTCGTTCCCATAAGCAAATTGTTCAGCAAGGTACCCAGGCTCGTGCGTGATTTGTCGGCAGAATTCAAGAAAGAGATTCAACTGACCATGGAGGGCCAGGAGACCGAGTTAGACCGTTCGCTCATAGAGAGTCTCCATGACCCGCTTATCCATATTATCCGAAATTCTTGCGACCACGGCGTCGAAACGCCGGAAGAGAGGGCCCAGAAGGGAAAGCCCGAAAAGGGGACGCTATCTCTCAGGGCGTATAACGAAGGGAACAACGTCATCATCGAGATCTTCGATGACGGGAAGGGCATCAATGTAGAAGCCGTAAAGGAAAAGGCCCGCGAAAAGGGTTTAATCGGGGAGAACGAATTGAACTCACTTTCTCCCAGGGACGCAATGAACCTCGTTTTTGCTCCGGGCCTCAGCACGGCAAAGAAACTGAGCAGCGTGTCGGGCAGGGGCGTTGGTATGGACGTTGTCAAGACGAACATAGAGAAGATGAACGGACAGGTCTCCATCGATTCGGAGGAAGGCCAATGGACTAAACTCACCCTGAGGCTGCCCCTCACCCTGGCTATAATGAGGGCCCTCATTGTAAGGGTACTCGACGAGCTGTTCGCCATTCCTCTTAATACGGTGACGGAACTGGTCAAACGGGAAGAGGGTTTGGTACGGTCCGTGGACAAGAAGGAGGTCCTTGTGCTGAGGGACAAGGTGATCCCGGTCGTGGACCTTGCCCGGGTATTTTCGAAGAACCAGGGGGACGAGGACAAGTATATCGTCATATGCAACATAGGGGAGAAGACGATCGGCATAAAGGCAAGGGCCGTGGAAGGTCAGGAAGAAGTGGTCATAAAGCCTCTCGGTGAATTCCTTGGGAATATAAAGGGCATAGGAGGGGCAACCATCAGGGGAGATGGAAAGGCCATCCTTATCCTCGACATGTCTGCCTTAATCGATGTTGTGGCAGTCTCCATGGCCGCTCAAGGGGCCGCCCGAAAGATTGCTTAGCACAACCTTCGGCCCCCGACCTGAATCAGACTCGGGCCGGGGGCCGGTAGTATTTCTCCCTCAATACCCCCCCATTTATCACCTGAACTTAAGTTTTACGAGCCTTAATGCGAATACACTGGAAAGGAGGGCTTCAATATGAATGAAAACAGAATCCTACAGCTCGTGACATTCCGGTTAGAAGGCGAAGAATTCGGGGTCGATATCCTTAAGGTTCAGGAAATAAACAAGATGATCGATATCACCCGAATACCCAACGCCCCTCCTTTTGTGGAAGGCGTCATAAATCTGAGAGGCAAGATCATTCCCATAGTCGACCTGCGTAAAAGGCTTGGGTTCGATGGAAGAGCTTACGACAAGTCGACCAGAATAATAGTAGTCGAGCTCGAAGGTATGATCCTTGGCTTCATCGTTGACTCTGTTTCGGAAGTGCTGAGGATTTCCGAGAGCACAGTCGAACCGCCCCCCGCGCTTGTCGCAGGCATAGAATCGGAATATATCGAAGGGGTGGGCAAACTCGATGACCGTCTCCTCATACTGCTGGAGCTGAAGAAGGTGTTCACTTCTACCGACCGGCGGGAGTTGGAAAAGGTGGCGAACAATTGATGGCACAGATAATGCCTGGGATAGACAAAGAAGCCGGGCCTACCGTAGACCGGAACAGGGTCTGCGAGAGCAAGCTTTTTGGAAAGGAAAGGACAAACAAAGAAGCCAGAACCATCGCGGACTGCGTCCGCGAGAGCAAGCTTTGATGGAGGGGGCGAAAAATGGACTTGGGTGGCACTTTTCCCTTAGATTCCATAGTCACCGTTCATGCTTTAGGTAAACAGTGGAGTCGTTTCGGCCAGCGTGTTTCTCCCTATGCGCGCAAACAAAAGCAACGTCCTGGATACCATGGGGAGGATAGCTCGACAGAAGACTCCGACCCGGAGCAACTCGCCAAAGACAGGTCATCGGACGGATTGACGAGGGATCATCCGGAAGGCTTCGAAGTTATAGTGTGAAAAGATTTCCTACCAGGGAAAAATAGTCCCACCTGCGTCAACAGGATAACGAACCCGCCTCGCAGTTTCATAAATTTTCAGTTCCCTTCAGTCCTTTTTCCCCATCTTTTGTGGTCCCATTGTCGCAATTACGACTCAGAATATCTGATCTCCCTTTAACTCACCCACGGTATGCTACTTGCACTATCCGAGGCATGATCAACAGCATCTTCAGCACTTTCAGCGGAGAAGTGGCGGCAGAGCGGAGGCTCGACATCATGGCCAATAATATGGCTAACGCGTTGACGCCCGGGTTCAAAGCAACGAGGCCGGTATATAATGGATCTGTTCTCGACGCCTCGATTGACTCGAATCAAGTCCCCCAGACGTATGTCAATATTCCCTCGACCTATGTGCATTTCTCTGACGGCCCCCTCATGTCGACAGGCAACTCCCTGGACCTCGCCATAGAAGGCCCCGGCTTTTTCGTGGTCTCCACCCCGAATGGCACGATGTATACGAGAGACGGCCAATTCAAGATCAATCAGAGCAAACAGCTCGCCACCATAGACGGGTATCCGGTAGAGGGACAAAATGGGGGACCGATCACCGTCAGCGGTAACGTCAAGGTCGAATCGGACGGCTCGGTCTATGTGGACGGCTCCCGCGTCGACAAGGTCAAGGTTTCCGACTTCTCCGACACGACTTATCTCAAGAGTTTTGGAAAAAGTCTCTTTGTCAACGCAGGTACGAACAACACGGAGAAAGACGCGAGTAATTTTTCGATCAAAGGGGGCGCTTACGAAGGCTCCAACGTGGACACCATGAAAGAGATGGTCGAGATGATCACCGCCATGCGGGCGTATGAAGCCTATACGAAGGCGGACCAGGCGGTCGACGACAGCCTCGGAAAACTACTCGATACGGCAAAAATGTAGGAGGTCTTTTTACTATGATGCGTGCATTGTGGACTGCGGCGACAGGCATGAGCGTGCAGCAGTCAAACCTGGACGTCATTTCGAACAACATCGCGAACGCGAATACGAACGGTTATCAGCAGAGCAGGGCAGATTTTCAGGACCTCATGTACCAGACCCTGCGGCTTCAGGGTTCGAAAAACGAGGCAGGAAATCAGGTGCCCACCGGCATTCAGATCGGCCTTGGCGCCACCCTTGCAGCCGTGCAGAAGGTGTTCATCCAAGGCGATCTCAGTCAGACGGGAAATCAGCTCGATATGGCAATCGAAGGGAACGGTTTTATAGAGATCGACCTCCCGTCGGGCGATAAGGCATATACACGCGCTGGTTCCTTCAAGACCGATTCCCAGGGAAGGATATGTACTTCCGACGGGTACCTGCTCGATCCGAACATTACCGTACCTCAGAATGCCACCTCCGTGTCGGTCGCGTCCGACGGCACTGTTTCGGCCCAGATAAGCGGCCAGATAGCGCCCCAGCAGATAGGGAATATCCTCCTCTACACATTCCCGAACCTGGGTGGCTTGAGCGCCATGGGAAAGAACCTCTACCAGGAGACGGAAGCGAGCGGTAACCCGGTTTCGGGCACACCCGGCACCAACGGGCTCGGTACCATCCAGCAGGGTTACCTCGAGATGTCGAATGTGAACATCATGACGGAGATGGTCAACCTGATTATCGGGCAGAGAGCTTACGAAGCCAATACCAAGGTGATTCAGTCAGCGGATGAGATGCTGCAGATGGCGAATAATGTTAAGAGATAAGCCCAGGCTGCTGATTTTAGCCTTTCTTTTCCTTGCCTTCGCCGTGCCCCGGCAGGCATGGTCTTTCTCGGGTGAGACGGAGATCAGGAATTTCATCAAGCAGATGTATGCCGACACTGAAATTCAGGTCGTTTTCAGTCAGTTGCCTCCCTATCTCAAAGAGAAGGTGAAGCTGACCACGGTCAGTTTCACGAAGGTGCCTGACGCCTCGGGCGAGGGCATCTGTCTGGTGGGCTTCGAGGGAAAGAATGGGGCCGAGTCGAGCGCCTACGTGCCCTTTAAAGTGCTCGTAAAGAGAAAGCTCTATGTGGTGAGGCGGGACATTGCAAAAGGCGACGTGATTCATCTCGTCGATCTCACCGTAAAGGAGACCTTTCTGAGCGGTTCGGCAAATCTCTATCCGGAAGACATCGAGGATGTGCTGAACAAGGTGGCAGAGAAAGAGATACGTGCCGGAGACGTCATCACAAGGCAGGTTCTCAACAATGTGGCGGCAGTGAAAAAGGGCGATACTGTCAGCATCACCATAGAAAACAGCAGACTGTTGGTCCAGGCGAAAGGCGTGGCCCTCGGAAAAGGCAATGTGGGAGACCTCGTAAAGATAAGAAGTGCCTCCGGTAAAGAGGTCCTCGGTAAGGTGAATGGGAATGATTCGGTCATTGTGGAGTTCTGAGGGCACCATGAAAAAGTCCTTGTTCCTCGTTTTGTGCGCCTTTATTCTGCAAGGCTGTTTTTCTCTCGAGCCTTCAAAGATAAAGAATGAGCCTTTCACCATTTCCAACACCTACAGAGCGCCTCAGGAGGATCCGAAACCAACGGAGGCAAAGGGAGGGAGCATTTGGCAGGGCCAGCTCACCTCGCTCTTCAGCGACCAAAGGGCCAGAAATGTGGGCGACATATTGACCGTCAAGATAACAGAAATCTCCCAGGCCTCTGAGAGCGCTACTACAGACACGTCGAGGCAGTCCCAGACGGTCGGCCAGGTCAACAATCTCTTCGGTATCGAAAACCATGGAATCGGTCCCTGGAAGAATACCGCGAATCTCGTGAACGCGAACACTCCCTACAATAACTTTCAGGGGTCGGGAGCTACGACGCGAACCGGCTCGCTGAGCGCAACCATCACCGTGCGGGTTATGGAGGTGCTGCCCAGCGGCAACCTCGCCGTCGAGGGCAAGAGGGAGATCTATGTGAACAACGAGAAAAAGGAGATACTCCTTCAGGGTATCGTGAGGCCGAGAGACATTGCGTTCGACAACTCAGTGCTCTCCACCCAGGTGGCCGACGCGAAGGTCATCTATACAGGCATAGGAGTCGTGGCCGAGAAACAGCGGCCCGGGTGGGGGCAGAGGCTTTTCGACTACGTATGGCCTTTCTAAAAGGGTAGGATGAATTAGAATGGACAGATTGGTGCAGCCCCTCGGACCAAGACCAGACCGGTTGACTCAACCGCTCTTGCTGTTCCCTATGGTCTTTCTTGCCGCTCTCGTCTTCATCAGCGGCTTTCCCGTTCGTGAATGCGAGGCCGCAAGGATAAAGGATATTGCGAATATAAGCGGCGTCCGGCCGAACATACTCATCGGCTATGGCCTGGTTGTCGGTCTCAACAGGACGGGCGACAAGAATAGCACGATCTTCACCAATCAGACCCTCTCGAATATGCTGGAGAAGATGGGGGTTATTGTGGACCCGTCGGTCACCAAGGTGAATAATGTGGCAGGCGTGATGGTGACGGCGGAGATGCCGCCTTTTTCCAAGACAGGCAACAGGATCGACGTGACCGTATCGTCCTTGGGGGATGCCACGAGCCTCGAAGGAGGCGTTCTCTTGATGACGCCCCTCAGAGGAGGAGATGGCCGCACTTATGCGGTAGCCCAGGGGCCGATCCTGGTGGGAGGCTTCGCCGTGGGAGGGCAGGCAGCGTCGGTTCAGAAAAATTACCCCACCGTCGCCAGGATACCCAACGGGGCAATCGTGGAACAGGAGATTGCCTACGGTAGCTTCGGCGATGCCCTCAAAATATCCCTGAAGCGTCCCGATTTCACCAATGCCCGCAGGGTCGTTGAACGCATCAACGGAGTCTATCGCGGTATAGCCTCGGCCGAAGACGGCGGAACGATTATCGTCAATATCCCCGAACAAATGAAGGACAACCAGGTTAAATTCGTCTCCGTCATCGAAGGTCTCGATATCAATCCCGACAATTATGCGAAAATCGTTGTGGACGAGAAGACGGGCACCATCGTGATCGGAGAAGATGTGCGAATCGCAACCATAGCCATATCTCACGGAAATGTAAGCGTCCAGATAAAAGAGCAACAGAAAGTGAGCCAGCCTCTGCCTTTCTCACAAGGAACGACCGTGGCGAGTCCGGATACGCAGTTGAGGGTGGAGGAAGAGAAGGGACATTTCCTTCTCCTCGATAAAGGGGCAAGCATAAAGGAGCTGGTTGATGCCCTCAATGCAGTCGGCTTGAGCGCGCGCGACGTGATCACGATTCTGAGAACCATAAAGGCTGCGGGTGCCCTACAGGCAGAATTGGAAGTAATATAGAGGCGGCATCAAGAGGTGGACAATGGACTTCGGAAGCAAAATCGATCCCCCGGTTCTTTTGAACGGCTTTCAGATGAGCCCGGAAAAGGAAAAGGGTCAGTCGGTGGAAAAGGCGGCGCAAGCCTTCGAATCATATCTTTTGAACACAGTCCTTCAGGAGTTCGGAAAGGCCACCCAGATGACGAAGAAGAGCTACGCGGAAGAGATGCAAATGTCGCTCTTTTACGAAAAAGTGGCGGACGTCATGGCTAAGAAAGGTATAGGACTAAAGGAAATGCTCTCAAAGTATGCAGACAGAGGGGCTAAAGTTTCCGGCGCAAACGGCGATAAGCAATAAGCAGGGGGTGTACCATGAAGATAGATAAGGACAACCAATTACAGCTGCTACAAAATCTCACCGGACCCTCCTCGGCTAAAGCCACGCCGGGCGCTTCTCAGAGTAAGGCTCAAGGATCGTCTACCGGTACGACGGACACAGTGGAGTTGTCGGGCTGGAAAAACGAGGTGGCGAGCCTCAAAGCCAAGGTGCAGGCGATGCCGACAATCGATGAGGACAAGGTGGCAAGGGTGAAACAGGCCCTCGACTCGGGAACATACAACGCGAATGGCCAGATGGTCGCGCGAGGCATGCTCAAGAGCCAGTTCCTCGACGAGATATTCTAAAATGGAAAGCCAGGCACTGATAGATCTGGGCGCAAGGGAGCTCGGAACGCTCAGGGAGTTCCTTGCAGCCCTCAAGGCTGAGAGGGAATCGATCATCTCCTTTTCCATTGAAGGTATCATCAGGGAGAATAACAAAAAAGAAGAGATCCTGAAGCGGCTCGAGTATATCGAGGCAGAGAAGGAGAGACTCTTCCTGTCCGCTCCCGACCGTGAGGCTGTGATCCGGACTGAAAGTTGGAAATCCCTGGCTGAGGAGATTCAGGAGAACGTCAGGGAAGTCCGGACGGCCCTGGAAAAGAACATGAAGCTCCTTTCTTTTTCCACAGAGCACGTAAAGACATCGCTGGAGAAGGTGATGAGTTTTATCAATAAGACGTCCTACCAGAAAGGAAGAAGCGTTTCTGTCATGGGCTCAAGGATGGTCTGATGTCCATAGGAGCGATACTCAACATAGCTCAGAGCGGTCTCGATGCGAGTCAGACTGCGATTCAGACCACTTCCCACAACGTCGCCAACGTTGACACGCCTGGCTATTCGGAACAGCAGGCCATTCTGGAGGAGGCGCCGCCCACACCCTCATCCGTAGGTTATCTAGGCGATGGCGTCACCGTCTCCCAGATCAAGAGCTACTTCGATCAGAACCTTCAGAACGATATTACGGACAAGAATAGTGACGTTCAGGAGCAGCAGACCTACGAGACCAACCTTACTCAGATACAGAGCATATTCAACGAAGACAATTCGCAACTTTCGACAAATGTGTCAACTTTTTTCAACGACTGGAGTACCTTGTCGACAGATCCCACGAGCACCGCTGACAAGGAGACCCTAGCTGCAGATGGACAGACCCTGTGTACGACCTTCAACAGTATGTACGGCGATCTTACCAGCCTGCAGTCGAATCTGAACGGCGAGGTAGGCACCCAGATAGACGATATAAATACCGTCACCGCGCAGATAGCCTCCCTGAACAAATTGATCTCCCAGGGCCAGAAGGGCACTTCACAGGCGAACGATTTTATTGACCAGAGGAACCAGCTCCTCCAGCAGCTCTCCGGGTATATGAATATCAGCTGCTTCACGGACTCGAGGAATATGGTGGATGTTCTCACCTCGAAGGGTGCGAACCTCGTAGACGGTGTGAACGCGTATAGCCTGGTAAAGACTCCCGACCCAACCACCGGCATGATCAAGGTCGACCTGCAGGGGCCCTCAGGGACCGACCAGGACATCACCAACCAAATCTCGGGAGGATCCTTGGGAGCCCTCTTGACGAACAGGGATACCACGATACCCGATTACTTGAGCAATCTCAACGGACTGGCCAAGTCGATCATGCAAAACGTGAACTATTTTCACGAGCAGGGGAACAACAACGCGGACATCCCCTTTTTCCAGACCTCGACCTCAAATTACGCACAAGGCATAAGTCTTGCGACCCAGATCTCGAATGGCTCGGGTGAGTTCCAGACGCAGAACATCATGGCGACCTCCTCCACTACGGAGGCGACGAACAACGATATCGCTAATGCGATTGCCGGCCTTGCCAGCGAGGCCGTTTTGGGAGGCAGCAGCATCACTTCCATCGCTTCCTCATCTGCGACGACAGCCCTGGGCATTTCAGGCCATTTGACCATAGACGGAGTATCCATAACCGTCGGTGCCGGAGACTCCTTGACCACTATTATGAATAGCGTCAACAGTAACACGGCCCTGAGCGATTCGGTTGCCAGCGGCGGAATGGGCTTGGCCGCGTCTATAGCCCAGTCATCCGGGAACTATCAGCTCGTGCTCACCGCCTCGAACCCGAGTGACAACATCTCCGTCGCAAACGGCGATCTCGATACGTCTTCCCAAACACTCTTGCGGACGCTCACATCGACACCGGTTACCAACACGGGTACGGCGATGAATCTCAGCGGGACCGTCCAACTCGGGCAGGGAAAATCGGTGACCGTGGCCGTTACGGACAGCCTGACGGCCGTTATGAACAACATAAATGGGTATACGGGTACGACCGGCATTACTGCAACCATTTCCGGAAGCAACACCCTCGTCCTCTCGGCCGGAGGGAGTCCGATCTCGATTCCTTCGGGCACCGTGACGGGAAGCATCGGCATTTCCGGTGCCACCTATTCCGACTTTGAGGCGGGCGTTGTCGCCAACATCGGGCAGGCAACGAAGAGCGCCACCAGCCTTAAAGAATTCAACCAAAACGCCCTGACCTCGCTCCAGCAGCAGCAGTCGCAGGAGTCGGGTGTGACGATCGATGATGAAATGTCGAACCTCATCCAATTTCAGAATGCATACCAGGCCTCCGCCCGCCTCTACACCGTGGCCCAGAGCATGATAGATGCCTTGCTCTCATCGGTAGGAGCGTCGACATCATGAAAATAGGGGATAGCCTCAGATACCAGTTGTACGAGACCGCGCTCTCGAATGTCAAATCTCAGATGGACCAGACCTCGGAGGAGGTAGCCTCCGGGGAAAAGGTCCAGGTGCCTTCCGATAACCCTTCGAGCTATGCCCAGAACATGCAAGTCCAGACGGACCTGAGCCAGAACACGCAGTACAAAAGCAACCTCGACAGCCTTCAGGCTACGGGGTCCTACACCGATACAGCGCTCAATTCGGTCAGCAACATAGTGAGTACCGCGCAGCAGCTCGCCGTGGAGACGGCATCGAGTACTTCGGACGCAAGCGCGAGACAGGCCGCAGCGACCCAGGTGGACGACCTTATCCAGCAACTCGTCACCCTGGGCAACACCAAGGTGGGGGACACCTACATATTCGGCGGGACAAGGTCTAATAATCCGGCCTATACGATGACGACGGATCCGACAACGGGCACGCCTGTTGTCACCTTCGCGGGATCGGCCACCGTCGGCCAGGTTGCGGTCACCGCCTCGACCACGATGGACGCCGGCATCTCCGGTCAGACCATTTTTACGGGGACGGCGGACGGCCAGCCGGTCGATATCTTCGCGACCCTGGAGCAATTCAGCGACGATCTGAAGAACACGAGCGGCGCGATGAGCTCCGACCAGCAGATCACCGCCCTGCAAACCGACCTCGGCAACATCAACAACTGTGCGGACCTTACCGCAAACAACCTCTCTTACGTGGGGAGCTACAATAAGAACATAAGCAACCTACTCGCCGCAAATTCGAATGCGGACACGACTCTTAATGCGGAGTCGTCCAACCTTATCGGCGTCGACATGGCTCAGGCCATTTCCGACTACACCAACCTTTCGACCGCATACCAGGCGGCGCTCTATACCATGTCGAAGGTCGAGAGCATAAATATACTCCAATACTTGCCTGCTTAGGGAAAGGGATAAATTGCTCGTCCTTTCGAGAAAAAGAAACCAGGGAATACTGATCCGGGGCAAGGAAGGCGACATAAGGGTCGTGGTGCTCGACGCCGAAAAGGGAAAGCTGAGGCTCGGCATAAAGGCCCCCGGTGGCTATACGATCATCAGGGAGGAACTGGTCTCTGAGACAAGGGATGCGAACAGGCGGTCCGCCGTGGAGGGAGTCGACGGTATACAGGCTTTTGGGGGTGACTACGGTGAGTGATATTCCTTTGAAAGGGACGATTCTCGGTTTCGAGGAATATGGCGAATATGCTTTGAGGAACATCTTCGACGATGCGTCCCCCTTCCGGATCCTCGTCTGTCTGGAGGAACGCATCGGTTTTCTAGTGGTGAATCCCTTTGTTTTGAGGGAGGACTACAACCTGGAGATAGACGATGCGGTTGCCGAGCACCTCGGCCTGACCGGCGAGACTTTGAACCACGTGGCGGTCCTCTGCGTTGCGCGGAAGGAAAGCGACAGGTACATGGTGAACTTCCGTTCTCCCCTCATCATCAACACCGTAGAGGGCCGATTCCAACAGGTGATCCTGCAGAACGAAATCTACGGCATCGATGAACCGTTCCCTATGGACAGATTCGAAAAGGTGGAAAGGTGAAGAAGAAATATCCGTCCCTGTCTGTGTGCATGATAGTCAAGAACGAAGAAAAGAACCTGCCGAGACTGCTTTCGTCTATAAAAGGTCTCGCGGACGAGGTCGTCCTTGTCGACACCGGCTCCACGGACAACACCGTCCGCATAGCCCAGGATTTCGGCGCCCTGGTATTTCATTTTCCATGGTGCGACGACTTCTCGGCAGCGCGGAACGAATCGCTCAAGTACGCGACCAAGGACTTCGTGCTGTGGCTTGACGGCGACGACGAAGTAAAGGAGACGGACCACCATAAGATTAAAGCCCATCTCCGAAAATACCCCGGAGCGGGGGTGTATTTGCGAACTTACGTGGAAGGTGAAGGCCAGGCTCTGCAGCTCAGGATTTTTCCGAATCACAAGGGCATCAGATTCGCGGGGAGGATCCACGAGCAAGCCGTAGGCTCTCTGCAAGCCAAAGGTATCCCGATATATACGTGCGAAGCTGCAATTCTCCACCACGGGTATGAGGAACCGCAGGCTACCGTCGAGAAGCTGCGGCGCAACAGAAAGCTCCTCGAAGAGGAACTGGCGCAGCGTCCGGAGGATCCGAATATTCCCTTTTTTCTCGCCAGGACCTGCTCGGGTCTCGGAGACCTCGAACTCTCGCTTACCTATCTCGACATGGTTCTCGACCGTGAAAGGGAAGACCCGGCCATTCGGGCGCAGACTGCGTTCAGGGTCGGCCTGTTCGACAAAGCTAACATTCTTGCCCTCTTAGGCAGGATCGATGACGCGTTGTCGGTTCTCGCCCACGGCAAGACCCTTTTCCCGGAGTCCGTGCTTATCCATTATCTTTCGGGCAAGCTCCACTTCGAGAGGAAGGAATACAGGAAGGCTTTTGAGGACCTCCTGCTCCTCAAGGACGAGACCTTCAAAAATGAGAACGCACCTATAAATATCATCCAGGTGAAGGCCTGGCTTCGCCGGGCCCTCGGTGTATCGGCCCTTTTTACAGACAATTTTTCGGTAGCCGAAGAATGTTTCATGGAAACGGTACGGACCGATCCATCCGATATGGCCGCATATCATCATCTGGCCGTGGCGAGGGAAAGGAAAGGCGATCTGGATGAGGCAGTTGCGGCATGCCGTCTCGGACTTGAGCAAAATAGCGAAGACAGTTACCTCAGGAAGCGCCTCTTTTTGCTTCTAATTAAAGGAGAGCATTTTTCCCAGGCCCTCGACTGCTATGAGACGCTGAACGGCGCAAGTACGGACGTCGATGCCCTGGCAGGAAGGTTCCTCCTGAGCTGCAGGGCCCTCGACCCGGTCGGGATGCAGCTCTACTACAGGCGCCTTCAGCAAAGACTTTCCGTCGCGCCTCTCGACTTCCCGCAAAACCTGCAAGCCACGAAAAATGGGCTCATGGCATCTCAAGAATCCCGTTCCATAGAGTTTTTCGATTCCGCCGTTGCATTTCTCCTGAAACAGGCGGCATAGAAAGACCGCGTAAGCATCTTCTCCAGCATCCGCGCTATTCCAGTTATCCTACAGCCTATAATCAACCCGAGAACGGTCAGGCCGCTCGTCGGTCAAGCGGCCTTTGACCGGGAGCGCTCCGCAGGCCCCGCCCTGGGGGCGGGGAGCTTCACTCCCAAACGTGGCCTGTGCGTTTTTTTCAAGTTTCTCCATCACCCCCCCTTAAGTACCACAATGCATAGCCGATAATAGGTGTATGGAAAGAGGGGAGGTTGAAAAAAGACTTTTCCAACAAAAATGGCATGATGCCAAAAACAACTAAACACGGAGGTTTACCATGGCTTTAACACTCAACACGAACGTTTCCTCACTCCAGACCCAGCAGTACTTGAACATCAACACCACAAACGCGTCGACGGCTCTCCAGCAGCTTTCAAGTGGCTATAGGCTCAACAGTGCCGCGGACGACCCTGCTGACTACGCTATCGCGTACAAATTGAACGTGAAGTCGGCGTCTCTCGGCACGGCTGTTAACAATGGCAACCAGGCGCTCTCCATGCTTCAGGTGGCCCAGGGTGGTATTCAGCAGATCGGCAACATCCTCACCCAGTTGAAGCAGATCGCAACCGAGGCCGCTTCTTCGAACACTGATTCCGGTGACTTACCCGCTTTGCAGACCCAGGTGTCTCAGTTGGAGACGGAAATCAACAACATCTCCCAGGGTACTCAGTACGGCGGCGTGCAAGTTCTGCAAGGTGTGAATGTCGGCGCCACTGTCACGGCCGGCATGAACGGCCTCGGTATCGACAGCCTGAACTTCTCGACTGCTCCGGTCGGCAACTATACTCTCACTATGACGGGCGGTGCCGGTCCTGGTGGCGGCGTCACCGTGACCATGACGGACGCCGCACTCACGCTCACCCAGTCCATCTATGTGACGCCTCCCGGATCCGGGTCGCAGCAGGTCAACTTCGCCACCCTCGGCGTTTCCATGCAGGTAAATGGTGCTCTCACGACAATGGCAGCCACAAACTTCACGATCACGGCCGGAACCTCGAGCTTTCAATACCAGGTAGGCTCGGAGAACTCATCCTATGCCCAGATCGATGTGGGAATCGCCAATTTCTCCTACAACGGGACTGGTCTTAACCTG
>CAVVPU010000133.1:0-10765 GCA_963750015.1 uncultured delta proteobacterium | reverse complement strand
TCCTCTCAAGCCATTGCCGTCGATCTGCCCGATTTGGTCCGCATGACTAAAGACAAGGAAAGCGCGATCGACATAAATGTGCGTAGGGTACGTGGCTCCCGTCAGTCGGTCGTCCGCCTTGGACTGCCTTTTCCCGAACAGATCTTTAGCCTCCACGAGGCTTACGCCGTTCGTCTGCCGAAAGGCGTCGTTTCCTCCACCCGTCTGAACTGGCCGTGCAGACCCCTGAAGCGGGGCTCTTTCCTGATCGACTGCTGCTGCGTGGAAACCTCCTCTTTCCTCGGGCTCTGGGCTTTCAGGAAGCGCTTTCGCACCTCATGCGAGGTCCGCGTTTATCCCAATCTGATGAAGGAGGGGCAACACGCGGCGGCCTTCTTTCTCAGTCAGCGCAGATTGGGCGCCCATTCACTCCGCCAAATAGGAAGAGGAAGGGAGTTCGAGAGGCTGCGTGATTATGCACCGGGCGACAGTTACGACGAGATAAGCTGGAAGGCCTCCGCGAGACGCCACCGGCCTGTGACTAAGGTCTTTCAGATCGAACGGACCCAGGAAGTTTATGTGTGCATCGACGCATCACGCCTGAGTGGCCGCCCCTGGTTGAAATCCGGCGCCGCTCAAGACGAGGGTGAGTATCTTACCGGGAGAGACTGCGACGTCTATCTAGATCACTTTATCGGGGCCGGATTGGTCCTGGGTCTGGCCGCGCAGAGGCAGGGCGACCTGTTCGGTGTGGCGGCTTTCGACGAATCGGTTCGTGCCTTCTTTAGGGCCGCCGGGAGCAGATCGCACTACAACACGTGCAGAGAACAGCTCGTCAACGTGCGCGCTCAACCTGTAAATCCGGACTACGAGGAGTCTTCCACCTTTATCCGTCTCAAGCTGCGGCGCCGTGCTCTGGTCATGGTGCTCACCAGCCTGGACGATCCTCTCCTTGCCGAAACCTTCGAGCGAGCCATGGAACTGGTCTGCCACGACCACCTTCTGTACGTCACCATGTTAAGGCCGGATGAGGCGCGGCCGATCTTTTCCAATCCGAATGTTTCCTCTCCGAACGGAATATACGGGGAGCTGAGCAGCCATATAGCCTGGCGAAGCCTCCGCGAGCTCGATGCTTCGCTGAAAAGGAGGGGCGTTCATTTTGCCCTGGTCGACCAAGAGCGGCTCTGTGTGGATCTTTTTCCCAATATATGAGGGTTAAGCAAAGGCAGTTATTGTGATTATGATCTTCGACGGTTTATTGAAGAGGAAGAACGCTGTTGGACGGAATTCGAGGCGTTCCTCCAGAGAATGGAGAACGATCCGCTCCGGAGGCTGACCCCTGCCGAGCTCCAACGCTTCGTCTATTTGTACCACCGCACTTCCGCGGGTCTCGTCAAGGTCGCCGGCTTCTCGGGCGAGACCGACATCCGGCGCTATCTCGAATCATTGGTGGCCCGGGCCTATGCACAGATGACATGAGGCGAGGGGATGGTCGCTTCGTTTTCGTCCCCTTCGCTGGTTCTTTCAGGTCTTCCCTGCCGTTTTTCGGAACCATGGCAGGGCCTTCTCTTTTCTCTTCTGATCACACTCCTCGGCTGCGCGTCGGGGGCGGCGCTCTTGTCCGTGGACAGGGAAGCGAAAAGTGTTCTCCTGCCATTCTCTCGTCTTCAGATGGACCCGGGCCAAAGAGTTGCAGAGGAAGAAAAGGAAGGGGCGGTCCACGACCGTCTCAAGGGGGTCAAGGCGACCTTTTCGGCCGGTCTCATGACGCATAACGCGAGGGTCTCCCTGTTCACCTTCGCCCTCGGTCTTACATGGGGAATAGGAACGGCGGTTTTCCTCTTCTTTAACGGCGTACTGCTGGGCGCAGTAGCCTTCGACTACGCGGTCGCCGGGCAGACAACATTCATTTTGGGATGGCTCCTTCCTCATGGGGTGATCGAGATCCCTGCCATCCTCATCGCAGGGCAGGCCGGCTTTGTGCTCGCAGGAGCACTTATCGGGTGGGGCACTCGCGAGCCCATGAGAAGGCGTCTTCGCCGGGTCATTCCGGATCTGGTCACCCTCATTGCCGGCACTGCCATCATGCTCGTTTGGGCAGGGGTGGTAGAGGCGTTCTTTTCGCAGTACCACGAGCCGGTGCTCCCATATAAGATCAAGATATCCTTCGGCGTCGTGGAGCTTTGCGCATTAACGGCCTTACTCGGTCTGTCGGGAAGGTTCAAGGAGGTCATCCGTGGGAAGAGTCAATAGCGCCGTCATCAAGACTCCCGAGGGCGTCATTTTTACCCTTCTCCCGGCAGGGCCCGCCGTGAGGTTTGTCGCCTGGGCTATCGATCTTGCCTGTGTCTTTGTTATTCTCATACCACTGAACGCCGCGTTGCGTTTCGTTTCCTTGCTCAACGCCGACACGGCACAGGCTTTGGCCATCGCCTGCTATTTTCTCGTGTCTGTTGGCTACGCCATGGTGAGCGAATGGCGATTCAAGGGGCAGACAGTAGGAAAACACCTCCTCTCGATCCGCGTCATGGATGAAGAGGGAAAGCGCCTG
This sequence comes from uncultured delta proteobacterium, assembly GCA_963750015.1. Taxonomy (GTDB): domain Bacteria; phylum Desulfobacterota; class Syntrophorhabdia; order Syntrophorhabdales; family WCHB1-27; genus CAVVNC01. Next base: position 8,235 of record CAVVPU010000133.1, on the reverse strand, counting down.
CGGCCCAGCCAGATAATAGTCCGCAATCTCCTTAGGATTGTGGACAGTCTACCCCTCTGCTACATGGTGGGCGGCCTTTTCTGCCTTCTGACCAGGCGGTCCCAAAGGCTCGGGGACATGGCGGGAGCCACCCTGGTTATCAGAGAGCCGAAGATCGGACGGCCCGATCTGGAACAGATCGCATCGCACAAATATAACTCGCTCCGAGAACACCCACTCGTCGCCGCTCGGCTGCGCCAACGCAGCTCTGCCTGGGAAGCCGATCTCGCTCTACAAGCATGTTTGAGAAGAGAAGAATTTGATCCGTCTGCGCGAGTACAGCTTTTTTCTGATATCGCTGCCCATTTCAGGCGACTGGCCGATCTTCCAAGTGAAGTGGTGGACCGGATCGGCGGGGAGCAATTGGTGCGGGACGTGGTGGACCTACTCTTCGCGGCCGACTGCCAATATCGGGAAATGTCTTTTCGTGATACGGAGCCTAATGACGGGAGGACGAATAAAGCGAGCCTTTAAAATTCTTTTTGAAGACTCCCGGTCACCTCTTAAAAGCTCCCCGGGCAGGACTCGAACCTGCAACCTACTGGTTAACAGCCAGACGCTACTGCCGATTGAGCTACCGGGGAATCGTCACTCAATGGGATTAGTAAACAACGAAAACAGGACCTATGTCAAGCTTCGGCCAATTAATGGGGCCTTTAGCGCGCTTTGGGCTCAATCTTCAAATACGACGGTTTTGAATTTTTTCTTGCCCACCTTGAAGGTGACTTCGTCGCGATCGACGGAAAGGGATTCGCCGGTAACCTTTATGAGGCCGTCTTCCCCGGCGACGTAAACGCCACCCTGCTCGATCACCCTTCGTCCTTCCGACGTAGAGGGCACCATACCGACCTCTTTGAGCAGACCCGGGAGCCATACCGGCTCCGTGACTCTTGCATGGCTCACCCGTTCGATATCGGTCGGGATCTCCCGCTCCCGGTGGACCTTCTTCCAATGGTTCTCGGCATCGATGGCGGAAGGAGCATCATGAAAGCGACGCACCATCTCGTGGGCGAAGCGCATCTTGGCGTCCATGGGGTTTAAGGAGCCCCGCTTCATTCCGGCCTTCAGCTCGTTGAGCCTCTTCGATGGTGATGTCGCTCAAGAGCTCGAAATACCTGATCATAAGGTCGTCGGAGATGGACATGAGCTTTCCGAATATTATGTTCGGGGACTCGTCTATGCCGACTGAGTTGCCATAGCTCTTGCTCATTTTGTTCACGCCGTCCGTACCCTCGAGGAGCGGAACCGTAAGGACGGATTGCGATTCCTGGCCATAATCCTTCTGGAGGTCCCTGCCGACAAGAAGGTTGAAGATCTGATCGGAGCCGCCGAGCTCTACGTCGCACTGGAGGGCCACCGAATCATACCCCTGGACGAGGGGATAGAGAAACTCGTGAACGCTGATGGGCAGATTGTTCTGGTAGCGATTCCTGAAATCCTCCCGCTCGAGCATGCGGGCGATGGTGTAGTGGGCGCAGAGGCGGACCATATCGGCGGCATTCATCGCCTCGAACCACTCGCTGTTGAAGCGTATCTCCGTCTTATCGGGGTCGAGGATCTTGAAGACCTGGCGCTTGTAGGTCTCCGCGTTCTCGTTGAGCTTCTCTCGGGTGAGGACGGGCCTCGTCTCGCTCCTCCCGGTGGGATCGCCTATCATTCCCGTAAAATCGCCGATGAGAAAGATCGCCGTATGTCCGAGCTCCTGGAACTGCTTGAGCTTCTGAAGGACCACCACGTGGCCGAGGTGAAGGTCCGGCGCAGTAGGGTCCATGCCGAGCTTTATGCGAAGGGGCCTCTTCTCGTTCAAGGCCTTGGCGAGCTTTTTCCTCATCTCGTCGGCGCTTATGAGGTCCACGGCCCCGCGCTCGACGATCTCCATCTGCTTGTCGATGTCCATCGTCAGACCATTTTCTCCCGTATTCGTTTGATATCCACGCACTGTTTCGTGCGCGCGTCAATGGTAATCAAGACACCCTGCACCTCGAGGTCGCCCTTCGCCACCTCGTATTTCTGCGGCATCTGCGTGAGGAACCGCTCGAGGACCGCTGATTTGTCCATGCCGATCACGGAGTTAGTCGGTCCTGACATACCGAGGTCCGTAATGTACCCCGTGCCCTTCGGTAAGACCCTCTCATCCGCTGTCTGGACGTGGGTGTGGGTCCCCACCACGCACGCAGCCCTTCCGTCGAGGAACCAGCCCATGGCGATCTTCTCGGAAGTGGCCTCTGCATGAAAGTCGACGATCACGGGCAGGTCGTGCTCCCTGGTCGCAAAGAACTCTTCCATGGCACGAAAGGGACATTCGAGGGTGCCCATGAACGTGCGTCCCTCGATGTTGGCGATCGAGATAGCCTTGCCGCTCTTCTTTATCACCGACGAGCCGAAGCCGGGGGTGCCTGGAGGATAGTTAAGGGGCCTGATTACCCTCGGCTCTCCCATCAGGTAAGGAACGATCTCTTTCTTCTTCCACACGTGATTGCCCGTGGTGATACCGTCGGCCCCCGCCTCGAACATCTCTATGGCCACGTTCGGCGTAATACCGATACCTCCCGCCATATTCTCGCCGTTGATCAGCTTGAAATCGGCATGGGCATTCTGAAGATAGACGGCTGCCGCCTGTCTTCCGGGCTTCCCTATGACGTCGCCCAAAAAAAGTACCGTAATGATATCATCTGGCATATTCTACCGCTCTGGTCTCCCTTATCACCACGACCTTGATCTGCCCCGGGTAGGAAAGCTCTGTCTCCACCTTCTTGGCGATATCTTTAGACAGGGCGAAGATAGCGTCGTCATTCATCTTTTCGCTGCTCACGACGATCCTTATCTCCCGGCCTGCCTGGATGGCATACGACTTTTCGACGCCTCCGAAGCTGGACGCGATGCGCTCCAGCTCTTCGAGCCGTCTGATGTAGGTTTCGAGCATCTCCCTGCGTGCGCCCGGCCGTGCCCCTGAGAGGGCATCGGCAGCCTGCACGATAACGTCAAGGAGGCTGGTTACCGCTACCTCCTCATGGTGGGCGAGGATGGCGTGAACGATGTCCTCCCCTTCCCCGTACTTCTTGGCGAGGTCGGCGCCGATTGCCGAATGGGAACCCTCCACTTCATGGTCCACGGCCTTGCCGATGTCATGGAGGAGACCGGCCCTTTTTGCCTCCTGGATATTGATCTTCAGCTCTGCAGCGAGGATGCCGCAGATGAAGGCGACCTCCAGGGAATGCTGATAGACGTTCTGGGAATAGCTGCTGCGGAATTTGAGCCTGCCGAGAAGCCTCACCACCTCAGGGTGGACGTTGTGGACTCCTGCGTCGAATACCGCCTGTTCACCTGCCGATTTAAGCTTCTCTTCCAATTCCTCGGCGACCTTCGAGACAATCTCCTCGATGCGCGCGGGATGTATCCTTCCATCGGTGATAAGCCGCTCTATGGCGATGCGCGCCACTTCCCTCCGTATGGGATTGAAGCAGGAAAGGATGACGGCCTCGGGTGTGTCGTCGATGATGATGTCGACTCCTGTCGCGCCTTCGAGGGCCCTGATGTTGCGCCCTTCCCTGCCGATAATCCGTCCCTTCATCTCTTCGTTGGGCAAAGAGACGACCGAAACCGCATCCTCGGCCACGTATTCACCCGCGTAGCGCTGTATGGCAAGGGCGAGGATCTCCTTTGCCTTCTTGTCTGCCCTTTCCCGGGCTTCTTCCTCTATCTTGCGGGCGATTTTCGTGCCCTCATAGCGGGCCTCGTCCTCCATGGCCTGCATGAGCATTCTCTTTGCGTCTTCGGCGGTTACGCCCGATATTTGTTCGAGCCGCTCCCTCTCTTCCTTCAGGATCCGGTCATACTCGCCGATCTTGCTGTCGAGCTGACCCTCCCGGGTCGTGATCTGCTTTTCCTTCTTCGAGAGGTCTTCTTCCTTCCGGTCGAGCTGTTCGAGCTTCCTGTCGACATTCAGCTCTTTCTGGGAAAGCCGTTTCTCCGTATTCTGGAACTCGGCCCTCTTGCTCCTGACCTCCTGCTCCAGCTCGTTGCGCGCCTGGATCACGATGTCTTTTGCCTGGATCGAGGCTTCCCGCTTGGCTACGTCAGCCTCTTTCTTGGCGTCCTCCAGGATCTTATGACCGATCGCCTGGAACTCCCCCATCCGCTTCTTCTGGATATAGTTCGTCAGAAGGTATCCGATGGCGATACCTGCGGCGCAGATAATTATGTATATTATTATATTCAAGGTCCCCCCTTAAAGTAGACCTAAAGGGGGCAGCACGAGGATTGAGAACAAATTTCTTAAGTTATAGGAGAAAAACGATACGCGTACCTCCGAGAAATCAAGAAATTATTTATATAGATCACTGTTTCCTCTGCGCTACCCCTAAAGAAGAGACCCCACGATGCCGTGTAAACAATAAGTCTCGAACCTCTTGAGCAAAGTGGGTGCCTATCTGTTGCTTAAGGCGTCTCGCTCGAAGGCGAGCATGCACACCGCCACAGAAAACGGCCCCCTGCAAAGAGGTGTTGGTTCTAAGTTTATCATTTATCACGCACACCGCAGGGAATCTCAACGTCCTGAACTTTTCTCAAAAGTCTCAACGTCTTGTCTTCGACCTTTTCGAACCTCTCCCTCATCTTCATGTAGTCATCGGCAATCTTCATACTCGCCATAACCACTGCATTCAATGTGTTAACGATCCCTAACTCCTTAACCACTGCCTTTATCTCTTCATCGACGAGGTCGGCTACCCTTCTAATCCTCTCCTCGTCTTCCCCCACGAACGTAAACAACTGGTTGTGTATGGTGACCTCAACCTTACCCAATCTACACTTCGATTTTTTCGATCTTGTCGAGGATGCCGACGACCTTGTCCATTATCATGACCTTCTCTTTCTCGGACTTGGCCATTTGCTCCTTCAGCTCCTTGTTTTGCGCCTCAAGGGCTTCGACTTTACCTGCAAGACCGTTCTTCTCCTCCTTGACACCCTGATAGACCTTCAGGAGGTAGTCGATCTTCTCTTCCAGCATGCCCAGTCTATTGTCGCCAAATAACTCTTCCATATTGAATACTTAATCTTTTTTCCTCTCAAAAGTCAAGTACAAAAGGCACGCCTTGATGAAGGGGTCGAGGTCCCCGTCAAGCACGTTTTCCGCCCGTGGTTCCTCCCATTTCGTGCGATGGTCCTTGATGAGTTTATAGGGATGAAGCGTGTACGACCTGATCTGGCTGCCCCAAGCGATCTCCTTCTTCTCCTTGTTCAGAGCGTCCATCTTCTCGTCCAGCTTGGCCTTCTCCAGATCGTAAATCCTTGACTTGAGAATGGCCATGGCGATGGCCTTGTTCTTGTGCTGGGACCGCTCGTTCTGACACTGGGCAACCAGGCCCGTAGGCAAATGAGTGATGCGTATGGCCGATTCGGTCCGGTTCACGTGCTGCCCGCCGGGACCGCTCGACCGGAACGTGTCGATTCTCAGGTCCTCTTCCTTGATATCTACCGGTACGTCGGCGGGAAGCTCCGGGTAGGAGTACACCGACGCAAAAGAGGTGTGCCTGCGGGCGTTGGCATCGAAGGGAGAGATACGTACCAGACGATGGATGCCGCTCTCGCACTTGATGTAGCCGTAAGCATAGGGGCCGCGGAGAAGGAAGGTCACATTCTTGATCCCCGCTTCCTCACCGGGCAGCAGATCGACTACCTGCGATTCGAAGCCCTTCTTCTCAGCCCACTTGAGGTACATACGCAGGAGCATCTCCGCCCAGTCCTGGGCCTCGGTGCCTCCTGCGCCGGCGTTTATGTAAACGATCGCGTTTTCCTTGTCGTTTTCTTCCCCGAGCATGCGCTCGATCTCGTAGGCATCGAGCCTCCTTGTCGAGGGCCTCCACCCTTCGGTTCAGCTCGTCCATATCCTCGGGGTCTTCAGCCTCACGGGCAATGTCGACAAGGATAAGTATCTCCTCCAGCTCTTTCTCCTTGGTTTCCCAGCGATTGAGCCCCTCTTCGAGGCGCGCCCTCTCCCTGAGAAGCTTTTGGGCCTTTTCCTGGTCGTCCCAGAAGTCTTTTTGCGCTATTGTCTGATCGTGTTTGAGGATTTGCTCGCGGATGGCATTCGCGTCAAAGATAACCTCTGAACGTCTGCACGCGGCCGACAACCGCGTCGATCCGGCCCTTGATATCGTCTAACATATCCCGCTCCTGTCACTGGTTTTTGTTTTTTTGATAAGTCCTATAGGTCTAATAAGTCGTATTGGTCCTATAAGACCTATAGGACTTATCAAAAACTACGCCCCGGCTACCCTCAACTCGCCATACTTCTTTATGTAGGGCACGAGCCCCCCTTCCTCGAGGATGGCGGCCATCATGGCGGAGAGGGGGCTGAAATCCTTCCGGGTCCCCTTCGTAAGGTCGGAAAGGAGGCCCTCTTCCATGCGCAGCTCGAGGTCGTCTCCCTGGTCGATACCGTCAACGTCACAGATGATCGCTGCAAGCCCCACGTTGATCGCGTTCCTGTAAAAAATGCGCGCGAAAGAGCGGGCCACCACTGCGTCGATCCCGGCCATCTTGATGATAAGGGGAGCGTGCTCCCTCGACGAGCCGAGGCCGAAATTATGGCCGCCCACTATAATATCGCCTTTCCTGACCATTCCGGAAAATCCCGGCGCTATATCCTCGAAGACATGCTTGGTCAGCTCGTCCAGATCCGACCTCAGATGATAGAACCTGCCCGGTATGATGTGATCCGTCGAGATATTGTCGCCGAACTTCCAGACCTTACCTTTGAGCAGCATTAGATAACCTCCCTTGGATCCGTAAGACGACCGTATAAGGCGGTCGCAGCCGCGGTGGCCGGGGAGGCAAGGATGATCTCGGAATCGGGATTGCCCATCCTTCCAAGGAAGTTCCTGTTGGCCGTGGAGACCGTCTTTTCACCGTTGCCCGGCACACCACCATGAACCCCGATGCACGGGCCGCACCCGGGTGAAAGAATGGTAGCCCCCGCGTCGATGAATATCTGAAGCAGACCTTCTTTGAGGGCTGCCGCGTAGACCGCCCTCGAAGCGGGTCCCACGAGGAGCCTCACGTCTTTGCTCTTCTTCTTGCCCCTGAGAATGTCGGCCGCTATGCGCAGATCGCCGATGCGGCCGTTCGTGCAGGTCCCTATGAAGACCTGCTGCACGGGGAGGCCCAGCACCTCCTTGTCCTCTATGCTATGCACATTATCAACGAGATGGGGCATGCTCACTACAGGGACCAGCTTGGATAAGTCTATGACGAAGCTCTTCTCGTAAGAAGCATCCTTGTCGGCCGAAAGCTCCTTGTAGGCGGCCCCTCTGCCGGTCTGCTTGAGGTACTCCAGGGTGTGACGGTCGGAGGGGAACAGACCGACTTTGGCCCCCGCCTCGACCGCCATGTTCGATACGGTCAATCTTTCTTCGGCGGACATGCCTTCCAGGCCTTCCCCCGTAAACTCCATCGCCTTGTAAGTGGCGCCGTCGGCCCCGATGTCGCCGATGATCCTGATGATCATATCCTTGACTGAGACGCCCCGCGGGAAAGCCCCCTCCACCTCGAATCTAAAGCTCTCGGGCACCCTGAACCAGGTACTACCCAAACCCATGGCCACGGCTATGTCGGTCGAGCCCATACCTGTGGAGAAGGCACCGAGAGCCCCGCCCGTACAGGTATGCGAATCCGAGCCGACAAGCACTTCTCCGGGAAGGACCATCGACTCCGACATGATCTGATGGCAGATGCCGTCCCCTACGTCGAACAGCCTCGCCCCGTGCTCACGGGCGAACCCGCGAATGAGCATGTGGTCGTTGGAGAGCTCCATCCGCGGACTCGGGGCCCCATGATCGATGAAAAACGAGACCCGATCGCCGTTGAAAACCTTGGTAAAACCCATCTCCTTGAATTTCCTGATCGAGAGAGGGGCGGTCCCGTCCTGCAGGAGAACCCTATCCACCCGTACGATAACCGCCTCACCCTGGCTCACCGGTTTCCCGGTGTTCAGGCTCAATATCTTTTCAGCAAGCGTTTGACCCATTGGTGTTGCTCCCTATTATTAGCAATCGATGGGAGATGGAAGACCGTTCGCTTCGCTCACTAGGGAGACCGCTTTCGCTAGGGAGCAAAAACCGTCCGCAAGGAACCCTCCCATCTCCCATCTCCCATCTTGCCCTTACTCTTCCGCCTTTGTCAGGTCCTCAAACCTTA
>CAVVPU010000132.1:0-26775 GCA_963750015.1 uncultured delta proteobacterium | reverse complement strand
CAGATCCGCGAGGGCGAGTCTGCTGATGGGCGGAGTCATATCGAGAATCGAAGAGGTAGTGCCAGCCGCAAGAAACACCGGGAACAGCACGGCAATCAAAACGCAGATTCTCAGCCTATTCCTCCAGACATCGCCAGCTTCGCTTTCTCATTCCTCGAACACGACCGGCGTTCCATCTCGGACCAGGTCGGCGACCCTGGTGGCGTCCCAGTTTGTCATCCGCACGCACCCGTGAGACGCGGAATGGCCGATCTCCCCCGCTTCCGGCGTGCCATGTATCCCGTAGTGCGGTACGTTGATCCCCATCCAGACAACGCCTACCGGATTGTTTGGACCCGCTGCGATCTTCACCTTGGGATCTGCTTGATCGCCGTCCCAGAACAAAGCGGGGTTGTAGTTGTAGGTTGGATTTCGCACCACATCCGTGATCACCCAATTCCCGAACGGGAGCGGGTCGTGCTCGCTGCCGCTCGTCACCGGGGCGTAAAAGATGACCTGACCTTCCCGGTCATACACCATCAGGACCGATGCTTTCTTCGAGACAACGATCTTGACCGCCCCCGTCTGGGCCCGCGTCGCTTGTTCGGCGCCCAATACGTTAGGGACACGGATGTGCTCTCCCGCGATGAACCGGGCGCGGGGGTTCAAGCGCTTGAGCAGGGCCTGGGCCGAGTGGAATTTCCCGGCCAGCTCTTCCAGCACGGATGTGTAGTAAAGGCCCGGCAGTTTCGACTGCTCCGTCGCGTCTTCCGGAATCGTCTTAAGAAACGGCCCGGCGGCGTCTTCCGCGGTGATCGTATAGGACACGATCGGTTTAACGGTACCGGCGCCGAGCGCTTTGAGCAGCGCCTTGCGGCTCCGCGCACCTGGAGCAAGCCCGCGCGCGGTTTGAAACGCCGCCAGAGCCTCGCGGCTGTTCTTTCCCCCCTTGCCGTCGATCTCACCCGACGAGAAGTTGGCTCGATCAAGCAGGACCTGCATTTCGAGCTCTGTGGACCCGACTGACCGAACTGCTGGAGCCGAGCGGTTGGCAGCGATCGAGGTGGACGTGCCAAGAAGAATCACCGCGCTTGCGACAAAATACGATAAGGTCTTAAGCCTAAATATCATGGTGCCTCCCGAGCGACGATGCGACTGCTTCTGGTCATAACGTAGAGAACCACGCAACGCAAAGTTATCAGGCCGCAATCTGACGCGTCTGTTCAGACCGCTCAGCAATACCAACCGAACCAAAGGCAAACGAACATAACACGGATTGCTGAAGGTCTTCTGCCGATCATGCAATAACCCTCTCTGGCAGGCGGACAGGACGCTCAGGAGGTTCGCGCCGGCCGAGTTCATCAAGAAGTACCTCAAGGGTTACTACGACATGGTCATCATCGACGAGATACAGGATTACAAGGCCGAGGGCACCTTGCAGGGCAGGGCCATGGGCGCTCTCTTGAGCAGCGCGCGGTTTGCGCTCTGCCTCACGGGCACGTTGAACTCGGGCTACGCCGACGATCTTTACCACCTGCTCTTCCGTATGGACCCGGCAAGACTCAAGGCCGACGGCTTCAATTACGAGGACAGCAACAAGTTCCTTTCAACCTATGGGACCATCGAAGTGGTCAGGAAACTCGATGAGGTGGACAACGTCTACGGCAGGGGGAGAAAGAAGGCGGAGATGGTCCGGAGGAGACCGGGTGTGTCGCCCGTCGCCATCGGGAAGTACCTGCTCGACAAGACGGTCTTCATCCGCCTCGCGGATGTGATCGACGGCCTGCCACCCTACGAGGAGAACGTGCTTTCGTACACCATGGAGGAGAGGCAGGCGGAGGCCTATGGAGACCTGCAAGAACGCTTGAAAGACGCGGTGAAGGCTTACAAGACGAGGGCGCTTGGCTCGATGCTGCAGGCCCTTCTCTCTTACCCGGATTCCTGCGTCCAGTTCCCGGAGCACATCGTGATCAGGGATAAAGGCGCGGACGAAGAGCTGGAGACGATAGGGGCGCCTATCATACAGCTCGCTTCCGGCGAGTTGCTTCCCAAGGAAAAGGACTTCGTGGACATTGTCAAGAAGGAGCGGAAGGAGGGGCGAAAGGTACTATGTTACCTCACGTTCACGAACAGTCGCGACATAAGGCCCCGCCTCAGGAAGGTACTCGAAGAGGAGAAGATCAGGGTGGGCGTTCTCGAATCATCCGTTCCCCCGAAGCGGAGGGAAGAATGGGTCCGGAAACACTCATCCGGGTTTGATGTCCTCCTCACCAATGCGGAACTCGTGAAAACCGGTCTCGACCTCTACGACTATCCGACCATTTATTTCTATCAGACTGGGTATAACGTCTTCTCGCTAAGGCAGGCTGCGCGGAGGTCCTGGCGCATCGGCCAAACGGTTCCCGTCCGGGTCTACTTTGCCGTCTACCATAGGACCATGCAGGAGATAGCCATCTCCCTCGTCGCCAAGAAGCTCGAAGTAGCCCTTATGGTCGAGGGGGAACTTCCCGAAGGTCTCGCCGATTACGCCTCGTCTGGAGGTTCCGTCGTGCAGGAGCTCGGCAAAGCCCTTATCGAAGGAGGCGACTACGCGGGCGCCGAAAAGGCCTGGGCGAACTTCCGAAAAAGAGAGATTGAGGCACAGCTCGGCGTCTCGGGGAGGGAGAATGTATTCTACGAGAAAAAGAACGGCGGACCCCCCGTCCGAATCAGTGTCCAGAACAATGTCACGGTGAAGGTATCGTTCATCGAGGGAAAGAAGAGATCAAGGTCCGTGGTGGAGATTAACGCGGGCGACCTTGATACCGTTGCCGCGGGTAGGATGGTCCAGTTCGCCCTTTTCTAGACCCTCGGGCCGACGCTGCCTGCGGGCACTCGTTACAATCGGAGGAAAGATTATGAAAAAGAGTACGGCATGTGCTTTAAACGACGACATGCACCGTCCGGTCATCCTGTACGACGTGCCGGACGGGCCGCAAGACAGAGACTACCAGTGCGGCCATTACCACGACTGTCTGAGCCGGATATCCCTGGTCAAGAAGGCCCACGGCTTCACCTGCGTCGGCTGCCCCTCCAATTCGAACGCGGTCATCAAGGAAGAAGAGCACGCGGAGAAGGGCATGCTCATTTCCGTCCCGCCGCCTTGCTCTCTGAAAACGGTGCTGTTGGACAGCATCGTCCTCGATTTCGAGATCGAGGAGGCCTTTTTCAGGAGCCTCGCGGATTCGGTCGACAAACTGGGCGTCGTCATTCAACCGGTGATGCTCATCGAGAACGGCGACGGCACATACTGGGTCTATGCAGGGAAGAGGCGAATCCTCTCCGCGAAGAAAAAAGGAATGGCGGCAATATGGGCTTTGGTCTTTCCGAAAGGTGCTCCCGAGTCGCTCCTGAATATCTACGCGATCGCGGAGAACATGAACAGGGGGCCCAATCCCGCGGACGAAGCCGAAAGGATCCTCAAGGTCATGTCCTACTACAACTGGAGTGCGGAAGAAGCGGCCAGGCAGTTGTCCGTGCCGGTCACCCACATCAAGCAGAGGCTCAAACTCGCCCGGCTCATTCCCGAGTTCTTCGACATGCTCAAGAAGGGCAAACTGCGGGTGAGCATGGCCCTCCGGATATCCTCGCTCCCGAAGGAGAACCAGAAAAAGCTCCTCGGAGAGCAGAAGCTCACCCTCGACAAGATCGAGAAGGGGTGCCGTTCCTTCAAGCTCGGTATGCTTCTCGGAGATGACGATCTTTTCGACGTACCCGAAATCGAGCGGGACCCCCTGGAGGAGGCAAAAGCAAAAATCTTCTCGGTCATTGAAACGAGCGAGTCCGATACCACTCTCCTTCGCGAAGCGATCATGCTCATCGACCGCTACCTGGCAAAGGAAGGTGGCGCATGACTCGGGGATGCGGCAACAGAAAACCTGGCGGCGTCTACATATGCACGAGACTATCGCCTCACGGCGTGCCCCTCGAGGAGTTCATCATCGACCCTCCTGAAGCGTATGAGGGCGAGAAGTTCCGGGTGCCGATCATTTTCGAGAAGAACGGCAAGAATCACCTCCTCTTCTGGGTGGGGAAGGAGTTCTATCCTTTCCCTTCCGACTTCATCGAGGAGGTTCGCCGATTCGGGGCGTCGAAGCGGGTGCCGGTGGAGTTCCCGATCCAGAAGTTGAGCGTGGGGTCCCTCATGTTCTTCGTCCATTCCCTCGCCATCATAAAGAACCACGACGTGCTTCCCCCACCGCCCTTGTGCCCGAAACGCCTGAAGAACCACCTGGGCAACGAGACCTATTGTCTTGGCCATTCTTACCAGGTTGCTCCAGCGAACTGCGAAGGGAGAAGAAAGGTGGGGGATACGGTCTACGACGTGAAGCCGGTCCAGACGGAATTATCATTGGAATTCGAACCGGGGATATTCCTGCGACTTCCTGTGACCGACATCGATCACGTAGTGTACAAGGATGGAAAGCCGGACCCGAGGGTCATGGAAAGAGCCTCGGAGGTGAATATTCCTCTTAACTACACACTTGAGTGATGTGAAATGACCACGCTTCAGGGCCCCGATTGGGGCCCTTTTCTTTGGCCAACGGACGCAGATTACAGCATCGGTAGCCCGCGATTTTTTGCCTCCCTGCCCCGACCACTGCACCTGCAATAGGGAAGCATGAGTGAAGAGCGCGCGCAATACTTCAAAGACGTTCCATGGATGCAATAGTCCCGTATCCGACATTTCAGCCGCGCCCCACCGTCGGTTAGAGCATGTTCGACTGAGCCACCGAGAAACTATCGGTCACGGGCGCCACCGGCATCTCCCAACAGTCCACCTCCTCGGCCTGCGACGGCAGGTAATAGATCAGAAAATCATCCTCGTTGCGCAGGCAGTGACGGGGAACAGGAGGTGAAAGATGACGTCGAAGGGGACAGTTCCATCCGCCAGTATTGAGGTCCGTATCCGTGAGGGTGGTTTCATCCTCAAGACCCTTGAAGGCGATGACGAGAACTCTCAGGCCTATCGCTTAAGGCACAGGGTCTTCTCCGAGGAACTTGGATGGGTGTCGCGGACAACCGACCAAAGGGAGACCGATGGGTACGATAGCCACGCGATTCCGATCGGGATACTGGACGCGCAGAACAGGGTATTGGCTTACGCCAGGCTGATATTGCCTGACAGGACCTTCATGATAGAGAAGAAGTTCTCCTCTCTGGTGTCCTCGAATCATAAGATCAGAAAAGAGGACGACACAGCGGAGGTATCGCGCCTCTGCGTATCGCCGGACGCCCGGAATACCTCCGTTTCCGGAAACCTCGGCACCCACGGCCTCTCCATGCTGCTCTACAAGGGTATCTACCACTGGTGCGCCAGGAACCGGGTGAGATACGTCTACATAGTCGTCGACTACAAGATATACAGGCTCTTCTGGGCCAAGGGGTTCCCCTGTCGCCCGGTGGGGGAACCGGTGACCATGCCCGACGGCTGCATCGCGGTGGCCGCGATGGTGGACTTCGAGGAACTCGTCTCGCTGAACACACTGAAGCGGCCCGAGCTGATGCGGTGGTTCATGCAATACGCGTCGGACGATCAGGAACCGGCCATGGCGAGGGCGGTCGGGTGAACTGCTCTCCCTTAAGCCTTCTATGCGACATTTGTTTTTCGGTTTTTCGACGCCTCTCATCCACGGGGAGCCGCAAGATACCTCCCCCGTACACCCGGTAAGGTAATACACCACTATCTGAGTGTTTTTATTAGGCTCTCGAAAAACCCGATCTCTTCCGCCGTCCAAGGACCAATCCGCGTCCTGTTCGGCAGTGAAGATACCCTGCATAAGGAGGAACAATTCAATGAAGCATATCGCTCTATCCTGGCGCCAATATCCCGAGAACTTCCTCGACGATGCAGCCCTCAAGGAACGGCGACTGTCAGAGCTGTCAAGCACTATCGCAACCCTCACACGACAGATAGCGGTCATCGATCGTCTCGTCGCGGGCAAAAACCCGTGCCCCCCGGAGATGTTCGAGGACTCGAAGTTCATGAGCGTGGAGCAAAAAAGAAAGATGCTCAGACAATGGGACAGGTTTATCGAAAAGGGTTTCAGTTTCCCGCTCTTCACGGACGCCATCTACCAGCACCTCAACCTGCATTGCGGCTTCATCGCCCATTACAACCGGTCGGGCTTCTACTCCACATACTGGAACGGTGATTTCATCACCTTTGCGCTCAAGACCGGCATGCTCCTGCGGCCGGTGCCGACCGTGTTCTTCAACTGGGAGCGGTTCCTTTCGTCGTTCCGGTGCTGGGGCGAATGGGTCGGCATGAACACGAGCATGCTCCATGCGCTGAAGTCTCATCTGACATCCACCCTGAAAGAACTGGAGCGCGAAGTGAAGGAGACCTTCAGGCACGATCTCGAACGGCTCTACCCGCTCCACGTGGAAGAGAGGAAGCGGCTCGCCGATGAGGCGGACGCGCACAGACAAAAGGTCGTCGAGCTTACCACGAAACTTGATGACATGGACGTGGACTCCTTCCTCGAAGAGAGGTCCAGCCGGTACAAGGAGCTCTTCCCCTCCGTGCATCTCGAGAGCTTCGAGGAAGCCCGGCTCGCGAGCAATCTCTTTTGAAGGAGGCATCGCATGAGTGGAATACGCGCGACAGACGAGGACAAGAGGTTGCTCAAACAGCTCGATCTCAACCGGTTCGTCCAGGAGCACTTAAGCCTGAAGGAAAGGGGTCGCTCCGGGTCCATCACCTACTACCTTTCGCCCCTCAGGGAGGAAAGCAAGCCTTCCTTCACGGTCGAATACTATCACGGGGAGTGGCGCTGGAGGGACTGGGGCGGCGATGAAGCGGACCGGGGGGACATCATCGAGCTTGTGGAACGGGTTTACAACGTCGACTTTCCGGAAGCCCTGAGAATGCTTCTCTCGAGAGAATACCCCGCGGAGTACTACCAGCGACAATCAGAAACCGAGAAGCGCGACCGGGACGCGAAGATCGCCTACGCGAGACGGCTCTATGCGAGGCTCCTCAAGGTGAATAACATCGACGCCGTCAGCGCCTACTTCCGGGAACGGGGCGTGACGTATCACTTCCCCATGGGCTGTGCGCTCCACAACGACTTCAGGGAGAAAAAGGTCTATCTCGCCACGCCCGTCCCCACCCCGTGGGACCTCACGGCCCTCGAGTGCCGGGAGATCAAGGCAGAGGGGAAGAAGACCCTGGGAGCGGGAGGCCTCTGGTTTCTCAAGAGAGACCCGAAACGGGTGCTCATCACCGAGAGCATCCTCGACTCCCTCGCCGGGGAGGTCGTGCTCGGAGACAGGGAGATATCCCTTTGCGCCCTCAACAGCGCCGCCTACGTGAACCAGCTCGGCGAGTTCCTCAAAAGACACGACCCCGACGAGGTCTGGCTCGCCACCGACAACGACGGACCCGGCATCATTGCCAGGGACAAGGCAATGGAGATCATCTTCGGGACGAGGACACGAATCGTCCTGGTAGAGGACCACTTCAGGGCCGGGGTGAAGGACCTGCATAAACTGCTCGTGGCAAATTCATAATGGGCACAAAGGAGTCAAGGAGGTGGCCATGAGACACAACTACCCGCGTCCGCGCCGTCCCCACAGGGGCCATAGGCGGCGGAAGGGCTACCATAGGCCGGCCGAAAAGAGAGAGCTGCTGAAAAGGCTGAAGGAGGCGGATTACACCGCCCTCCCCGCCGATACCGGAGGTGCCATGAGAATCAAGCTGAAAGAATACTACGACAGGATGGAGCAGGCGGTCGCCGCGATCCTCACGAATGTGGACGTCCGGGATTACCTGAAGAAGATCGCCCTCTTCAGGAGATACAGCTTCGGAAACACCCTGTTCATCGTGATGCAGAGGCCCTCCGCGACACGCGTGGCCGGCCTGACGACGTGGAACCGCCTCGGGCGGTACGTCAAGAAAGGCGAAAAGGGCATCATGATCTTTGCGCCCATGTTCGGCAAACAGAAGAGGCACGAGCCATCGGGTGGGGAGCAAGATCTGGTCGAGGAAGGCAACGTTGCTGCCGGCACGGACGGGACCCGTCTCGTCGGGTTCAAGGCGGTCTACGTCTACGACATAGAACAGACTGACGGGGCCGAAATCACGTGCGATGCGCTCCAGGGTTCAACCGACTTCACCGTAGCGGCGGACCTGGATGTACGCTTGCTCTTCGAATGGGTACTCCATGTAAGTCCCGTGCCGGTGAAGTTTCGGGCGATATCGGGAAGCTGCAGGGGATACTACGACGTCCTCTCCGACGAGATCGTCCTTGCAGAATCCCTGACCGATCTTGAGAAGCCGCGGACGCTTATTCACGAGATCGCCCACAAGCTTGCCCTGTCCGAGAAGGAACACGATATGAGCCTTGACGAACGGCCCATGGCGGAAGTCATTGCTGAAGGAGCGGCGTTTATCGTGTGCAGCTACCTCGGCATCGACACCGGCGCCTGCTCCTTCTCCTACGTGGCCGCATGGGGCAAAGACCCCGCGAAGATCATGTCGTGGGGCTCCGCGGTGATGCGCGTGGCAAACAGGGTCATCGACCTCCTGGAACATAGTCGACCCGAAGAGGAAAGGAAGGCGGCTTGACAGGGAGACAATAGAAGCATATAAAGGAGGAGAGGAATGGCGAAGGTGACGGAATCCATCAAGATATACAACATTCTCAGGGCCAAGCAGGGGGTTTTCAGCGATGAGGAAGCCCAGATAATCGCGGGAGCCCTGGAGAGCAAAGACAATGTGGCGACAAAGGAGGACCTGACGGGGCTCGAATTGAGGATAGAAAAGGCCTTGTCGAAGATACGGCTGACGGACATCGTCCTGTGGCTGGTCACGATAGGTGCCGTCGTCATGACGAACCCCAGGGCTCTGGAGGTGATCACGAGGCTCTTCGGCCTTGCCAGATGACGGATAACACGCGGGTGCTTCAAGGGTGGCTTCGGCCACCCTTTTTTTGGTGGTGTGCCAGGCATGACATGCAGCGTCGTTTACGCTATCCGAGGAGATGTGGTGCCTCCTCGGTCACTTGGAGGTGCAAGTCCTCTATGGACCCTGATGGCGGGAACCATTAGCCGAACCGCAAGGGCTGCCACCGTGAGGTGGGGTCTGAAGGAAGCGGTGCGCAAACTCCCGGCCCGAGGAACACGAAGCGCATATGAGGCATCCATCCCCTGGACGAGGGGGCCAGAAGACCCGAAGTCCAAAGCCATCCAGAGGGGGCGGATGTAGATGCGACGGGTAGGTGGGGGGAAGGTGGATGCGCAATACCCGGGGAGATCTGCCCGTCTGCCCTATGTGCTAATCCCGTCACGAGGCGGGGTGAAGGGCGGGCAGAAGTCAGCCGAGGGTATAGTAGCTCATGCGTAGATGAGCGAAGGCCCGAACATGAGAGGCGGAAGAGGGACCGACACCTTGACGGACGAGAGAGACGCAGACAGGAAGGCTGAAATGCCCGAGGACTCCCGGAAGGGGAGAGGCGGAACCTCTCCCGGTAAGGGCAGGGAGCGCCAAGCGTCCGCAGCGGCAGAGGGAATATCCCGATCCGAGACGACAATGCTTCTGGAGGAGGTACTGCGCCGTGAGAACCTGAAGAAAGCCTACAATCGTGTCCGCTCGAATAAGGGGGCTCCGGGGGTCGATGGAATGACCGTCGATGATTTCGGACCTTACCTGAAGGAACACTGGCCACGCAGAAAAGAGGAAATCCGCAACGGAACCTACCAGCCCCAACCTGTCCGGAGAGTAGACATACCCAAGCCGGACGGCAAGGGGACACGGATGCTCGGTATTCCCGCCGTGCTCGACCGTTTCATCCAGCAGGCAATCCTGCAGGTGCTCACCCCGATCTTCGATCCCCACATGAGCAGATCAAGCTATGGCTTCCGGCCGGGACGCAGTGCTCATGATGCAGTGAGACAGGCCCGGCAGTACGTGGAAGACGGGTACCGCTGTGTGGTGGATATCGACCTGGAGAAGTTCTTCGATACCGTCAACCACGATATGCTCATAGCGCGCGTGGCTCGGCGGGTCAAGGACAAGAAACTTCTTCTGTTGATCCGGAGGTACCTTACCTCCGGCATCCTGTACGAAGGGGTTACCCAGGCTCATACGGAGGGCACACCGCAGGGGTCTCCCCTTTCGCCGCTTCTCTCCAACATTCTCCTCGATGATCTTGATAAGGAGTTGGAGCGCAGGGGGCACCGCTTCTGTCGCTATGCCGATGACTGCAATGTCTACGTGAAATCAACAAAGGCAGGGGAGCGGGTGATGACATCACTGACCCGCTTTCTCGAAAAGAAGCTCCGTCTGAAGGTGAACGGGAAGAAGAGTGCAGTAGCCGCTCCGTGGATAAGGAAGTTCCTCGGGTACTCAATGACGCGGCAGAAGGTACCCAGGCTCAAGGTGGCGCCGGAATCGGTGCGCAGGCTGAAAGCACAGATCAAAGAGGTACTGCGGAAAGGGCGCGGGAGAGCGATCTCACGCGTGATTACCGACCTGACCCCTCTGTTGAGAGGTTGGATGCAGTACTTCCGCCTGGCATCGGTGAAGGCCGCCTTTGAGCTGCTCGATGAGTGGATACGGAGGAAGCTGCGCTGCATGTTGTGGCGGCAGTGGAAGACACCCCGTACCCGTGCAAAGCGACTGATGGAGAGGGGGATTGAACAGGTTCGTGCCTACACCTCCTCCTTCAACGGTCACGGGCCGTGGTGGAATGCCGGCGCTCCGCACATGAATCACGCAGTTCCCGTCAAGTGGTTTGCCCAACAGGGGCTTATGAATCTTCTTGCAGAACAGAGGCGTTTTATTCGTCTTTCATGAACCGCCGTATGCCGAACGGCACGTACGGTGGTGTGAGAGGCCGGGGCCGCGAGGCCCCCGCCTACTCGATCACTGAAACTTCTTCGGCGGTGAAAATGCCCGAGGCGCAATGGCCGCCGGTGCATCCCTATTAACGCGGCAGGCGTATGGCACTCTGATCCGGACGCGTCTGTAAGTCGCCTTCAGCCAATATCGACAAAACCATTCTCTATGCATATGGCGACCGCCTGTGCCCTGTTCGTCGCGTGGACCTTTCGCATGATGTTCTGCACGTGAAACTTCACCGTCCTTTCGCTTATAGAGAGAATTCGTGATATGTCCCATGCGCTCTTCCCCTCCTTCACCCACTTCAGTACCTCCCGTTCCCTCGGGGTGAACCCCGGATCGGGCATTCGCCGGTGGCCTCCCGGGGGTGTGACGACGCGGACCAAGGCCTGATGGAGATGGGGAACGATACGCCGCAGGATGTCGCACGTCCGTGCGAGCCTTTTCATCGATCGTGCCCCGAAAGAGAAAAGGGACGCCATGTTCCCCTTTTCGGTCTTCAGGCCGTGCGAGTATCCTGCCTTCAGACCGTGAGCCTCGGCGCACGCGAGGAACCGCTTATGTGCCCCGTGCTTCTCGTAGGAGTCGGACCAGTACTGAAGATCGAAACGGAGGCGATGCTCCGCGAGAATGGGATCGATCCTGTCGAACCGTTCAGAAATGTAGTTCTCGAGCCAGGGGACGGGATAGCTGACGTTGATGATCCGGTGCGGCTCGACGCTGCTGTAGCTTGTTCCTGAAAACGCGCACAGGGCGAACTCGAAGGGAATCAGGTCCTGGAGGCGAAGCACGAGCCGGCGCACGTCTTCTTCACTACCGCACCGAAGACCGGCATCGATAATTTCCAAAAGAGCATTGGCCTCTCTTCTTGACAACACCACGTGGAGCCTTCCTCTGACAAGGCTTTGATGGCTTCGGGCAGGATGAAGTAGCAGGGATGGCCGCCTGTCATATTGGAATGTTTCGTTCTCTGTTGTCTTCCTCCTATCGTGCCCGGGATGTATTTCTCATTCATCCCGTGCGTTGCCGCAGGCGTGGTCGATTCCACACCGAGGGACGCGGCAGCCCCCCATTTAGACGCATTGACCGGCGTGCCGTCGGCCTTCGTAGACCTCGATCTCTATCCACGGCGTCCGACATTGCTGGAGAACCCGTCGAGGGACGGGCACAGGTACGCCACCTCGTTAAACGAAAAAGCTGCTTCAAGAACCCGGCGTCCTGGAAGCGGCTGTGCACAAAAAAAGCCGCCTAGGTCCGGGGTTGACTATCCCCCAAAGAGCCCAAGCGGCTAAAGCGAGAGGGATAGCCTGTTAGCTACCCCACCACCATATACGCGACAACACGTCGATGCTCTGTGCCACAGTTAACATATACATTGTATAACGGAGGTTGGATTCAAAGTCAAGAACTTTTTTCCCTGGGGACACCATACAGGCCATAGTCGAGGACTCGTTGAACGACGATGCGGGTGCGCGGCGCAGGCCGGGAAGAACTCCGACGATCCGCTCTGCTCCGATGATGAGAGTCGTCGCCGAGGTAATACCTTTTTAAGCTTCAGTATCTTCATTAGATGCCCGAAAAGCGCCCATTCTGCACGCGCAGAAATATGCAGGGCGACACGACACTCAAAAATTCCAGAAAACACCGACAAGGAGGATTCATGGAAGGCACAAAGGTCCTTCATTGCGCCGACCTGCACTTCGACGACGAACCGGGTCGGCTTCGGAACACCGTTGAATGCTGCGACCGGATCGTGGAGACGGCTCGGATCGAAGTACCGCACTTGATAGTCATAGCGGGAGATGTGTACGAGCGGGGGTTAATCCTGGGCTCTCCGGGGACGCTTGCGGCGATTGATTTCGTCTACCGGTGCGGGACCATCGCCCCGGTCGTCATTACAAGCGGCACCCCAACGCACGACGCACCGAACAGCACGGAGGTGTTCAACAAACTCAGCACAAAACATCCGGTCTATGCGACGGGCCTTCCCCGTCAGGTGGGCCTCACGAGCGAGGAACCGGTCAGATTCGTAGAGATCAACGAAAACCTGGAAAGCAAGCCGGAACTGCTTCTCGTGGTATCCTGCCTGCCTTCGGTCACGAAAGCGTCACTGATGGCGGCGGGCCGCCCTTCTCTAGACGCGGCAGGCATCGAATACGCCGAGCTGCTGAGGGACCTGTTCCAAGCCTGGGGCATTGTCAACGAAAAGGCCAACCGCCTCGGGATACCGACCATACTCGCCGGCCACGGGACCGTGAGAGGCTCCCGCCTCTCCACCGGCCAGCGCGTTACTGATCCTGACGCGGAGTTCGGCATAGCCGATCTTGCGCTCACGAAGGCAACCCTCATTTGTCTCGGCCACATTCACATGCGGCAGCAGCTCCAGGGCAACGCATTTTACTCGGGCTCCATCACCCGCGCCGACCACGGCGAGACGGAAGAAAAAGGTTTCTTCCTCCACACGATCGCCGGCGGAAGCGTCTCATCCAGATTCGTAGAGACCCCGGCACGAAGGATGCGCACCCTGGCGCCTGTCGGGACACTTCCCGATGCCTCGCTTATCGAGGACGTGAGGGAAGGAGATTACGTGAGGATCGTTTACCGTATCAGAGAGGAAGACGCAAGCCTGGTGGACGATGCAGCCTTAAGAAGGCTTGCCTATGAAAAAGGGGCTGCCCACGTGAAGATCGACAAGACGGTGCTCCCCATGACGAATGTGAGGTCTGAAGGCATATCCAGGCTGAGGTCTCTCGACGAAAAGCTCAAACGATGGGGAGAGCTGAACGGCCAGCCGGTCACGGCGAGCCTGCTCGACAAGCTCCGCCGGCTCCAGACGCTCGATGAGGAAGCCATACTCGGCTGCTACCATGGAAAGGAGGTACCGGATGAAACCCGACTATTTGCTGCTTAGGGGTTTCGAGGGCATCCTCTCCGGTATGGGTATTCACGAAATCGAGATAGACTTCTCGGTTGTCCCTCACGGGATCGTTGTCTTCGACGGACCGAACGGCAGGGGAAAGACGACCATAGTCGACAACATGCACCACTTCCGCGTGATGCCGTCCAAGGTGAACAAGAGCTATTCCCCGGAAGGCTTCAGCTTCTACGAGGAGACATACGGCTGCGATGCCTGCAAGATATTCGTTTCCACGATGAGGGGCATGCGCCATAAATCGGTGATCGCCATCGATGCGGTGAAAAGAAAGCAGAAGTGCTATCTCTACGAGGAGGTGAACGGCAACTGGAAGCCCCTGAACCCTGACGGGTCGACGGAGAGTTACGACAAGGCGGTCGAAGCAATATTCGGGACCCCGCAGCTCTACTTCATATCGAACTTCAGGGACCAGCGGGCGAAGAGCTTCTCCCGGTACAGCAAAGGCGACATCAAGGAGATCCTCGCCGAGCTTCTCGGCATAGACGGCATCAAAGAACTCTCGGATAAGGCGGGCCGCATACGAAAGGCGCTCCAGGATCGTCTCACCCTTGTCACGAGCACGAAGGACGACCTACTGCGCGTCATATCCGGCAAGGAAGAAAAGACCTCGAAGGCCCGCAGCGTCCAGTCGGACCTCTCCGGACTGGCTGCGAGCGTGCAATCCCTTGAATTCGAGCGGCAGCACGAAGAGCGGAAGCTCTCCGAAATCGGCACGAAAATCGCGCTCCAAAAAGAGGGACAGAAGACGAAAGACAGGATTTTGGCCGACTTAGCGACGAGGAAGAAGGAGGTCGAGGAGCTGCGCGCGAGTAAAGAAACCAGGCTGAAGGCATTAGATACAAAAGCGGTGGTAGTGACAGAAAGGATGTCGAACGCCAGGGGCCTCCTCGCCGATATCGGTTCACTGAGGCTGAAGGCGGAGGAACTCAGAGGCGTCGATGAAAAGGCATCGAACCTCAAGAACTCTGTCAGGCTCTGTGACGAAAGATATGTGGCGGTGACTGCGCAGATCTCTGACCTTCAGACCGTCGAGAAGCTCGTCAAGGACAAGGAAAGAGAGATCGAAGGAATACGGCTTTCCCGGCAGCACGCGATGGAGACGGTCGAAGGCCTTATCGGTGACCTGAAGGCAAAGGTACAAAGACTCGCAGACTACCGATGCGATGCGACGGATGCAAGCTCCTGCCCTTTCCTCATGGACGCACACGAGGCGAAGAAAGCCATCCCGTCCCATGAGGCGGAACTGCGGCGCCTGACCGATGCGAAAGACCCGCGACGAGAAAAGCTCCTTCAGGAATTGGGCGACCTTCGCCGGAAATGCGCCGCCATGCCGTCGCTTCGGAAAGAAGCCGAGCAATTGCTTTCGACGAAGAGGGTCCTCGCTGACGAGATGCAAAAAGCCGAAGAACGGATCACCGCCTTGAAGGATGACCTGAAATCCCTAGCGGGAGCGGAGCAGGCAGAAAGCGAGCTGCCGGGGCTGAAGACGGAACTGGCGGCATTCGAGAAAGAAAAGGAAGGATATCTCCTGGAGGCCGACAGAGCCATCACCGCGATAGAGGCGGAGGTCAGGGCGCGGGAAGACGAAGTGGCGCGGATCGTCATCGATCCGACACTGAAGGAGGCGAAAGAACAGATCGCGCAAAACATCTCCGCGCTCAATACGCGCATAAACGGCCAGAGGTCGGAGGAAGCCGCCTTGAGAAAGGAAGCAGGTGCCCTCGACGAGGCCTTGAGGCGGATCGCCGAATCGGAAGCGAAATGCATCGACCTCGACAAGGAGATCGAACATCTCGGAAGCGAGATCTCGGAATGGACCATTGAGGAGAAGGCCCTCGGGAACGACGGGATCATCGCCCTGGAGATCGACGACGCGGGCCCGGCCATCGCGAGCATCGCGAACGAGCTGCTCCGCGTCTACGATTCTCCGTTCTCGGTGAGGCTCAACACCCAGGAGATGACGAGGGCCGGCAAGCTCAAGGAAGGCTTCGACATCCCCGTGTTCGATTCGAACACAAACAAATCGAAGAGCATCCGGAAACTCTCGGGCGGCGAAGCCACCATTGTCGAGGACGCCGTCGCCAAGGCCATATGCATCTACAACAAGACGAGCAACGGCAGAGACCTCGCGACGATCTACACGGACGAGAAAGACGGAGCACTCGACCCGGAGAAAAAGAGAGCCTATTTCCGCATGAAGCAGAAGGTGCTCGCCCTCGGGGGATACGACCAGGAATTCTGCATCACCCACACCCCCGAGCTGCTCGCCATGGCGAACGCCGTCATCTCTCTCAAGCCCGGCGGCGTTACTATAACCGCCAACAACTGAAAGGAGCATGTCCATATGAAAAAAGCATCGACAGCGCGCGTCGTCGCCAACGGCGACTACGACGACGAAGAATTCTTCACGCCCCTTCTGGGAGCGGACGACGACAATGTCAAGACCCTGGGCGTCATCAGGCCCGGCATCATGGTGCTCAAAAAAAGCTGCGAGCAGGCCGATGTCGAACGATACGACCGACTGCTCGCCCAGGGCACGAGTTGGACAGATATGGCGAAAGAATTCGGCGACAAGCTCATCCCCCAGAACGTTGACTACTTCACCGCGAACAGGCACGACTGCATAAACCCGGCGAACGCCGACCTCATAAAGGAGACTCTACGCTGACCCTGACGGCAAAATAAGATCGATTCCGGTCTACTTCCCCATGAACGAATGGTGGAACATCATTCCCCACCGGCTCTGCTGCTACGGCCTCACGAAGGGCCTCAAGCACCGCAGCGGCTTCGAGTACGAAAGGGACGACCGGGGAAGGATAGCCGACTACAGGATGGTCTGCGAGACCCCGGAAGACCTCGAAGCGGGCAAAAAGCTCTTCGGGGGCCGTGCGTGGATGAGGAAGCCCTGCGATCCGGAGTCATGTCTCGAATACCAGAAGGAAGAATGCAGGTTCTCCGGGAGGATATACTTCATGATCCCGGGGATAAAGGGAATGGGCTCGTTCGTGGTACCGACCAAATCGTGGTATTCCATGAAAAGGCTCAAAAAGACGCTTCGCGACATGTACCAGCTCACCAATGGAAGGATCGCCTATCTTCTCCACAAGGGAGAGACGATCTTCGTGCTCAGAAAGGTGAAGGCCACCATCCCCTGCATCGACTGGGAGAAGGGCGAGACGAAGATGAGGCAGCAATACCTCATCGACCTCGACGTCGTGGTGGACCCGCTGGAGGTCGCACGGGAGTATACGGTGGAAAAGGTCCTCCAGAAAGGGGCGAGGGCCATGACCATGCTGGGCGCGGGCACAGACTGCGCTGCCGCGGTCTCGGATACGAATTCCGGTACAGCCGGGGCTGATCCTCTTTCGGATGAAAGAGACCAATCCGAACGCCGGCTTAACTCCGGACCGGGCCACCGCGAAGAGGGGCCTGAAAAGCAGGACGCTCCGACTCAAGCAGGCCGCGCGACCGGCCAGCTTGAAAGAGGGCCAAGGTCCGAAGCCCCGAAGAACGAGAACGGCAGAAAAGAGATGGACAAGGACCAGAAACTGGCCATCACCAAAATGGCAGCGCGGTATCAGATACAGGCGGAGACGCTCGACAGGGTCCTTGCGGGCGTGAAGTTCCACGACGAAGCGGCCAAGGTGATAAACGAGCTCAACAGGGGGGACATATCGAGGTTCCTTCCCCCTCCCGCATAAACCGGCCACGAGGGTCCGACGTGTTCAAGGGAAGGCAGCGTATCGCCTTCCCTTTTTTCTTTGACATGGCCTCCGTGAAGCTTCAGGAAAGTAATAGTACCTGTGGCATCCGGAACAGGGAGAAGGGGGTACCTGTCCGAAAGGACAGGTGACAGGTACCTCAGCCGATGATAGATTGCAATACAAGGTCTTACCTAAGACCTTGAGGATGCTCCGCATGAGCCGCCGTAAGGCTGTCTGGACGCTCCTGCTGAGTCTAAAAGCCCTTCAGCCCTTGCGGCGTGGAGGGCCATGACCTGTCTCGATGGTAGGTGCATATGAATCCGGAAGACACTGGTCCGCCTTTCGACACCCCCGCCTCTCTTCCGGGTGAGCCGGAGCCGGTAATTACGGTCACTGCTTCCTCCCTCGCCGGGGCCGTAAAAGCCACGATACCTTCCAAGGCAAAGAAGTACGATACCAGCCAGGCCATCGAAGAGCTCTATCGAAAACACGCCGACTCTCTTCAGCGAGGGGAGATGAGGCTCTATGAAAAGGTGGCCTTCGGGATCTATGCGATCTATAAGGCCAGGATCATCAAGATCGCGAGGAAATACCGCTCCTTGAGCCCGATATTCGGGGAGGAGGACCTTCAGCAGGAAGCGCTCGTCGCTATCCTGCAGGCCCTGCGGAAGTACAAGCACAGCCCCGACATCCGGATGAAATTCTCCACCTACCTCGAATGGTCCATCAGAAACATATTCCAGCGGGCCATCGGGAACAGGGACAAGTATGTGGAGATCTATCGGGATGACGGGACGTTCGAGAAGACTATGGGGTACGGCAAGTTCGTCGGACAGAAGAAGGCCCTGGAAGACTCAGGCTGCACCTACACGACCAAGAAACGGTTCTGCTACCTTTCGGAGGTCCTCTCGGACGAGGACCTGGAGGCAAAGCTGGATCAGGCGGGCCTCGCCCCCTATGAATACCCTGCAGAAGCTCCGGAAAAACCCGCGGAGGTGCGGGAGACAGAGGAAGGCGAGCAAGAGGAAGGGGACGAGGCGCGCGAGGAACTGGAGATATCGGCCCGGGGGAACGGCTCGGGATCGCACAACGGCTTCAGTCTCCAGATGATCGACGGCCTTTACCGTCAGTGGGCCAGGACACGATCGGTCGTGAACGAGACCGATCCCCTCGTCCTTCGCATCTACGCTCTTTGCAGACAGGAAAGCGAAGCCTTCTCTCTGCCTCAAGGGAGCAACGGTGCAGCCCTAGGCGCCGACGAGGTGGAACGATCAGCGCTGTCCGCCATCGCACGCACCCTTGCCCGTCACGACGACTCGGTTCCGAAGATTCCCTTTTCCATGTGTCTCCGCGTGGCACTGAAGAGATCGATGGAGACTCTCCGGAAGGACAAGGCGGACAAAGGAGGTGTCCCACAATGGACGAGCGAGACATAGTGGACATTCTGAAAAAGCAAAGGCTGGATCACGCCCGCCCGTGGGAGGCCATTTCGTCAGACTATCTGACTACCAGGGAGTTCCTGTCGCTCGCCGGCGTGGGAGGCGGGGGGAGGAAATACCGGCAAACACTCTTCTACCTTGAAATAGCGTCGAGGAAGGAGGAGAGCGGCCACCTCCTTCCCGATTATCTGAAGAGATGTTTTCGGGACGGATCGGTCCGTGTCCATGTCTTTCGGTCCCGGAGCGAGGGCCTCATCGGCGTCGAGTACCGCATCCCGGTGCAGAGCCTCCATGAAAGGTACGCCGATCGCATCAGAGAGATCCTGTCGTGCAGGAACGGCAAGACCCCTGACTCGATAAGCCGGGGGACACTGAAGAAATTGAGGCAGCTCAGCGAAATTACCCACAAGAGCATTTCTGAAATCGTCGACGAATGCGTCAACCGAGAGATGGACGCCGCGCTCGGGAAGGAAGACGGGCGGTCTTCCGGAGGCATGGAATGACACATCCGGCGATGTGGCCACATATGGGATGTTGCGCTGAAACATCGGGTATGTGTGCACATAGGGGATGTGTTCACAACGGGGATGTCACGATGAAACAATGGCTATGTGTGCACAAGGCGCTTGTGCAATTAACGAATACGAGGAGGCAGCCACATGAAGTATCTGGGCAATGTGAAAGTGACGCTGTTGAAGGAAAAGCAGGAATACAAGGAACTCTTTTCTCCCCTGTCGGAATCCGAGTACGAGGACCTGCGCGCGAGCATCAGGGAGGTGGGCATACTGAACGACCTGATCCTCGAGAAGAGCGAGGAAGGATACATCATCCTCTCCGGCCACCATCGCAAGGCCATCGCCCGGGAGCTCGGCCTCGAAGAGGTTCCCTGCTCGCTCGCGGAAACACGGGGCGAGATACTCGAGGCCCTCTTCGACAACGCGAGTCGCCGACAGATGACGGAGACGGAACGAAAAGGAAAGGTCAACGAGAAGGAGAAGGTCCAGGACCTCATTTACAAAGAGAACCTCATACCCGAACTGTACGCCCTTTACAAAGAGGGCAAGATTGACAGGAGATCGGCCGACGAATTCATCTGCGCCGACCCCGAGGTCCAGAGGAGCATTCTTCATTGCCTCTCCATCGAGCGGCCTGTAGTGCCGGAGGGACTGCTCGACAAACATGAGCATGAAATAGCCTCAATCGAGGCCAGGCACAAACAGGACCTGGACGCTGAAAGGGAGAAGCTGGCCGAGGCGGAGGCGGAAAAGAAGAGAGCAGAGGAAGCGCTTGAGCAAAACGGAAAGGAGCTTGAGCAGATAAGAAAAAGGGCTAAAGAAACTCTATCCAGGTACGAGAAGAACAAGGAGCAGATCACAAAAGAGGTGAAAAAAGAGGTTGAGAAGGAGCTCGAAGACCTCCAGAAGGAAAGGGAGACGCGTGAAGCGGCCATGAAGGACAAGCAGGACGAGATAAAGGCGCTCAACGGGGAGATCGAGTCCCTCAACCACAAGATCTACGGCTATGACGCGCAAGCCGCCCTCTGGAGGCACGAAATCGCCAGGGTAAGCGAGACGTACAACAAGAGCATCGCCTACTATTCAAATCCCGCCCTCATCGAGATCCAGCTCCAGGTGATCTCCGAGTTCGTCGAGGCCCTCGTTCGGTTCTCCGAATGTCACCAGTGGGACGCAGAGGCTGCAAGAACCGTGGAGAAGTACCACAAGTCCATCGGCGAGCTTCTCCAGAAGCTCGTCAAGCAGATAAGAACCCACCAGAAGGAGGTCGTCTCCCTGCAGGAGTCGGAGAAGGCCGTCGCCGCTCAAGAGGAGGCAAAGGCCACGCCTGAGACTTCATAGTACCGCGAAAATCTGCAACGGTCTTGTCGGGTCGGATTACCGGCGATACAAAAAAGGCGGCGGGCCGATTACCCTTATTCTGCGCCGATAAGGTTGTATGCCATGGGCTGCTGCTGCATTTGATCCTATGGCTGCCCGGTCATAATCCCAAGAAAGGCGTCCGGCTTCACGATGGGAATGCCGCGGAAAGAACCGATGTCCGTCAGGTGGTGATCACCGGAAACGATGAAATCGGCCTTGCCTTCCAGTGCACAGGCCAGTACCTTGTTGTCGTCCGGGTCATCGTCGACTTCGTCCACTTGCATCATTCCAGGAACAAGGTCGACGACCTCCGCAAAGGCCCGGAGGAAGCGGTCAATCTCCTGCGGCGTTGATTTGTGAATCTTCTGAAGTTTAGGGCGAAGAAGGGTTCTTTTGATTTCCTGAAGGATCTCTTCCGAGAGGCAGATATCTACTTTCCCCTGACGGGCTGCCGACAGGATCAGGGCCGGTTTTCCGGTCGACACGAGATAGGCGCTTACTACGACATTCGTGTCGAGGACGACCCTAACCACGCGTGCGCGCCTTTTTGGCCGTCCTTTGCTTTCTTGTCTCAGTTATAGCTTCGCCGATCAGCTTCTCGATCTTCTGCGGGTCCTCGTCCTTCATCTTCTCATGCATCTCATCGAACATCTTCCAGACCTCCGCTTTCCCTTTGTCAATCATCACTTTCGGACGAATGACCACCACGGATCCCTTGATCTCAAAATCAATGATATCGCCTTCCTTGAGATTCAGGGAATCTCTCACTTCTTTGGGAAAGGTAACCTGACCGCTCCTCAAAATTCTGGCCCAGGGCATACTCTCAGCTCCCGTTTATGTATTTATGTAATTCTGTAACAAAGTATAGACAGTTGAGGGAAGCGTGTCAAGCGATGATAGAGGATCGTCAGGAGTCATCGTGAAGCGGCTGCTCCGCCTTAAGCGGGATCGCCGCCCGTGAGCTCGGGGAACGTGACGTGCACGTAGAGGGGGGTTGAGTCGACGGTGAAAGCCTTGTAGTAGTTGCCCCTGGATCGCATGTAGAACTGGCGGTCCGCGAGCTGGAGGACGTTCGCTTTCAGGATGAGCTGCTCCTCGATCTCCCGCAGGGTGATCCTCCCCGTGCATTCGTCGGGCGTGATGATGGGCTGGAACTTCTTCGCGATTGGAGACGAGTCCTCCATGTACTGCCCGGTGTCGGGGTGGTTGACCCGCATGAAGATCCAGTTGTTGATGTTGTCCATGATGCCCTTGGCCGCCTCCAGCCCTATCTCCTGCTCGATGAGGGCGATGCTCTGGGTATAGAAGCTTATCCACGTGTTCGCGCCGCCCGCTTTCGAAAAGAGTTCCTGTATGCCCATATAGGCGATGTTGTGGCCCTCGTCGATGTGGATGCAGAGGGGTGGATCGAGCCTCCTGCCTGACGCGAAGAACCTGCCCACCATGCTCTGGATCATGGAGATGAGGACCCTGCCGATGATGTGGGCGGTTCTGCGGGCCAGAAGGGAACCAGTGTTGCAGTAAAGGATCACTCCCTTGCCTTCCCCGAAACGGGAGACGAATTCGTTCACGTAGCTTTTGCCGATGATCTTTCCCGTATTGCCCGAAGAAAGGGCCGATAGCATGGTCCTCAAAGACGATGCCACCTTGGAGAAGAACTCCTGGGTCGATGAGAGGATCTGTTCGATGTTCTCGGCTATCTCCGCCGCCTCGGGAATTTTGTGCGTGATGCTCAGGAGCCCTGTTCTCATGTTCTGGAGGTCCTTGTAGGTGACCCTGGCCTTTATGTCGCTGAAGTTGGCGTTCAGCTCCTTGCCCTTGTCCTTTGCCTCGATGGCGAGGCCGGAGACGACCGCGCCGGTCACCTCGCTCGCGATAGCGATGAAGTAGTCTTCTTTCGCCTTGATGCCGCTCACCACGTGGTCGACGAGCTCGTCTTCCATGTAGAAGTGGCTCAAGGGGTCGAGCTTGACGGAGTGGTCCGGGTAGATGGGGGTGAGGAGCATCACCTCCTCGAGCCTTCCCGATTCCGCCGACGCCTGGATCACCTTCGAGAAGAGGTCGATGTCGCCTTTCGGGTCGATGATGGCGAGGTTGTAACCTTTGACGATGTCCTGCTCGATGACGGACTCCATGAGCCTCGTCTTGCCGATGCGGGTGGTCCCGAAGCAGCCCAGATGACCGCTTCGCTCCTGGTCGGGGATGGTGATGAAGATGTCCCTCGACCGGTCGGCGAGGTTCACTCCCTTGCCGAGAATCGTGACGCCGCTGTTCGGCCGGCATTTTCCCCGTCTGTTGATATCACGCAGTCGTTCGAGGCCATTACTCTGGGTCATGGTGGTCCGCTCCTTCCAAGGTACTACTTTGCGGAAAGTCTGCGAAACGCGAGACGGACAAAGCGAAGAAGCCTCGGGATCGGCGTCAAGAAAGTAATACCCTATCTGACTCGGCCGCACCGATGGGAGGGGCGGCCCGCCATGGGCAAGAACATTTGCATGTCGAAGGGTGGGTCTTGATCCCCGTGCGGCATTGAGTTTCGGGGCATGCAGCCCGCGTGTGTTCGTGAGGTCCGGGATGGCGCTATCCTTGCCTGCCCGGCGACTTTCGGGGGATTCTCGTGGTCCTGTCTCTCAAGGTAGGATACCTGGCGCCAGGGGTGGTGGTCAAATCGATGCCAGAGCATGATTCTCATCTCATCCTCATCTCCGGTACGGAGGCTCCTCGCGCTTCTGCCGAAGAAATACGCGAACAAGCCTTACAAGGTCGGGCAGAACCTCCTCGCGTGCGTCTTCATGCTGGAGAAGAACAGGATTATTCTCTCCCAGCGGTCCCCCCACTATTACCGAAGGACCGCGGAGCGCGTCTTCAGCACCCTCATCGAGGAAGAGAAGATCAGGATCAGGAGGGCCGCCTCGCTGACAGGGGCCGGGTTCGCCAAGATGGCCGTCGAGGGCCTGAACGGCATCGACCCCGTGGGGGAATGCCTCCCCTACCTTCCCGGGATGAAAGCCTACACGGACGATACGATCACCCTCGTCCGCCACTCCCGGGATATGAAGGAGTACGTGAAGAACGCCCTCGTCCCCGCGCCTCTGGACAGGGTCTGGAAAGTAATATATTCGAGCACGCTGCGGGAGGCGATCGTCGGAGTGGACCCGGCCTACTACGGACTTTTCGTCGGGAAGGGAGGCTCGAACGTCGCCACAGCCGCCAAGCTGCTCGACATCACGATACTGATAAGAAAGGTTGAAGAGACGGCGCTCTAAGGAGGAGGAAGGCATGGACTCAGAGACCGATGGGAGAAAGAAAGCAGATGCGGTTATGGAGAGAAAGCTCAGGCTCGCCAAAGAAGAAGGCAGCATCGTCCTTGCGCCGAAGATGCGGGACCTGCACCTCCTCACGCAAATGCTCTTCACCGTGGACAGGGCGATCAACAGGATGAGAATGGCCGCGGGGACCGCATTTGTGCCCCTCTCCGAGCTGAAGGCGGCCAACGAGAGGATCTTGAAGCTCACAAGCGAAATACGGAGTTTCACCAGAGCCTTGGGCGGCACGTCCTTGTTTAGTGCTCCCGGCTCCGACCCCGTGGAAAAGGAGATCCTCATTCAAAGAAGGAACTCTTATGTCTTCATGCCCAAGACCGCCGAAGGGGCGACGCTCGCCAATCTCTTTATAAGCCTCGACTCCGTCTATTTCGAGTTCAAGATCAAGTCGCCCTTGCGGGACATAGAGAAGCTGGGGGAAGCCATCGACACGATGAAGGGGATCGTGCGGGAGTTTCACGCACTCACCTCCGACCTTGCTTCCAAGGCCAGGGTGAGCTTCGACGAACCGAGGGGCCTCGCCGGGTACCTCCACAGCGCTCCCGAAAAGGAAGAAGGCGCGGCCGGAGAAGAAACATGAAAACCTTATCTCTCGTTCCCATTGCCGCGCTCGTTCTTTTCCAATCCGTCGCCTCTCATGGGGCCGGCATCGCTCAAATGGAATATCGGTACTCCTTCGACGGCGCGGCCACGTGCAGCGCGCACGTACGGGCCTTCGTGATCTGCGACGATGCGTGCACAGTGGGACCGTCCCTTGCGCCGGCGCCCCGATTCCCGGCACTCTCAGTGAGGGTCTCGCGGGACGTCGCAAACGAAAACGTACAAAAGGCGCCGGTCAGCGGGAACGAGGGGACTTCCCCCAAGAAGGATGCGAGCGAAAGGGAGCCTGCTGCGGACGCGCGGATCGCGGTCCTCTTCGGCTTCGACAACTTTGCCTTAAGCGACGCGGAGAAGGATAGGCTCTTTTCCTTCGTCAAGAGTCTCGGCGCAGAAGCGATGGGCGGCGGCCTTTCGGTGACAGGGTATACGTGCGACCTTGGAAGTAAGGGCCATAACGACGTCCTTGCCGTAAAGAGGGCGGAGGCGGTCGCTGGCTATCTTCGGAAGTCCGGTCTGCACGCTATGCGGGTCACCGGCACGGGCACGTGCTGCTACGTCACGAAAGACCCGGGCAAGCGATACCTCAACCGGAGGGTTGAGGTCACAACCAGCAAAAAGGAGGCCTCAAAGTGAGAAAGGTACTCGCATCGTTCGCTACGTGTGCAATTATGGCGGCAGTGCTCGCGTCGGTGGGTCGTGCCGGGCAGAGCGAGTCGGAAGTCCGTGAGATTCTCGCAAAGACATTCCCCGGCATAAAGGCCGGCGAGATCCGCGGCTCCGACATCCCCGGACTCTATGAGATCGAGACAGGGCCGAACATCATCTACTTCTATCCCGAAAAAGACCTGCTCGTGTTCGGCGAGATCTGGACCAAGGACGGCAGGAACATTACCGCCGATAAGAAGGCCCAACTCGCCTCCGCAAAACTTAAAGATGTGCCGCTCGACAAGGCGGTCAAAATCGGCAACGGGAGAAACAAGGTCATCGAGTTTACGGACCCGGATTGTCCTTACTGCAGGAAGGCGTCCGCGTTCTTCAAAGGGAGAGACGACGTGACGCTCTACGTCTTCTTCTTCCCTTTGCCCATCCACAAGGAAGCCGAGGCACACGCGCGCTACGTGCTGTGCGCGGCCGATAAGGGCCATGCCCTGGAGGAGGTGATGAGCGGTCAATTGGACGGCAAAGGGGTACCCGCATGCCCCGATGGAAAGGCGGATACGCTCCTTCGGGAGCACAAGGACTTAGGGACAAAGCTCGGGGTCAGGGCGACCCCGGCCTTCTGGATCAACGGCCAGTATGTGGCGGGAGCGAACATCCCCGCCATAGAGGGCCTTCTCGACCGGAAGACGACAAGCCAAACCAACCACCAACCTTAAGGAGGAAATGATGAAGAAGTATTTCACCTCATTGGCAGGCTCCGTAAGCGCTACGATCCCGGCAGTGCGGGCGATACAGAGCTCGGCGTTCCTTGCGTCGAAGTGGACCCAGAGATGCTTCACGGCATTCGTGCTTCTCGGGCTCACCTTCCTCATGGCGGGCGGGGCCCACGCGATCACCGCTCCCGCGACCGGCACCCTGTTCTACGACGCTTACGACATCGTCATCAACAACATGCTGAAAGGGGCGGTCGGCTTCGTCGCGGCCATCCTCATCTTCGCGCTGTCGATCGGCCTCTTCCTCATGCAGAAAGTGATTCCTGGTATCGTCGGCATCGTCTGCGCCGCGATCCTCATCAAGGCAGACACCATCGTGACGAGCCTCGGAGCAATTTTCTAAGAAAAGGAGGACAGGGGAAGGCCCTTTCGGGCCTTCCCCTCTTAAAGCATGACGAACAGGAGATTCCCCCAGTACCTGACGCAGCCTTTCATGATCCTGAGCTACGAGCCGGACGAGCAGTGCATCGCCCTCGTGTGCGTGATCCTCGCCTTCGTGATGTGGGGCTGGGCAATCCTCCTTCCCTTCACGCTGCCCATTCTCTACAGCAAGACGAAGAAGAAGTATCCCAGGGGCTATTTCAAGCACCTCGGCTATAT
>CAVVPU010000131.1:0-6068 GCA_963750015.1 uncultured delta proteobacterium | reverse complement strand
CGATCTGGCACTGTATTACAGGTACTTACCTAAGAAGCAGATTTAAGCGCGCCCACCTTGCTACCTCTCGCAAAAGACCATATACTGTCCTTCTGTTTAAGTGATTGCTATGAAACCTGCCATACGCATCAACAACGTCTGGAAACGATATAGCCAGAACGGAAAGGAAACGGTTCCCGCCTTATCGGGAGCCACTGTAGATATCGCCCCCGGCGAAATTGTGGCGCTCCTGGGAAAGAGCGGTTCGGGCAAGACTACGCTCCTCAACCTGATCGCGGGATTAGACCAGCCCACGGAGGGAATAATCGAGGTGAAAGGGGAGGATCTTCGGACCCTTGGTGAAGCGGGTCTTACGCTTTTACGGCGTCGCCAACTTGGGTTCATATTTCAGTTCTTCAATCTGTTGCCAACTTTGACCGCCTTTGAAAACGTTTTTCTTGCCCTCGAGCTTGTGGACAGAAAGGACCGTCAGACGGCGCTCGACGCTATCGAGGCGGTGGGATTGGGCGGCAAGGAAGACCGCTACCCTTCCGAGCTTTCGGGAGGTGAGCAACAGCGCGTGGCCATAGCCCGAGCTATAGTCAAAAGACCATCGATCATCCTTGCCGATGAGCCCACCGGTAACCTTGACAACAAGACAGGTGAACAGATCCTTGCGTTACTACACGAAGGGTGCCGTGACTCGAAGACGACCCTGATCATGGCCAGCCATAGCCTCATGACGTGCGGTTATGCCGACCGCGTGCTTAGAATGGTCGATGGAGCGCTGGTGGAGGAGACAGATCTCCATGGGTGATGTCCACTTCGCTCGTTGTCAGTTCTTCTGACGTGAAGAGCCGGTCATGAAGACAGTCACAAAGGCTTTCTTAAGATATCTTCTGAAACGTCGCAGTCTCAGTATTCTTCAGACAATGGGCATCGCCTGCGGAGTGGCTGCTGTGGTGGGTATGGTCTTCTCCGCCAGGGCAGCCCTGGTGAGTTTTTCTAATGCCATCCGATTCGTCAACGGCAATGCCACCCACTCCATGGAGCAGGTGGCCGGCCCTATTGATGAAAAACTTCTTGCGCACCTCGTTGATGATCGGTCGGTTCAGTTCTTCTCTCCCGCCATCGACCGTAAGCTCCGTCTCACGAACGGCGAGCAAATACGTCTTCTCGGCGTCGACCCTTTCTTGGACAGGGCCATAAGACCTCAAATCATGGAACCCTACGGGGGGAGCCCGGAAGACGTCAAGGAGGATCGGCAGAGATTATTTGCTTTTCTTCTCGATGAAAGGGCATGTCTTCTCGATGAAGGGAGTGCTGTGCGGCTCGGACTCGCTTCCGGGGCGACCATAAAGACCTCGAGGGGTGACCTCCGGCTCCTCGCGACCTTTCCAAGTCCATCTCCCGAGCCGCTCATGATTGTCGATATAGGCCACGCTCAAAGACTGTTTGGTCTTCAGGGAAAAGTTGACCGCATAGATCTGGTGCTTAAGGATGGAAACTCCTTTATATCCGCCTATCAGAAAGGCTACCGGATACAGTCGATCGGACAAAAAAGAAGGATGTATGAGGCCATGCTCGATGCTTTTCGGCTCAACCTCGAAGCCCTGTCGCTCATAGCGCTCTTTGTCGGGGTTTTCCTTATTTATAACACGACAACTTTTACTATAGTGAGCAGACGCAGGGACGCCGGGATACTGAGGAGTCTCGGCGCCAGCCCAGGTGAGGTGGTATCGGCATTCCTCACGGAGGTTCTCATTTTTGGCGTATGCGGAGGCATGCTAGGAGGGGTTTTCGGCTACATTTTGAGCCGTTCACTCACGGGCCTCGTGGGACAAACGGTGAGCAATCTTTATTTCTTTCTGAGACCGGCCCCCCTTCCCTGGTCGTGGTGGCTGATCGCAGTGGGCGTTCTTTTTGGTTGCTCTGCCGGTCTTCTCGGAAGTCTCTTTCCGCTTTTTGATCTTGTCCGCACTGGCCCGACGAGCACCATGCAAGGCCGAACGTTTATGAAGAGGGAGGCCCGGGGCGTTAAGGATGCCGCCTGGGCGGGTGTGGCCCTGCTCGGGCTTACAGGCGTGCTGTTGGCCCTCTCCCGGCTTCATGTCTATATCGGCTTTGCAGCTGCCTTTGCCTTTCTTTTTTCAGCGAGCCTTTTTACCGGCCTCGTCCTCACCCTTACCGCTCCTATCCTCAGAGGCATACTTTCCTTGCTCGGCGGTCTTGCAGGGCGTATAGCGGCCGGAAACATTCGGCAGAACCTCAACCGGACCGGGGTGGCAACCGCGGCATTCATGGTAGCCCTTTCCATGTCCGTCGGCCTCGGTTCTATGATCGACAGCTTTCGGGAATCCCTCGTCTGGTGGATGGGGACCCAGCTCAAAGCCGATCTTTATGTCGGCAGCGCGTCCGAGGGATTCGAGGTGCCTGAGCGTTTCTACGAGGAACTGAAGGCAACGCAAGGCCTAGAGGGGATCGACCCTTACAGGAACGTTCAGATGACTTATGAAGGAAGGTCCGTTTCAGTTGCGGCGGTGAGCGCCGAGGCTCTTCAGAAGTTCACCCACTTCGGGTGGCTCAAAGGGGGAAACGAGAACTGGGATCCCGTCAAGCGGGGGGGAGTAGTCGTGTCCGAGAGCTTTGCCCGAAACTTCCGAAAGTCCCGAGGCGACACAGTCATTCTTGAGGGTCGGCAGGGGCCGGTGAGGTTCGGGATCGCAGGTATCTTTTATGACTACACCACCGAGCATGGCCTTATTATGATGGACAGGCCGGTCTACGTTAACGTGTTCGGCGACCACACCATCAACAGTGTCGGTGTTTTCATAGATCACCGCAACCCTGCGCGCGAGAGGTTAGCCGATGAGGTAAGGCAAAGGGCCGGACGACTCGGTCTACCCGTATTCAGCCTCGATCAAATACGCTCCAACGTACTCGCCGTCTTCGATTCGACTTTTGCGGTGACCAGGTCCATGCGTATACTGGCCATTATTGTCGCATTTTTTGGGATAACTGGTGCGCTTCTCACCCTTTTTTTGGAACGTCAGCGCGAATTCGGCATCTACCGCGCCCTCGGATTCTCCACCCGCCAGGTCGCGGCTATGACCCTCCTGGAGGGGTTGGGCATGGGTATGGTGAGTCTGGTCATTAGCTGTGTGGTAGGCAGCGTTCTGGCCGTCATATTGATCAAGGTTATCAACCTTCAGAGCTTTAACTGGACCATTTTTTATTATCCATCGGCCGGACCCTATATTCTTGCCGGGATTACCGCCGTCCTGGCCAGCATAGGTGCCGCCTCCTACCCTATCTGGCGCGTTCTCCGCACCTATCCGCATATACAACTGAGGGAGGAATAAGAGGTGGCCCCATGAGATGGATCAAGTTGCTTCGTTTTTTGGGACCGGCCTTATGCTGCGCAAGCCTGCTATTCGGGCCAGTCGTCGCATCTTTTGCCGAAAAAGCCGATTCCTGGAGGCAGGTCGTTGGCCCAAGAGATTGGCACTTTCCTCAGGACGACGGTTCCCACCCTGAGTTTCGGACCGAGTGGTGGTACTTCACGGGAAACCTTCACGACGGCAAGGGCAACACCTACGGCTATGAGCTGACTTTCTTCCGGGAGGGGGTAAAAAGGAGCAGGCCTACCCATGATCGTGACGTCTGGTCGCTTAGAGATATCTACCTTGCCCATTTTACGATTACCGACGTTTCGAGACGTCGTTTCCTCACGGATGATCGGGCATCGAGGACCGGACCGGGCCTGGCTGGAAGCTGGACCGACGGGCTCCATGTATGGCTCCGCGACTGGTCGGCGACGCAGGAAAAGGGTGTGTCCCTGGGTCTGAAGGCGAGGAGCGAAGCTGCAGAACTAGGCCTTAACCTCGTGTCCCTCAAACCCCGCGTCATTCAAGGAAAGACGGGCATAAGCAAGAAAGGTGAAGGGCCTGGACAGGCATCGTATTATGTGTCTTATACCGATCTTGATACCAGAGGTTGGTTGCGGGTACCCGGACAGTCTTCCAAAGTCGAAGTGAGGGGCGTAAGCTGGTTTGACCACGAATTTGGATCTAACCAGCTTACGCGTGATCAGGCGGGATGGGATTGGTTCGGACTCCATCTTTCTGACGGAAGGGAGCTAATGCTCTACCTTCTGAGACGCACAGATGGCTCAGTCGAGCCTGCCTCGTCGGGCACCATAGTGGACCCGACGGGCGCTCACCGGCACCTGGCCCTCTCAGAGATAAATATAGCGGTATTAGATCACTGGCGAAGTGCGAAGAGTGGGGCTTACTATCCTAGCCGATGGCGCATAGCCATTCCAACAGAGGGCATAGAGCTGGACGTGCGGCCTGTCCTATCCGATCAGGAACTCCTGACACCCGAAACCACCGGGGTTACCTACTGGGAAGGAGCGGTTGAAGGCCAGGGCCGTGCGAAATACCGGGATGTTGCGTGCACTGGTTATGTGGAACTCACGGGATATGCAGGAAATCTTGGTGGTCTCTTCTGAATACTCGACATATAGAAGGTTCCTGTGATGATCCTCAACGTCTTCACATCTCCCGCGACAGGCAATGATTGCAGCGGTCTATGACCTGTCTGCACTACAGCGGTTTGGGACCTTGATAGAAGTATGGGCAGCCGAACCTTCGACGGAGGTTTTTTGTTGCAATTTCACCACCCTGCAATAAGCCTTGCAGAGCCTCTTTGCCAACGGGGTCCGGCTTTCGCGAACTTTCTTCACGGGACTCTCCTGATTGCCTTTTGGTCCAGGGCGCCTGGAAGTGGCTCTCCCTGGGTGCCTTTGCCTTCTCTCAGGGTCTTCATTACGGCGAAGCAGAGAACGCACTCCATGGCCTCGTCCTCCATGGTCCCGGCATGGGCAGTGGGTCTTAAGTCGCGTGTGACAGGTGTGGTCGAGGAACGTATTGAATTGAAATTCGTAAGGCGATGCGCCATTGTGGCGGATATCCTGCTTGAGGACTCGCAAACTCTCCCTCTGAATTCCTTTCCTGGTGAATCGTCTTTGTGGATTTTCATTTTATCGTAAACCTTCCTTAAGGCAACACGTTCTTTTGTATGCTGTCAGTTCGATGACAGCCGGTTTTTTTGATAACCCCGCCTTTTAGAAGCCCGTTTGCCGGGCTGCCATGTTTCCCGGCCGATCTCATCCGTCGGTCTGAGCAGCCTTTCAGAAAAACTGTTAAATGTCCTGTGTATCTCCAGTTTTTCTCTTGGCACCGCTTCCAGGATCATCCTCTCGAGTCGTTCTCCCGGCTTACCGGTCCAGCAGCAGAGCACACTGATCAAACTATTCTTTTCCATGTCTTCCCCTGTCTGACCTCACTAATACGGAATGGAGTACAAGAAATATGCCAAGAGCACCGGCAGGGATCGCGGGCGTCGTCAATAAAGGCAGCCTCTGTTCTCTATGACAACCTCTTTGTTTGCTTGTGATTTCAGTATGGACCTTTCTTGTAGCGCTAGATCACGTCTCACCAGGTAGGACGTAGTCTCGCACCGGGAGCCGGTCGAAGAAGAATCACCCCGGTGCATCCTTGCCTTCTTCTTCGCCACCGATTCCAAGATTTGTCAATATACTGATCATGCAGTCTGCACGCGCGGCATCAGGCAGGTGCATACCGTCAACGGGGGGCTCTCCCAATAAGGTGATCGCCGAATCAAAAATGGAAATACTCGTACAGAGGATCCGGTGAAGGTCGTATACGCTGTCTGGCAAGGCTCCGTGATTCTCCATCCAACCTCTCGAACTTCCCAGAATCTAGTGTCCGACGACTCAAAAATCAAGAATGACCCTGAGATACGCGTTCGGTATGTCCTCTCGTTCTTGACTTCATTTCTAAGAAACAAGTATATTAGGCGGTACCGCCGAGGCCCGGGACGTTTCAAGGAGACTCTTCACGCTTAGATTCGTAGTTGCAGAGCAGTCAGGCATCTCAGTTGCGTCTTTTATTGGTCCGGTTATGGGTGGTATAATCATCAGCATGACTTCAATAAATGATCTCCTCCTCTTCTTTTTTTGCATGAGCCGACCGGAGGTATCAGTCCTTATCCCGATTCCGATC
>CAVVPU010000130.1:0-6784 GCA_963750015.1 uncultured delta proteobacterium | reverse complement strand
ACGGCCTGTAACCGGCCGCTTCAGCCGCCGCGGCGCTCACGAAAAACGCGCAGTTCTCCCTCTTGGGGAGCCTCACCCTGCAGACAGGCCGGCAATAGATCCCGGTAGACGAAACACCGCAGAAGAAACGGCCGTCGAAGCGGGCGTCGTGGGCCTCCATGGCCGCATACAAGGCATCATCATCCAGGGGCAAATCGGCCGTTTTTTCAGAAGCCCCTTTGCGAGATCTTTCCGGTGTCATCTTTCTTACCATCCTTTTCAGTCTTATTATTATAGCAATAACCCCATTTGATTGCCGGCCGTTTTCGGACATGGATAATGGGGAAGCGACGGCCCCATGATAGTCGCTCTGGAAGGTGGCTTACCAGTTGTGTGTTCCTGCCCAGGCACAGAAATTTGTTCTATCGGAGGTGCCCGTTTGGTATAATATTTATGACTGCTTCACCTACCAACTGTTCTCGCTGAAAGCCAGTTCGCAGTCGCATCACGATGCAGACTGGGAGGTCATATGAGCGAACATGGCCCTCACAAAACATTTCTTCGCGCAAAGGCCGAGGAGATACTCCGAGCAGAACCGGAGCGCCTCACGCCTCTTGGCGCTCGCGGCCCGGGGGAAATCCTCCGCGAGCTTGCCTTGCGCCGGATCGAGTTGGAGATCCAGGGCGAGGAGCTTCGAAAAAGGGAGCAGGAGGCCGAAAGGGCGCCCGTGAGCTACGGCGAGGCACAGGACGCAACAGAGCTCGAGGCAAAGGTCGCAGAGCGGACGGCCGAGCTTGTCCGGGCCAACGAGCTGCTCCGGGGGGAGATCGAAGGGCGCAGAAAGATGGAAGAGGAGGTACGTCATTTCGCCTCATTTCCCGAACTGAGCCCGAACCCTGTCATCGAGATCGATCCTTCCGGGACGATTTGCTACGTTAACCCGGCCATGGGTAACCTCTTCCCCGAAATGGTCGTGGGCCTGCCCTCGAAACCCTGGGTGGAAGACTTCGAGGCCCTCCGGGAGGCGTTCGAGACAAGGCCTCACGAGACTATTCGCCGCGAGGTCCAGATCAACGGGACCTGGTGGGAAAGGGCGGTCCACTGGATAGAGAAGATCAAGCGCGTCCGCATCTACTGGCTCGACATCCACGGCCGCAAGCAGATTGAGCTTCGCCTGGCGGAGGACCTTGCCGCCCTTACCAGACTCCACCTTTTGAGTACGAAGGTCGTGGAGACGGATGGCATCGATTCCATGCTGCAGGACATTATCGATGCCGCGGTGGAGATCGTCGGGGCCCGGCGCGGTACCCTGCAACTGGTGGAAGACGGCTCCCTTCGCATCGTCGCCCATCACGGCCACGAGCCGTCGTTTTTGCGGTTCTTCGCCGATTCCGCAGCCCGGAAGCCCTCTTCTGCCGAGGTGCTGAGGCGGGGGGAGCGAATGGTCGTGGAGGATGTGGAAGCGAATCCGGTTTTTTCCGGGACCGAGACCCTGCTCACATTGCGGGAGGCACAGGTACGGGCGATCCAGTCGACACCCATGCGCAACCGGGCAGGCCGGATAATCGGGATACTTACAACGCACTGGGACCATCCTTATATGCCGGACGAGGACGATCTGCGGCGGATCGATCTGCTCGCCCGTCAGGGAGCCGACCTCCTCGAACGGGTCCAGATAAACGAGGAGCTTCGCCTTTCCAGGGACCAGCTCGAGCTGCGCGTAAGAGAGCGCACGGCCGAGCTGAGCCAGGCCTACGAGGACCTTCG
This sequence comes from uncultured delta proteobacterium, assembly GCA_963750015.1. Classification (GTDB taxonomy): domain Bacteria; phylum Desulfobacterota; class Syntrophorhabdia; order Syntrophorhabdales; family WCHB1-27; genus CAVVNC01. The sequence goes on along the minus strand of CAVVPU010000130.1, from coordinate 5,038 downwards.
AAAGGAGATGGAAGAACGTGAGCGCCTCGAGGCAGAGCTGCGTCAGACCCACAAGATGGAGGCTATCGGCACCCTGGCCGGAGGGATCGCCCATGATTTCAACAACATGCTCGCCATTATTATGGGGAACGCCGAGCTTGCCCTTGACGATGCCGACGAGGACGTCCGCCCTTATTTGAGCCGCATTATCGATGCCTCGAAACGCTCCCGTGAGCTCGTGAAACAGATCCTCGCCTTCAGCAGAAAAGAAGCGGGCAAGGGCCGCGCCGCGAAGATAGCCGCCGTCATCGAGGAGACCTACGGCCTGTTGCGCGGATCCCTGCCGACCACCATCCACATGAAATGCGAGATAAAGGTAAGGCCGGAGACCCTTGTCGGCGCCGACGCTTCTCAGATCCAGCAGGTGATCGTCAACCTCGCGAGCAATGCTGCCTATGCCATGCGGGAGAACGGAGGAAGCCTCATCATTCGGGCGTCCGGCGTGACCGAGCAAAACTCCTTGTTCTACGACGGCATCGAACCAGGCCGGTACGTGAAACTGACGGTGAAGGACTCAGGGACCGGTATCAGTCCTGAGGTGCAGCGACGGATCTTCGAGCCTTTCTTCACCACCAAGGAGACGGGTCAGGGCACGGGCATGGGGCTCGCCGTCGTCTACGGTGTCGTCAAAGGCTGCGGCGGCACCGTACAGGTGGAGAGCGAGGAGGGGAAGGGCTCCACCTTCGTTGTTCTTCTTCCACGGGTCGACGTCTCAGATGAGAAGGAAGAAAAGAGCGAAGATGAGCCTGCCTTGCGGACGGCCAAAGAGCGCGTGCTCTTCGTCGACGATGAAGCCATTATCGCTGAAACGGCGAAAACCATGCTCGAACGGTTCGGCTATCGCGTGACCGTGGAGACCAGCAGCTTGAAAGCACTGAAGCTGTTCAAAGAAGCGCCCCAGAAATTCGACCTAGTGATTACGGATCAGACCATGCCCGATATGACCGGAATCGCCCTTGCGGGCAAGCTTCTCAAACTGAGGAAAGACCTACCCGTCGTACTCTGCACCGGCTACAGCGAGACCATATCACCCGATCAGGCGAAAGAGGCGGGCATTCGGGAATTTCTGATGAAGCCGATCACGAGAGGGGAGATGGTCAGGGTAATCCAGAAGGTGCTCGATCAGGAAGAGGGAATGGAAAAAAAGGCGTAAGACAGGAGGAACGGCCACTGCACGGGGAGCCATGTCTTTATAGAGCGCGGCCCCGGGGTGACCTCCGTGGTTTATGGCTGTTTTCGACACGTTCTACTGGACGGGGGTTCCCCGCTAAAAAGGGTGGTACATTGGCAGAATGCGAGTAATAATCAATGGATGGCCGATAAGTCGAGGCTCTAAACAAAAACACCACAAAAGACATACAGGTCTGTTCCTTCGACCCTCTGGACCCGGCTTCTTTTCGGCTGCACCTTCTTTGTGGCGGGGTTGATCCAGCAGAAGTCGACCCATCCACCACCCCTCTTAGCGGTTTCGTTGGCCTCCCTGTTGAAATACTTGCCGTTCGAGTCCTTCATGTTCGAGTGGTTCTGCCCAATGAGATTGGAATTCACCGGGCTGGCGAGGAAGAAACCGTTGATGTCGTGAGCAGTTACGTACAGCCCGTTTTTTGCAAAGCGTCCCCGAGGGTTGCTGATCTCGGCGAGTCCCTTTTCTCTGCCCTGGGCCTTCACAAAGGCTGCCGCTTCTATGGCCAGGGCCTCAGCCTCATTCGGAGTGGCTATTCTGTAAAGCCCGACGATTTTATTCAGTTCCGCAAAAAGACCTGACATCTCGGAAGCGACCCGGACGTTCTGATTGGCGTTCTTGGCGGACCTATCGGTGATACTCGATATTTGATGGATATTATTCGCAATCTCGTCAACAACGTCGGTCTGTTGGTTTGAGGCGGCGGCAATCTGGCGGATTTCGCTGGAGACCTCATTGATCTGTCTCAACGTATCCGCAAACGCCTCGCCGGATTTCCTGACCTCTTCCCTTCCGGCTGCGACCTCTTTTACGCCCTTTTCCGCAGCAATAACCGCCTGTTTCGCCTCGGCCTGCATGGCCTTGATGGTGTTCCCAATCTCCTTTGTTGCCGCGGAGGTTTTCTCAGCCAGTTTCTTCACCTCATCTGCGACGACCGCGAAGCCTCTCCCGTGCTCTCCCGCGCGGGCAGCTTCAATAGCCGCATTCAGGGCGAGGAGGTTGGTCTGATCGGCAACGTCGTCGATCAGATTGATGATCTCGCCTATTTGGTCCGACCTGGTCCCCAACCCTTCTATGATCCCGGCGGATGCCTTGACAATGTCGTTGACACGGTTCATCATCGCCACGGTTTCACTCATGACGGACTGGCCCGCAAGAGCCGTGCTGTTCGCGTTCTCAGAGCTCTGTGCCGCCGCGGCACAGTTGTGCGCTATCCCCGCGGATGTCTTAGCCATCTCCTCGCTGGCCGTGGCTACCGAGTCCAACTGAATCGCCGCCTCCTCAACGCCGGTCATCATCTGCTTGGCCCCTTGATCAAGGGTAAAGGCGTTGCCCGACACAAGGTAACTGACGCAGCAAACTGCCTCATGTCTTCTTGAAACCTCTCCAGAAACGCGTTGAGCCCTTTGCCAATCTCACCTATCTCGTCGTCACTGCCGGTGATAACGCGTTGTGTCAGATCCCCCTTGAGGGCATCGGCGACTCCTTTCAAACACGACCGGACCGATGAGAGAATGGACTTCCCTACAAATAGTCCCGCAAGCACCGACAGTGCGACAGAAGCGGCTACAAGGGAACAGACGATGGGGAGTCCCTTGCCCCCCGAAAGGGCAACATAGATACACTGGGCGATCACGGGAATCGACGCCGCAAGAGGAACCAGGAGAACCTTCCTCTGGATTTTCATTCTCATCAGGGAACGCTTCATGGGGTCACCGCCTATGTATGGTTTACCGGCAATTGCTCAATCTGCAAAGACTGTTATCGGCCGGTGGCAGACTTTATTAAGCCTCCTCCACCGATCTCCATGGGGTGAAGGAGGTATTTTCTAACTCTCTGAAGGCATGCGCCCGAATTGGTGAGCAGAGGGTCCCTTTCCGTCCATGATCGTTCAAAGCACTGGTTTTATGCCATCGTACTTTGTGTGGGACGACCAGGGTGAGAAGGGAATCCCGGTTTGGAAAGACATTTCTTTGTCCTACAGATGGCATTCTCCACTCGCCCGAGAAGCCGGTGTGCAGGGACTCGTGGGTGAAGTTGTTACCCTATAGGCAGGTGAAATGTTGGCGGCCTCAAAGGGCCGCCGCACCTCGTGCCCCCACTCGCCTCTTTGCCGTGCTTGTGCTGTGTCTGTGAAGCAGCACCTATAGACCCCGCGCCAAAGCCGCACAAATTCTGTTGACCTTATTCCGGGATACTGGCAGAATGGAACAGACGACGATGCCTTCACTTACCTGTGTGAGATGACATTGCTGGGCACGCGATAGCCAACCAACGTTGGTGCGGGCGGAACGGACAGGAAGGAAAGGGGCCCTGTGGCAGGGATGGAAGCAGTGAGCAAGGAGGGGTGGTATGGACAGACCCAACGTCACGACCTTTTGCGATGAGTTGAAGTTCAACCGTTTTCACTGGATGCTCCTGCTGCTTGGAGGGTTGACCCTCATCTTTGACGGCTATGATTCGCAGATCCTTTCGTACGTGATGCCCCACATAATCAGGGAGTGGCACCTGAACCCGGTTGCAGGGGGTGCAGTCGTATCGTACGGCATGATAGGCCTCATGATAGGCACGGCCGGGCTCGGCATGCTCGCCGATCGCATCGGAAGAAAGATCCCTCTCGTTCTTGGTCTCATCATTTTTTCCGCGTTCAATGGCGGACTCTTTTGGGTGCACGACTTCAGTACATTTTGCATCCTCCGCTTCCTTGCCGGCATAGGTATGGGCGGCACCCTTGCCCTGAACATCACCCTCGCCTCGGAGTTCGCCCCTGCCAGGATCAGGGCGAGGATAGTAGGGGTCCTGTTCGTCGGATTCATGTTGGGACCGGTCGTGGCAGGGCTCTGCTCGATGGCGTTCATACCTTCCTACGGGTGGCGGATCATGCTCTTTTTCGCCCTTCTGCCCCTCATTTTCGTCCCCTTTCTCTGTTACTTTTTGCCGGAATCGGTCCGTTACCTTGGCCGGAAGGGGCGCTACGACAAGGCTATCGGCGTCCTGAGGAGGATGGAGAAAGCCGCCCACGTGGCGCCCACGCCGTGGACCGAAGAAAGTTTTGCTCTTTCCGCTGTTGAGAAAAAGGTCAGCGTGAAGCAGCTCTTTACCTCGAAGCTCGCGGTCATGACTATCCTCGTCTGGCTCAGCTATTTCTTCGCTTTCTTCGCCGGGTACAGTGTTCTCACGTGGCTGCCGACGCTTCTCATGAAAGCCGGTTTTCCCATGGTGAGGAGCTACGGCTTCGCGCTGATGAACAACTTTGCGGGAATCCTCGGCAGCATATTTCTTGGAATGGCGGCGGACCGATTCGGGAGGAAGTGGGGTCTCGCCTCGGCTTACGCGATGGCGGCAATCGCCTCCTGGCTCTTTGGGCTGGCTGCGTGGAGTTATGTCGCACTATACGTCGTGGCCTTTGCGAGCGGCTTCTTCGGTGGCGGCGCCCAGTCGGCTCAGCACGCGGTGACCGGCGAGACCTATCCGACCTTCATGCGGTCGACCGGCGTAGGCTGGTCCCTCACCATGGGAAGGTTCGGCGCCATTCTAGGCCCCCTGTATGGGGGCGTTCTCCAGGCCGCGGGCGTTTCCTTCAGTCAGTTTTTCGCTCTGACTGCCGTTCCCTTTTTCGTTTGTGCGATCGTCGTGCTCTTCTACAGGGTCAATGTGAAGGGTGAGGGGCTGGAAACAGTGGAAACGGAGCTGACGGGGGCAGGCGCCTTGACACGCCACTGACATCCGCAGCCTGGTCTACGGTTGGTCCCCTGATTTTCCACTTCGTCGCCATTTCAACCCCTTCGTCGCGAAACCATTCCTATGGCATATATG
>CAVVPU010000129.1:0-6139 GCA_963750015.1 uncultured delta proteobacterium | reverse complement strand
TTCTTCGCCTCCGACGTATCTTCCGACATCGTCGGGCAAATACTCAGCCTGTCAGGCGGATCGACGTTCCAGTAGCGAAGAGGGAAAAGCAAAGACTTTGATGGGAGAGGGGAGATGGAGTAAAGCCTTCGATGGGAGATGGGAGACCGCTCGTTCCACTCGCTCGGGAGCAAAAAGCGTCTTCGTTCTTCCCGCTCCCTAGTCCCTGAAAGGGACGATCTCCCCTCTCCTCTCTCCCCTCTCTCTTCTTACTATCCTTTAATCCCGCTGTCTCCCCAGCCCTCTTTGGCGGAGCCTGCTCCGAGCATGATGGCCATCTCGATGTGGGGCTTCGTGACCTTCTTCCATGTGAGCGGCCCGTGGTAGATGCCCTTCGGGATGTAGATGCCGGTATTGGTGCTGAAGGTGATGGGCTGGTCGCCTATAGGGAACTCGATCTCGCCGCCCAGATCGGTGGGGTTCCGGGGATCGCCGCCGATGTGGAGGACGATTTCGTCGTGGTTCCGGTGGATGTGCCGGTGAACATGCGGGTTTGGTTCCGGCATCTCATAAATCCAGCCGAACTCTATATAATAATTGGCGATATTGATTTGCTGTTTGTCCATGTAGGTCATGGTCGGAGACTGGCGTCCCTTCACAATGCCGCCCGCCTCGCGCAGGGGGCTCCTGATGACGTACTGTTCATAGTCGAACTTGTCCTTCTTCACGGGCAGGCTGTTCTTGGCCTGTTTGATCCCGCTCGAGCCCCAGCCCTTCTTCGAGTCCCCGCACTCGAGCATGAAGGCCATCTCGATGTGGGGGAATTTGAACTTCTTCCAGATCAACGGGCCGTGGGGCGTGCCTTTGGGGATGAAGATACCCGTGGTAGTGTTGAAGGTAATCGACTGACCGCCGATATAGAACTCGATCTCGCCTCCCAGGTCCTGGGGTGTCCACGGGTCTCCGCCCCAGTGGAGGACGATCTCGTCGAAGTCATGGACGTGCTCGTGAACGTGGGGATTCGGCTCGGGAATATCGTATATCCAGCCCAATTCGATATAGTAGTTTGCCTCGGGCACCTGTTTACTGCTCATGTAGGTCATGGTGGGGCTCTGACGTTTCTTCACCCCGGGGCCTGCTTCCCACAGAGGCTCTCTCACTACGTATTTCTCATAGTCTGTCTGCGACATCGGCGCTGGTCCTCCTTGGGTGTTTCTCTTAGGCTATCGTCAGGATACAATCATTGTCAAGCATTAGGCGCAGGACCCCAGAGTGACGGCGAGGGAAACCCAAGGGTGACAGAGAGGAACGTATGACACCCTTCCGCAAAGAGCATAGGGGTCAGATTGACGAAAAGACAAAGAGACAAAAAGGGGCGAGAGCGGGCACGAGGTGTGGCCGGTGGCACGCGGAGCCGTATCTCTAAAAGCCCGCGGCTCCGGCCTTCATAGGATGTACACACCGACAACAATTGAATGAGGGCGGCGTCCCTGGAGGATGCCAAAAACCGACTAGGTGGTTCTCCTTTCTTTTCCCTCGCCCTCGATGAGGGGAGAGGGTAGGGTGAGGGTGATCGTCGTTCGCTCTTCCTTCCTGCACTTTCGCGATTCGAGCTTCGCGATGTTCTTTTCCACTTTCCACTTTTCACTTGGTTGTCTTTCTCTCCCCGCCCACCCCATGGAGCCCGGTGGAGGCGGCTTTATAAAGTCGGCCATTGGTCGATAATACTTCGTAGATTGAGCAGTGTGCCAATAAACCATAGATAGGCGGTGACCCGATGAAGCGTCCCCTGCTGACGAGAATGAAAATTCAGAGGAAGATTCTCCTGATTCCCCTGGTGGCATCGATTCCTATGATCGCCCTGTGTATCTATGTTGCCCTTGCAGGGGGCAAGGGACTCGCCGTTGTCTACCTCCTTGTGATCGCTTCTGTCGCACTGTCGGTATTTGCGGGACTGTTTGTGGGGAAGTCCATTCTCTCACCGGTCCGGTCGTGCTTGAATGGGGTCGCCGATGCCCTGAAGGGGGATCTGACACAACGTGTTATCACCGGCAGTGACGACGAGATAGGTGAGATCGGCAAAGGGCTCAACGCGTTTCTGGGGCGGTTTCAAGAAGACATGAGGCAGTTCGCTGCGTCCAGTTACCTCGTGTCGGGCAACGCCTTTACCCTTGATCAAGGGGCCAAGCAGATGATGACCGGCGTCGAGGAGGCAGCGATTCAGTTGGACTCGGTAGCCACGGCCAGCGAGGAAATGGCTAAGACATCCGCAGGGATAGCCCACAACTGTGCCGCGGCGGCACAGAGCTCTGAGAACGCGAACAGCACGGCTCTTGCAGGCCAGTCCGTCATGAGTGAAACCGTGGCGATGATGAACCGCGTCAACGACATTGTCAAGGCATCCGCCGGGATCATAGAAGGGTTGGGGAACAGGTCCGACCAGATAGGCGAGATCATCAATCTGATCGACGACGTTGCCGATCAGACCAACCTCCTCGCTCTGAACGCGGCTATTGAAGCTGCCCGCGCGGGAGAACACGGGAGAGGCTTCGCGGTCGTCGCAGATGAGGTGAAGAAGCTCGCCGAGAAAACTTCCGCAGCAACAAAGGAGATTGGGAACACCATCAAGGCCATGCAGGTCGAGGCGAAACAGGCAGTTGTCGCAGCGGAAAAGGGCGTAAAAGAGGTCGCAGCCGGAAGGGAAGGGGTCAGGAAATCCGGCGAGGCGTTTGCGGATACGTTGAGACAGATCGATGAGGTCTCCAGCGAAATCAGCCAGATTGCCGCCGCTTCAAACCAACAGACCGACGTTGTTGACGAGATTGCGAAGAATATCCACCAAATATCGAGTATCACCGATAGGTCCGCCAAGAACGCCAATCAGAACGTCCGGGTCGCCTCCGAGATGTCAGGTCTTTTTGCGGAACTGAGTAAAATCGTCGGGCTATACAGAATAGCCACTCCGGCTGAGGCCGAGGCCCTGGCCATAGAAGCGGCAGCCTTCGTGAAGGCCCAGGGCAGAGAAAAGGGACTCGCCGAGATCAACAACCCTCGAGGACGGTTTGCAAAAAACGGACTGTACGTGACTGCTCACGACATCAACGGTTTCTTCCTCGCCAGCCCGATGAATTCTAATTTCATCGGGCAGAACCACTCGAACATGAAGGACTCGAATGGCAAATATTTCAACAGAGAGGCCAACGAAGTCGCTCGGAAGGGTGGTGGATGGGTCGACTTCTGCTGGATCAACCCCGCCACAAAGAAGGTGCAGCCGAAAAGGAGCCGGGTTCAGAGGGTCGAAGGAACAGATTTGTATGTCTTCTGTGGTGTTTTTGTTTAGAGGCTCGACTCATCGTCCATTCATTGAGTACGGCTCGCATTCTTTAACCTACCTGTATCTCAACCCTGCTTGATGCCGGAATTCGCCTTTACCATCTGTAACGAAGTGAAGGCATTGGGCTGGCAGAAGACAGGGAATGTTACATGAAGGCATGAGCGTCCCTGTGGCCTGCCCTGATCGGCCTATGCCGCGACACTTCCTGCCTCACGGTCCCGCGGGAATTATAATAAGGTCAGCAGATTCAGGGCATCGTCGTTTGTACGAGCCAGACTCCGTGAGGGGGGGCCTACATGAATAGCTCACCTATCCTTAATGTCCACGATGTCGTCGACCTCGCTATCCGGACCGAGCAGACCGGGGAGCGATTCTACCGGGAGGCTGCGGAAATCATTAGTGATCGCCCGGTGAAGGAACTTTTTGAGAAGCTTGCAGAAGACGAGGTAACACATAGGAAGACTTTCGAAAGAATGCTGTCCGACTTCAGCGATTGCCGGCCGCCGGCAACGGGCGACGGTGCGTACCTTGCCTATCTCGAAGACTTTCTCGCCGACAACGTCGTTTTCGAGGATATATCGAGAATTCCCGAGTTGGCAAAGGCGAGCAGCGTCAAGGGAGCACTCGACTTTGCCATCCAACGGGAGATGGATTCAATTCTCTATTATCAGGAAATTAATATGCTCATGTGCGCCGGGCGTAGCGAAACAATCAATCTGATCGTCGACGAAGAGAGATTGCACGTCGCCTCTTTATCGAAACTGCGAAGAGAAACGACCGGCGTTTAAGCGTCCTGTTCACTAACGCGCCTTAAGGGGAGATGACTTTCCCCTTGGTTTCCAACCCATCAACCTATCGATTGCTACTCGCACTCCCCAAATTCAGGAGCAAATCGAATACTATCGATTAGGAAGTACGCTAAACCGGATGAACCGTATTTTCCATGGACCTTCGCAATTGGCCCAGTCGGGACAATTGCGGTGTATGCCGCCCCCTCCCCCCAGCCTCTCCCTCGGCGACCAGGGAACTACTAAACCAAATGACGGGCGGCCTACGGGGCCGCTCTCCAAATAGCTTCGTTATCCTATATACTACTACTGGGTTTGGCCCAGGTCGGGCCGAACCCAGTGCGATGTGGAGAGCCGCATGGGAAGAGGTAATGAGATGTGGGTGGGATTTCGTGCCCGCCCAATGGTTTCACGGCTTGACATCGCCACCCCGCCCCCTTATATTCCGTCTACGTTCCCAAATAAGAGCAAGGAGGTTGCCATGCCAATCACCCTCACATCCGACGAGACGACGAGCGTTACGCAGGGCTTACAGGACCTCATAGGCGGCATGCAGAAGCAGATGGACCAGCTCAACAAAGAGCCGTCGTCTGACCCCAAGACGAAGGTGGTCAACGCCCTCAACGCAAAGATGGCCCTTGCCAAGCAGGGTCTCGGCCTCATGACGCCCGCCGGGGCCGCGGCAGGGGCTTTTCAGGTGCCTGACCTGCTCATGGACATTATCATGAAGCTCAAGGACAACACAGCCCCGGGAGGGCCCCTTGATGCGATCCTCAACCTGCTCGTCGACGTTCTCTTCAATATCCTCGACCTCGTGATCTCTCTCATCGAGACCTTCGTTAAAAAGTGTGTCGCCATCTACGAAAAGCACGCGGGTACGGCCAAGGCCCTGAAGGACGGCACCGCGTACAAGCTGAGCGGCAGCACCGACAGCCTCCGCCTCCAGTTCAGCCCGGGCCTCGTCAAGCAAGGCCTGCCCTCCGAGGCCGGCCCTTACAGCGGCACGTGGACCGCCGGCCTGATCCCCGATGGCACGAATGCTGCGGGTGCGACACAGTATCGGGTGACCCAGTACCTCTGTTCCCTGGGTAATTTCGTCCTCGGGCCAATCAAGCTCGACGGGGTAGAACAGGTGCTCGACGTGGAGAAGATATCGGTCTTCACCGTGGGAGCCGATGGCAAGGTCACGGGCACTCTCTGCACACGCTTCAAAAGCACCACCTGGGGCGAGACCTACCCGGGCATACCCGGTCGGACCATGATTACCGGTACGGTCTCAGGTGACGAGCTGACCTACGAAGCCGAAGGCTGGGATTTCGCCTGGGCCGCGCAGCTCATTACGTCCCTACAGCAGCCCGCGGCAACGGGTCCCCTTGTCCTCCATACCGACGGCAGCCTCGCCCCCTTCGAGTCCGACCACCTTGTGGGGAACTTGGTCCGCTCGAACGTGCCCTTGGCCACGGCAGAGGCGGTTAATAGCGCCGTCGAGAAGGCCTTGCCCGCATCCGGCGTGGTGAGGACGTCAACCCTCAATCAGGTGGCGAACCTCGCGAAGACGAATCCCTTTGACGAGAAGGTACGGCAGATCATGGGCGCACCGGCAGAGGCACTCTCCGCAAAACCGGGATAGAGCGGGTTGAAGCCCTTGACCAGAGCATAGGAATGAGGGGGAATGGAGTATGGGGCCGCCATCTTAAATAGGTTGTTATCCTATGAAGTGCCCGATTGGCCCAGCCGGGGGACAATTGGGATTGCTTTCCGGCGGCCTATGGGGCCGCTTTTTGGTTGGGTTTTCTATCCTATGTACTCCTCCGCAATTGGCTCAGGTCGAGACAATTGCGGTGTGATGTGGAGAGCCGCATGGGAAGATGCTATCAATGGGGCTCACGTCGCCTCCGACCCGCTACGCGGGTGCCCGACTGGCAAAGCCAGCGGAGCCACCCCCTCATAAAAAGGAAGGACCGCCGCAGGCGCGCATTGCCCGTTGGGCTATTTAATGGCGGCCCGACGGGGTCGCTCTTCAAATAGCTCCGTTTCC
>CAVVPU010000128.1:0-31442 GCA_963750015.1 uncultured delta proteobacterium | reverse complement strand
AATTGTACAAACCTTATAGACGTCTATTTGTCTGATGTTTGTTTCAGGGACCGAAAGACTTTCTTTCGTCTTTCGATTACCCATGTATGCTCTGGCAGGTCGGAACCACGTTCGGACCCTTCGGTCCGGATCAGCACGCTTTGAAGGAGGCTCTCTGATGAAGATCGATATTTTTACCCACGTCCAGCTCCCCCGTTACAAACAGGCCCTCTACAAATATGCGGACAAGTTCCCCACGGAAAAAGCGGTGCAGGATAAAAGGCCGGTCCTGTGGGACAACGAGATGCGCCTGGGCAAGCTCGCGCCCTACGACGACCTCGTTCAGGTCTTGTCCGCCACCATGCCTCCCGTGGAGGAGGTGGTCAATGCCGATGAGGCAGCGGAACTCGCGAAGATATGCAACGATGAGATCGCAGAGATGGTCGCGAAGAACCCCAAGAAATACATCGCAGCCATTGCCAACGTGCCTCTCAATAATCCGGACATCGCCGTGAAAGAAGCTGAACGGGCCATCACCCAGCTCGGCTTCAAGGGTATTCAGATTCACACGAGGGTCAACGGCCAACCACCGAGCACGGAAGCGATGATGCCCCTCTATAAGTTCATGGTGGACGTCGATCTTCCCATCTGGATCCACCCCATGCGCGGCCCGGAGCAGCCCGACTGGAAAACGGAAAGTATCTCCTACAACCAGCTTTTCTCCATATTCGGCTGGCCCTATGACACCACGGCCGCCATGGTGAGGCTTGTCTTCGCCGGTATCTTCGAGAAATTCCCCACTATCAAGTTCATCACTCACCACATGGGAGGAATGGCCCCCTATTTCTCAGACAGGTGTATCGTCCATTGGAATAACGGCCTCCAGCGCCTCGGCGCAGACCATTTCCCCGGCCTCACCCGCCATCCCGTGGACTATTTGAAGATGTTCTATGCCGACACGGCCTTGGACGGCAACAGCAACTACTCCATGGAATGCGGCCTCGCCTTCTTCGGAGAAGATCACGTGCTGTTCGGCACCGATATGCCCTATGACGCGGAGAATGGAGCCATATCCATCAGGGAGACGATCAAGGGCATCGAGAAGATGGGTCTTGCCGAAGGGACGAAGCAGAAGATCTACGAAGGCAATGCGCGGAGACTGCTCCATCTCTAAAGGGAACCCTGTCATGAAGACCGACTACGAATCACTGATCGAGCCCGTGAAAAACAAGAGAACCTTCGAAGAGGTCTCTGAGAGGCTCAAGGAGCTTATCTTCAACGGGACTCTCAAGCCCGGCCAACAGCTCCCCTCTGAACCCGCCCTCGCTCAGATCTTTCACGTCGGTCGCCAGTCGGTAAGGGAGGCCCTCCGTGTTCTCGAGATTTCAGGTTTTATCACGGTAAGGCCCGGGGCCAAGGGCGGCGCAATGATCGAAAGCACGATGTTGAGCAAGCTGTCCGGCCTTTTTCTGGAGACCTTCAGGCTCCAGAAGATATCCATCGATGATTGCATCGCCGCGAGAAAGGCCATTGAAGCATCGGTCATCGATCTGGCGATACAAAACGCCGGGAAAGAGGATATCGAGGCCCTTCGAAACAATATCATGGTCGCGAGAAAGAAGTTGCACGATAGCAGGTCTGCCTACGAAGAAAACATCGATTTTCACCGGCTGTTGGCCAAAGCATCGAAGAACCACACTTTTTCTATTGTCATGGAGTCTATACTCGCGGTATTTTCGGATTTCAAAAGCAGGTACGTGTCGGTGAGCCTGAAGGAATCGAAAGGTATCGTCGATCTCCACGAGCGGATCGTGAACGCCCTCGCGGCCAGGAAAGGCGACATCGCATCGGAGCTGCTTAAGGAGAACCTCGCGGCAGCAGAGAACATCCTGCTGGCACTACCATCCGTCAAAAGCAAACGTGTTAAAAAAGGAAGTGTGACCAAGGACAATTCAGTGACAAGGAGGTAGTATGGACAAACCCAACGTAACAAAGTTTTGCGATGAGTTGAAGTTCAACCGGTTTCACTGGAGTCTTCTCATTCTCGGGGTCTTGACCCTTGTCTTCGACGGGTATGACTCACAGATCCTCGCTTATGTCATGCCGAACGTCATCAAGGAATGGCACCTGAGCCCGGTCGTGGCAGGCTCCGTCGTATCCTGGGGCCTGGTGGGTCTCATGATAGGTACCGCCGGTATGGGAATGCTCGCCGACCGCATAGGCAGAAAGATTCCCCTTATTCTCGGTCTCGTCATATTCTGCGTCTTCAACGGCGGACTCTATTGGGTGCACAGTTTCAAGGTATTCTGTGTCCTCCGTTTCCTCGCGGGTCTCGGCATGGGCGGCGCCCTCACCATCAACATCACCTTCGCTTCCGAATTCGCGCCCGCCAAGCTCAGGGCCAGGATGGTGACCACCATGTTCACCGGGTTCATGATAGGGCCCGCCCTGGCAGGTATCATCTCCATACTCTTCATCCCCGCCTACGGATGGCGGGTGGTCCTCTTCTTTGCTCTTATTCCCCTTATCTTTATACCCTTTCTGTGCTACTATCTGCCCGAATCGGTCCGTTTCCTTGCCAGGAAGGGGCGCTATGACGAGGCCAGGAAGGTCCTGCGAAGGATGGAAAAGGCGGGTCACCTCGCTCCTCAAGAATGGACCGACGACACCTTTGTCATTCCGGAGCTTGAGAAGAAGGCGAGCGTGAAGGCCCTCTTCAGCTCCAAGCTTGCCACTATGACCATCCTCATCTGGTTCGTCTACTTCTTCAATCTTCTTGCGATATACGGTCTCATCACCTGGTTGCCGACGCTCCTTACCAAGGCCGGCATTTCCCTCGTCAGGAGCTACGGTTACACTGTCATCGACCACTTCGGAGGCTTCATCGGCTCCATCATCATCGGGGTGGCCCTCGACCGCTTCGGAAGGAAATGGGGCCTTGTCACGGCTTACTTCCTCGCGGCGGTCGTCTCCTGGCTCTTCGGTCAGGCCACGGGGAGCCCGGTGGCCCTTTATCTGCTCAGCATGGCAACGGGCTTCTTTGTCATTGGCGGTCAGGGTGGGCAGCATGCGGTGACCGGCGAGGTCTATCCGACCTTCGTGAGGTCCACCGGCGTGGGCTGGGCCCTCACCATGGGAAGGTTCGGCGCGGTCTGCGGTCCTCTTCTGGGCGGATTTCTCCAGACGGCAGGCTTCTCTTTCAGCCAGTATTTCGCCCTCATCGCGATTCCTCCTCTCCTTTGTGGGATCCTCGTGCTCTTCTACCCGGCCAACGTGAAAGGTGAGACCCTGGAGGCCGTGGAGGCGAAGTTGACACATTAGGGGAAGGCACCCTTTATCCTGCCTCTTGTCTCTATCGGGGAGGGCATTGGCTCTGGAAAGGGCCAATGCCCTCCCCTTCGTCTCTCAACCTGCCCTGCCCATTTCGCGGCCGTTCCGCGGAAGGCGGAGAGCGCTGCCGACTGCTTGCATAATTTCACACCAGGGCAACATGCGCGCCTTCCGGCTTCCGTGCTATGGCGTACCCAATCAGATCGCGCTCCTGACGAGACATCAGCCCGGACAACCGTTCGGCCCGCATAGCACCAAAGACGATGGCATATCATCACTCATCGCGAAATGTCATCATCCCTGTTCCACTGTCCCTTCGGTCACCAGACCCGGTTGCCGGGCAACCGGTAATCGCCACGTCGTCCGGGTTCGTCCGGGGGCAGATAGCTGCGGTAGTCCTGTGGCGCATCATGGAGGTCGGGAAAGAGCCTGTCCTCACAGGCATGTTTCTTGCTTTTGTTCCCTTATCCGCACGATGATCAAACTCTTTGTCGGGGTTACACGACAAAATCCAAGGAGGAACGAGTATGAAGGCAGCTATCTATTATGCACCGGGAGATATCAGGTATGAAGAGGTCGCCGATCCCAAGTGCACACCCGAAGGGGCCATAGTAAAGGTCGGCGCCTGCGGGGTATGCCACGTGATGGACGTGGATGCGTGGGTAAGATGGGCGAGGGGTGGAGAAGGCCCCGGCTTTGCCCGCGGCCATGAGTGGAGCGGAGAGCTCGTGGAGGTCGGTTCCAAGGTGAAGGACTTTAAAGTAGGGGACCGGATATTTCAGAACCCTGTCTTCAAACCCTGTTACGCGTGCAACTACTGTTACGAGGGGGACTACTGGCGGTGTGTGAACTGGGTGAAAGGTCTGGCCCAGAGGGCTATCCACGGGGGGTTCGCCGAATACGTCTCCATACCCTTCATCACGAACGAAAGCGCTGCCAAGATGCCGAACGACCTCTCATGGGCCGACCTCTCCCTAATCGAACCTCTCTATCTGGCCGTCGGGCTCTCCCGTAAGGCAGAAGCAGGGGAGACGGCCCTCGTCTACGGCGGGGAGTTCATGGGTGTCGCCACGGTGGCCAAGATGAAGGAAAGGGGAGTCAAGGTCATCGCGGCCGACTATTCCGCCAAGCGTCTCAAGGCGATGGAGGGTGTGGGTGCCGATCTGACCGTCAACTGCGTCGACCAGGACGTGGTAAGGGCGGTGATGAAGGAGACCAAGGGCAAGGGTGTCGACGTGGTCATCCTGATCGACACGAGGCCTCAGGCCCTCGTCGATGGTATCGCCTCGACACGGAGAGCCGGCTGCATATGGCTCGCGGGCTTCTACTACTCGCCTTTCAAGGTACGGGCCGATGTGGGTCCTTCCGAAGGCGCCATGACCACGTGGATCGGACCGGGTACGGGCCATACGGACCCGTCGGTGGGCTTCGACCCCTCGCTCCTCCATATGCAGATCGCCTGGGGGAGCCTGGGACCGAGAGTTCCCCGCTGGCTCGAGGCAGCGGAGTTCATCCAGAAAGGCGTCGTCAATGCCGCGAAGCACGTGACCGCCACATTCCCCCTCTCCAAGACGAAGGAGGCCTTCGATTTGACGACTGACGACCACGACCAGATAAAGGTCGTGGTGGAGATGTAGAAAGACAGTTTGAAACGTAATGCTCCCCGGAGGCGATGGGCCAAGAGTCCATTGCCTCCGGGGACGTTGGATTCTTAGCCTAAAGAGGGAATCGATGACAAACGAAAAAGAGTCAAAGCGAACGGTCGTAACAGGGGTGATAGGCGAGGATGTCCATGTAGTGGGCATAAGGATCCTCGAATATGCCCTGGGGGAAGCAGGGTTCAAGGTAGTTCCGCTGGGGTCGCAGGTTTCGCAAAAGGAGTTCATAGACGCGGCGATCGAGACGAATGCAGATGCAATCCTTATCTCGTCCCTGAGCGGTCACGCCTCGAGTCTCGTCCCCGGCTTGCGCGAGAAGTGCATCGAGGCCGGTTTGAAGGATATCGTGATATACGTGGGCGGCTACCTCCTTGTCGGCGAAATGGCATGGGAGGGGGTGGAGAAGAGGTTTAAGGAGATGGGCATCGACAGGGTCTACCCCCCCAGCACCTCGCCACGTTTGGCGATTGCAGATTTGGAAGCGGACATCTCCGCGCGCAGGAGGTAACAACATGAAGAACAAAAAACTCACCGAGGACGAATTTTTCAAGGAAAGGAAAGAGGTCCTCGCCCAGTGGCCCACGGGCAAGGATGTCGATCTCGATGAAGCAATCGCCTATCACAAAAGCCTTCCGCCCAGCAAGGTGTACGTGGAGAAGCTTAGATACGCGAAAGAACATGGCAAGATTTACGCGATCACCGGCATGGGGAAGGCGACCATCGAGGAGCAGATAGAGCTGCTCACCTTCGTGGAAAAGGAGGGGCTGGCCGATCTCCTCGGCACCTCCCCCGACAGCTTCTCGCGGCAGCTCAGCTTTGACCGGGCCGAGAAAGGCATAGAAGAGAGTAAGAAGGCAGGAAGGTCGATGCTCAACGGTTTGCCTCTGGTTAATCACGGGGTGGCAGGCTTCAGGAGGGTGGTCGAAGCCATTCATTCGCCTATCTCCATGAGATATGGGGCCGCCGATCCCCGGCTCATCGACGAAATAGGCTACGCAGGAGGCCACACATCGGGTGCAACGGACGCCCTCATGGATTTCTGGCACCACCACGCCAGGGTTTCCCTGGAGTCGGCCCTCTCCACCCATCGCTATGTGCAGAGACTCATCGGCTATTACGGAGAACACGGCGTTCCCCTGTGCGCCTCCTGTCAAGGGCTTTACGGAGCGGGCATCTCGCCGAGTCTCCAGATGGCGGCCATTCTCGTGCAGGTACTGATGATGGCCGAGCAAGGGGTACGCCACGCGAGGCTTCACTTCGCCGCCCATGGAAACCTTGCCCAGGACGTGGCGACCGCGCACGTGCTTCGGTCGCTCAAGCAGCACTATCTGAAAAAATTCGGATATGACGATATAGAGGAGTTCCTCTCCGTGAGCTTCTCTCTCGTTCAATATCCGCTCGAAGTCGGCTCGGCCTTTGCGGTCGTCTTCATGAACACCCTCATGGCCAAGCTGTGCGGGGCCCAGGCGAACGATATCCGGACGGTGGCGGAGGCGAAGGGCATCCCTACCAAAGAGGACACAGCCTACTCCTTCAGGACGGCCAAGGCCATGGAGAACTTCCTCGAAACCCAGAAGATAGAGGTGGACAAGAAGGCTCTCGATAGCGAGGTCGCCATGGCCGAGCTGGAGGTGCGCAGCATCGTCGACCGTGTGTTGGAGCTTGGCGACGGCGATGTGGTCGATGGAACGATCAAGGCAGTAAAGTCAGGAGTGCTCGACAATCCCTTTGCCACCAACCCCGCAAGTCCCTGCAAAGTGATGGGGATCAAGGATAGTCAGGGCGCCTTGCGCTATTTTAACCACGGTAATCTGCCCTTCCCCAAAGAAGTAATAGATTTCCACAAGGGCAAGATAGCGGAGCGGGAGAAGCTCAAAGGCAAGAAGCTCGACTACGAGACCCTTGTAAGCGATCTTCTTGCGGTAAGCAAAGGGGTACTGGTAGAATAGCGAGCGGAGCGAGCTTGAGCGGGGAGGCTCGGGCGGCTTATGCCGCCTGAGGGGGTGCTGAACCCCTACAACTGAGACCCTTGTAAGCGATCTTCTTGCGGTAAGCAAAGGGGTACTGGTAGAATAGCGAGCGTAGCGAGTTGAGCGGGGAGGCCGGGTAGGAGGTTGAAGAAATAGTGCGACCGACGCCGTCACCCTCACCCCAACCCTCTCCCCTCGAAGGGAGAGGGAATTATTGCGCGTTATTTCAAATAGTTGCAGATCGGCGGTCTGTCCACGACCGGCGGCAGCACGAGCGAAAGCGAGCTTGAGCGGGGAGGCTCAGCCGGCTTTGCCGGTTGAGGGGGTGCTGAACCCCATTAACTGGATGGAGGAGAGATATGGGCAATATGTTTGATTTAACCGGAAAGGTCGCCATCGTCACCGGTGGCGGTTCGGGCATAGGACGGAGTATGTGTCACGGACTTGCAGAATTCGGGGCGGACGTGGTGGTTGCCGATATCAACGAGGGGGCGGCCGGGGAGACGGTGGACCAGATCGCTCAGTACGGCCATCGTGCCCTGGCTATCAAAGTCGACGTGTCGAGGGCGGATGACGTGGAGAACATGGTGAGCCAGACCGTGGCGAAATTCGGCAAGCTCGACATCGCCTGTAACAACGCGGGGGGCCTTATTGGCAGGTACAGGATACACGAGACCCCCGAGGAGCTGTGGGACAAGATCATGGCAGTCAACTTCAAGGGCATATTCCTCTGCACCAAGGCAGAGGTGACGGTCATGCTCAAGCAGAAAAGCGGAAGCATCATCAATACTGCCTCGGTGGGGGCCCTCGTTCCGGGCGATCCGGATACCATGGGTTCAATCTACGATTCCGCCAAGGGAGGCGTCATCGTCTTCTCCCGGAAGGCGGCGGGCGAGTATGGCAAAGAGGGCATCAGAATCAATGCCATAGCCCCCGGCATGATCATGGGCACCAACTTCGCGGCAGAGCGCAGGAAGGATGCCCCTGGGGCGGCGACCGAAAAGGTCCGGTTGAGCCTCGAGAAGATGGCCCTCGGACGTCCGGGCGGCCCCGATGAGCTGAAGGGCATCGTTGTCTACCTGGCGTCGGATGCGGCGAGCTACGCGAGCGGTCAGGTCTTCGTCATCGACGGAGGCATATCGTAAGCTTTAATAAAGGCCGTCTCCAGGCTTGCCGGGATGGACGGATACCCTTGAATGAGTAAGTTAGGCTCAAAGGCCGGCCCCGCTTTCGACCGGCCTTTGAGCCTTTTCACTAATGAGGACAAGAGAAAACATATGAGCAACAGGAAACCGGTCAACGAATGTCGAGTCCTCGTCACTCCCGCAACTTTCGGGAGAAAGGATCCTTCCTTGCGGCCAGCCCTTGAGGCGGCCGTCAAAGAGGTAGTCTACAACCCCCTCGGCAGACCTTTGAAGGCCCTTGAGCTTCTTCCTCTCGTACCCGCCATCGACGGCTATATCGCGGGCGTCGATGAGATAGACGGCCCGGTGCTGGCAACAGCAAAGGATTTGAAGGTAATCGCGGTGTACGGAGCAGGCTACGATAGGGTAAACGTGGAGGAGGCGACCAGACGGGGCATCGTGGTCGCCACTTCCAAAGGGGCAAATTCGACGGCCGTCGCCGAGCTTGCGTTAGCCTTTATGTTCACTCTCGCACGCAACCTGAAGGCAGCCGATCAAGCGGTGAGAGCCGGAGGGTGGCCGATTCTGGACGGAGTGGGGATTAAAGGAAAGGTCATAGGGCTCGTCGGCCTCGGAGCCATAGGCCGGGCAGTGGCGGATCGCCTCAAAGGCTTTGGCTGCCGGATTGTCGCCTATGACCCCTTTCTGGGGACTCACATTGAAACGGATGGGGGAGTCAGTCTCTGTTCCCTCGACGAACTCCTCGGCCAGTCCGATTTTGTCTCCCTCCATGCACCTCTGACCGACAGCACCAAGGGAATGGCGGGACGGGCCTTTTTCGACCGTATGAAGGAAGGGGCCTTCCTCATCAATACGGCAAGAGGCGATCTCGTGGACGAGGAAGCCCTCTGCGACGCCCTCGAGTCAGGCCATCTGCGTGGCGCCGCCCTCGATTGCTTCGTCAAAGAACCGCCGGATAAGGAGAATCGTCTCCTGGCCCTGCCGCAGGTCATCGTCACCCCGCACACGGGCTCGCACACCGATGAGTCTCTCAACCGAATGGGTTGGACGGCCATGGAGAACTGTCTGTCGGTGCTTAAAGGCGAACGACCGCCGTCAATCATCAATCCCGAGGTGTTCGGAAAAGAAGCATAGCCGGGAAATCTGAAGGCGTGCGGTTGGGGAAGACAGGACGGTTTCACTGCATCTGCGATAGTAAAAGGAGAGGAAGGATGGATCGCGCGACGAAATTCGAGAGGCTCCTCGAACCCGGGTGCATCGGTTCGGTAAAGACAAGGAACAGGATCATCAAAACCGGGGCCGGACTTCTCATGTGGCATGAAGACGACCTCCATATGAGGGAGGAGGTCAAGGCCTTTTACGAAAGGCTTGCCGAGGGGGGCGTCGGCCTGCTGATCGTGGAGGCGCCGACCGTCGACTATCCCACGGGCGCCCGCTACAGGAACAGATACCGTATGGATGACGACAGGTACATCGAGGGCATGTCTGAGCTGGTCGAGGTCATCCACAGGCACGGTTGCCCGACCTTCATGCAGATGAACCACGACGGTCCATGGCAGGCCCACTGGGCCCACGAGCCCAACCCCCTCTTCGAGGGACCTCCTGTGGCAGCATCCGACGTCTATATCAAGACCCCTTACGATCACCACAACGAACAGCCACGACCCCTTGCGATCGAAGAGATCGCAGTAATCGTCGACAAGTTCGCCCAGGGGGCTGTTCGGGCACGAAAAGCGGGCTTCGAGGGCGTCGATTTGAACATGGCGAGCAGCCATCTCTTTCACAGTTTCTTTTCTCCTTACTGGAACAAGCGGAAGGACGAATACGGCGGCAGCCTCGAGAACAGGGCACGTATCGGCGTAGAGGTGGTTTCCGAAATCAGGCGTCGTTTGGGCGCGGATTTTGGTATATCGGTCGTCATAAACGGCATCGAGATAGGACGGCTCGCCGGAGCCGGGGACGATGAGTGTCTCACCCCGGAAGAGGGCCGGGGCATCGCCCGGTTTCTCCAGGAGGCGGGGGCTGATGCAATCCAGGTGAGGAACCACTGGATCGGTTACCACGTGGCGGGCTTTCTGCCCGATTCCCTCTTCTATCCCGAGCCTCCTATCCCAATTGCGGCTTTTCCCAAGGAGTATGATAAGAGTCGCAAAGGAGCGGGAGCCAACATACTGCTCGCCGCAGGCATAAGAAGGAGCGTCTCCATTCCCGTCGCCGTGGTGGGCAGGATGGACCCTGTCCTTGGGGAAAAGGTCCTGCGGGAAGGCATGGCCGATTTTATCGCCATGTCGAGACGCCTCTTTGCCGACCCCGAGCTTCCGAAGAAGCTCGCCGAAGGGCGACCTGACGATATTGCGCCCTGTACCGGGTGCACCTTCTGTCTGGGTGGCAGGGGCCGCTGCCGCATAAACGCCCTCCAGGGCACTACCCTCATGAACGTCGGGAAGGGCAGCACAAGAAAGAAGGTCCTCGTGATCGGCGGTGGCCCTGCGGGGATGGAGGCGGCCAGAGTGGCGGCCCTGCGGGGACACGAGGTGACCCTCTACGAAAAGGGCCGCAAACTCGGCGGCCTGATGCCACTCGCGGCAATGGTAAAGGGGACCCACCCGGAAGATCTGCCTGCCCTGGTCAGTTATCTGGAAGGACAGGTCAGGAAGCTGGGCGTGAAGATCGAGCTTGGAAAAGAGGCAGACGTCTCTGTGGTCGAAAAGCTTACGCCCGATGCGGTTGTCATCGCAACGGGGGGCATCCCCGTAACGGCTCAAATACCGGGAATAGACAGACCGAACGTGGTGAGCGGCACAGACCTCCATCGCAAGCTCAAGTTCTTTTTGCGCTTCTTCGGACCGGAGACCCTCAGATGGCTCTCCACCTTTTACATGCCCATCGGCAAAAGGGTCGTGATTATCGGCGGTGAGGTGCAGGGCTGCGAGCTTGCCGAGTTTCTCTTCAAAAAGGGCAGATCGGTGACGATTGTCGACACAAAGGAGATCGCGGGAGCAGGTATGCCCCATACGATGAAGGACCATCTCTTCCTCTGGTTTGAAAAGAAAGGGGTTACCCTGATAGGTGAGGTCAGGCAGTACCTGGAGATCACCGACAAAGGTCTCACCATCGTCGACAAAGAGGGGAAGAGGCGGACCCTTGCGGCCGATACGATCGTGCCAGCCCTGCCGCTCGCCCCGAATACCGGACTGGCGGCACGCCTGAAAGGAAAGGTCCCCGAGCTTTACGAGGCAGGCGATTGCGCGATGCCTTCCCTCATAGTCGATGCCATCGCGTCGGCATCGAAAGCGGCCCGCAGCCTCTAGAGCGTGGGTCCTTCGATGTCGATACCCATATGGCCCGCCATCATGGCGAATTGGCCGAGGGTCATTTCATAACCGGTCTGGATCGGGCAGCCAACCTCCAATGCCTTCTTGAGCCACGGAGTGATGTCCGGCTCTGTCACCACATCGGCAACGAGGGTGGCACGCCCGAGGGAATCCAGGGGGAAAGGCATCCTCCTATCTCCGTGCATACCAAGGGGCGTCGCGTTGATTGCCAGATCGAGGCCTGCCAGGGAGAAGAGCGCATTGGAGAGCGCGAGGTGCGGATATCGAGAGGCGAGGAGCGCGAGGATGCTGTTTCGGCGGTCAACGTCGATGTCAACCAGGATGAGCTCCGAGGCCCCGGCCTCGGCTATCGCATAGGCAATGGCGCCCCCTGCCCCTCCGGCGCCGAAGACGACCGCCCGCTTCCCCTTCGGATCGAAACCCTTTGTCCTGAGGGCCTCGATAAAACCGAGGCCGTCGACCATGTCGCCCACAAGACGCCCCTCCCCTGTCCTTCTGATGACGTTAACGGCGCCGAGGTCGCGGGCCCGCGAAGAAAGCTCGTCGACCTGTCGGGCCGCTTCCTGCTTGTGAGGGATCGTGACGATGCAGCCGGGACAGTTTCGCCAACCCCGGAGGAGCGAAAAAAAGTGGTTCACGTCCTCGGGATGTACGTCGATCGTGAACATCACTCCATCGATTCCCTTTTCCCTGAAATAATTGTTGAATGTCCCAGGCGACTTCACCTGCGTGGTCGGATGGCCGATCATGGGATAGACGAGGGTTCGTCCCGAGGGCACAAGAATCTTATCGCTCATGAGGGCGTCTCCTGAGCATTTGATCGTCCACGGAAAGACCTTTTCCGGGCAAGGGGGCTTTTTCCACTACACTGCCCCCTCATTGCATGATACACCGCGCCCTTGTGAACCTCAAGAGAATTGCCCTATCCGCCAGGAAAGGGGAAAGAACTAATTGCCTGGGCGCTGAAAAAGAAAAAGGGGAAGGATGGAATTCGAGATGCCTCCTTCCTTGCGGTTGAGCCCTTCATCGGCCCAATGGGCCACCCTCACCCCACCCTCTCCCTCAGGGCGAGGGAAAAAAGAGCACGTTGCCTTTGGCGGCCTCTAGGGACGCCGCTCTTATTCAATTGATGCTGGTGTGTGCATCCTATGAAGGCCGGAGCCGCGGGCTGTTAAAGATAGGGCGACCCGCGTCACCGGCCGGTCGATCTCTCTTACAGGTACTTCCCTGCTATGTAACCGCTCAGGTGCTCAATAAGGTTCTGCTGCTCGTCTATGACTGATTTGAGCAGGTCACCGATGGATATGAGACCAACGACCCGCAAGCCATCGATGACGGGGAGATGGCGGATCCTCTTGCCGGTGATGATGACCATGCAGTCTTCGATAGGCGTGTCGAGCTTCACCTCGTACATTTCATTGGCGGGCGTCATGATCTCTTCCACTGTCGTCTCCCGCGTCGTCTTCTCCGCAAGGGCCACCTTTTTCACGTAATCCCTCTCGGAAACGATGCCGACCACGCCACCCGGGCCTACCACCATCAAGGCTCCGACCTGCTTTTCCTCCATGACGGTCAACGCTTCGAAAACAGTGGCAGTCGGCCCGATAGACCACACATCCTTGCTTTTGTTTGCCAAAACGTCGCGTACGGTTTTCATGTGAGCACCCCTTTTGATTTGAGAAGAATCAAGGCCAACAGCGATCGACCCCCAATACTAGAAAAGGTTATCATGGGAAGAGTCTTTTGCATGGAAACTTCGGTGAGTCCGAACATATTGCGTTCGTCCTTTACGAAGGAAGGCGAGCCGGGGGGGAACCCCAGGCTCGCCTCAGAGCGGTCGACAAATAAAGGCGTCGCAAATCCTGTCCGGTGGAATTCAATCAGGGAGTGCGGCGGATTGGGTTCTTCCTAAAGCGCGCTCTCTTACGGCTTGAGCCCAAGGCCTCGGGAGATGATCAGTTTCATGATCTCGCTGGTCCCGGCAAGGATCGACAGGGCCCGGACATCACGGTAGATCCTGCTCACCCTATACTCCTCCATGTAGCCGTAACCGCCATGGATCTGCACCGCCTGATAGGCGACGCGGTTTACCATCTCGCCCAGCCAGCCCTTTGCCATGGACACCCTCTGGGTGATATTCTCGCCCCTTATATATTCGGCGACGAGTGTCTCGAGGAAATTCCTGCCTATCTCCACATCGGTTGCCATCTCGGCAAGCTTGAAAGCATTGTACTGGAAATTCCCGATGGGCTTTCCGAAGGCCTCTCTCACCTTGGAGTATTCGAGGGCCAGTCTGAAGGCCTCTTCAGCCATTGCCTGGCACTTGACGCACACCTCGAGCCTCTCCCGGGCGAGCTTCTCCATCATGTACTTGAAGCCCTGCCCCTCTTCGCCCAGAAGGTTGCCCACCGGGACGCGAACGTCCTCGAAAGCGAGCTCCGCCGTGTCCTGGCCGTCCTGCCCCATCTTGTGGAGCTTTCTGCGGGTAAGGCCCGGTCTGTCCCCTTCGACCACGATCATGCTTATTCCTTTCTGGCCGGTGGAAGAGACGACTTTGCAGGCGGTAACGATGACGTCAGCCATCATCCCATTGGTGATAAATGTCTTTTGACCGTTAATGATGTAGGAGTCACCGTCCTTCACCGCCCTCGTGCGAATCGAGGCGAGGTCCGAGCCGGCGTCCGGTTCGGTGAGACCTACGGCGCATATAGCCTCGCCCGTCGTTGTCTTCGGAAGGATCCTTCTTTTCAGGTCTTCGTTGCCATAGGAGTAGACATAGGGAGTCGCCACATCGCTATGGAGCGGGACGCCCACGTAGAAACCGTCACCCCATGCCAGCTCTTCGTTCACGATGACCAGGGAATACCGGACATCGACATCCAACCCGCCATACTCTTCGGGCAACCACGGGCAGAGCATTCCCTGCTTACCCATTTTGTACCAAAGTTCTCTGGGAGCGACCCCGGCACCTTCCCACTCCTCACGGTGCGGCGTAATCTCTTTTGCCACGAACTTTCTCACTACTTTTCTAAAATCGCTGTGTTCCTGGTCCTCTTGGAAAAAAGCCATTACAGGTATCCTCCTTGTCTGTAGAAATCGTCGGCATGATGCGGTTGGTCCGCTCTCGTCAAGGCTTTCGTCCCATCAGCCCCTTTGCAGGGTTCTTTCGAGACGTACTCAAAGAGCGGCAAAGGCCGTTCCTTCCTGAAAGATATATGGTAAAAGCGGACATGAAGTATCCAAGGGTAAGTGGTTAGAAGTATACAAAGGAGATGCATAACTGTCAACAATTATGCGGGAAATGGACCGGAAACATGTAAGTTAGGGGCTGATAAACAGACGGTGGGGACCGGCTTTGAGCAAAGGAGGGCCCTTCTCTCTTTTTGCGCTGTACTCGACATTTCCCCGCGATTGTCCTAAAATGTTATGGCTAGGCGCTTTTGATCTTACTCAAGGAGAATCCGCCCATGACCTATACCGCAGATTTCGAGAAAGCCCTCACGTTCCGTCCCCCCAACATCAAGCAACTCTTCCCCAATTCCAAGGCGCTTATAGTAAGCGGCAAGGTGATAGACCGGGCCATGATGGCAAAAGGCAAGGCCATGACTATGGCCGCCAACGGGAGGAACTATTTCGTGATCCGGGGGGCCCTCAAGGCCGCTCAAAGGGCGAAGGCGGTCCTGCTTATCGAGATCGCCAAGTCGGAAGGGGGCCAGAAGGCCTACTGCGCCGTCAACTACTGGAACATGGCACGCATCGTCGACGCCCTCTGTAACGAGCTTGCCATCACCGTCCCGGTCGCCATACATTCGGACCATTACGGGATAAAGAACGAAAAGGACGTCGCCGCGGCAAAGGTGGAGATACCGACCATGTTCGAGGCCGGCATCACCTCCATCGCCATCGACGCTTCGCACTTGCCCGACGATCAGAACCTTCTTGCCAACATCACCTTGAACCCGTTCATCCCCGGATGGGCAGGCCTTGAAACAGAAGTCGGCGAGATCAAGGGAAAGGAAGGGCTTTCAACCGTTCCAGAAGCGCTGTTCCTCATCAAGGGATTGAATGGGCACCGCATATTCCCCGACTGGATAGCCCTCAACAACGGCACCACCCATGGGATCGAGGCATCCGATGCGGGTATCCAGGTGGAGCTTACCGCCGAGATCCATCGTGCCCTGGCCCCTTATAAGCTGAGCGGCGCCCAGCACGGGACCTCGGGCAACAGCTCGGAACGGCTCCGTGAAATCGCGCAAAAGACCGCAACCACCAAGGCCAACGTGGCGACCGCTCTCCAAATGGTTTCGTGGGGACTCGAAGTAAACGACTATGGTAACGCTCAGATGGATGAAGGCGGTAATTTCACCAAGGTCCGGGGCGAAGGCATGAGCGAAGAGATCTGGGCCGAGATGGTCGCCTATGCCGAGAGCAAGGGATGGAAGAAGGGCGACTACAAGAACCTCAATCTGCCCTTCGAGAACAAGCTCCTTGCCCAGCCGGCCGCCATACGGGAGCGGATGGCCCGAAGGGTCGAGGAATTCGTCTACAAGATGATGACCGAGGTGCTCAATTCGGCGGACACTGCCGAACTCGGTATCGAGGCGCTCCTGAAAGCGGGCTCCTATGACGTGGGACCCAAGGGGAGCCCGATGGAGGAGCCGGCCCAGTGGACGGAAGAACTGATCCGTGAGCGGGCGAAAGGGCTTGCGCCGGATAAGGGTCCTGCCGGAAACTTCGAAGACTAGCCGATAGTGAGGCGGAACCGGGCCGTCCAGGGTAGAAGCGGACGACACCGCGACTTCAGTGGGACGCAACGCTCGGGATAGTGTCCACTCGGTTCGCGCTGTTGAAACAAAGCGGCCAGGGCAGCCTTTTCAGCTTCCTTCCACGGGTACGAGGGGCTTGATCTTCCATATCTTCTCCACATATTCACGGACCGATCTGTCAGATGAGAACCTCCCCATGCGGGCCACGTTGAGTATCGATTTGGCCGCCCATCTGTCCCCATCTTCGTAGACCTCACTCACCCGCCCCTGTTGCTCGACATAAGACCGATAGTCGGCAAGGACGAGGTACTCGTCGCGGTTGAGAAGCGCATCGACCAGGGGCCTGAAGAGAGCCGGCTCTTCCGGGGAAAACAAGCCGGAGGCGATTGCATCGATGGCCCCTTTGAGCTCCCGGTCTGTTTCGTAGTATGGCCGGGGGTCGTATCCGCGCCCTTTCAGGTCAGAGACACCCTTCGAGTCGAGGCCGAAGAGGAAGAA
Source organism: uncultured delta proteobacterium (assembly GCA_963750015.1). Classification (GTDB taxonomy): domain Bacteria; phylum Desulfobacterota; class Syntrophorhabdia; order Syntrophorhabdales; family WCHB1-27; genus CAVVNC01. The sequence continues at coordinate 14,761 of CAVVPU010000128.1, read as the reverse complement.
ATTCTCTTCCCCCACTTCTCTGCGGATCTCCACGTTAGCCCCGTCGAGGGTCCCGATGGTGAGGGCCCCGTTCATGGAAAATTTCATGTTTCCCGTACCGGATGCCTCTTTGCCGGCCATCGATATCTGTTCGGAGAGATCGGCGGCAGGATATATCCTTTGCCCGTTCTTGACGTTGAAATCGGGGAAGAAGACGACTTTCAAGCGACCGCCTATATCAGGGTCATTGTTTACCAGGCCTGCGACCGAATTGATGAGCTTGATGATCAGTTTTGCCATGAAGTACCCCGGGGCAGCCTTGCCGCCGAATATAAAAGTCCTGGCCGGCCCCCCGATGGAGCGGTTTTCTTTGAGCCTTCGGTAAAGGCTGATGACGTGGAGAATATTCAGATGCTGTCTCTTGTATTCATGAATACGCTTCGCCTGGACATCGAAAAGGGAGTCAGGGTAAAGGACGATGCCCGTCCGCTCCTCGATCAGCTTGGCGAGGTTTACCTTGTTGGCCTGCTTCACTTCCCGCCATCTTCTCCTGAATTCCGCGTCCCGGGCGAATGGCTCGAGCCCGGGGATCTCCTCTTCGAACCGCGAAATCCACCCGTCTCCTATAGCCTCACTTATGAGTCTCGTAAGGCCCGGGTTGCTCAATGCGACCCACCGCCGGGGCGTGACCCCGTTAGTGATATTGTAGAATTTCTCGGGCCATATCTCGTGAAAATCGCGCAGCACCGTCTCTTTTAGAAGCTCCGTGTGTAGTTCGGCGACCCCGTTGACACAGTGGCTTCCCAGGATGGCAAGGTGGGCCATGCGCACGTACTTCTCGTCCGACTCGTCGATGAGGGAGAGGCGCTCCACCCTCTGCCCGTCTCCGGGGTAAGCGAGTCTGATCTCATCGAGAAAGCGCCTGTTGATCTCGAAGATGATCTCCAGGTGGCGGGGCAGCATCTCCCTGAATAGAGGGACGGGCCATTTTTCGAGGGCCTCGGGAAGCAGCGTATGGTTCGTGTAGGAAAAGGTTTTCTTTGTAATCGACCAGGCGAGGTCCCAATCCATAAAACGCTCGTCCACGAGTATCCTCATAAGCTCGACCACCGCAAGCGAGGGATGGGTATCGTTAAGTTGGGTCGTGAACCCCTCGTGAAACGTGGTAAGGGGGTTGTGCTGAAGCTCGTGGATCCTGATCATGTCACGAAGCGAGCAGGAGACGAAGAAGTACTGCTGGGCGAGTCTCAGTCTCTTGCCGGCCGCAGGCTCGTCGTTGGGATAGAGCACCTTGGTGATGGTCTCCGACAGCACCTTCTCCTCGGTGGCGCCATAGTAGTCCCCCCCATTGAAGGCCTGGAAGTCGAAGGATTCGGCCGCCTCCGATTTCCAGAGGCGAAGGAGGTCCACCACGGGTCCCCTGAAGCCGGGGATGGGTGTATCGTAGGCCACGCCCTTGACGACCCGCTCCGGAATCCACCGGACCCGTCTATTGCCTTCCTCATCGTCATAGTACTCGGTGTATCCACCGAAGCTTACGTAATAACCTATTTCCGGCCGGGAGATCTCCCAGGGATTCCCCAGAGCAAGCCACTTGTCGGTGATTTCTTTCTGCCAGCCGTTGCTGATCTCCTGGTTGAATATGCCGAATTCATAACGTATTCCGTATCCGATTGCCGGAAAACGGAGGGTTGCGAGAGAATCGAGAAAGCATGCCGCGAGCCTTCCGAGACCTCCATTGCCGAGGCCCGGCTCCTGCTCGTGATCGAGGAGCCTATCGAAATCGAGGCCGAGGAGCGCCGTGGCTTCCCTGACCTGTTCGCTTATGCCGAGGCTCATCATGGCATTGCCGAGATGAGGCCCGAGGAGGAACTCCGCGGAAAGGTAAGAGATGATTTTAGGCTGGCGGCGCTGGGTCGTGAGCGTCTTTACCCAATGGTCGAGGAGCCGGTCCCCCACCGTATGGGCGACTGCCGTATACCAGTCGTTGAGGGTCGCGTGATTGGGCGCCCTGCCCTTCACGGAACGGAGGTTTTCGACGATGGTCCGGGCAATGAGGGTCGGATCGGAGCTCTGGCGCTCGTCCTCGCAGGTCCCGTTTCCGATAATCCCACTGAGGGAAGTCTCTTTCTCGCTCACTATTTCTCCTTCCGGTAACAGACTATCAAATTCTAAGTCCCGGGAGCCCCTCGCGTCAAAATAGTTCTTCCGTGAAGACGTTTCCGATGGGAGGAACTATGATAGACTTACCAATGAAATGACAAGAGGATTGGGAAAGAAGGAAAAGCACGATATAAGAGTCCTTGCAAGGTTCATCGAAATCTTCTGCCGCTCCCATCACAGGGAAGGCCGGAGGCCCTTCCTCTTCAACGTCCCAGGCAAGGAAACCCTCTTCCGGAAACCGCCGGAGCTCTGCCAGGACTGTTCTAGTCTGCTCAAATACGGTCTCACCATGAGGCTTCGTTGTCCTCACGAGCCGAAACCGCTGTGCAAAAAGTGTTCGGGCCCTTGCTACAAGCCGGAGTACAGGGAGAAGATCAGGGAGGTGATGAGGTTTTCGGGCATGTATCTGGTAAAGCGGGGCAGGATCGACCTCATCTTCCACTATTTCAGATAGAGACAGCGAGACGGCGACAACCTGCTGTGGGGAAAGAATGTTCTCGTGCCACCCCTTGTGGTCGGTCGTATTGCAGGACAAAAGGTGTGGTTAACTTCTAAAGCCCATACTCCGGTTACTTCCGGTCCTTCGAGAGTTCACATTGCATCCATTAGGGGCCCATCCATTTGCTCGCAATTATTGAGGCGTGGTACTCTGTGGGGATGGAGTTGACCTCGGAGGGGTGAAATTGAATCGGCCGGATATGGATCTTCCGGAAAGGGGTCGAAGGATGGGCATAGACAAACAACACCGCGAAAGAAAATCGCGCAGGAAAATGAAGGATCGCTATCGCCGCTTTTCCTTTCTCACCGATATCGGCGGGATGAAGAATGCCATCGGCGAGATGAAAGGAAAAGGGTTTCCGAAACAACCCCGCCTCAATAAGGAATACGAAGCGGGAGCCGATGACCCGGTCTTCGACGAGGCGTGGTTCGTCCAAACGATCAAGGATAAGCTGGCCCATCATCCCGACAACGCGATGGAATACCCTTATTACGGTGAGAGGATTTTCGATGATCCCCTGGTCGGCTTTGTCCGGGGCGACGATCCTTTGCTCCTTGACTATAAACGCATAATCGGAGCCCATCACTTCACGCCCCACGAGATCATGAAATGGCAGGCAGAGAAGAACGGCGTAGCTGCGCCAAGGGCCGAAGATGTATCGGTGGTCTCCTTCATCATGCCCATCACGCAAAGAACAAAGACAGACAATGCTGCCCGGAAAGACTGGACATCGGAAAGGTGGGCCCAAACCAGGCTTCTCGGTGAGATCTTCAGTCAAACCATGGTGAGGGAAATCGTCACCTATATGATGAGCAAAGGGGTATTGGCCGTCGCTCCCGATGCCACTCCCATGTTCAACAAGAAACGATATCCCCTTGTGGGCTGGGCCTCACCCTGGTCCCACCGGCACATGGCATATGCAGCAGGCCTCGGCTCTTTCGGAATCAACGATTTCTTCATTACCGAAAAAGGGTGTGCGCACCGGTTGGCAAGCTTCGTGGTCAACCTGAAGCTCGAGCCGAACCGACAGAGAACCGCGGACATCCATGCCAATTGTCTTCACTACCAGGATATTCCCTGCCTGAAGTGCAGAAGCAGGTGCCCCGCAGGTGCGATCTCCGAACAAAAGGGGCACGACAAAGAGGCGTGCATGCAGCGGGTGAGCTCTTCGCTGAAATACTGCAACAGGAATTACCACATCTTCATCTACGGCTGCGGACTCTGTGCAACTGGAACGCCCTGTGAATCTGCAATTCCCGAAGCTCTGCGGAATCAAGAAGTCAAGCTCTAGTCCTTTCGGCGATCCTAGGACTTGATATCCAACACGCGAAGTACAAAAGATGCATCTTGCCCGAAGGTCAGGCCACCTTAAGTATCTGTCAAATATGCCGATCAGAGATGCAGACTGGAGCGTGTGCCCGGTTCGCGTAAGATGCTCAGCGGAGCCCAGTGCCTGATTATACGCACTATCGATCGTCCCATACTCCATGAGAGCAGTTGCGAACCGCGGCCCGCAAAAACGGACGCTCACGCATTGCAGCAGGTGAATGCGCACTCAGCGCCGCCCGGTCCGGTGTGGAGTAGTAAGGGGCGACGAGGGAAGCACACACGCTTCGCCCGCCTGAAAGGCTTGCTGCTGCACCTTGAGCAGACGCACATCACCGGTGTGCTCAGGATCGGAAGAAAAAATGGAGAGTACATTGCTGGTAAGAATAGAGTCGGGAAGCGACGCTTGTATCGTCGGGATCGCATCGAAAAGGAGGGCAGGTTTATGTTTAATGAGAAGACAAGGATGTTGATGGATGAAACAAGAAAAATGCGTGAAGCCCATGAGGCGGGCGATATGGATTACGCTATTCCCACCGACAAATTTCAAGGCATCCACAAAGAGATTGCCGTGGCAACAAACGAGATCGTCAAGGTCTACGTTCGTAATATACTCAAAATAGTCGATACCGTAGGGTCCTACGGAGAGGGCGATTTTTCACGAGTTCTCGAAAGACTGCCAGGCAAACAATCTATCATGAACGAAAGAATGGACGCCCTTAGAAGGAACCTTCTTCAGCTTACAGCCGAAGCCCATATGCTTTCCGAGGCGGCCGTGGAAGGCAAGCTCGCCGCGAGGGCGGACGCCACGAAGCATCAGGGCGACTTCCGGAAGATCGTGGAAGGTATGAACGAGACCCTTGACGCGGTTATCGGTCCTCTGAACGTGGCCGCAGAATATATCGACAGGATCTCGAAGGGCGACATCCCGCCGAAGATTACCGATTCGTACAGCGGCGACTTCAACGAGATCAAGAACAACCTGAACCAGTGCATCGACGGCTTGGGCGGGCTCGTGGAGGCAAACGAGGTCCTGCAGAAGATGGCGATGAACGACTACACGAAGAAGGTCGCGGGCACCTACGTCGGGAATATTCGCGGACGTGGGAAATGCCATCAATCAGGTGGATGATAGCGATCAAGCCACGTCATCAACATGGTGAACAATGTCGCAGCCGGCGACCTCCACGAGCTTCCCGAATACCGGGCCATAGGCAACGGCGCGGGCAGACGCTGCGAGAACGACAGGCTGGTGCCCTCCGTCATAGGTATGATGGAGGCCGATCCAGAGTCTCATCGAGTGACGCTGAAATGCTTTCCAAGGCGGCCGTGGAAGGCAAGCTCGCCACGCGGGCGGACGCCACGAAGCACCAGGGCGACTTCCGAAGATCGTGGAAGGCCTGAACGACGACCCTCGACGCGGTCATCGGTCCTCTGAACGTGGCCGCCGAATATATCGACAGGATCTCGAAGGGCGACATACCGCCCAAGATCACCGATTCGTATAACGGCGATTTCAACGAGATCAAGAACAACCTGAATCAGTGCATCGACGGCTTGGGCGGCCTCGTGGAGGCGAACGAGGTCCTGCAGAAGATGGCGACGAACGACTACACGAAGAAAGTCGCGGGCAACTACGTCGGGATATTTGCGGAAGTGGGCAGGCCATCAATCAGGTGAACGAGAGGATCGGTCACATCGTGAACATGGTGAACAATATTGCCGCCGGCGACCTCCACGATCTTCCCGAATACCGGGCTATAGGCAACGGCGCGGGCAGGCGCTGCGAGAACGACAGGCTCGGTGCCCTCCGTCATACGCATGATGGAAGCTATCCAGGGTCTTATCAGCGACGTGAACATGCTCTCCGATGCAGCCGTCGAAGGCAAGCTCGATACGCGGGCAGATGCCACGAAGCATCAGGGCGACTTCCGAAAGATCGTTGAAGGCGTAAATGAGACCCTCGATGCGGTCATCGGCCCCTCTGACCATTGCCGCGGAATACGTCGAAAAGATAAGCAGGGGCGATATTCCTCCTGCGATCGTCGACTCGTACAACGGGGACTTCAACGCCATCAAGGACAACCTTAACATCCTCATCGATTCCATGAACGAGATCACGAGGACCGCCAAGGAGATCGCGGGCGGCAACCTCATGGTCAAGCGTGAAAGAGCGGTCCGGCCGGGACGAGCTGATGAGATCGCTGACGGCGATGGTGGAAAGGGTCACCAATGTGGTGAACGAGGTGAGGAACGCAGCCGACAATGTCGCTGCGGGAAGCCAGCAGCTGAGCTCCAGCCTCGCAACAGATGTCCCAGGGCGCCACGGAGCAGGCGGCATCGGCCGAAGAAGTCTCATCATCCATGGAAGAGATGGTCTCGAATATCAAGCAGAATGCGGACAACGCGCAGCAGACGGAGAAGATCGCCCTCAAGGCGGCCCAGGACGCCAAGGAAGGGGGCAAAGCCGTAATCGAGACGGTATCGGCCATGAAGGAGATCGCGAACAAGATATCGATCATAGAAGAAATTGCCCGGCAGACGAACCTTCTGGCCCTTAATGCCGCCATCGAGGCGGCCCGGGCAGGCGAGCACGGCAAAGGCTTCGCGGTGGTTGCCACGCGAAGTGAGAAAGCTCGCGGAGAGGAGCCAGATCGCCGCGGGCGAGATCAACAAGCTCTCGGCAACGAGCGTCGAGGTCGCGGAGAAAGCGGGAGAAATGCTTACGAGGATAGTGCCCGACATCCAGAAGACGGCGGAACTCGTGAGTGAGATCAACGCGGCGAGCAACGAGCAGAATACGGGCGCCGAGCAGATCAACAAGGCAATCCAGCAGCTCGACCAGGTGATCCAGCAGAATGCGTCGGCAGAAGAGATGGCCTCGACCACCGAGGAGCTTTCGAGTCAGGCGGAGCAGCTCCAGGAAACCATAGGCTTCTTCAAGGTCGCCGATGATGGCGGCACGCGTGACCGGGCCAAGAAGGTGCATAGGGAGATCAACGGGGCCGCGGCGAAGGGCCATTTGAAAGGAAACGGCGTAACCAAAAAGCCAGGAATATCCTTGCGTCTGGAGAATTCGGCTGACAAACTCGACGACGAATTCGAGAGCTTCTAAGATGTAAGATAAGTCGGTATACTCCCGGTCTTTTGACACAGTGACCCCGACCTATGTTATCCTCTTTTCGGCCCGTCAGCCTCTTTCCGAGGTTACCTGAGAAGGGAGAGGGGGCCATCGACAAAAAAGAGAGTGGAGCCGGTATACCGATGCCCAAAGCCTCGAATTACATATTCCTGCGGAACATCAGTGCTCTCGCCCACGGCCGTTGTCCGGGACAGGTCGTTCTCCAATATACCGACCGGTGCAACGCGCTATGTCCGCAATGCGGCATGAGAGCGACCGAGAGATTCGAGCGGTCGAAGCTTTCCCTGGGCGAGGCGAAAAGGACGATCGACGCTGCGGCGGCCCGGGGGGTGGCGAGTCTGTCCATCACCGGCGGAGAACCGATGCTCTTTCGGGACGAGGTGATCCAACTCCTGCGCCATGCCCGGAGTGCAGGCATACGTTACACCCGCACCGGCACGAACGGCTTCCTCTTCGCCGACCATGGCGGCCCGGCCTTCGAGAAGCGCGTCTCGGGCCTCGCCGAACAGCTCGTCAACGCAGGCGTGTACACCTTCTGGATCAGCATAGATTCGGCGGACCCCGGGGTCCACGAAAGCATGCGCGGATTGAAAGGTGTCTGGGACGGCATCAGAAAGGCAATTCCCATATTCCACCGGCACGGGCTGTATCCGAGCGCGAACCTGGGCATCAACAGGAAAATGGGAAAGGAGCCCTATCTCTCTTCCGCCGCGACTCTCTACGACCGATTCCGGGATTCTTTCGCCGGATTCTACTCCGCCGTAATCGATCTCGGCTTTACCACAGTCAACTGTTGTTATCCCATGGATGATGCTCACAACCTGCCTGTCTATCGGGCTGCGGCATCCGACGATATCGTGAGCTTCACGCCGCAGGAGCGCGCCATAGTCTACCGGGCGCTTTTCGACACGATCGTCCAATACAGGAGTAAGATTCGTATTTTCACACCCCTCTCATCCCTCTACGCCCTCATCATGCAGCGCGCGACGGGCCGCATTGAAGGCCATTACTCGTGCAAGGGCGGCGTTGATTACTTCTTTGTGAGCGCAAGTGACGGCAACGTCTATCCTTGCGGGTACAGGGGTGGAGAAAACCTCGGAAAACTCTGGGAGCTTTCTTCCGGCGCCGCAGATCGGGGATGCATTGAGTGTGACTGGGAATGCTTTCGAGATCCATCCGAGCTTATCGGTCCTCTCACCGAGATTCTGACGAGACCGCTCAAGCTTCTGAGGGGGTGGAGGAACGACAGAAGCTTCTTCCGCACCTGGATGACGGACCTTAAATACTATTACGCGTGCGATTTCTTCAACGGCCGCCGTCCTCCGGACTACGGGAAACTCTCGAAATACAAATGGGACGGAACCTTTGTCCGTGTAGCGTGAAAGGGCAACCGCACGATAGCTTCACGTCCTATGCCGGCCGTTTCATCGGCATATTCCTCTTTCTCGCCGCCCTCTGGGTTCTCCGGAGGACCCTGAGCGGACTCGGTTTCGCCGAGATCAGGCATGCCCTGCACAGCCTTCCCGGCGATGCCATGGGTAAGGCGCTATTACTCACGGGAATCAACTATCTCGTGCTCACATGCCACGATTGGCTCGCCCTGAAGTACATCAAAAGGAGCGTCGGATACGCGAGGATATCCCTCGCTGCCTTTGTCAGCTACGCCTTCAGCAACGGCTTGGGGTTCTCGGCGATCACGAGCAGCTCCGTTCGTTTCCGTTTCTACTCGGCTTGGGGTCTCGATGGAATGGAGATTGCTAAAGTCGTCTCCTTTTGCACCGTAACCATGGGCCTCGGCCTCTGTGCGACCGCCGGTGTTTCTCTTCTCACCCAGCCCCACCTCGTGCCCACGCAGGCAATCGCCTCTCTCCTCGCGGTTCGGTTAACGGGCGCTTTCTTGCTTTGCCTCGTGGCTGCCTATCTTCTTCTGTGTGCCTTTCACAGAAAGTCCTACTCTTTCAGAAAATGGGACTTCTCGCTGCCGTCGTTTCCCCTTTCGGTCAGTCAGCTCGTGGTTTCTTTCGTGGATTGGGCTATTGCGGCGAGCGTCCTCTACGTGCTCATACCGTCAGTACCGGGCCTCACCTACATCCGCTTCCTGGCCGTGTTCCTGCTCGCCCAGACTGCCGGCATAGTGAGCCAGGTGCCCGGCGGTCTGGGCGTTCTCGAATCCGTTGTGGTGATGCTCCTTGCACCCGCTGTTCCGGTTGAGAGCATCATCGCGAGCTTTATCGTCTATCGCGTCATCTACTACCTCCTGCCTTTTTCAATTGCCGCAGGTCTGCTCGGAGTGCGCGAGACTTTTCATTCACCCGGGAAAGGCCGGAGAAGAGCGGACACAAGGTGAATAATAACTTGCCCCCAACTTCACGGTATTCGGAGCGCCGCCCCCAACCGTAGGATAGGCCTTTTCGCCGGGTTTCTTTATCTTTGAGCCGTAGAGCTTCTCACAAGGGCGGCTCCCGAACGTTTTCCTTGCAATGGAGCATTACCGGGGACTATGATTGACGAATGTGGAGAGCGCACGTGCGGCGGTTCACCTATGGGTCGGAAGGACGTTCGGTGTTCTCTTGAAACCATGCACGGAACAGGGGAACGAGATAAGCAGAAAAAGGGGGAACGAGATGAAGAAAGTGCTTTTAGGCTTGGTGATACTGACAGTTGTCACACTCATGGTCGCAGGCCTGTCCGGCCTCTCATCGGCACAGACTTCGGAAAAAAGGGAGGCACCCAATGCGGCGGCCCAGCCCGTCAGGGGCGGCAATATTAGAATACTGAGTTCCGTCATCGCGCCGCATGCCTTAGGGTACATCCCGGAATGGGGCCCCCCGGAATGGATCGGTGCATTGCCCTGGGCGGAAAGATTGGTGCACTGGGACGAAAAAGGCCACTTCGTTCCCAATCTGCTGGATACGTGGAAGATTGACCCCAAGGCCAAGACAATCACCTTCCATATCCGGAAGGGAGTCTTTTTCTCGGACGGCTCCCCTTTCGATGCCGAGAGCCTGAAAGCTAACCTGGACCTGAATTTGAAGACCGGCAGAATGATGGACGGCAACCTGATCAAATCGATCGACATCGTCGATAAGAGCACGGTGCGACTCAGTCTGAGCGACGTCACGAGCGCCGCGATGCTCAATTATGCCTTCAATACGCAGATCATCTCCACCACTGCGGCCGATAAGAACGGCAAGGACTGGGCGAGGGCAAACGGGATCGGCACGGGACCGTTCAAACTCGCCGATTTCAAGCGCGACACGTACATAAAGTACGTAAGAAACGATAATTACTGGCGCAAAGGATACCCTCTTTTGGATTCCATAACGTACGAGTTTTCTCCCGACCCCGTCACAGCCTCTATGCAGATGGAAACCAAACAGGCCGATGTGTGGGGGGACATGCCAAATGTCAAACTGGCCCTGGGACTCGAGCAGAAAGGCTTCAAGCTCAATTGGGGGCCCGGTATGATGACCGTTCTGTTGCCTAATACCAATAAGCCGAGAAGGCCCGATTCGCCCCTCCTCAAGAAAAAGGTGCTGGAAGCAATCGAATATGCCCTTGACCGGCCGGCGATAGCCAAAGCCCTCGGATTCGGCCACTTTGAGGCGCTCACCCAGATAGTCCCGTCCTTCTCCCCCGCTTACAACCCCGGGCTCGACTTAAGACCTTATAATCCTAATAAGGCCAAGCAATTGCTTGCTGAAGCGGGTTATCCGAACGGGTTCGAGATAAAGCTGATGACGCAGCCGTCCCTCAAAGACGCGGCCACTGCCATTCAATCCTATCTGGAACAAGTGGGGATCAGGGTCACAGTCGACATAGCCGATGTGGGCCGGTATGCGGCATCCCTTTTCAGCCCAGCAGGTTGGGACGACCTTGCCCTCGCGCAATCGGGCATACATCCGTCCGGCACGGACCTCTACCAGCATTGGGGACCGAGACCGGCCACCTATCGCTATGATTTCATAAAAAAGAGCCCGGAATACCTTGCCCTCTGCGAAAAGGCCCTCCACACCTATGAGGAACGGGCCATGAGAAAGGCGATGCAGGATGCCGTGCGGAAGGCCTCCGAAGACTCCATGGTGATCCCCGTATATAGGGCCGCCCAGCCCTATGTGATGCAGCCGTGGGTGCATACGAACTGGCCGAAGATCCATCAAATCCAATGGAGCACGTGGGAAGACTGGATGGCGAAACACTAACGATCGACCGCGTACGGCGGGGACGGAGAAACGAGGCCGTCCCCGCCGTTGTTTTAAGCCTACCCCTTCGCACCGTGAACTAAGGCGGACCCATCGAGCGGGCGCAAATATGTCAAGAAAATAATCGGCTTACTTTTTCTCTGCTTTTCTCCTTGACTTTCCATTATGCTTTGTATTACAATGGGCAATCTGAGAAGCCAAACCACTCGCGAGGGTGGGACGGAAAGCCACGGGCCTCGGGTCTACTTTCTCCCAGTCATCTTCAGCTAGGCAGCCACGCCGCCAGATAGCACATTCATTGCGGAGGATTCATGAAACGTGCTTTGATGGCCCTCATAGTATGCCTAATCGCCTGTGCCGTAGGTGGGTGTGGAGGTGGAGGCAGTGGAGGAGGTGGAGGAGGCAATGCTGGAGTTGCCGCTGCCGGAGCCGCCGGTTCTACGACTACTATAACCGGCACCGCGGCTGTCGGCTCGCCGGCGTCTGCCCAAACCGTCACCATCAGAGATTCTCACGGCAGCACGACAACCACCACAACGAACGGCGACGGAACGTTTGGAATAGACGTAGAGGGTACAACGGGCCCTTGGCTCCTGAGGATGGCCGACCTCACGACAAGCGGGAAGTACCTTTACGGATACGCTCAAACAACAGGAACGGCAAATATACATTCCTTGAGCGATGTGGTCATACGTGCCTGGTTCAAGCTGAAAGGCCTCGACATCGACAGCAGTTTCGACAGCTACGGATCGAGCAGCACCGTTCCCATTCCTACAGAGAGCGAGATCGGCGCAATCAAGGCTGTACTGAAAGAGTCGATCGTGGATATTCTCGGCGCGGTGGCTTCCGAATTGGAGAGCTCTCCGGACGCCTTCGACCCGATGACCAGTCATTTCAGCGCCGACCACACGGGCTTCGACAAGATACTGGACGGAATAACCGTTACCATGAACGGCACAGTGTTGAGCATCGTGATAACGCCCTTCACGCCCCTCGATGCGGCGATAACGGCAAACGGCGGTAATCCGGTGGTGACAATAGACATAAGCAACATCTCCTTTACTCCAGATCCTGTCGCACCGGCGGCACCGGCCGTGGTGAATTGCGACGCCGCAGGTCCGAATCGTATCCTCGTCTTCTGGGAGGCGTCGGCGAGTACCGACGCCATCGGCTACAACGTATATCAAGGCGGAACCAGGATAGCCTCGGTCACCTCCACGGCCTACCTCGTCCCCGGGCTTTCGCCCGACACTTCATATACGTTCAGCGTACGTACCTTTGACGCCGCGGGAAATCTTTCGGGTGAGACCAGTGCGGCCACAATAAAGACGGACCCCGCGGGCACGGATACGACAGCGCCTGAATCTCCGTACCTGCAAGCAACGGCCCGGTCCAGCAATAGGATAGACCTCAGCTTCGAATCCTATGGTGCAGCCGGCTACGTGGTATACAGAGATGGAGTGGCAATAGAAAAGACGTTCCTGGAAAACTATACGGACACTCCCCTTTCTGCCGGCAGCACTCACGCCTATACGGTGCAGGCCTTTGACGGCGCCATGAACTTCTCCGGCTTTAGCAATGCCGTGTCGGCCACGACGTACCAGGGAACATCAGGTACGCTGGATACCAGCTTCGGGACAGGCGGGGTCGTGACTGCGACAATCGCCACTCAGACCTTCGCGGCGACCTCCGTGGCACTCCAGCAGGACGGCAGGGTCCTCGTGACAGGGTATACGTGTGTCACGGATTCCAGCCCTGCCTCAGGCGTCCCCGCCTCAGGCGAGCAAGTCGTTCTCCTTCGGTACGGCGGCGACGGCAGCGTTGACCCGTCTTTTGGCTCCGCAGGCCAGGTCATCACATCTGCGGGCTCAGGCGCGAGGGCCTATGCGCTTGCTCTACAGCCGGACGGCAAGATCGTGGTCGCGGGCCCTGTCTCCAACGGCACAGGAAGTGATTTCCTCGTGGCGCGCTACAACACGGACGGAAGCCTCGACACCACTTTTGGATCGGCTGGCATGGCGACGACCGCCGTCAGCCCCTATCTTCCCGGAACGATAGGGCCGGTCGCATCGGACCCTTACGCGGTCTTTATCCAGGCAGATGGAAAGATCGTGGTTACGGGAGACATGTACGAGTATCGGGGAGTATTGTATTATGGACGCTCGCTCGTCGTCCGGTACAATTCCGACGGAAGCCTCGATTCTAGCTTCGGCTCAGGGGGAATAGTGGTCTCTTCTTTCGACCCTCCGCCTACTTCGCTTGTATGGTGGTCCGAGGCAACGGAGGCGGCGGCCCTCCAAGCTGACGGGAAACTCCTGGTTGCCGGGGGCGCATCGAACTTCGGTGGGAGGTTCTCTGGTCTCATCGCCCGGTACAACGGGGACGGCACCCTTGACACCACCTTCGGGTCGGGGGGCGTAACAAGCGGAACCGAACCGACCATCAATTCCATGGCCTTGCAGCCTGACGGAAAGATAGTAGTGGACGAAGGCGGTTATCTCGTGCGTTACAATACGGACGGTACAATAGACTCAGGATTCACGACGCAGCAAGAAAGCCCTTACGCAACGGACAGTTCTACTGTGGCCATTCAGACCGACGGTAAGTTCCTTGTAACGGGAGCTTACACCCTGCCCGACAATGCGGGCGGCATTACCGTTTGTATGAACCAGTGCCCGCCGAGCCCGGCCGACCTGGTTTTACAGCGATATAACTCCGACGGTACCCCTGACGCAACCTTCGGCTCAGCAGGAACGGTCATGACCGGTTTTAATGGAAACATCCGATATCGGGCCGCTCTCCAACAGGATGGAAGAATAATACTAACGGGCTCTGGGTATGTTCAGTCTGATCTCATACTGCGCTACCTGCCGTAAACAACTAAACCACCACCGGCTTTAGTCGGTGGTGGTTTAGTGACGAAAATAGCTCAGTAAATCAAAGAAGAAATGCAGAAAAGAGAGCCACTCTCAAAGATAACCGTGCAGGGCAAGGACTCCACAAAGCCCCCTGCTACAAGGCAGACAAAATGGACTCTACCCGTCGGCAAGTGGTTCGGCGGCACGAGCACTAAAGAAGGGGGAGATATATGTGAATTGCCAATAAGGGAAATGACGGTTCAGAGACTATCCAATTCAGAACAATAGATCCTGGGGGGAAGAAAGAAGACAAGACAGAATCGGGAGCGTGGAGTCTTTCCGGGGATGTCTATTTCACGATTTACAAAGCCGATGTTCAGGGCGATAAACCAGTACCCGGGGACCCTACCGACCCTGCGAACAGGTATGCGTACAAGATTATTGCACTCACCCGGGAGTTGTTCGTCTATGAGCACGTGGACAATGGTGCTCGGTTTGAGGCTAATGAGGTGGCGCCATAGTTCGCCTTCCCGGAATGAACTGCCGGTAGCCGACCCATCCCGCTTTCAGCCATGTTGTTTTTTACATTGTG
>CAVVPU010000127.1:0-95345 GCA_963750015.1 uncultured delta proteobacterium | reverse complement strand
ATATCATCAAGGCGATTCGCACGGTCCACGGCGGCAAGATCTCCTCCGAGTAGAATGGAGGCCATCGTGACCGACTATATCAAAGGTGACGCATAAGGGAGGAAGCCGACCCCCTGGAGTCTAAGCGCCAGGGAAAGAGAGATCCTCCAGCTTCTGGTCGAAGGCAAGACAAACAGCAGTATCGCCGAGCTTCTCTTCCTTTCCCCCAAGACCGTAGAGACTATCGATCTCACCTCATGCAGAAGCTCGGCATCAGCGGTCTTCCCGGCCTGGTGAATTCGCGATTCAGCAGGGGATCACTCTCTCCAGTAGACCCTCCCGGTTTACCGGCGAAGGCTTTATCAAGATTTTTCCAGAGAAATCGAGTTTCTCTGATTTCCAGGGGCCCCGGGACAGGGTAACCTCTCTCATCTCGAAAAGGAGGAGTTTTCATGAAACGTTTGCTCAGCCTTTCTCTTATCGTCTGTACGGTAATCCTCTCTGTGCATCTCTGTCAACACCCGCCCATGCCGTCAAGATAGGCATCGTCGACTCCTACACCGGAGGCGCGCTGCCATGTGCGCCGACAACCTCAACGGGTTCAAGATGTACATGGATGCGGTCAATGCCAAGGGAGGGGTCAACGGCAAGAAGGTGGAGTACGTCACGAGGGACGACAAGTTCCAGCCTGACATCGCCCTCTCCATGGCCAAAGAGCTCTCATGAAGGAGAACGTCGACATCCTCCTGGGCACGATCAGCAGTGCCGCCACCCTTGCCGTCTCCGATTTCGCGAAGAAGGAAAGATCCCCTTCATCAATACCGGCGCAAAGAGCGAGAAGAGCACCGGGGCCGCAGGCCACCGCTATGTCTTCTCCGTCGATGAGAACACCACCATGGCAGGCAAAGCCATGGGCCGCATCCTCGCCAAGAAGCCCTTCATCAAGTACTGGATCGCGGGCGACGACATGGAGTACGGCCACGCGATCACCGAGTCCACCTGGAAGTATCTGAAGGCTGCCAACCCCAAGGTCCAGCTCCTCGGCCAGTCCTGGTGGAAGGTGGAGAGACCGACTTCGGCCCCTACATCACCCAGATCATGGCGGCAAAGCCTGACTTTGATCCTCGGCAACTCGGGCGCGAGCGTCATCGGCTTCCAGAAGGCCGCCAAGGCCACCGGCCTTGCCAAGGCAATCGCCCTCTATCAGCATACGGCAATCGACCTCACCATCCTCCAGGCCAACGGCATGGAAGGACCCGAAGGAGTCTACGGCACCTGCCACTATCTGTTCAACTATCCCCAGACCCCGGAGAACAAGGCCTTCGTCGCCGAGTACTACAAGCTCTATAACAGTTCCCACCCAGCCCTCCTTCTTCGGCTACACGGCAGCCCAGTTCGTGGTCAAAGCCTTGGAGAAGATCGGCCCGAAGTTCGACCGTGAGAAGTTCATCGATGCCCTCGAGGGCATGGTGATCGAAAGAGCGCCGACGGCAGGCTCGAGCCGCGCGCCTGTGACCATCAGCTCCTTCTTCCCACCTCGCAGGCATTACGAAGAAGGTTCCCGAATACAAGGATTTCCTGGTCGGCACCGACATCCAGATGGTCTCCCCGAAGGATGGGGCGCCGACCTGCGAGGATGTCCAGAAGCTCAGGGCAGCAATATAAGTCATAGAGAGAAAAAGACAAGAACCTATCGCGGACCACGCGCTCGCCGTTGGCGATGGTTCGCGAGGGCAAGCCTGGATGGAGGACTTCAGTGCATTTTATAATGCCATCTGCTCGGCCGGTTTCTTATCCAGATCCTCGTCGGCTTGAGCCGGACGGTCATCCTCTTTATCGTGGCCTCAGGCCTCACCCTCATCCTGGGTGTGCTGCGCATCCCGAACGTGGCCCACGGCTCCCTCTATATGATCGGGCCTTCCTCGCCTTCACCGTCTCCAACCTCTTCGGTGGAAACCTCGGCTTCTGGATGGCCCTGCTCATCGCTCCCCTCGGGGTTGGCTTGATAAGCCTCGTCGCCGAGCCGCCCATCTTCCAGTTCCTCTACGAGCGTGAGCACCTCGTGCTCCTTCTCCTCACCTTTGCCTTCTCACTCGTCTTTGCCGATCTCGTGAAGCTCGTCTGGGGCGCCACTACCGGACAGTCCCCATGCCCCCCATCTTCCAGGGCTCGGTGCCGATCATGGGTTCCCCTTTCCCATCTACAACCTCTTCCTCCTCGTCATCGGACCCATCATCGCCATCCTTCTGTGGCTCCTCACCAACAGAACCACCATCGGAAGATATCGAGGGCTGCCGCAGTCGACCGGTGATGGTGGGGCAGGGGATCAACGTGAGGTGGATCTTCGCGACGACCTTCGTAGTCGGCTGTTTCCTCGCCGGTCTCGGCGGCGCCCTCGTGGCACCTATCGTGATGTGACCCTCGGCATGAATGTGACCCTCATCATGGAGGGCTTCCTCATCGTGATGATGGGGGCCTGGGCAATATCTGGGGCACCCCCGTGGGGGCCCTCATCTTCGGCCTCACCCAGGCCACAGGTATCCTTGCCTGGCCCCAGTTCAGCATTATCTTCCCCTACGCAGCGATCATCGTCGTGTCACCTTCAAGCCGACGGGACTCCTCAAGTCGACATGGTAGAAAGGAGCGCTCCCTGTGGCAGTAAGTCCTAAAACACTGATACCCCTCATCCTCGCCCTTGCGGTCCTCGCCCTCTTTCCCCTGGGGATGCCGAGGTTCTATACCTACATACTCGCCCTCGTCATCGCCACAGGCCTTCTCTCCACGAGCATGAACCTCGTGCTTGGCCACGGGGGCATCTATCAGTTCCACCACGCGGTCTTCTACGGGATCGGCGCCTACGGCTCGGCAGTGTTGATCTCCAAGTTCCACTACTCACCCTGGATATCCTTCATTATCGGTCCCCTCATGGCCGCCCTCGCGAGCCTCATCATGGGCATCATCTGCGTGCGCCTCTCCAAGCTCTACTTCGGCATGCTCCAGGTCTCCCTGGGCTCCCTCGTCTGGGCCATCACCGACCGCTGGTACAGCGTGACCGGAGGCGACGACGGCATCCACGGCATCAACATGCCCGATATCATCTCCACATCCCTAGGCTCCTACTACTTCGTCCTCATCGTGGGGGCATGCGCCTTCCTCCTCATGTACCTGATCCTCAAATCCCCCTTCGGGAGCACCCTCCAGGGCATCAGGGACAATGTGGTGAGAAGCCAGGCGATCGGGGTCAATGTCCGCGTCCATCAGCTCACGGGCCTCGTCCTCGCCGGCTTCTTCGGCGGCATCGCGGGAGTCCTCTTCGTGGTCGTCGACACCTCCGTCTTCCCCGATATGATGTTCTGGACCCTCTCCATGGAGATCACGGTCATGGCGCTCCTCGGCGGATGGCACACCTTCTTCGGACCGCTTTTAGGTGCCTGCATCATCATCCTTCTGCGGACCTTCGTCAGTGCCTACACCGAATACTGGACCCTCATGCTCGGGATCATCCTCATGCTCGTCATCATCTTCTTGCCCCAGGGGGTGCTCGGCTATGCGCTCGCGCGGTTCAAGAGAGGTGACGCATGATGCTCAAGGTTGAGGGCCTCCAAAAAACCTTCTCAGGCTTCAGGGCGGTCAACGGGGCCAACCTGGAGGTCGCTACCAACGAGATCGTCGCGGTCATCGGACCGAACGGCGCAGGCAAGACCACCCTGTTCAACCTCATCACGGGCATCTTGAAGCCCGACGGCGGCAGAGTGACCTTCTGCGACGAGGACATCACGGGCCTTCCCGCCTACAAGACCTGCCGCAAAGGCATCACGAGATCCTTCCAGGTGGTCAATATCTTCCCTGCCCTCACCGTCTTCGAGAACGTCCAGATCGCGGTCCTTGCCGAACAGCACAAGACCATGAAGCTCTTCACCCCGTCAAAGCGGACCTGCATCAAGGAGACCCTGGAGATCGTGGGGAACGTGGGTCTCGCCGACAAGAAGAACGAGTATCTGCGGGGCCCTCTCCCACGGAGACCAGAAGGTGCTCGAAATCGCCATCGCCTTGGGAGGCAAACCCAAGCTCCTCATCCTCGACGAGCCGACTGCGGGCATGTCGCCGGAAGAGACCGTACGCTGCATCGACCTCATCAAGAAGCTCAGAGATGAGTTCGGCCTCACCATCCTCTTCTGCGAGCACGACATGGAGATCGTCTTCGGCATCGCCCAGAGGATCATGGTCATGGTGAGGGGCTCCACCATCATCCAGGGCATCCCCTCGGACGTGCGCTGCAACAAAGAGGTCCAGGACGCCTACCTCGGACAAGAGGGAGAGATATGCTGAGTGTCAGTAATATCCACACCTACTACGGCTTGAGCCACATCCTCTTCGATGTCTCCCTCTCCGTTGCCAAAGGAGAGATCGTCGGCCTCCTGGGCCGTAACGGTGCCGGCAAGAGCACCACCATGAGGAGCATCGCAGGCCTCACTCCCCCGAAACAGGGAACCATCACCTTCAACGACAAATCGATTGCGGGCATCAGTGCCTATCAGCTCGTGAGAAAGGGCATCGCCTACGTGCCCGATGACCGACGGGTCTTCGCCGATCTCTCGGTGGATGACAACCTGGAGATCACCTACCGCAAGAAGACCACGTGGACGAAAGAGAAGGTCTATGGACTCTTCCCTGCCCTCAGGGAGATCAAGAACCGCCGGTCCGGACACTTGAGCGGCGGTGAGCAGCAGATGCTCACCATCGGCCGCTCCCTCATGACCGGCCCCGAGCTGCTGCTCCTCGATGAGCCCACGGAAGGACTCGCCCCCTTGATAGTCCGCGACCTGGAAGTGCAGATACTCAAGCTCAGGGATGAGGGCATCAGCATCCTCCTGTCGGAGCAGAACGTCAAGTCCGCCATGAGGCTCATCGAGCGGGCCTATGTCATTGACAACGGGAGGATACGCTTCGAGGGGACGGTGGCGGAGCTGGAAGCGAATGAGGAAGTGAAGAAGAAATACCTCATGGTATAGAAAGGACCTGAGTGCGAATTAGGGTCCGAGGTGTGGCCCGGTCTCTCCCCCGTCGTCATTCCTGGCTTGACCAGGAACCCATTTTTTTGTGGTTCTTAAGGCAAGTGAAAGTGAGACGTGTTGGCACGAGATGCGGCCCGGTCTCTCCCCCTTCGTCATTCCTGGCTTGACCAGGAACCCATTTTTCTTCTGTAGTTCCTGCCTTGAAAGAAGCGAGTGGGGGTCCGAGGTGTGGCCGGTCGCATGAAGGGAATACGCCCTCTGCGGCGTGCTGCCGCACCTCATGCCCATCCGCCGTACATCGAGTACGGCTGCGGTCGATGAGGCGCACCATCCCATCCACATATGACGCATCCCCTTCATGCGACCGGCCGGTGGCACGCGGAGCCGTATCTTTATAGTCCGCGGCTCCGGCCTTCATCGGATGCACACACCAGCACAATTGCAAATGGTCCCTTGACGGAGATTTTGAATGACTGTAAACTCCTTTTGTGGGAGGCTCTTCTCGTGAAACGGGTCTGCGTGTTTTGTGGATCAGGCGGCGGTGTAAACGTTAAGTATACAGAAGTGGCTAAACGGTTGGGCTATCTCTTGTGCCAGGAAGAGATAGCCCTCGTTTATGGAGGCTCAAAGACTGGGCTCATGGGAGACATAGCTAACGCCGTGCTATCAAATGGCGGGACGGTGATTGGCGTTTTGCCGAAAGTCACACTACATAAAGAAGCGCCGCACGAGGGGCTGACTGAATTGAGAGTCGTGAACACATTGGCCGAGCGGAAGGAATTGATGCACGAATTGTCTGATGCCTTTATCGCTCTGCCAGGAGGGGTAGGCACAGTCGAGGAGTTGCTTGATGTTTTTGTGCTATCGCTTTTTGGCTTCCATACAAAACCTTGCGGATTTCTTAATGTAAATCGATACTATGACTACCTCTGGGCTTTCTTGAAAAACGCTGTCACGGAAGGCTTCCTGAAAGCCAAGTATCTTGAGAAAATTACTATCGAAGAAGACCCGGAGGACCTGCTCCGCAACTTCAAGAGCTTTTCCTGAAATCCAGTAGACCGTATAGATAGGTTCGTCACTTCCGGTTGGGCGATTTGTTGGTAAATCTCACTTCAAGGTCATTGATTCTTCTTGCCATATCCTCCATCCGCTTGTTGGAATCCGAAATATCGGATTTGACTTCCGAAACAGCTTTCACGCTGTCTACGTAGTCGTATCTAAACAATATACCAAAGACAATTGTTACAAGCACCACAACGAGGCTGGCAACAGCAACAATAAGGCCAACCCTAGTTAGCCCTAGTAAGGTCGCGTCCGTTGACTCCATTTTTGCAACACTTTTGTCCAGCTTATCTGACAAGCTAACGACCTCAGTCGATACCTGTTGATTTTGCTTTTGAAGGTCCGTCAGGCTCATTAACCGGTTGGCCATGCTTTCATCAGTATATTGAGCTATATAGTCCCGAATACGTCTCTTTCTCTGATGGCTCCCTGTGTATGCGCGGGCAGTACTGTTTGATAACGTCTGAAACTGGACCGTAGCATACTCGAAATCTTGGTATGCGGTCATCGCGAAGTCTTTCGAGGATGTATTAAACAGCAGGCACAATAACCTTCCACAGTAGCCAGGATCTAGTTGTGGCCCGTTGGATAGAATAACTCCCCTACAAAACAGATTCACCGCAACATCGAAGGTTCCACAGATATTCTTCGGGAAATTGACGGACTCTTTTGCGCCAACGACAACGTGATCGAAAGGATTTATAGTTATCGTATCAGCTTCTTCTATTGAGACACCCGATCTCATAAATTCTCGATCAACCACTAGATCATAACTCGCACCCTGCACCCTGCCTCTGCTTCCATCGTAAACCAAAATTCTAAGCCTCATGAGCGTAGATATTTGGGAATACGTGAGTACTCCGGGATGCATGGCGAGCTCTCTGAGTACACGACAAACAGCATCTATATCCTCTGGAGTATTCACCCGGACATCGTAGTAGCCTACGGCGTCAAATTCATTTTCACATCTATACCTTGGCTCGGTATACAGTTCATATTGCCTACTATCCAGCACTAAGAGGCAATATTCCCCCCTTGTCCACTCGTCGTTGGAATTTAAGTATGCTGGGTGGTCTACGCAGGAAAATTTATAGTCCCCAATTGACTCTTGCAAATCTTTGGCTATTGCAACATCAACGGTTATTGCCATCATTTACTCCAAATACTGAGATTTTCGTTTTTCAATTTCCGAAATGGCGCCCATCGATTCATTTCATCTACGTTCCTGTTAATTATATGAAGCAGATCTAACCTACTATGCAAGTGACCATAAAGCAGGGACATCGTTTTCCTCCGGAGGTCCTCGTAACTATAGTCGGGTAGCATGATCGCTAAAATACCCCCTTTCTTGACATTAGAAATGATATTGTCGAAGGCCAGGATCATGTTTTCCAGATAAGAATCATTCCTGGTGCTATTATGTCTTAAGTACCGAGCCCCTATCTCACTTTTTTTTGACAAGTTGATATGGCTCACGTCGAACCCCAACCAATAGTAGGCCAGGCGCTGAGATGTAACATAGTCGGCCATGCAAGGATAAGGAGGTGACGTAACGACCAGATCTACCTCTCTTTCAGGTTTGTACTTTCTCGCGTCCACGCAATTCAACACACAAGAGCCGGTGCTCGAAACAACGAGCACCTTCTCAGAGCGCCCCCATATCTGTTTTAGTCGGGACAAATAACTTGCAACAACATCAATTTTCCTCTCTTCCAGTTGTTGAAGATTAGGCTTCATGTTATCCGCAACATGTCCCCACGTCTTCTGTTGTGCGCAGGCTATTTTTGCTATGTTAAGGAAAACAGCAAACAAGATTGGCATAATAATACCGTCATTCCTATACCTCTGTAGAAAGCCCCACAATGAAACGAGTGTCCTCAATACTTTATCGTTATACCACGGTTGTAGGTCTTGGAAAGAACAGCAGCTTAGACCTCTTTGGTAGTATTCTTCTGCCTCTTCTTTGTGCTCTGCTTCGAGGTCGACCCCTTGTAGCTGACCCCGAAGATTACTCAAGGTCTGTCCGAAATAAGGCCGGTGCATGACGATGTTCGCTTTTGCCTGGGAGATGAGAATTGCTACCTCACTAATATCCGAACCGTAGAAGCACCTCCCCTTCCTGACAGCCTCGACAGCGGCTGTCCCAGAGCCACAGAAGGGATCCCACACCACGTCACCTTCCGAAGAAAAAATATCGATAACGTTGCCCGGTATTGCTGTTATGAACGAGGCAGGATGCCAGTGCACAATATTGAGAGAAGACCGCTGGTGGTATTGGTCAGCACAGTCCCAGTCGATGCTTTCTAACAATTTTCTTAAAGTGTGAGAGAGTAACCTATTTGGGCTGCCCATGATCCTCGTTTAAATCAAACAATCTTACATCCAGCTCTTCTTCTATAGCCAGCCTTAGATTTTCAATATTTGTCATACTGTCAGAAAAGAAGCCAATAAGATATCGGTCGTGGCCTGTTCCTATCCTAACTTTCTCATCAGCGCGGTCGCTGCCTTTGCCAATGATCACTCTTCTTGTCTTGTTGACGTCCTTTATAAAATGCAATAAAACATTTTGCTTAAAAGCCAGGTTTATCAAATCGATCTTCCTTCTTGACAAAACGCCACTTATTTTCTTGTGTTCGCAACTAAAGGCAATAAAGCTATGTGCTGGAAAGTCCATAAGCATCAGGCGTTGTATGCATTTTCTAGCTACTTGATTGCCTCTCTTAAAGATTTCATTTACTATCTGGTCATCGGTCATCACCCAATCGGTCTCACTTATCGTTGAGGACGTTACAGCCTCAATGAAACACCTTTCCAATAGCGCCTTCGCCGCAAAGTCACCCGGGTCCTCAAGCAACCGAACATATAGGCTTTCCCTTACACGAAACCATTCTCTGAACATCGGAAGAGAATCGTCATTAATAACTAAGACACCTTCCTTATACCTGAGCATCATGGAAAGCCGCAGAGGCACGCTTCTATCAAAGTCAATCCCGATGTGGTAGGCAAAGCGGAAGACATTATCTATATTGTCAATATCAATGTCGTGGTTCAATAGTACGCTTGTTTCATGGGTACCGTCAAGAATGCTTATTATGCATTTCAGCATATCCGGTTTCACCACACGGCTTAATGCTATTTTTCCGCCAAAATATATATTTCTGGAAAACGGGACGGTTCTTCCTGTAAAAAACATCTTAAACATATTCGCATGTTCATACTCTTTGTTCTTTAGAGTCTCGAATAGGTACTCAAGAGAATGCCCGAAGGGGGCGGTAACAGCATCGTGAAGAAGCGCTGCTATTACAAATGCCTTCGCTTCTTCTCCTCGCAGCCCATGTAGCTTCACAATGCTTTGAGCCAAGAAGGCTGTGCCGACGGCGTGTTCGAATCTATTCAATGACTCTCCGCCAGTTATATATGGCGAGTTAATGTTACACAGACGAATTGCTCGAAGTCGTTGTACTTCCGTACAACACAAAATTTCCTTTGGAAGATCAAGATCGATTTGTCCGTAAAGACAATCAACGAATGCCATCAAAAGGCATGCTCCTTATCCCGCATCTCGCGGACAGCGTACGAGGCAGTTGCGTAACACTGGAGAACTCCGAAAGAAATGCCAGATACCTCCCCGACAAAAAAAACATTCGGAAGGTCAAGTGATTTCAATGACCCTTCCCTAATGACAGGCCGCGGCCAAAATCGTTCAAGCGCCGGGAAGTAGAATTCATGGAACTGGAACCCTAATTGATTCTGCAAAACCTTTACGAAGTTAATAATCATTATCATGGTTTGGCGGTTATAGTAAGTCCCAGGCCCCAAATCGTGAAGCGTGACTTGCCTTTGGTTCTTGCAATAAGCAAGAAGATCAGCCATGGGCAAAGACTCGATGCCGATGAAGGTGTTACCCATTTTACCAGATGGATTTAGAGTCCCGCAAAAAATTGTCAATTCAGACCAGACATACCGGTGCAAGGTTCCTCTATAATTGAAACAATACGTTTGGCACGCGCTTGTGTCCTTGATTCTCAAGTCGAGCTGATTAATTTTATTCTCGATAGTTTCTGGGCTGAACGTTGCCCTACAACCAATAAGAGGATGTGTTTCTGGCACAAACTTTTGCCCAAGGTTACTGAGCAGTTCCATTATTCGTGCGTCTCTGCCCGAAGCAATAAGCATACTTTGGCAGCAAATGCTATTCCCACTCTTCAATGTAATCAAGTATTCTTCCCTGCTGAAAGTAATGTCAACTAATTCGTCATAAACCAGACTATTGCTCATTTCACTCGCAAGAGTATTTATCAGTGTTTGGCCATCCGTTCTGTTCAGGACGTATGATTCGTAGTATTTTTGGGTCAGGTCTTTGCCGAGATGAAAGGCCTCTGGAAGCACAAGGAACTCTGCAGCAGGCTTAAGATAGGCGTGGAATCTATTCGTGAAGTCTGAGAGCAACGTCGCATAAACGCCCTTTGATAACCACCGCGCAGTTGAATCGCCTGCGGGTGGTAGGCCTATTTTCATGTCCCCCCAGAGGGCATATCCACCCAAAGTTGCTTTTGAATGAGAAATAAGCACGAACTCAGCATCTTCGAACGCGGCCATGGCCGAGGCAGCGAACAGGCCAGAGGGACCGCTGCCTATTATTGCCGTTCTTACATGTCGCCGGCCTTCCATGGCATTCTATTCCTTATATCTCAGCTTCTCTATCTTATTCAAGCTCAGTCTGTCCCGAAGAAGCGCAGTGCTCATGCCGGCCTCACGTGCCCCAAAAAAGCCTTACCAACGAAACGCCGAGGCCTGCCAGGCCAACGCACCCGAAAATCACAAACATGAATCGAAAACACTGAGAGTAGCTGTAATGATTACGCCAAAAGCACCACGAAGCTAAAGCTTTCTTCTGGTTCGTGTCGTATTCCTCGCGGTTGAACCTCTTGGCGATATGCGGGATACCTGCCTCGTCCTTTAGAGCTGCCATAGACTCGAAGAATTTCAGCGCCGCCTCTGCCCCCTGTATCAGGTCGCGGTTCCTTTGGTCAAGTTTGTAAAACACAAAGGAAAACAAGATAAGCAGTAGCCCGAACGCACTACCAAGGTGCGGCAGATTGATGTCTGTCTTCAAGGCCGCCGCTAGTCCCGTCGAAAGCAGGGATGAGATGGCAATATAGAAATTGATCGTCGTTAATCGTTGGCCTGCTTGCATTTGAAAGAAGTCCCAAGCCTGTTTTCTCAATTCCTCATCGGTCATTGGCTGGTCCCTCTCTCTGAGCCTTTTCTACTGCAATGGCATCAGTCGAGTTCATAGCCGCTTCCCACCGTAGGGCATCTGCCCCTGAACGGAATGCATAGCCCTCAGCGCGAAGAAAGGCGACAAAGCTGTTGAGCACGTCTCTCATTTTCTCGTTTATGATCAGCTGATCCTCTCTTTTTATGACAAAGCCCCCGTCGATCATTTCCGTGATCAATCTTAATTTCTGGTGACTGCGGTAGTGGTTCCTTGGTCTGCGGAGTATGGAATCCTCCTTCTTTATCACTTTAAGTAGCCTCTTGTACCTATTGCTTATAGCAATGTCGTGCGACAGTATTTCCGACATAGGTTCCAATTCCCACTGTCCATTCTTTAGAAATCTCCTGAAGACAGCGTTGGCCAATTCGGTGGAGGCTTTGCCTTGCCTTTTTCTAAATTTACGGATCGTTCTTTTTCGTTTTATTCGCGTGATGAGCCCCGTAATACCCACCGCAGAGGTTATGATTGCAGTCAATAAAACAATGGCAATTAGCGGAAACAGAAATAGTCTCACTACTTCTACCAAGATTGTGCCTGAAAAGACTTCGGCGAAAAATGACCTGTTTCCTCTGGACTCAGTTATGTTGACAACTCTTATCGACCGTATGCCTGCTATTTTGCCGGTCGCCATTATCTTTGGCGTTGTGTCGGCCCTATACAGAGCAAGCAGCTTAACGGTAAAGAATTCTTTCGGCTCAATGATAACCTTCGAAAAGCTTATAGTCCCTGGTGAAGTAAGAAAAATCTTAACATTCCTTTTCAGATAGTCGTTGCTCGCCTCCAGTAGCTCCGGTGTTTCTATGATGTTCCCGTCCGTAACCTGCAAGCCGAGTGGGTCTTCATCGTCATAGAAATCCTTAAGGATGTTGGTACTGCCCGTGTTCATCACCCTCACACTGATGAGTCTAAGATTACGCTTCTCTATTTTGAGATTTGACTTGCCATAGAATATCTCCAGGTTTCCCAAATCGGCGTTTATGTCCAAGACACTTGTATTGGAAATAATATCGTACTGCAAAGCAGTTTTGTTTTCATAGAAATAGAATGCATAAATGGTAACTAAAGATCCAACGATGCCGACAGCGGTTACCGCTATTTGAACCCATTTACTTCCCTTTGTAAAAAAATCGCGCAGTTTCACTGATCATCCTTGGAAATATGCGGGGAGGATAGGATTCAATGGGGATGCTCTTAGGAAAGGCTCGTGGGGACAGGTCTTGCAATCATACATTTTTCCTCATCCACTTCCCCGCCTATACCCCTCCCTATACACCCGGCTCTTTTACACATAGCGGAAGAATCCTGCGTAGTCGTTCGATATCTTGAGGATGTCGAGCGTTGCGGAAATCTCTCCTCTATGGTGCGTGCTGTGATTCAATACGTGAACTATCGTGTTCCAATACTTCTTTTCGAATTCTTCGCCTCTTGGATTCGTATATTTAACAAGCCTGTCAAGGTCGCTATCGGTCATTTCATTTACTAGGTTCACGAAGATGGTATCTATCGCGAGGAGAACGGGTTGGGTTTCTTTGAAGTTATTCTTCGTT
The DNA here is from genome assembly GCA_963750015.1 of uncultured delta proteobacterium. Lineage (GTDB taxonomy): Bacteria > Desulfobacterota > Syntrophorhabdia > Syntrophorhabdales > WCHB1-27 > CAVVNC01. The sequence goes on along the minus strand of CAVVPU010000127.1, from coordinate 82,461 downwards.
CTTGAAAGAATGTCATCCAATTCCGGATCGAGGATACTCGTGGTTAACGCGGCATGGGCGCCGAAGGTCCTGTATCTCTTGAGCCAGGATACCTCATAGGACAGATAATGCTGGATGGTCGAAAAGACCGAGTGATAGTATGTGCCGCAATCTTTTTTCAAAGTGTCTTCATCGACCTTTGCGATGGTTTCGCACAGCGCCCTATTGGCCCCTTGATTGTAAACAGCCAGCGCGGCTAAGATTGCCTTCATTCAGCCCTCCGTTCACCCAATTTGGTGAATCGCCTTACGACTATTCTTACCACTTGACCGGGGGCTGTGCAAGAAGAAAAGCAAAAGTGTGTCCCTCCGTCAACCGAATTCAGCATCGAAGCCAGTTCGTGATATCATATAGATGTAGAAAACGCACAGAGAGGTAAGGCCATGGAGGACGTGCCCACGGGATATGAAGTCAAAGAGCTTGCCATTAGCGTATGAAAAGAAAGCAACTCATAAAGAAAATTGCGGTGTTATTCACGAACATGCTCCCGGATTCGCCCTCGCTGTACAATCCACAGCTTGCCCGTGATATCAGCCCGTTCAAGGGCGCTTACGAGCGTCCTGCATCCGTCGAGAATATCCACGTGAGACAGCCGAGCCGGAAGACGCAGCACGGCGATGCCGGAATATTCCTCCGGTGGAAACACCAGGGGATTTCCAAAACCCATATCAAGGGAGACCAAACACCGCCTTTCCTTTTGGCATACCGCTATTAGCTTCAGATCGTCTACCCCGCTCAATTGTTGAGCTTTGACGGTCACGGCATCGTGTCCGGCCTCCAGGAACAATTCCAGGGGTTGCTGCCCAAGGTTTTCATCCAGCTTCATCCTCACTTGCTGCCCCCGGCCACATCCACATAGCGCTCCCTGGACATCTCGGCGCCATAAGCGATGCACGCCAGCACGTCTTCCTCGGTCAGGTCGTACTCACGCATGATCTCGTCCGTCTTCATGCCACTTGCAAGCAGGTCAAGCACGAGGGAGACCCAAACCCTTCGCCCATGCACACAGGGTTTCCCGAAACAGATTGCCGGATCGATGGAAATCTTCTTCATAAGCTGCTCACGCTCCATGGTTCACAACCCTCCTTTCTCCACCACTCTACCGAGGCACTTGTCCAATGATATCGCTATTTGTCCTTTTTCTCCAGGGGAAACGGTTTTCCGCTCCCTACCGGAAACGCTTGTGGGGTCGGGTCCTGCAATCACACATTTTGTCCTAACATTATGTAATAATTTAGTATTTTAGCCGAACGACTCTGGGGCCAGGTCTTGTAATAACACATTCTCCCCTCATCCCCTCATCCCCTCATCCGGCTTGCTAATGAGAGCCAAAATACCGTTTCGACCGTCCTCTTTTGTTCAGTCATCTCGCTGCACTTTCTTGAGTAAAGCAATCGCCCTCTTCGCTTGCCTCTCGGGAGCCAATAGACGAATTCCTGTGGCGAAGCCAACGACCGGATTCGTTCCGCCGCAATCGTCTGGCGATTCAACTACGTCAATTCCGTTATTTATGAGGTATGTTATGGCTAGTTCAGCATCGGCCCGGAAGCTGTAAGTTGCTATCACGACCCGTTTTTCGCTCGAATCATCTATGGCGCTAAATTCCCCTCTGCCTCGTTCCGTTTTGTCCGGGGCTTCCGATGGATTCATGGTCGGCATCTTTTCAACCAAGGCACTTCCACAAAATGGGCAAGCCGTGACGCCTTCTACAAACTCTCCCGGTACGCCAGTCTGCCTGGAATCTGGGCATTCGAGGTTAGGACAATACATCCTTAAGTCTCCTTTTGTCTCAGCCCGCTATTAACGAGTCGCAGAGACTCCATACTACTTTGCCGCGCCTGCAAACACTTCAGGCGGTAGTGTGCCGCCCTTCACCAAAGTGTTTTTCCATCCGTCGGAGGAAACAAAGACAAGGTTCCCTTCCTTGTCCTTCGAAAAATCCCAACTATTCTTACCTTTATCGACCGTGCACTTCTGCGTTTTTGAATTGCAGACGAGACTGATGATTTTATCTCCTGCGTTGTAGTCAGAAGATTGTTGCCCCACAAGAAAGATATTTCCTTCTTTCTCAGTCGCACTTACAAGAAAGAGGTACCAAGTGGACCCGAGGTGGACATCTTTCCTGAATCGGCCCACGTAGACATTCCCTTGCATGAAAGCATCCTCCGGATGAATTTCCGAGAAATCGAACTTGATCTTGGAAAGATCAACATCAGGCACTCGGCGGAGGGCTTGAAACTTCAAGACGTTACCCTCTACTTTGACGACTTCCGGGGATGACTTCGTCATTCTCGTCACCATTTCGGGCGGCAGAGTGCCGACTTCATCGGCTTCAATCTCAGCTCCATCGTCCGCGCCAAACACGAGCACGCCCCTCTTGGCATTCCTAAAGAACTTCCAGCCGTTTCCCACATTGCCGGCACCACTCCGACATTTTGGGGTATCTGGAGCAAATCGGTCCTCGGTGAGCTTGAACGCGGGACAGGCGTTTCTGAAAACAAACACGTTGCCGTTACCCGACCATTGAGAGACGACAAAAACCGCACCGTCCTTATTCCACTGCTCAAGAAAAAAATACCAGAGAGCCCCTTTAATCCCATTCCGTTCGGACTGCCCGCGATAAATCTTCCCCACCATGAACTGGGCCTCAGGCGGGACAGCAGCGAGGTCAAAGGTGACTTTGGAAAGATCGACGTCCGGGACATTGTCGCGGGGGTCGAACTTCACTACAGAACCGGCGATTGTGACGACAATGTCCTTGTCAACCTTGATGCCGCCACTTTCCGCGATTGCTCCTCTGGCTGAAAACAGGAAGCTTAGCGAAACGGCCGCCAGAAGCAGGATTACTTTCTTCATAGAATCCCCTTTCTATTTGTCTCAATCAAAGAAAATCTGCGGAGTCAGGCCTTGAATCTGGAATCAATTATCGCCCAACATATCTAATTTAAAGGGCTTATGCGCCAATCAACTGCCCGATCTCAAGAACAACATCTTCATATTTTCTTGCGGTTCTCCACGGGCGGTGGTGTTCATACCCCCGACGGCCCGATAGACGGAGGGAAAATCACTTTCCTTGAATTCGCCCTTCTTCATAAAATTCGTGTGATAGTAAAACTTGACCGGCATTTCACTCGCGAGCATATAGACCACTTGAACTGCATTGCCGATTTCGTTGACTACAAGCGCCGTGGCAAATCCATTTGCGGCGATTTGCCGGGATAGGTCGATGCGAAAGCTTCTTTGTTCGTCCGCGGTCATGCCCGGGAAGGAAACCGTTTCGTCGAAAGCCGTAAGTGGCAGAATCGGGTACTTTCGGTCGGACATTTTGACGCAAAAAGCCCGTGCTCCGCTGACCACCAGGTACGGCTGCGTCTTATCTACCGGCCGGGTGACGGAGGTCTTATTTGTCAGGGCATCACGCACCATTCGACCGAAGGAAGCTTCGGTTACGGATGGCATACAGGTTTTCGCAAATTGGAACGCTTCTGAGGAGCCAACGTCGATCGAGTCGAACACCGAAGGGGGATCGGGTGGTGCTGCGTGCAAAGGAAGGGAAAAGCATAAGAGTAACGAACATGACAGATAGTACACGATTCTTCGAAGCATTCGGCTCTCCTTTCGGATAGATTCGCGTCCCCGCGTTGCCCGCTCCTGTAGGTTCGAAAGACTCAGAGAGTGAGGAACGTCCCTCTCTTCACCAGTCCTTATTATCTGTCGACTACAGAATATACGCGGACGACTTTAGCTCACCTTCGTCCTCGTAGAAAGATGTCGAAGTGAGACTCGCTTTCATTCTTGAACCGCAGCTTTCCTATACGGACCACGACATTGGGATGGATGGTCCCGGCTATCTTTATATGGGCGTGTTCTGCCCGGACCATCCTTTCGACCATCTCCCGGACTTCGAAGGCAAGCGCGTCAAGCTTGTCCTTCGTTTGTTTTCGGGCCCCGATGAGCTTCTCGTAGGTCTCTTCATGTCGTTCCCACATTGAGGAGCCCTGTGATTTATACTGTTCAAGGGTGTTGATGCCGATTTCGATCTCGGATAGGGTCGCATCGAGTTTCGTCCGTTTTTCCTTCAAGCCGTCAAGTGCAGCCTTTTGTATGGGATTGAAGCCTACGGCAAGCTCGGTGCGCGTGCCGGAATCGGAGCCGACAGTATTTGCGTGGATAAGGTTCGTTGCCGATATATGGCCACCCAGGATTAAGCCATTCCCTTTGGTCACGTTTACCTGATCGCCTGCCACGAGGTCGGAATGGAGGACCTCTTGGGCGGCGATGCTCCCACCTGCCTCCACCCCGGCTTGTTCGATGAAGCGGGCCCCCACGTCTCCGCCCGCCTTGACGGTTTTGTTGCCCCTGCCCCTTATACCGCCAGTGACGGAGACGTAGCCTCCCGCCTCGATGTAGCAGTCTTCCACCACTCCTTCTATCTGAATATTTGCGGTGGCCTTTACGGAGAAGCCGGAGAGGACGTTTCCCGACACCTTGACGCTCCCGGCGAAATTCACGTTTCCCGTTTTGAAGTCTATGTCTCCGTCGATAGCGAAAACAGGCTCGACAGAGACCTTGTCGAGCAGGATGGGCTGACCGTCGATATTGGAAATCAGCTCCATCCCATCCTCGGAAAGCCTCGTATTCCTGCCTGGAGACAGTCTCACGTCCTTTCCGGGAATAGCCCGAATGGGCTTGCCGGTCACGGTCATGCCATCCTCTCCCGGAATTGCAGGGATCTTTCTCGCCAGTAAGGATTCCTTACCGACGGATAGGACGCTTTCTATGCTCCTGTAATCGAATCTGTTATCTTCGGGGTCCCCTGGCTTGATGAGGGTCGATTTTTTTCGGAAATGGTATTCTATTTTGGCATCTATTCCGTTGACGGGGTTTTTCCCGCGGGCAATGAGGGTTTTGCTGCCGTGATTCCCCTTTTCAAGGGCCCGTCTTATTGCGGTCTCGTCGACGCCTACGGTGATCGATTCTTCTCCGAGCGCCCGTTCAACATCCTTGAAATCCGGTTGCCTGCCGCCAAAGGCGGGCTCGACGACCATATAGGCTTCCATTTCTCCCGGCGCCACGGTGACGATGACCCGGCCGTCCTTTGCGTGGCCGATCTCGAAGGGTTGGTCGAGAAGGCGGCCCTCCAATGCTTTTGTGATCGCCGCCTCGTCTATCCAGAAGTGTACGTCTTCTGCCTTCGATGCCCTCAGAACCTCTTCAAGCGTGGGTAGTTGCTCCTGGGAGGACAGAACGGCGTATACCTTTTGTTGCGCTTCGTCTGTGGTAATCGTGATTGTCGGCCCAGTCACGGCGCTCCTACCTGTTCGGACTTCCCTGGTCGGTTGCGGTCGATCGTCGTTACTGCGTCTGCTAATCAGTACCATTTGGACGTCCGAACTTCAAGGAGAATCTTTCATTTTGTCATCGCAAAGTAAAAATGTCCGGTTCTTAGGGACGAAAGTGGGGACAGCCCGCCTTGTGTGCCATACGCCACTTAAGAGAATCGGGGCCGATGCGATAACTACTCGGAAGCATAGATAATTTTTACACGGGGGCAGCGATGAGCACATACTACATTCACAAAGAGCTGGTTCTCGACAGAAAGAGATGTCTTTTCGGGAATGAACTCTCCTTTCGGAGAGGTGCATCGATACACGCCGGCCCGAAGTGGCCCGCCATGATTGTCGACGAGGATATGGTCGGCGAAGTCTCCTCGGGTGGCGGGTTCGAAAGGCTCACCGGTAACAAGAGAACCTTTTTCAATCTCGACCTGGCCGTCATGAAAGCCGAGATGATCGCTCTCCTGCCGAAGAACAGCATTTTTCAGGTATCCGAGAAAGACGCGTTGGATAAAGAGATCCTTCTCAAAGCTGCCATGTTGAAGAAACAGGCGTACCAGATTGCCGTCGACTACACCCCATCGGGGCGCGGCCTGCTGCCGTTCCATAAGATCGCCGACTTTGTCCGGATAAACGTATTGTCCTCCTCCGTGGACGCAATCGAGCCCACAGTTGCCCTCTTCAAGGGGCTTCCCACCAGGCTTATTGCGGGGTGTGTCGAGGACGGGATGAGCTTCACCCGCTATTGCGATCTGGGTTTTGAGCTCTTTCAAGGCCCTTTTTTCATGAAGCCCTCCGCAGGCGAAACGCCGTCCATATCGTCCTCCCAGGAAGTCTTGCTGCAACTATTCAACGACCTTAGGGCAAACGAGGACATCGCCGTCATCGAAAGGACTTTCAAAGATAGCCCAAAATTGGCCTACGGCTTGCTCCAGTTGATGAATTCCGCATTCTTCCGGGCAGGCCGAAAAGTAGCCTCTATAGGACAAGCAATCACCCTGCTGGGATACGAAAACCTGCAAAAATGGGTCGTTCTCCTCCTGTTTACCGTAGACCACAGGGACGCTCAATCACATCCCTTGATAGAAAAGGCCCTCATGAGGGCGAGGCTCATGGAGTCTCTGGCGAAGAAGGCAGGCGCGTGGCCCATCGCCGACAGTGCTTTCATCACGGGAATGCTCTCCTTCATGAACGTATTCTTCAACCTTAAGCCCGGCGAGGTCACGCGGAAGCTGAACCTCATCCAGGAGGTCCAGGATGCGTTGGAGAGCAGAGCGGGAGTGCTGGGCGCCCTGCTCACACTGGCCGAGAAGACCGACAGCCAGGAATACGATGGTATGGATGAGATAACAGGGCCGTTGAAGCTTTCGGCCGAAGACGTGCTCTGGGCCGAAACGAATGCCATCGTGGATTCCGACAGGGTCTTCGAGAACTAGGGCAACTTCAGGATTCTTAACCCGCCGCTTTGATCAATGCCTGCGCCACTGCCTCCGGTTGCGTAAACAGAGCCTCGTGGCTGCCTTCGATCTCTACCAGGTCAAATTTCCCAAGACCCTGCGCCATCCCCAGAAACGCACCGGGCGGGAGCGAGGCATCGGCTTTGCAAAACACCACCGCGCGAGGTATGGTCGTCCGGTCGAATGGTGCCGTATCTACTTTGGCCGTGAACAGGGCAAGCGGTTGGGGTGTCAGCCGGGCGAGCAAGGCGTTCTGCATCTCAACCGACTCGCCTGCCATGAGCATATGGCGGACGAAATCTTCCATCACCGGCACGCTGTTGTCCGGAGAGGCACCGGCCGCCGCCGTCATACCTCCTGAGGCCTCAGGCGGGACGAGGTCGAACTGCGCTTTCCCGTTGGGAAGAATAAAGGCGTTGAGGAAAACGAGCCGCTCGATCTTTTGCGGGGCCTTGGGCGCGGCTGATTGAAGGAGAAATCCCGCACTGGAGTGGCCGACCAAAACGATAGGATGGGATTGACCCTTGAGCGTTTCCACGATCTTATCCACGTAGGAATCAAAGGTCACTTTAGAACGGTCATCGCCCGGGTTTTGTCCCGGCATGGTGGGCGCTTCGGCAGTGTGCCCGGCCTTTACCAGCGCCTTAATGACCCCTTCCCAGCACCATCCCCCGTGCCATGCACCATGAATAAGAACGAAGTGCTTGCTCATACTCAACCCCCCCTTTAAGTTAGATCAATGTGTCCATGTTTCAGCAGTGTTTTGGAAAGGCTCGCGGGGTCTCGCATAACACATTTTTCCCCATCCTCTTCCCTGCTACTGCGAGCCTGCGAGTCTGTGTCTTCAATTGGTAACATCCATATTCCTTTTTTTCAAGAAGAATGTTGAAATCGCCGGTTGGGGTCTGACCACGAAGATGGCGCTATGAAGGGGCCGGCCATGCCCTCCGTAATCACCGGGGTAAGGGAAATAAGTTAAGGAACTCCTTCCGCCTTGCCCTTATCGTGAAGATGACATCATGGTTCGGGCCGGCTCTTTGGCCGGTTGTGCAGGAAATAAATGATCCACACTAAGGCCCCGGCACAAAGCACCCCGGGAATGAGCCAGTGTTCGTACTTCTTCACGTCGACCAGCATAGCCTCTGCAACGGCTCCGAATAGGTAGCCTGCAAAAGCCACGACTATCGACCAGACGGCTCCCCCGATCACATTGCAGACAAAAAAACGGATCCCGCTGACACCACTCAGACCGATTGCGAAGGGCGTCACCGTGCGAAGACCATACAAGAAACGAAATCCCACCATCAGGAGCGTTCGATAGCGCGCGAAAAGCGCCCATACCTTCTTGACCTTCGCCTGCCACCTGGGCCGCTTCTGCAAGAAGGCCTTGCCCCTTACCCGTGCGAGAAAAAAGTAGAACTGGTCCCCTGAAAGGCTCCCCGCAAAGGCGACCAGTATGACCCACGTGAGACTAAGGCGCCCAAGGTGAGCCGCAAAGCCGGCCGCTATCAGGACTGTTTCTCCTTCTATGAATACGCCGATGAACAAAGCTACGTATGCATATTGGGAGATCAGGTGCACAATTGCCATAGGCCTCGCTCAGGCTCGGGGTCTTTGTCGGTCTCCCTGCAGGAAATAGGCAAACTCCCCTCCAACAACGAGAATCGTCGAGGAATAGTATACCCACAAGACGAAAATGGCCAGGGTGCTTAATGAGCCGTAATAGAGCGAGTACCGGGACAGGTGGAGGACATACCAGGCGAAAAGATGTTTGGCCAGCTCCCAGAGGACGCCGGCAAAGAGGGCCGCCTGAAGGGCGGACCTGAAAGGGACCTTCCTGTTGGGGACGATTTCATAGATCAAGGAAAACATGCAGCAGGTGAGGATGAAAGGGAGCAGGTATCTCAGGGTCCATTGAATAGTCGGCCCCAGAGCCACGGGAACCTGCCCCTGGTAACCCCGAAGGAAAATAGCAACGGAGCCGAGAACCATGCTGAGGAAAAGGAGGCATCCCACCAGGACAATCATCAATAGATCAACCGCTATTCCTCGGAGAATCGGCCGCTTTTTCTGCACCCCGAAAACAATATTGAGGGCAATCTGCATGGAGCTGAAGACCTGTGTTGAGATCCATAACAAACCGACTAATCCGAGGGCTCCCACTATTTGACGATTTTGGATGACATCCGCAAGGTTCTTCATAACCTTCGGACCCAATGTCGGGGCTAGTTCATTGGAATAGGCACGAAAATGATCGAGAGCTTCCTGGCTCTTGTTGAGATAAGTTCCCACCAATGCCAGAAGGAGCATGATAAAGGGGATCAAGCTGATGAGGATATTAAAGGCAATCCCCGAAGACAAGAAAAAGCCGCTGTCCTCATTGAATTTCTTGAGAGCCTGCCAGAGGAGACCAAGGTTCTTGCGAAACTGATTGAGTCCCTTGAACGTCATCGCATAAATCCCCTTCATTGGTCGACGTGCCCGAAATGCGATCTCATAGGTCCTTCTTTCCTCTGCGCCTCGGTGCTTTTCGGGGTCCCTGTTCCGTCCCCTCGATCCCGGTGCCGGACCCGAGCATAAAGGCAAGCCCACGGGTCTCTTCATAGCTTTCCAGCGCGATCTTGACGAGGCTCGTCATGGGCACCGAGAGGATCATGCCGACCGGTCCCAGAACCCATCCCCAGAAGACCAAGGAAAGGAAGACAACGAGCGTCGATAAGCTCAGGCCCTTGCCCGTTAGTTTCGGCTCTATGAGATTGCCTACAACAACATGCACCACGGCGAAGCCAAGGATCGCAAGAAGGGCAGACCCCGCCCCCAACTGGACGAGTGCGAGGAGGGCCACGGGCAACGCGGCAAGGATTGCCCCGATAGTGGGCACGTAGTTCAGCAGAAACGAGAGCGTTCCCCAGAGCACCGGATAATCGACCCCGAGGATGAGGAGCCACAGCCAGATCACCAGGCCGACGCCGGCGCTGAGCAGGGTTTTGATGACCAGATAGCGCTTGGCGTTCCGGCTGAATTTTTCGATAGTGGACAAAGGCCTTTTCGGGTTCTTGAGCGCCAGCCGCAGTTTCTTCGGCAAATCTGCGGCCTCCAGAAGGATGAAGACGACTGTAAGCAGGATCAGAAACGTGTTGGTGAGGACACCGCTCAGGGCCGAGAACACGCCTCCTGCCAGGCTCATCACCCACCCCGGATTGAACGTTCGGGGCACTTCATCGGCCGGAATGTTAATGCCCTTTTCATGGAGCCAGCTTATCGAAGTATTGATAAGGGTCGATAATCGGTCTTGATACCCGGGAAGGGATCTCAGGAAATGATCCAGCGGAGGACCGATCAATACTGCGAAGAGCACACCTAAAATCAGGATACCGGCGAGAATGGCCAGAAGCGCAACAACCTTCGGCACGCCCTTGCGTTGGAGCCAGAACAATGGCGGGGCGCAAATGACGGCAATGAACATGGCCAGGAAAAAAGGAACCAGGATAGAGCTGGCCGCTTTCATCCCTGCCACCACGATAATAAAACCGGCAAGGATCAGGATTACAGGCACTTTGGCCATGACTTTCCCGTTATCATCCATGGGTCCTCCGAAGCTCCTTCCTTTTAATCAAACTGTATGGACGAGGGATGTCCTTCACTTATTCTATGACTTTGTTCGCCTCCCGGCATTTGCCTGCTTTGCCAGGACCGTTTTCCTCAGCCGATTCCTTATTTACTTTTGCGGGATATCCTGTGGGTGGGCACGGCGTTCCAAGGATTGTCCGGCCAGGGATGTTTCGGATAGCGTCCCTGTAACTCCTTCTTTACCTGGGGGTAGCCGTTTTCCCAGAATCCCTTCAAGTCTCTGGTGATCTGGACCGGCCGCCCGGCGGGTGACAGAAGATGAACAAGGACCGCAACGTGCCCGCGCGCGACGGTGGGGGTTGCGGCGAGGCCGAAAAGCTCCTGGAGTTTGACGGCCAGCACGGGCACATCTTGCGCGTTATAGTCCAGAACAATACTGCGGCCGCTGGGGACGACGAAAGAGATCGGGGCGTCTCTATCGAGACGGTAGCTTTGGTCCAGGGAAAGGCGGGCCTTCAGGGCCGGCAGCAGCGAGAGCCCGGCAAGCTGCTCTTTCGTGCGGATGCCTGCAAGCCAGGGGGAAAGCCATGCTTCCGGGGACGACAGGAGGGCTTCCTTGGTCATGTCAGGCCAACCCTCCCCCGGAAAAGTCCGCCCCAGCAGGGCGGTCCTGCCTTGAAATTGGCCGGCCTCTCTTCCGAAGGTCAGGTGCGCGGCCCCCGAACGGATCGCTTCGCACAGGATCGGGATGACCTCTTCATCAGAGGCGGCGAAAGGTAAAGCCGAGAGAGTCAGCGCCCCCAGCCGTTCGGTGAGGAACGAGAGAATCCGTCCTTCCTGCCGGTCCCATTCCACCTGTCGTATGGTTTCGATATGGGTGGACAATTCTTCCCTGATAGTTTCCTCGGCCACAGGCTCGGCCATATGGATCGTTCCTTCCGCCTTTTCGCCGCTGTCCAGATGGACGACGACAAGGAAAGGATTTACTCCCAGGGCGCTCCCCCGGGGAAGGCGCACACCCCTACCCTGGGCCAGCAAATACCGGTCTCCCCCTTCTGCCCTTCTCTGGGCGATCCGGTCCGAATAGGCATGCAGGAGAAGCGAGGATATTACGTCGCTGTCATTCTTACCGGACGCCTCTACTGCCATTGCTGCCGTCAGGTTCCGGAGCTGCTCGGCCGCCCGCGCCACAGATTGCAGGGCTGAAGCGTCCGTTCCCGGAGGAGCCTCCCTTTCTTTTCGCCAGAGCTGAAGCATGGAGAGGCGCTCGCTGATATCGGCCCCCTCGTGGCAATGGAAGGGGGACACACCTCTTCGAGGAATGTCCCCCCTAATGATGTCCCGCTCGGAAAGGAGAGCGGCAAGGTCTGCTCCCAGGCGAAGGTGTCCCGAATCGGCCGCCCCCAGAAGCATTCGCCCCAGGCGGGGGTGGAGGGGAAGGCGGGCCATGGCCCGGCCCATAGGGGTCGCCGTCCCGTTAGCTTTAAGGGCGTCCAGATCCATGAGGAGACGCCGGGCCACTTCCCAGGCCCCTTGAGGCGGCGGGTCGAGCCAGGCCAGGGCCGAGGGGTTTGTGACTCCCCAGGTTGCCAAATCCAAAACCAGGGAGGAAAGATCGGAGGTGAGGATCTCCGGCGGCGCATAGGGGATCATGGAGTCATAATCATGGCGGCTGTACAGGCGATAACAATTACCCGGCCCGAGGCGCCCCGCGCGGCCCTGGCGCTGTATCGCGGAAGCCCTGGAAGTCGTGACCGTCACTAGGCGGTTCATGCCTGTGGCCGGGTCGTACTGGAGCCTCCTGGCCTGGCCGCCATCGATCACGACCCGGACCCCTTCTATGGTGAGGCTTGTTTCCGCGATATTCGTCGCCAGGACGATCTTGCGCTCTGATCCGGGCATGAGAGCCCGTTCCTGCTCCGCAAACGGCAAATCTCCATAAAGGGGATGGAGGGAGATGGGCTCATCCCGTCCCGTGATGACATCCTTGAGACTTGCCGCGGCCTGGCGGATTTCTCCGGCCCCTGGCAGAAAAATGAGGATGTCCCCCGTCGTATCCCTCAAAGCGCGGCGGACCGCGGCGACCATAAGGTCCTTCCATGCATCATTCCGGCCCCTCGGCCACCCACCCTCCGGCAAGAAATGCTCCGTCACGGGAAAGGTCTCACCAACAGCCGTAATCACCGGGGCGCCGCCCAGGAGGGCGGCTATGGGCTCAGTCTCGATGGTCGCCGACATGACCAGGAGCTTGAGGTCTTCCCGGAGGTTCCGCTGAATATCCAGGCTCAGGGCCAGAGCCAGGTCTGCCTGCAAGCTCCGTTCGTGAAATTCATCAAAAATGATCATGGCGACCCCAGTGAGTGCGGGGTCGTCCATAAGGCGCCGGGTAAGGATGCCTTCGGTAACCACTTCCAAGCGGGTATCTTTTGATATGCGACGGTCAAAACGGATGGCGTAGCCGATGGTCTTGCCCACCGGTTCGTCAAGGAGCCGGGCCATCCAGCGGGCCGCGCCAACCGCCGCGATCCGCCGCGGTTCGAGCATGATGACCTTGCCCTGCTCCGGGGAGATGGCCTTTAGAAGAGCAAGGGGGACCCGGGTCGTCTTGCCCGAGCCGGGTGGGGCCTGAAGCACGACCGAAGGCAAGGCGAGGACGGCCTTATTCAGTTCCGGAAGGATATGGTCGATGGGATATGGCTGCATGGAATCCGCGCACGACAAACTTACCACGCGTCCCGTTATGAGGGAAGCTAATCTTTCCGGGTCCTACTATTTTCCCACCCTTTACCCCCCATTTACCCCCTCTTTACCTACCCTTTACCCCCCCTCCCAACCCCGTTTCGGATTTGACTGACCTCTGCTTTTTTGGGAAGATTGTAAGAAGGAGGTCTTCCGTGCGCCATGAGGGAAAAAGACAAAGAGCACTCCATCCCGAAGGCTTTTCGACGAACAGGGCCTTGAGCGAAAGTGATCCGAAATTTCTCGAAACCGTCAAATTCCGTAAAATTTTGTCAAGCAGGACCTCGGGCAATAGTGCTCGAAGCCTTGGCGCTCTAGGACGGAAACCACCGATGGCGGTTGAGGACAGATCTGGACGACCGAACAGATTTTTACGTTTTAATCATGAATTTAGGACCAAAAAGGTGCGATCCCCTTCCGAAGTCGTCCTGAAAGGGAGAGTGCGGCCCGGCTCCTCGTTAAAGCCCCTTGAGCCACTCTTCGAGTCTGCGGCAGCCTTCCTTCAGATTCTCCAGATCGCTCGCATAGGAGAAGCGCACATGCAAGCCGGCCCTGTAGGAGCCGAAATCGTAGCCGGGCGTGATGGCCACCCGCGCCTCCATCAAAGCCCTGTCAACGAAGACCATGCTGTCCATGCCCCATCTTTCTATATTCGCATAGATGTAGAAGGCGCCGTCCGGCTTCACCGGGAGTCCGAAGCCCAGCTCCTGGAGCCTGGGGAAGAGATAGTCCCGCCTCTCGACGTATTTTCTTTTCATGGCATCAAGCTCGTCCATGGCATCGAATGCACGCAATGCCGCATACTGGGCGATGGTGGGGGCCGAGATAAAGACATTCTGCGCCACCTTTTGCATGGGCCTCACGAGTGCCGGGGGCACGACGACCCAGCCGAGCCTCCACCCAGTCATGGCAAAGGTCTTGGAAAAGCCGTCGACTACGACGATCTCGTCGGACACGGCGAGGGCCGTGTTCCATCTGTCGCCGTAGCTCAGACCCGAGTATATCTCGTCGACCGCCATCACCCCGCTCCTGGCCGCGAGATGGTCTTTGAGCGCTTTAAGCGAATCCTGCCGGTACTCGGTGCCCGTCGGGTTCGACGGGCTGCAGACCATGAGGAGGTGGGGTGTCACTCCTGTCTGATCGATCTGCTCTGGAGTGATCTCGAACCGGGTCGACTCGGAGATCGGCAGGGAAACGACCCGGGCGTCCACGAGGACGCCGAAGTTCTTGTAGCAGGGGTAACCGGGGTCTGAGATGATGAAATTCTTTGTACGGTCGAGGAGAACCGCGCAGAGAAGAAAGAAGGCCCCGGACGTTCCGTTGGTGACGATGATTCTGTCCGGCGACACGTGCACGTCGCGCGACTGGGCGTAATGCTCGGCTATGCGCTCCCGCAGCTCTTTCAGCCCGAGACTGTGGGTGTAGAGGGTGCGGTTCTCCCGAATCGCCTCGATGGCCGCTTCTTTCACGATCTCCGGGGTTGGAAAATCGGGCTCGCCGATCTCCATGTGCACTATGTGGGTGCCTTCTGCTTCGAGGAGCTGAGCTTTTTCGAGAAGCTCCATGACGTAGAAGGGCTGGACCTTGGAAGACCTGGGGGTGCAAGTGAGAGAGGTCGATTTGTTCATGGCATACTCTAACACGTCCTGTTGGCGGCTCTCAAGATGCGCCGGATAAGCCTGCGGACAGCTCTTCCAGCCTTTTCCGGTCACGGAGCGTGATCTTCCGTCCATCCACTTCGAGAAGCCCCTCCGCGGTCATTCTGCTCAGTATCCGCGAGAGTGTTTCGGGTATGGTGCCCAAAAGGTTTGCAAGAAGGGCTTTGGGTATATCAAGCTCGAGGACCTCCCTTCCCCCGGATTTGTCGCTCAGATAGATCAGGTAGGAGGCGAGTCTGCCGGGCACTTCCTTGAGCGACAGGCTCTCCACGAGGCCGGCAAATTGGCGCAGCCTCATCGACAGGAGGGCGAGCATGTTCATGGCCAGGGAAGGATCGTTCTTCACGAGCTCGACAAAGGTGGGGCGCGGGAAGAACAGGAGCAGGCTCTCTTCGATGGCCTGGGCATAGGCGGGGAAGCGGCCTCCGGCGAAGACGGGCACTTCGCCGAAGGGTTCGGGGAACTCCATGATGTGGAGCACCTGCTCCTTGCCTTCCGGGGAGACCTTGTAGATCTTGGCGCGGCCCCTCACCACGACATAGAAGCCATTCGCCTCCTCCCCCTCAGAGAAGATGGGCTCACCGCGCTTCACGGACTTCAGAGTCGCGATCCGCGCGATCCGGCCGAGCTGTTCGGGAGGAAGCCCCTTAAAGAGGGGGACGTTATCGACGAAGGAAAGCAGGTCATTCTGTTTCATGAAACATTCATAACACAGCAGGCCCGTAAATGGTACCCTAGTCCGGCCGGCCTTATTTGCAATTGAGGGTTCGTTATGTGATACTTACTGCCTATGGGTGGCATGTCGTCATTGTTTCGTGGTCCGATTTCGTTGCTCTTCTACGACCCCGGAGCGTTTATCCTTCTTGCGATCCCGCTTCTTTATTCGATCATTATCCATGAAGTGGCTCACGGCTGGGTTGCGGACAAAATGGGCGATTCCACCGCGCGGTGGATGGGAAGGCTTACCCTCGATCCCCGCCGCCATTTCGACCCGGTGGGCACGACAATGCTCTTCCTCTTCGGCTTCGGCTGGGCAAAGCCTGTCCCGGTCAATTTCGGCAACCTGAGGCCCCCGAGACGAGGTCTTATTTTCGTTTCCGCAGCCGGTATAGCCGCGAATATCCTCCTTGCCCTCATAGCGCAACTGGTCTATCGTTTCTTCCAGCCCACAGGCGCCCTCTACGTGGTCCTCGAAGAGATGTTTAACATCAACCTCATACTCGCTTCTTTCAATCTGATCCCGATCCCGCCCCTGGACGGCTCGAAGATATTGATGGGCTTCTCGACGAGGCGATTCCAGTATTCCTTGGCCAGGCTTGAGCCTTATGGGTTCTTCATCCTCATTGGCTTGTTGTGGACGGGACTGCTCAATCCGTTCATAGGGTTCTTCGCGATGGTGATAAAAGGTCTTATCGGCCTGCTCGTCCCATAAGCAACGACGATTCATGCCCTCGACAACTTGTGGAGACCGGACAACAGAAACGGCCGGAAGAACCTGTCCTGCAAGCTTTCCGGCCGTTTGACGTAAGAACGATAAGGCGGAGTCATGATTCCATTATAGTCTCTTTGGCTTTCCGGTAAGCATCCTTACCTTTTTCTATGGTCGATTCCACCTGATCCCTTTTCTGCTGAAAGACCTCTGCGCCCTTCTGCATGGCCATGGAGATCTTGTCTCTCGCCTGGTCGTAGTAGCCTTCCGCCTTATCCTTCACGTCCTCTGCAATATCCCTGATTTGTTCTCTGGTCTGGCGTCCTGACTTGGGCGCTAGAAGGAGGGCGGCTGCTGCTCCTATCAATCCTCCAAGCACGAACGACATCAACCACGCTCCCGGCCCAGCTCCGTAATCGTTTTCTTCGTACTTCATTTTGCCTCCTTTTTCTTTTCCGCGAAAGGACTTAGATTGCTTGCCCTTAACCGGCAATCTTATCTGGTCTCTCCCGTACGAAATAGACTTTTCAGAAATACCTCGAAACCAGTCCTGAGACCGGTGCGCACCCCATGTACAGAGGCAAAGGTCTCAGCTCCCAAACTCTGCACTATATCGCCGATTTGTCTTATGTTAGCCGCTATCTGCTTCACCCCATTGCCGATCTCTCTGAAGGATCCCGTGAAGGTCAACACGTTGTCGGCAGCCGTGTTGACGTTGTCGGTCAGGGTCCTCAGGCTCTTCAAGTTCTGACTGACCTCTCCCAAGGACTCCTGGATGGATTGCTCTGACGTTTTCAGGAATCCCCTTAAACTTTCTAGCGCTTGACCGACTCTCAGACACAACCAGATAAGCGCTATCACCAAAGCGATTATGGCTGCCGTGATCAGACCGAAAAAGACCTCATTTGGCGTCATTCGTACTGTCCTCCCCTACAGGAATTTAACCGTCCCAGAACCCCTTTGCAACTGCTCCTCACCAACAAAATAACTATTTTTAAGGCCCAAGTAAAGGTCTATGCTCTTGAGACGCGGCAGCCGGCACATGGCAGCCCGGCGCGAAAGGCTTGAAAACGAGCCACTTATGGATTATTGTAAGGGATCTAATCGGCCTGACAGGCACGCTATAAGAATAACCACCGGAGGATAATAAGGCGCCAATGATAAAGATAACCGACACTATTTTTCTCATTCCCGGACAGGATGAAATGATACCAGATGCCCATGTATACCTCCTGGGTGATCCTGCTTCCGGGGATCTCACCCTGGTTGACGTCGGCCTTATAGGCAAGGGTGCCTACAAGATAGGGGCTCTCAAAGAAGAGGGAATAGATCCGGCAGATATCAAGAGGGTGATTATGACCCACACCCATATTGACCACATCGGCTGCCTCCGGGAGATCATGAACGAGATGCCCTCAATGGAGTTGTGGATACATGAGGCAGAGGCTCGCCCCCTCGAAGAAGGCGACGAGAGAACCGTTTATGGAATGAGCATGTTTAAGCAGATGTGTCAGGGCCAATACCGTCTAAAAGATGGCGCCTTCATTTTCAAGGTAGACCGCTCTCTCAAGGATGGAGAAGAGCTGTCCCTAGGCGGGAAGGCGTGGGAAGTGATTCATGTGCCTGGTCATTCTGCGGGAGGCATCGCATTATATGAGTCGGCCACAGGAGTTTTGATACCAGGGGACGTCATCTATGCGGACCATGCTATAGGGCGTTTCGACCTTCACGGGGCAAACCCAACGCAACTGAACGCTTCGCTCCTGAAGCTCGCCGGTCTTCAGGTCAGAACGCTGCTGCCCGGGCATAATCGGGTTCTCAAGGATGTGCCTGCGGGCTATATCGCGGCCACCGCCAAGCAGTGGGAGCCCTATCTTAGATAGAAGTACTAAAGCTATTCCTGTGACCTCTTCTTCTTTTCCTCGGCATAGGCCTGTTTGCCGGCTTCGATCGCAGCCGCCAGGAGAGGTTTCTTTTCCATCACCATGTCTTTCCCCATGGTCACCGCGCTCTCCACGGTATCTTTGACGGTATCTTTGACCTGCTCGTAGGCCGACTCTGCCTTGTCTGTCATGCCGCGGGTAGCTTCTCTGATCTGTTGCCTCATCCTGGACCCTGATTGGGGCGTGTACAGGAGGGCGACTCCAGCCCCTACCATGCCGCCGAGAAGAAAGAAAAGAAACTTTGGAAAGCGACCGTACCCTCTTTGGACTGTGTAGTGTTCCCTGCCTATAACCGTGTAGCCTTCTTCGCCTGTCATGGGACAACCTCCTTTTCTACGCTCAGTCTACCACAAATGGAAAGGTCTGAAAAGTGTGGAACCACTCTCTTACTCACATCGAAGAAGTTCCCTGCGCCGACTACGATGAGGTTGCTCTGCCCCTGTCGAGAAAGAAGACGGGACAGTCCCGCGGGAACAGAAGCGAGCCAAGGGAGAAGAAATCGCTTCATTTCCTTTGCGTTTCTCGTCGAGGCGCCCCGCCCGAGCCTATGCATCCGCAAGAGGGCGTCCTTTCTTCATGTTGGCAGGATCAGGAGAGAAGACCTCTCCCTGTAAATATAGTGTGTGGAGAACCGGAATCAAGATTCGAGCCGGTTAGTGCTCTCGAACTATTCTTCGATGATTATAGCCTCGACAGGACAGACGTCGGCAGCCTCCCGGCAGGATTCCTGAAGATCCTCAGGTACATCCTCCATCTTGGCCTTTACTATGTCGTCCCCCATCTCAAAGATCTCGGGGCAGATGGAGACGCAGGATCCGTCTCCCACACAGGTGTCTGCGTCGACACGCACCTTCATTTGTGTGACCTCCTTGCGGGTTTTTTTGTCGCCCTCAAGCCCCTCTTTAAGGCGTCTTGACCCCCTCCCGAGCAGGACCGGTTGCCTTAAGATCGGCTACCACCACAGTGATAAAGTCATCGGGATGGAGATAGGTTTGGGCTATGCGCAGAACGTCTTCTCGGGTTACTCTCTCGATGAGTCCCGAATATTTCTCGGGGTAGTCGAGCCCGAGCCCGTAATATTCGACCTGGCCGAAGAATGAAGCGATTCTCGACTGACTGCTGAATCTTTGAGGGAAACTGCCTATGAGGTATTTCTTGGCATCGTCCAGTTCCTGGGAGGAGACAGGCTCCTTCCTGATGCGTGAGACTTCATCGTATACTGCCCCCATCGCTTCATCGGATGATGCGGCCTTTGTCTGAAGGACCACCTGAAATGAGCCGGATCTTTTCTGTGCAGCGAAAAAACTCTCCACCGAATAAGCGAGTCCCTTCTTGTTCCGTATGTTCTCCATGAGCCTTGACGTGAGACCGCCGCCTCCGAGGATGTAGTTCATCACCAGGGCTGAATAGTAGTCGGGGTTATCCCTGCTCATGCCTTTATTCCCCATGATGATATTCGCCTGGGTAACCGGCTTATCGACCTTCACTGTCTCCTTGTTCTCTTTGACCGTACCTTGAGGCCTTTCTGCGGGAACCGTTTCCCTCGGCCATTTTTCCAATCCGGGTATCGCATGACCCTTGAGCACCCCTTCGTCGATATCGCCCACGATGACGAGAATCGCATTGTTCGGGTGAAAGTAGGCCCTGTGAAAACGATTCATCTGTTCCCGGCTTATTTTCGATACGGAGCTTTTTGTGCCCTCTATCGGGTGCCCGTAAGGGCCGCCCTTGTAAAGGGATTTGTCAAAGGCGCGCTCTGCAACGACGGCGGGCTGATCCTCGGACGATTGGATGGCGCCGAGGACGCGGGAGACCTCCTTCTTTACCTCGACGATCGGGAAGGTCGGCTTTGTGAGCACGTCCATAAAAATCGGGAAGGCGCGATCCAGGTCCTTTCTGAGGACTACGAGACTAACGTCCGTGAAATCCTTGTTCGTGGCCGCCTCCATGTGGGCACCCATGAAGTCGAGTTCATCATGGATTTGCTTCTCGGTCCTGCCCCCTGCCCCCAGCATAAGACAGCCGGCGGTCAGGTTGGCCAGCCCCTCCCTCCCGGTTGGGTCGTCTTTCGCCCCTGTCTTGAGGAGCAGGTGTAAAGTGACGAAGGGAAGCGAATGCTCTTCGGAGACGAGGAGGACCAGCCCGTTGTCGAGCACGGTCCGGTGAACGGGTGGAAGGCCGATCGCCACTCCTGACCAGAGCACCGCTATGCACGCGGCAACCAAGGTGGGTACGAAAATTCTTCTCACTTTAGCTCCCCTTACCTGACAATGTTTTCCTTTGCGGGAGAACCGGGCGACACCGGTTTCTGTTTAGTAGATGGTATGGGGATCAGAATACCGGTGGTGCAGTTCGATGCAACCAGGTACTTGCTCGCCACCCTCCTCACATCCTCCGCCGATACGGCGCGAACTGACGAAATATAGCGGTCGACGTCTCTCCAGGATGAGACGATCTCATAATTGGCGAGAAGCATGCCCTGATAGAAGAGTGAATCCTGAGAGAAGACAAAAGACGATTCGAGCTGGTTCTTAGCTTTCTCCAGTTCGCTTGCGTCCACGAGGCGTTGCTTTAGGGCTTCGATCTCGCCATCCAGGGCTTTCTCCACTTGATCGACGGTTTTGCCCGGCATGACCTCTGCCGAGACGGTGAAAAGATTGGGGTCCTTCGAGATCATCCGGTTATTGGCGTCTGCCGAGAGAGCAAGCTGCTTATCACGGACAAGGACCCTGTTGAGCCTGGAGCTTTCGCCGGCCGAAAGAAGCGATTCGATTACTTCGAGCACATAGGCGTCAGGGTCCTTCAAATTGGGGACGTGGTATGCCCTGACCACCGAAGCGAGCTGCGCTTCCCTCCGCACGATTACCCGTCTTTCTCCAAGTTGGGGCTGTTCCAGATCCCTTTGCTGATCAGGGAGTGGCGCCGAAGGGATGGTGCTGAAGGCTTGCTCGATCAGGGGAAGGACGGCCTCCTTCTTGAAATCGCCCACAAGGACGATGATCGCATTGCCGGGACTATAATAAGTTTTTCGATAGGCTCGAAGGTCATCAATGGTAAAACGTTCGATATCCTGCATCCAACCGATAACAGGCCAATGGTATGGTTGAATCTGAAATGCAGCCGCCTCCATCTGTTCTGCGAGGGCTGCATTGGGGTTGTCCTCAGTCCGCATCCGCCGCTCTTCCATGACGACCAGGCGTTCGGTCTTAAAATCCTCCTCCCTCAAAAGAAGCGCCTCCATCCTATCCGATTCGAGCCGAACGGCTATGGGGAGGCGATCGGCGCTCATATTCTCGAAATAGGCCGTGTAATCGGAGGATGTAAAAGCATTGTCGTTGCCGCCGTTCTGGCTGATAATGTGGGAGAACTCACCGGGACCGACTTTCTCAGTGCCTTTGAACATCATGTGTTCGAGCATATGGGAGAGGCCCGTCTTGCCCCATGCTTCGTTGCGCGACCCCACCCGGTACCACACCTGAAAGCTGATAAGGGGTGCCTTATGGTTTTCGACAAGGATAACCTTGAGCCCGTTTGGCAGGGTCGATTCCGATACCTGATCGGAAAGGCCGGCGAAGGCGGGAGCTGCAAAGACTGCTGCGAGGGTTAATGCTCCTGCAAGAGCCGCGGAAAAGAATAAGAATAGTTTTGTCGGCATTGCCTTTTTCACCCGCTCCATGGTTATCTGAAGATTGTAGGAGTTGGCCCCCCGATTGTCAAGATTTCGGGCCGACCGATAGAGAAATGAGGATTCATCAAGAGAGGAGTTGAAAAAGTCCGGAAAATCGGAGAGAATCGCGAAAGAGAGGCCCGGTATTTTCGGGAAAAGGAATAGGGCCTTTCTGTATGGCCGGATCAGCAGGCTCGAATGGAGGGATGAAGATGGATGAAAAATTTGATAAGGAGAGGCTCTCGAAGAATGACGGCAAGGAGGACAGGCCCGCCTACATCGTGCACGGAGGCAGGGTTATCGATGTGACGAAGAGCCCCCTTTGGAAGTCGGGGACCCATATGGCGAGGCATCATGCCGGGCGCGACCTTACGTCCGACATTCAAGCCGCTCCCCACGGCCTTGACGTGCTCGATCGGTATCCCCAGGTAGGCGTGTTTTCCGAGGAGACTGCTCTTCAAGAGGGCTTGCCTCCTTTGGTTTCGGCTCTTCTTGCCCGATACCCTTTCCTCAAACGCCATCCACACCCCGCTTCGGTCCATTTTCCTATCGTCTTCACCTTGTCTGCCAGCTTCTTTTCGATACTCTATCTGCTGACCGGCAACCGTTCTTTTGACCAGACAGCCTTTTATTGCCTCACGGGTGCGCTCCTCTTCACGCCCCTGGCCATACTGACCGGTCTTTTTACGTGGTGGATTAATTACATGGCGCGACCCATGTGGCAGGCGACCGTCAAGAAATATCTCTCCGTGATAAGCTTTGGCGTGATGCTCTGTCTCTTCTGCTGGAATATTGCTGCCCCGGTCTTGCCCGGGTCCTTTTCCGCCCCCTCCTCGATCCTCTACTTCGGGCTTGTCATCGCTCTCAGCCCGGCTATCTTCGTCGTCGCATATTATGGAGGTACCCTCACCTTTCCAATTGATAAGGAATGAACTCAACAATGGGATTGGTAGAGG
Source organism: uncultured delta proteobacterium (assembly GCA_963750015.1). GTDB lineage: Bacteria > Desulfobacterota > Syntrophorhabdia > Syntrophorhabdales > WCHB1-27 > CAVVNC01. The sequence continues at coordinate 59,667 of CAVVPU010000127.1, read as the reverse complement.
GGTTAAGATGGGACTCATTTGGAGCTCGGCAAGCCTCGTGGAAGCCTCAGGGACCGGGTGAATGACGAGCCGCCTTATTTTGGGTGCTCCGTCTCAGTACGCTTCGCTTGTTTCAAGGACCATCCACTCGTTTTTTGACCAGCTCACGAGCATAGAAGAAAGGCAAACCCTTTTCTGGAGCCGGTAAGCCTGCGAATATCATGGGAGATGATGAAGCCTAAGACGGAGGGGCCACGAAGGAGCGCTGTTCCCCGGTCTATGTTTCTTGCCCAACCGAGTGCTTTTCGAGGAACCAGTCTATAAGCTGGCGTGCGATGCTTATACGCCCTGGAATACGGGGAAGATTGTGGACATCGAACCATCCTGCTTCCACTATCTCTTCACCGTCGATGCTGATCTCTCCTCCTGCATGGACGGCGGTGAAGCCGATCATGAGGCTGTCGGGAAAAGGCCATGGCTGGCTCCCGAAGTAACGGATATCCTTCACTTCGATGCCCACCTCTTCCTTTATCTCACGGTGAACCGCTTCCTCCAGACTTTCTCCCGGTTCCACGAAGCCGGCAAGGACACTGTAGAAAGGCTCGGTGAACCGAGCGGCCCGGGCAAGGAGTGTCTTGTCGCCCCGTTCGATAAGAACGATTATGGCAGGTGAGATACGGGGGAATTCGAGGCGCTTGCAATCGGGGCATTCCTTTCCGCGTATATCCTTCCGCAATCTTAACTCACCGCGGCAGCGGCTGCAATAGCGTGTGGTTTCGTCCCATTCCACCAGATGGACGGCCGCCTGCGCTGTCCGAAAAAAGGTCTTCTCCAGCACTCCGTAAAGCGTCCTTAAGTCTCGGAACAGTTCATTGACGGCCAGATCGGCCTCGTCGTCCAAAATTCGGGCCGCGTAACAGGGATGATCGAAGAGAGTCCCGAGGTAAAGAGGGCGGGAACATCTTACGCCAATGTCCCCGATTCCTTCGATAAGAGGTAGGTGCACTCCGGAGTCGTCGGTCATGACCAGCACGCGATTGCCCGAGCAAAGAAACCACCACGCTTTTCCGCCGGGGCCCGCTGCAAGGGACGAAGAAGATATAAAGCCCTCAACCATGGGTATAGAACCTATCCGGTTTCGAAGGAAAAGTCAAACTGCAGGCGGGTGCAAAAAAAGACCCCTGCGGCCCTTGCGACACAGGCCCCAAGGGATTGACCTTGCAAATAAGCGCCCGAATGAATATAGATTGGGTAGGCGCTTTGAGCAGGTATCTTCAATAAGGTCTTTCCGGCGATTCAAAAAGGTCCCGACACAAGAATCAGAGCCTCATTCGGGAGTCTGTTCGCAAACGGCGGAGAGGCTTGCGGCATATGATTCGAGCCAGGACCAAACCTGAATCGGTGATTGTGGGGGCTACTCTATGATGAGGGGACGGCGTGTACAGGATCGATCGGGAACGCCATTTCGGCTCGGCTGTTCGGCCGGACTTGCTGCTGTCCTGATCGGCGTTCTCTCTCTTGCCGGCTGTGATCAGAAGGCAATGCAAACGGCACCGCCTCCTCCCTCGGTTTCCGTCGTGAGGCCGACCCAGCAACAGGTGACCGATTACCTGGACTTGCCCGGCAATACCCAAGCGGTTAATACGGTACAACTGAGAGCGCGCGTCGCAGGCTATCTCGACAAGGTACTCTTTCAGGATGGCCAACTTGTTAAAGAAGGACAGTTGCTCTTCGTGATTCAGCAGAATACTTACCGGTCGAACCTGGAGCAAGCCGAAGGAGCTGTGCTGCAGCAGCAGGCCCAACTTGAATACGCTTCGACGGAATTTGATCGTTACACAAAACTGCTCGCACAGAATGCGGCTGGTCAGACCGATCTGGATAATTGGAGATACCAGAGGGATGCAGCCAGGGCGAACCTCGTCTCAGCCATGGCTGCCAGGGAGCTGTCAAGGCTTAACCTTGGCTATACGGAAGTGAGGGCGCCCTTCTCCGGCCGAATAGACCGGAGACTCGTCGACCCCGGCAACCTCGTCGGTTCGAGCGAGGTCACGGTCCTTGCTTCCTTGAGCCAGATTGACCCCATCTATGTCTATTTCAACATCAGCGATTCCGACCTTGCCCGTCTCATGGGTCAAGGGGATTGGAGGGCGGCGGCGACGAGGGCCGATAAAAGGCCTATTTCTATGGAGGTTTTTCAGGAGAAGGATTATCCCCACAAGGGTGTCCTCGATTTTGCCTCCATCAGCCTTACCGCTACAACGGGGACCCTTCTCCTCAGAGGAACGTTCCCGAACCCGGACGGTCGAATCCTGCCGGGGCTTTACGCGCGGGTAAGAGTGCCCATAAGGAAAGGGTCTGCCCTCCTCGTGCCGGAAGAGGCCTTGGCATACGATCAGAGGGGCTCTTTCGTGTTGGTCGTCGATTCACACAACATCGTCAGGAGGGCAGGCGTGAAGGCGGGTGGGACCTTGGAACGTATGCGCGTCATCGATGAAGGGCTGGATCCAAACCAGTGGGTAGTCATGAAGGGACTTCAGAAAGCTATTCCCGGAAGGCCGGTGACACCTGAAAGGCTTCCGTCAGGCAACCCCGCGAGGGCCACCGGTCAGTCTGGATCTTCTCCTCCTGCGATTATCCAATGATATCACGTTTTTTCATCGACAGACCGATCCTTGCGAACGTCCTTGCCGTCATTACAGTCATCATCGGCATTATCGCTTACTATAGCCTACCCGAAGAGCAGTATCCGCCGATTACCCCCCCTACCATACAGATAACCACAAGGTACCCTGGGGCGAGCGCCCAGGTCATCGCGGACACCATAGGCGTGCCTATAGAACAAGCTGTCAACGGTGTCGAGCATGCCATTTACATGTCATCGACGAGCGGAAGCGACGGCTCCTACAGCCTTACCGTGACCTTTGACGTGGGCACAGACCTCGACACGTCCCTTACACTTGTCCAAAATCAGGTCAACAGCGCCATAGCCAGCCTTCCGGCCGGAGTTCAGGTGCAAGGGGTCACGGTCAAGAAGGTCTCGACCAACATCCTGCTCGTGGCCAGTCTCTATTCCGATAACAACCAGTTTGACGCCGCCTTTCTCTCCAACTATGGAGTTATCAATATGGAGAATCCTCTGGCGAGGCTCCCGGGCGTCGGCCAGGTGAGGGTTTTTGGCGCGGGTCCCTATAGTATGCGTGTCTGGCTCGACCCTAACAGACTTACCCAGTTCAACCTCACCACTACCGACGTGCTGAACGCCGTCAACGACCAGAACGTCCAGGTAACGGCGGGGCAGCTCGGAGGACCACCCGTCCCTCCCGATCAGCCCTTCCAGTTTACCATCAACAGTCTCGGCAGGCTCACCGACGTCGACCAGTTCGAAGACATCATTGTGAAGACCGCCTCGGGCCCCGCTTCCCAGATCGTGCGGATTCGTGACATCGCCAGGGTAGAGTTGGGACAGGAGTATTACTCCAATTTCGCCAACACGGGCGGCCTCACCTCCGCCCAGATCGTCGTCTTCGCCCTTCCCGAGGCGAATGCCATCGAAGTTGCCGATCGCGTATACGCTGCCCTCGACAACATGAGCAAGGACTTTCCCGAAGGGCTGAAGTATACCATCAGATTCGACACGACGAGGTTCGTCAGGGAAGCCGTTTCAAAGGTGCACGAGACCCTCTTTGAAGCCGGAATACTTGTGCTCGTGGTAATTATGGTATTCCTTCAAAGCTTTCGCGCTCTCCTCGTTCCCGCGACTACCGTGCCGGTCACCATAATCGGTGCTTTCGCGGCCATGAAAGCCCTAGGCTTCACCATCAACCTGATGACCCTCTTTGCCCTGGTCCTCGCCGTAGGCATCGTGGTCGACGATGCTATCGTCATCGTCGAAAACAGCGCTTACTACATAGACAAGGGACTCTCTCCGAGGGATTCGGCTATCAGGGCCATGAGCGAGTTGACAGGACCGATCATGGGCATTACCATGGCCCTGATAGCTGTTTTCCTGCCTGCCGCATTCCTTCCGGGCATAACAGGCCAGATCTTCCGTCAATTCGCGCTCGTCATAGCTGCCACAGCCGTGATCAGCGCCATTAACGCCATCACCCTCAAGCCGACCCAGTGCGCCCTCTACCTTCGACCGAGAAAGGACAAACGGCCCAACTGGTTCTATCGTGGCTTCAACCGCGCCTATGAGGCCGGTAAACGGCCATACATGGGTCTTGTGCGCCGGATGGTGAACCACCCTATTCCGACCCTCGTGGTCTTCCTTGCCATCATTCTTCTGGCCGGCTGGCAGTTCGAACGCCGACCCACGGGCTTTTTGCCTACCGAGGATCAGGGGTACGGCATTCTTCTCGTGCGCCTCCCCGACGCCTCTTCTCTACCAAGAACACAAGAGATCGCGACACGCATCGATGCCATACTCAAAAAGACCCCCGGGGTCTCGAGCTGGGTGACCATCGGAGGCTACTCGGTCCTCGACGCTGCCAATGTGTCCAATATCAACACGACCTTCGTCATCTACAAGGATTGGAGTGAACGGGAACGGGCCGAGAGCCAGGAAAGGATCGTGGCGAGCCTCAACCGTGACCTTTCCCGGATCCAGGATGCTGTGGCTTTCGTCGTCATACCTCCCCCCATAAGAGGCCTGGGTCAGACCGGCGGGTTCGAAATGATGGTAGAAGACCGGGGCGGTGCGGGGCTTCAGGGACTTGAGGCCGCGGCGAGTGGGGTTATCGAGGAGGGTAATTCCCGGAGTAACCTGAGAGGCCTGACCACGAGCTTCGACGCCAAGAGCCCTCAGATATATCTTAATATAGACAGGACTAAAGCCCTCTCCTTTCAGGTTCCCCTGACCAACGTATTCCAGACCCTCGCCTCCTATTTGGGGTCATCCTTCGTTAACCTCTTTAATAAGTTCAATCAGGTTTATCAGGTTTACATACAGGCTGATGATCAATACAGAGTGTCGGCCGAGGATATCTCACGTCTCTATACACGGAATAGCCTGGGAGAAATGGTACCCCTCGGCAGCCTCATCGAAGTGAACAGGGCCGTGGGCTCGGAGCTCGTCACACGGTACAACCTTTACCCTGCGGCCCCGATCTTCGGATCGGCAGCCCCGGGCTTCAGCTCGGGCCAGGCCTTGGCCACCATGGAACAGGTAGCGGCACGCGCACTTCCACGGGGCATGTCTTACGAGTGGACGGCGACGAGCTATCAGGAAGAACGGGTCGGCCACCAGGCCTACTTCATTTACGCCCTGTCCCTCACCCTTGTTTTCATGGTCCTTGCGGCCCTCTATGAAAGTTGGACGTCACCTGCGGCGGTTATTCTCGCAGTGCCCATGGCACTCGTGGGTGTCCTCGTGGGGCTGATGGCCCGCGGTTTTGACAGCAACATCTATACTCAGATCGGGTTGGTCCTGATGATCGCCCTGGCGAGCAAGAACGCCATTCTCATTGTTGAGTTCGCACGGGATCTGAGAGCCCAGGGAATGAGTATTACAGAGGCGGCGATCGAGGCTACGAGTCGGCGTTTTCGGCCCATAGTCATGACCTCGTTTGCCTTCATCCTTGGAGTAACCCCCCTGCTGTTCGCCACTGGAGCAGGGGCCGCGAGCCAACGGGCCATCGGTACGGTAGTCTTCGGGGGAATGCTTGCCTCGACCTCACTCGCTATCCCCTTCGTGCCCGTATTCTATGTTGTTACCCAGAGAATAGGCACAAGAGAGCCCAAAGGGGCCGAGACTCAGGAGCGGCGCTGAACCGGGACATAGAAAGATCTGTCCTTCCGAGCCCCACCGAGACTTACAGCCCCCGATGCTCCTTCCAGAACTCGTACTCGTAGGGCCACTCTTCCTTTCTCCAGAGGATCAAGGAGCGCATACGATCGGCGAATTGAGCGGTCACTTGGCTGTAATCCGAACTTTTTTCCCTGTTCTTCCAAGCAGTTACGAGCTTCTCGCCTAGGGCAAAGGCCTGTTTCCTGATTTCTTCGGGAAAGTTGACCCCCTGAACGCCTGCCATGGTGGCCCATACTGCTCCAACGGGGATTGCGCCGGTGACCGCGAGGAATTGGTTCATATATTCGGTGATCGGCTTTTCATCGCCGCCTCCCGAGGTTACCACCGCAGCTCCGTACTTTCCTTGGAAGCCCTGACAATGGACGATCCCGCAGCATCGATCGAAGAAGGCCTTGATCTGCGCGCTCACGTGGGAAATATAGTTTGGTGTGGCAAGAATGAGACCATCCGCCGCCATTACCTTTTCTTTGATTTGGGGAAATGCGTCCTTTTGAGGGCAGGTGCCTTTCTTGTGGCACGTGTCGCAGGCCAGACAGGGCTTCACCTCCTGGCTTTTGATGACGAAGGTCTCGGCTTTGGCCCCCAAGCTTTCGGCGCCCTCGAGGACGATTTTGAGCAGCGCTCCCGTGCTTCCTTTGGTTCCGTTAGGACTGCCTATGATACTGACGATATTCATTTTTCCCTCCATCGAAACGTGCACGTACGGATGCTTTCCGGATAAGCCGAAAGCAGCCGTTATGATTCTACAGTGTAAGCCGGTCGTCGGTGCAGTGCCACAAAAGATCGCGGGCTCTCACTCCGGTAATTTTCCGGAGTGAGAGCCGTCAGGCCTTTTTCTATCGATGATCCCAGTATCTTTCCCGCTCCCATCTTTGCCAGTTGTTGTGAAATTCAGCATAGGGGACGGGGTGATAACCGGGCGGTAACCTACGCCACCCGGACGGGAGCGTTATCAGGACGCGAGGCACACGGCGTGAAGGCAGGAAAGCCCAAGGTCCGCCATAAGCGGGTGCCCAATACCAGTAGCCTCCCCAGGGTCGATACCAGTATCCATGATAGAAGAAAATATCGACGTTGATGCCGGGCACGAAATAGACGTATGTGCCGGCTATAGGGGCCATGTCGGGCGGCGTGGGAGGTACGTACGCAGGGGGCGGAGGCCCGCCTGCGACCTCACCCTGGGACTGATTCTCTGAGACCCAGGTCTTGTGGGCGGGCACCCATGTGCCGTTGACCCACTGCCCCGGCACATCTACCCATTGTCCGGCACCCGACTGCGGAGCCGATTGCGGCGGTGGTGGAGGCGGGGTGTAGGCCGGCTGCGGCGGAGGCACCTGAGCCTGAGCCTGCATCTGAGCTGCCTGGGCTTGAGTACGTTTTTCCTGATTCGTCTGGTCGATGGCGTTTCCCGCGACAGCTCCCACGAGAGCTCCACCGGCCGCGCCTATCAGGGTGCCTGCGGTGTTCCTGCCGATGGCCTGACCGGCGAGTGCACCGCCGATTGCGCCAATGGCAGCGCCCTTCTGGGTATTGTAATCTTCCGATGCACAGGCGCTAAGGGAAATAAGGGAGAGGAGAACTGACACTACCAGTAGCTTTATCTTCATATTCTTTTCCTCCGTAGCTTGACGATGAAGGTCGATCCCCGCACGGGTCCGGACCTGGCTCCGCTTCAGTCCGGTTAAAGCAATCGACGTGCCATGCGTGGCTGTTTCTTCCTGCCAATAATGACCAGAAACGAAGAGCAGATCCGACCTCGAAGCGATAAATGTCGATGCCCTGCAAAAAGAGTCGACAAAAATTGCCGCCTTGCTTTTCCTGAGCCTGAGTCGGTGGAAATTCTGCGGAGCCTCTCATTTCTTGCTCGTGAGAACGTTGGACAAAGCCGAGGCATCCCAGCCGCCTCCAAGGGCCTTTATCAGCAGTGCCGCAGCAGTCATCCTCTCGCCTTGAATGGTCAGAGCGACCCTCTCATTGCTCAGCTCGGTGGCTTGGGCCACGATCACGTTCACATAGGAAACGATGCCCGATTTGTACTGATTCATGATCACCGTTTCGGAATCCTGCGAGGCCTTCACCGCCTCCTCTTGTTTTGCCGCTTCTTGTTCGAGGATGCGCAGGCTCGACAAGTTGTCCTCGACCTGCTGAAAGGCCGTGAGGACCGTCTGTCGGTAGGAGGCGACGCTGGCGTCGTAAGCTGCGCGGGCCTCGGCTGTTTGGGCCTTTCTCAGACCGCCCTCGAACAATGGCTCCGCAAGGGATGCGCCGACGGACCAGAACCGGGTTGGCCAAGTAAGCAGTTTAGAGAGATCCAGGGTCTGATAACCCCCGGAGGCGCTCAGCGTCAGGTTGGGATAATAGGCCGCGATGGCAATGCCTATCTGCGCATTCGCCGCAGCCATTTGCCGCTCCGCGGCCGCGACGTCCGGCCTTCTTTCGAGAAGTTCGGAAGGTACGCCCACAGGTATGGGGGGCGGCGCGCCCACCAGGGGGACAACGGGTATGGAAAAATCCGAAGCCGGCTTCCCCACGAGCACGGCGATTGCGTGTTCGAGCTGTGCGCGCTGCACGCCCACGTCGATCTCCTGTGCTTCAGTGGCTCTAAGTTGGGTTTCGGCCTGGAGAACATCTCCTCTTGACGAGACACCGGAGGTGTACTTGTTCTGTGTGAGATCCAAGGATTTGCTGTACGCCTTCACGGTAGCATCGAGAAGCTGTTGTTGCGCATCAAGCGCGCGCAACTGAAAATAGTCCTGGGCCACCTCGGCACAGATGGTTAAACGGACGTTCTCGACGTTCGCCGCAGCTGCCTGGGCATTGGCACTGTTCGATTCCACATTTCTTCGTACGCGGCCAAACAGGTCAGGCTCCCACGATATGTCTACAGGAAGGGAATAGAGGGCGAGCGGATAGGAAGGCGACTGTGGCGTCGACTGAAAGGCACGTTGCCACGACGGTCCTATCGAGGCCGTAGGGAAGTAGGCTGACCTGGCGACCTGGACAAGCGCCCTTGCCTGACGGAACTGGGCCTCAGCCTGGGCGACATTCTGGTTCGATATGTTCACCTGATCTTCAAGAGCCGACAGTTGCGGGTCGTTGAACAGGTCCCACCATTTTCCCCGTACGAGCCGATCCTTCGGCTCTGCGACCTTCCAGTCCTTATTCTCCTTGTAAGACTGAGGTGTCAGCGCGGCTGGCCTGACATAGTCGGGTCCAACGGTGCAGGACGCGGTCAATTGGAGGGCTATGGCAAGCAGGCCGAGGCCGCCGAGGCATCGCCATACAGCGGCCATTTCAGGCCTCGGCGCGAACCGGCTTCGCCATCTTTGCCAAGGGCGATAACCCATATCGTGCCCTTTTTGTCGAGCCCCTTGCCAATTCTTCTCCGGTGTCATTCTCATGTCTCCACCTCGAACCCTTCCTGGTCTGATACTATTTTCTGCGATTTCCCGAGCCCAACCCTGCGCCACAAGCCTTTCATTTTTAGCCTTAATCGGTCGAGATAGAGATACATGACCGGTGTTGTGTAAAGGGTCAGCAATTGACTGAAAATAAGGCCGCCCGCGATCGATATGCCGAGGGGCCTTCGAAGCTCGGAACCGATGCCCCTACCCAGTGCGAGGGGGAGCGCGCCGAGAAGCGCGGCCATGGTCGTCATCATGATCGGGCGAAACCGGAGCAAGCATGCCTGATAGATGGCATCCATCGGCGCGCTGCCCTCTTTTCGCTGCGTTTCTATGGCAAAATCGACCATCATGATCCCGTTTTTCTTGACGATGCCGATAAGAAGGAGGATTCCTATCACGGCTATGACGGTCAGATCGTTGCGCGATATGATGAGTGCAAACATTGCTCCCACCCCTGCCGAAGGCAGAGTTGAAAGGATGGTAATGGGATGCACGAAGCTTTCGTAGAGCATGCCCAGCACGATGTAAACCGCCACGAGCGCCATAAGGATAAGAATCGGCTCGTTCGCCAACGATGCCTGAAAAGCCTGGGCTGTGCCGGCGAAATTGCCTCGGATGCCCCCGGGCATTCCCATTTGACGGGCTGCCTCCTCCACCTCGGTCACTGCATCCCCGAGGGCCTTTCCCGGTGCAACGTTAAAGGAGATGGTGACCGCCGGGAACTGGCCGTGGTGAGGCACCGAGAGCGACGTTGAGACTCGTTCGAGGCGGGTAAAGGCACTCAGAGGTACCATGTTCCCGGATCGGCCTCGCAGGTAGATGTCGTGAAGCGTATCCGGCTGCTGCCAGTAGACAGGGTCGACCTCCATTATGACGTGGTATTGGTTGAGCTGAGTATATCTGATGGCTACCTGCCGTTGACCGAAGGCGTCGTAAAGCACATCGTCGATCATCTGAGGCGTGATTCCGAGCCGGGATGCTGTGGGCCGGTCGATGACAAGATGGGCCTCGAGTCCCTTGTTCTGTTGATCGCTGCTTACGTCGACGAGGCTGTGTAATGTCCGCAGCCGCGCCAACATCCTCGGGGCCCAGGAGACGAGCTGGGCGAGGTTATCGCTCTCCAGGGTATATTGGTACATGCCGTTGGCCGATCTTCCGCCTACACGGATATCCTGGACGGGTTGAAGGTAGGTGGGGGCGCCCGCCACGTGGGCGAGCTTCGGCCGAAGCCTCGCGATGAACTGGGCCGAGCTGTCCTTGCGTTGGCCGAAAGGCTTGAGGGAGATGAACATACGTCCGACGTTTGCAGGGGTTCCACCCCCACCGCTGCCTCCGGTGAAGCCGCCGATGAACTCCACATCAGGGTCGCTCCCGATAATGCTCAACACCTGGGTAAGCTTTGCTTTCATCGATTGGTATGAGACATCCTGGTCTGCCTGGATCATGCCGCCGATCCTGCCCGTATCCTGTTCAGGGAAGAAGCCTTTGGGGATTATAATGAACAGGTATACGTTCGTGGCCACCGTGACGAGGACGATGAGAAGCATAAGCAGGCGGTGACGCAGGGCCCAGCGGAGCGATACGTCGTAGTAGGCCCGCATACGGTCGAAGGCGTTTTCGCTTACCCTGTAAATGTGGCCGTGCTCGCGCCCCTTACTGGGACGAAGGAGCCGCGCGCACATCATGGGTGTGGTGGTGAGCGACAGGACCAGGGAGACGGCGATAGCCGTCGATAGGGTGACGGCAAATTCCCGGAAGAGGCGGCCCACCATGCCACCCATGAGAAGGATGGGTATGAAAACGGCGACGAGGGAGCAGCTCATGGAGAGGACGGTGAAGCCGATCTCCTTGGAGCCGGCAAAGGCGGCAGCCATGGCCGATTCCCCCAACTCCACATGACGCGTCGTGTTCTCGAGCACGACGATTGCATCATCGACGACGAAGCCGGTGGCGATGGTGAGGGCCATGAGGGAAAGGTTGTCGAGGTTATAGCCGCACAGGTACATAACACCGAAAGTACCGATGAGAGATGCCGCCACAGCCACGGCGGGGATTACGGTGGCCCGCACGCTCCGGAGGAACGCGAAAACCACCAGTATCACGAGGAGGAAGGATATTATGAGGTTGATCTCGACATCACGAAGGGAACCCCGGATCGGCGGCGTACGGTCCTGAATAACCTTGTAGTTGATGCTGCCCGGCATAGAGGCGACGAGCTGGGGAAGCGCCTCGTTGACCCGGTCTACGGTCTCGATTATGTTGGCGTTCGGCTGGCGGAAGATCATCACCATGATGGCCCCCTTCCCGTTAACGAGGCCGGTCGTCCTGAGATCCTCCACCGAGTCTTGTACGCTGCCCAAATCGGACAGCCTTACTGCCGCACCCGACCTATAAGTGACTACGACGGGCGCATACTGTCGTGCGTAGTCGAGCTGATCGTTAGCGTCGATTATCCAGTTTCTGTCCCGGTTGGAGAGTCTGCCCTTTGGGACGGTCAACGGTGGTCTTGCTCAGAACACCCCGGACATCCTCTAAAGCGATGCCGTATTTGTTCAGAGTTGTTGGATTGAGCTCCACTCTCACCGCTCTAAGGGAGGCACCACCTATGAATACCTGACCGACGCCGTCCAACTGGGAGAGCTTTTGTCCCATCACGCTCTGGGCCGCGTCGTATATCTGGGCAGTGTTGAGGATGTCCGACTGGAGGCTCAGGACGAGAATCGGCGAGTCGGCAGGATTCCATTTCCAGTATCGCGGCGGTGCCGGAAGATTGGACGGCAAAAAGCCCCGGGCCGCATCAATTGCCGCCTGAACGTCCCTGGCCGCTCCGTTGATGTCGCGGTTCAGATCGAACTGGAGGGTAATGGAGGTGGAACCGCGATAGCTCGTCGACGTCATCTCGGTCACGTCAGCGATATGGCCGAACTGACGCTCGAGGGGCGCAGCTACCGAGGTCGCCATGGTTTCCGGATCGGCGCCCGGAAGCGCAGCGGACACGTTTATAGTCGGGTAGTCTACCGGAGGCAGAGGTGAGACGGGGAGCAGGCGAAAGGCGACGGCCCCGGCGAGGGCTACTGCTATCGTGAGCAGTGTTGTGGCGATGGGCCTTTGGATAAAGGGAGAGGAGATGTTCATGGCGAAATCGGCTCGGGTCCGTCGGTCACAGCCTTATTCGTTTTGTTTCGTCTCACCCGTTTAGCGAGCCTGTCGAATCCGAGATAGATCACCGGAGTCGTATAAAGGGTGAGGAGCTGGCTGATGATGAGGCCGCCGACGATAGAGATACCGAGGGGGTGGCGCAGCTCCGATCCGACGCCCCTGCCCAGCGCAAGGGGCAACGCGCCGAGAAGAGCCGCCATGGTCGTCATCATGATGGGGCGAAACCTCAAGAGCGACGCCTGGTAGATCGCCTCAACGGCCGGCTTGCCTTCTTTACGCTCCGCCTCGAGAGCGAAATCGACCATCATGATGCCATTTTTCTTGACTATGCCTATGAGCAGGATGATGCCGATAAGGGCGATTATGGTGAATTCAGTTCGAAACATAAGGAGAGCGAGAATGGCGCCCACTCCTGCCGAGGGCAGGGTGGAGAGGATCGTGATCGGATGGATGTAGCTTTCGTAAAGAATACCGAGCACGATATAGACCGTTATGAGGGCCGCGAGTATAAGGAGCGGCTCACTCGACAGGGATGTCCTGAAGGCCTGGGCTGTCCCCTGGAAGCTCCCGCTGATGCTCGCGGGCATCTGGAGCTTCCGGGCTGCGTCATCGACCGCCTCCACCGCCTTCCCGAGAGAAACGCCTTGTTGGTAGTTAAAGGAGACCGTGACGGATGGAAACTGCCCCTGGCGGGCTACAAGGATGGGGCCCGTTGTCTCGGACACCTGAGTTATGGCGGAGAGCGGTACCTGGCCGCCGCTGGAGCCGCGAAGATAGATCGACCCCAGCTGCGCCGGGTCTTGCGTGTACTCGGGTTTGACGCCCAAGATGACGCGATACTGGTTCAATTGCGTAAAAATGGTCGATACCATCCGCTGTCCGTAAGCATCATAAAGGGCATCGTCGATATTCGACGTAAGGATGCCGAAGCGCGACGCCGTGCCCCGGTCTATGGCGACACTGAGGTGAAGCCCTTTATCCTGTTGATCGCTGCTCACGTCCCGAAGCTCGGGCCGCTGGTTCAGGGCGTTCACTAGTCTGGGCGCCCAGGCGTAAAGCTCCTTTGCGTCAGGGTCTTCCATGGTGTACTGAAACTGGGTCCTGCTGACGCGAGCATCGACCGTGAGGTCCTGAACGGGCTGCATGAAAAGGGCGATGCCTTCCACCTTGGCCACCTCGGGTTGAAGCCGGGCGATGACGTCGCTCGCGCTTTCCTTCCTTTCGGCAAGGGGTTTCAGGTTGATGAGGATGCGGCCGCTGTTGAGGGTAGAATTGGTACCGTCAATACCAATAAAGGAGGAAAGGTTCTCGACAGCAGGGTCGCGAAGAATGACTTCCGAAAGTGCCTGCTGGTGCTGCGCCATTGACGAAAAGGAGATCGATTGGGAGGCCTCGGTGATGCCCTGGATGACGCCTGTGTCTTCTATCGGAAAGAAACCCTTCGGCACCATCACGTAGAGGACCACTGTGAGGACCAGGGTTCCTGCAGCAACCACCATGGTTGCCGTCTGACGCGCGAGGACCCATCTGAGCGTTTTGCCATAAAATTCAATAATCCGGTCAAAGACCCTTTGGGACGCCTTGAAAAGGCCTCCTTGCTGTTCCTCGGGAGTATGTTTCAGGATTCTCGCACACATCATGGGAGTCAGGGTGAGTGATACCGCGGCAGAAAAGAGGATAGTCACTCCGAGGGTAATAGCGAATTCCCGGAAGAGCCTTCCTACGATATCGCCCATGAACAAAAGGGGGATGAGCACGGCAATGAGGGAAACGGTGAGAGATAGGATGGTGAAACCGATCTGTTTGGAGCCCTTGAGGGCAGCCTGGAGCGGCTTCTCACCTGCTTCTATGTACCGCGCTATATTCTCGATCATGACAATGGCGTCATCGACGACAAAGCCCGTGGAAATGGTGAGGGCCATCAGGGAAAGGTTGTTGAGGCTGAAGCCGAGAAGGTACATGGCGCCAAAGGTGCCCACGAGGGAGAGGGGAACGGCGATGCTCGGAATGACCGTGGCCGACAGGTTTCTCAAGAACAGGAAGATGACGAGCACCACCAGGGCGACCGCGAGCATCAACTCGAATTCCACGTCCCTGACGGATGCGCGGATCGTGGTGGTCCGGTCGGTCAGGGTGGATACCTGCACCGATGGGGGGAGCGAGCTTCGAAGCCGGGGCAGGAGGGTCTTAATCCTGTCCACTACCTGAATGACGTTGGCCCCCGGCTGCCTCTGAATATTGAGGATCACGGCGGGCGTGTTGTTCATCCACGCTGCCTGCTGCACGTTTTCCGCGTCGTCGATCGTATCCGCGATGTCGGAGAGTGTTACAGGGGCTCCATTTCTGTATGCGATGATGATGGGCTTATACTGGCCGCTTGAAAAAAGCTGATCGTCGGCCCCTATGATGTAGGCCTGGCGCGGACCGTCGAAGGTGCCCTTCGCCTGATTGACGTTTGCCGCCCCGAGGGCGGCCCTCACGTCTTCGAGGGTTAAACCGTAGGCTGCCAGCGCCTTGGGGTTGACGTTGACCCGCACGGCCGGTCGCTGGCCGCCGCTGATACTCACCAACCCTACTCCCGGTAACTGGGAGATTCTCTGGGCAAACCTCGTGTCTGCCAAATCCTCTATCTGCGGCAGAGGGAGGGTCTTCGAGGTCAGAGCCAGAGTCAGGATCGGTGTATCGGCAGGGTTCACCTTACTGTAGACCGGCGGAGTGGGTAGATCGGAGGGAAGGAAGTTGTAGGCCCCGTTGATTGATGCCTGAACCTGCTGCTCTGCCACGTCAAGGCCCAGATCAAGGCTGAACTGTAGGGTGATGACAGAACTTCCGCTGGAGCTCGTCGACGTCATGAGGCTCAGCCCGGGCATCAGGCCGAACTGGCGCTCGAGGGGCGCCGTGACGGATGACGCCATGACGTCGGGGCTGGCGCCGGGATAAAAGGTCCTTACCTGGATGGTCGGATAATCGACTTCGGGCAGGGCCGAAACAGGCAACTGACGATAGGCGACGAAGCCTGCGAGGAGAATGGCGGCCATGAGCAGGGTAGTCGCGACCGGCCGCAGAATAAAGGGGCGGGACAGGTTCATTACTTACTCCGTTTCGAGGTGGTGGTATTTTGCCCGCCTTGGCTCCGCTGACCGCCTGTCTGTCCCCTCATTTCTACCTTGGCCCCTTCTCTGAGGCGCTCGGCTCCATCCACGACGACAAGGTCTCCTTCAGATAGGCCTGACGTGACGGAGGCCACCCCACCCTGAATGTCTCCGATGACAACCGGGCGGACGGTGGCAGTATGGTCAGGCTTTATCACGTAGACGTAATTGCCTTGAGCCCCCCGCTGCAAGGCGGCGGCAGGCATGATGAGGGCGTTCCTTTTCACGTCGATCAAGAGGGCGGCATTGACGAACTGATTTGGAAAAAGCTGATTACCTTTATTGTCAAAATTCGCCTTGAGTTTTATTGTCCCCGTGGTCGGGTCGATCTGGTTGTCGGTCGTGAGGAGCACGCCCGTTGCGAGCTTTTGTGTTTGCTCGCGGTTGTAAGCTTCCACCGACAGATGCCTCCCCTCCTTGAGTGCCTGGATTACGGGTGGAAGATTGTCCTCGGGGATGGGGAAGACGACCGTAATGGGCTCAAGCTGCGTGATGACGACAAAACCGTTCGCATCCGCGGCATGGATGATGTTCCCTGGATCCACGAGACGAAGGCCGATCTTTCCGGTAATAGGAGAGGTGATACGGCTGTAAATGAGCTGCAGCTTGGCGCTGTCGATCTGAGCCTGATCCGTTTTGATTTGGCCTTCAAACTGAAGTACCAAGGCCTCCTGGGTGTCGAGCTGTTGCTTCGGGATCGAATCCTGCTGCCAGAGGACCTTGTAGCGATCGAGGTCGATCCGGGCGTTCTTCAGTAGGGCATCGTCGTGCGCCATCTGCCCTTGGGCCTGCGAGAGCTGTACTTCGAAAGGCCTGGGGTCGATGGTCGCGAGGAGCTGCCCTTTTGTCACGGTCTGCCCTTCCTTGAAAAGCACCTCCATAAGCTGGCCGTCCACACGGCTTCTCACCGTGACCGTATTCAGGGGGACCACCGACCCTAGCCCATTGATGTAAACGTTCATGTCCCCTTTTCGGACCGGGGCGGCAGCCACCGGCACAGGCCGCGCTGTAGCCTGTATTTGTTCGACTGTCGCCGCCTGGCCCCCTTTGCCCTTCGCATAGAAAGCGGCGCCGACAATGAGGCAGACAACCACGAGCGCAAGCCACCACCAACGTTTTACCAGCCCTCTTTGTTCCCTCAAATCTCTCTCCTCCGATTCTTGGATGTGTATTTTACCCTCGTGTTCCGGGCCTGATAAATCAGGCGGAACGAACTTCCCCCCGAGTATCTCCCCTTCCTTCTTTACGGTCTGTTCCGCCCTTATTCGAAAGAAGCGACAACTCTCGCCGGCGGTGCCCCCCTACGTGAGCGTCGCGTGGCAGTCGGGCGAGAAAAGGTTCACGAGGCCGACCGTTGCCGATTCTGAAGGACGGAGTCCCGTTTCAACCAATGAGTGCAGCAGACCAACAGAAGCATGAAATCGTCGGTCGAGTCTCCCGTGCAAACAATTCTTAATCAAGCAACAACCATGCCACCTGTTCCGCCGCACGATGATGCCTGACGCCCGCCAGCGAGTATCGAAGGCGGCATAAGTCGACAAAAACGGGTGCTGCCTTGTTGAACTGTCCGACAAATATGTCGAAGGCCGAGTCATGAACGCACCTTCGGGATAATATTTCCGCCGGAGGGGAAAACGGCGACTTTGCAGGCGGGGATTTCTTTCGCAAGCCTCTCTATGGTAGCCTGCAAATCATTCGAGTGAGTCATCCCCATCATCCTCACCTGCCCCGGCGTCAAACCTTCGGTGACGTGAATGATATTGAATTTCTCCGCCTGTTGCTTGAAACTGACGATCTGCATGACGTAAGAAATGCCGAAAGCCCCGAGGTGCTCTGGAATAATGCCTTTCACGAAACCACGGTGGACCTCGTTTGCCGATGCAGACTTTCCCATCTCTTTTATCAGAGGAAGGATCGGCCCTGCCTGCTTCTGAGAGGCGACCCAGACTATGGTGCCGCCTTTACGGGTGCAAAGGCCGGCCATGGCCAGGGACTTCGTTGCCTGCACGCCTATTTCCATGGGTGAAGCGGAGGTAATGGTGATGTCTGCGTAGCCGGGTAGCTCCACGAGGAAAAGCGATTCGACGAGGCGCGCTGCCTCCCGCTGCTCGGCCTCGGGGTGACCTGCGAAGGCCCTGATTACCTCCTTCTTTTCATTCATCACGAAGTCGAATTTAAAAGCCAGTCTCGAAAGGCGCCCTGCATCCGTGATTTCTTCCCAGAAGGGGTTCCCATCGGTCATGCTTACCCTGGTGTTCTTGTGCCGCATGAAAGCGAAGTGGTGCTCGGCAACCGAGCGGTAGGACGCTACCCCGGGCATGATGATCTTGTAGCCCCCACCGAACCCGGCTGCAGGATGGGCCATACATTCACCTATCCCTATGATCAGGTCTGCCATGGCAACCGTTTTGTTGAGTTCGACGATGCCTCCCCTGTGGGTCCTGCCTATGGTAATATTCTCCGAAGACTTGGCGTCATGGGAGAAGACGCGGCCCTTGAGGCGGGAGAACACTTCATCACCGACCTTGGCCCTCAACTGTTCTTCCGTCGGGGTCCGATGGGTGCCCGTTGCGCAGATGGCGTTCATATGCCCGTCTTGGACACCCGCTTTGTTGAGCCTGTTCATTATTTCGGGAAGTGCGTGATAAACCGGAGTGGGCCTCTCCGGGTCGTCGAAGACGAGGACTGTATCCATACCCTGTCTTGCAATCTCTTCGATGGATGGCGATCCAATCGGGTTGTCGAGGGCACGCTTGACCTCTGCCTGGACGTCCTTCAGAATCGGAGCGGGAGGTCGGTCCTCATCCGAAATCACGTGCCATTGAGAAGGGAGAGAGAAGAACATTTTCCCTCCCTCGTAGTTGAGGTAGCGCTCCACTATGATTCTCTCCTTGGCATGGCGATGGAGTCGATGTCCGGCAGGATTTTCCGAAAAACTATCCGGAACGTGTAAGTGGTTGAATCTTCCCCCTCAACATAACTCCCCATCGATTGAAAAGCGTTCGTCCTTATCTGCCAAGCTAATTCGGGGATTGCACGGTTTCAGGCGTCGGCCTCGCACACGCGCGTGAGCCCAAATGATAGTCATGTTAAGGGAAATGTTTTGGTATGTCAATCTTTCTTTTTCTTTTCACCTTCATTCTGAAAAGCATAGCGGAGGGTGTCCTGCTTGGATTGTTCGATGTGCTCTGATATTGCCCGTGAAAGCAGCTCCTGGTCATTCTTTTCGACGGCTGCGAGGATGTTCTTGTGACCTTCTATGGCACGGAGTGCCGTGTCGGGCAGACAGATACTCTCCAATCGGTACCTAAGGGCATAACGCCTCAGAGACTGGGCAAGCTCGAGGAGGCGCCTTCCCCCGCTCAGCCGGGCGATGATTTCGTGGAATTGACCGTCGAGATCGACGAAGGAGGCGATCTTGCCCTCAGAAACCCCTTTCTCGGACAAAGCTATGTTCTTCTTGAGCTCCGCTGCAAGGCTGTCCCGGCAGTTTTCACAGGCCCAGCGCGCCGCGAGACCTTCTATGAGAACCCTTATCTCCCATATCTCCTTCGCCTCGGAATCGCTCATCTGTCTCACGCGGTAACCTACCCTCGGGATCGACTCGATAAGCCCCTCCAGTTCCAGACTGTGAAGGGCCTCTCTTACCGGTGTTCTGGAGGTGCCGATGCTTCTGGCGATTCTCGCCTCGATGAGACGCTCGTTGGGGCCGATCTTTCCGCTGAGGATCTCCTCCCGTATGTGATTGTGGACCTTCTTGCGGATGGTGATGGCATCGGGGATGATCAGCTTCTCTATCAAGTCAGCACCGCTTTGTCAACGCCATGAGCTCGGCCCAATCCTCGTCCACTTCTTTCTGGAGCCGGGCGATATCTTCAGGGGTGAAGTGTTTGTACCGACCCTGCATCCGCACATAGTCACTTACAGGTAAGCCCTTGGGCTCGTGGGTGATCCGGTATTCCTTGCCGTCAATGATCTCGAAAAGTGGAAAGAGTTTAGTCTCCACCGCGAGCTGGGCTGCCTTTGCCGACAGGTCCTCGGCCATCCTCCATCCTGTGGCGCACGGGGTCAGGGTGTGGATGAACTTGGTCCCCTTGATCTCTTTTGCCCGACCTATTTTTTCCATGAGGTCCAGGGGATGGCCCATGGAGGCGGTCGCCGCATAAGGGATCCTGTGGGCCGCGATGATTTGCATGAGCTTCTTCTTCCTCCCCCGCCGCCCGCCGGGGGTCGTCATGGTCCAGGCGTTCTGCGGGGTCGAAGAGCTCGACTGGATACCCGTGTTCATATACGCCTCGTTGTCGAGGCATACGTAGATGAAGTTGTCGTTCCGATCGGCAGCGCCCGAGAGGGACTGAAGGCCTATGTCGAAGGTGCCCCCGTCTCCGGCGAAGGCCAGGGTCGTTACATCATCCCGCCCCTGGAGCTTCAGGGCATTCGATATTCCCGAAGCCGTCGGCGCCGCTATCTCGAAAGCAGAATGAAAACATGGCACGGAAAAGGTGCTGTTCGGATAGGTCGCACTGATAACCCCCACGCACGACGGGAGGATGACCATGACCGTCTTCTCTCCAAGGACCTTGAGCACGAGCCGCATGGTCGTGGCTTCACCGCACCCCGGGCAGGCCATGTGGCCCGGCCGCATATATTCTCTTGCCATCTCTTGAGCCGTCATCTCTAATCCCTCCGTACCCATATGGGCAGGTCCGCGGGTGTTTCCTCATAGAGGGTCCGGGTGACCATGTTCTCTATCATATCCGGTGACACGTCGGCGCCGCAAATACCGGCGATATAGCCGGTGACGACCGGCCGCTCCTTCAGAGGATAGAGGGCCGCCTTGACCTCCTGGCACCATATCCCGCCCTTGCCAAGAGAAATGTTTCTATCGAGCACTGCCACCTTGGGCACGTGTTTCAGGGCCGATCTCACCTCTTCCGTGGGAAAGGGCCTGAAAGCCTTCATCTTGAGGAGCCCCACCTTGATGCCCTTCGAGCGTAACGATTCTATGGCCACTCGTGCGGTACTCGTCATTGCGCCGCTCGTGGCTAAGACGATCTCCGCGTCCTGTGTGTCGACAGTCTCGATTACGCCGTAGCCCCTGCCCATGATCTCCTTGTACTCTTTGTTGACTTGTTCTATAACCGGTCTGGATTTCTCCATATCTTCGAAGCTTGTCTGGCGGTACCCCATGTATTGTTCTGCGTTGACCACGTTCGCCACGTATGCAGGGTCTTCTATGTTGAATCTCGTCGGCAGGCAGAACCGCGGCAGAAAGGCGTCTATCGAGTCCTGATCGGGTATTTCGATGGGCTCGATGAAGTGTGAGGTAAAGAAGCCGTCGATGGCTACCATTACTGGAAAGAGCACTGCTTCCGCAATCTTGTATGCCTGAATTACCGTGTCGAAAGCCTCCTGAGCGTCTTCGCAATAAAACTGCATCCACCCTGTGTCCCGCTGGGAGAGGCTGTCGGACTGGTCGCTTCCAAAGGCCCATGGCACGGAGATGACGCGGTTGACATTGCACATCACGATGGGGACCCGGTTGCCCGCAGCAAAGTGGAGCATCTCGTGCATAAGGGCCAGACCCTGAGACGCGGTAGCGGTGAATGTGCGGACACCGGTGAGAGAAGCGGCAATGCACGCGGCCATGGCCGAATGCTCCGATTCGGTCCGCATCATGATGCCTGGGAGGCGGCCTTCGTTCTCCATGTCCGAAAGCTTCTCGTAAATCGGCGTTTGAGGGGTTATGGGGTAGGCAGCAACGAGCTGCACCCTGGCGAGGCGAACAGCCTCGGCGACCGCGTAGTTGCCGGCAAGGAGCTGTCTCATTGGCCACCTCCGATCTCCAACGCGTTCCTCGGACACGTAGCGGAGCAGACGCCGCACCCCTTGCAATAGTCTGTCTTTAAGGTGTATCCGTTATCCCCGGCTTTTACTATGGAAATGTCGGGACACAGCAAGAAGCAAAGGTCGCACTGAGTGCAGGTACCGCACTTGAAGCATCGCGCGATCTCTGCTTCCATGAGGCCTGGGTCAAGCCCGCCGACCGTCTCCTTGAAATTTTTCACTGTTTCCCCGGGTTTGAGCAGGTCGGGTGAGTCGTTGCGTGGAGCATAGGGAAAGCAAATCGTGTTGAGCTTGTCGTAAGTTGCTATTTTCTTGAGGTCGACGCCGTAAGCATCAGGCGACAGGAAGTGGCGGAAGGAGACGGCCGGCCCGCTGCCGACTCTGTGGCGTGTCAGCTCCTCTTTCGCATCCCTTCCGTCTAAATAACAGGAAATGGCCAGGGCAGCCTGTTTTCCACTCGCTATGGCGTCAGCCACGAATGCCTTTGTCCCGGCGCTGTCACCGCCGGCGAATATCCCTTCGACCGATGTCTCTCCCGTGTAGACCGAAGTCTCGATCATACCACTGCTGTTGACCGGTACTCCGAGTTCCCGAAGAAAACCGACTTCCGGCTTTTGACCGACCGCCGCGATAATGGTATCCATGGAAGGTGCGATTTCAGAACCTTTGACCGGCATTGGTCTCGGCCGGCCGCTCGAGTCAGGCTCACCCAGTTCCATGCGGATCGCCTCCATTTTTGACACCCGGCCTTTATCTGCGACGAGTCGCACCGGGGTGCAGAGAAATTCGATCTTGATCCCTTCGGCCTCGACCGCGGTGACGTCCTCCGGGAGGGCCGGCATCTCCGCACGCGACCGCCGATAGAAAATGGTGACCTCCTGCGCCCCCATTCGTCTCGCTACCCTGGCACAGTCGATAGCAGTGTTTCCGCCGCCTATCACCGCGACCTTCTCGCCCAGCCCGACTCGCTCCCCGAGGTTGATCTTCTTGAGAAAATCGATTCCTTCCATTACTCCGGGCAGATCTTCCCCTTCGATGGACAAGGGCCGGCCCGCGTGGGCCCCTACCGCGATGAAAACCGCCTGGTACTCCTTTCTCACATCGGCGAGGGAGATATCCCTGCCTATCCGGACGTTTGTCTTTATTTCCACTCCCATCTCGCGAATATAGCCTATTTCTCTATGGAGGATATCTTTGGGAAGGCGGTATTCGGGAATTGCGTAGCGGAGCATACCCCCCGGCTCGGGCAGGGCTTCAAGGATCGTCACGGGAAAGCCAAGGCGTGCCAGGTGATAGGCCGCCGACAGGCCCGCAGGACCCGATCCTATGATAGCCACCTTTTCCTGCCGCGTGCCGGCCGGGGCGACCAGCCTCGTATCAATCTGACCGTGGTCGGATAGGAATCGCTCGAAACCGCGTATATTGATTGCCTCGTCAAGCTCTTTCCTGTTGCAGTCCGTCTGACATGGATGGTAGCAGATGCGGCCGCAGACTCCCGGCAGAGGGTTATCCTCCCTGTAGACACGCAAGGCTTCGTCTATGTCGCCTTTCGATGCGTAGGAGAAGGCCCTGGCTATATCGTTGCCTATGGGACATGCCTGGCGGCAGGGTGAGGTCTTCTCCACCCACACAGGCTTCCTTCCGCTCCATAAGCCGGTGAGGAAGATCTCTGTCGATCCCCTGGAAAAAGGAGCCACCCGTTCTATGTCTTTGATCGTTATTTCCCGATGGTCCATATTTTCTCGCTCCCAAATTGTGGGCTATAGGCCGCTCACCAGACGGGTCGATTCGAAGGCCCGCCGTGCCGCCCCAATATTTGCTTCGATCTTTGCCGGGACCGTTTCCCTGATCGCTTGTTCCAGATAATCCATGGGTACGTCGTTGCTTGCCCGCGAGTAAGCTCCCAATATAGCCGTGTTGATAGTGGCTCCCATGCCCATTCCTTCGGCCACTGCAAGGGCGTCTATAAGAGCGAGGCGGTACTTGCGCAGGCCGGCGAATTCGTTCGTAGTGAGTGCGTTGTTGATGAGAATCAGACCGCCGGGTTTCAGGCTCGATTGGACCTCACCTTCATCCACAAGATCGGGGGCCATGTAAATCATGTGATCAGGGTTTCTGATCTCGCATTTGAGGAGAATCCTTTTATCGTCGACCCTCAGAAAGCTCGCAACGGGAGCGCCCCTCCTTTCCCCACCGAAGACAGAAAAACACTGCGGATACCTGCCCATGATAAAGAAAACCTTAGCCAGAATCTGCGATGCGATGACCGCACCCTGCCCTCCTCTTCCGACGAATTTGATCTCAGTCATAGTATCAGACTCCAGACAATCAGATTACACGGCTGCTCCCGTGTCGACTTAGGTGTATACTGTACCCCAGCAAACTAGGGCGCGTCAATCAGGAAGAAGGGAGTCGGCAGGCCGCCGAAAGATGGAGGAGGACGGAACGGCTTGCCATCCCGTGTGGTTCCGTCATGTTAGGGCCGACAGGAACCGCCTTTTCCACAAGTATTGTTGAAAACATGTAGAGAAGTTGTAGAAGGAGGATAGTAACAGGCAGTAATTATTAATAATTTAGCACAATGCCTGTTTTCCAGGCAAGTGAAAAACTCCAATCGTTTCAAGATATATTCAGAAATCAGAATGTCTTCGCCGATGAACTCCGGCCTTCCCCGCCCCTTAAAAAATAAACTAATGAATTAAGATACTTAAAGAAATGCCAATCCCGTCCACCCCCTAAAAGGGGCCGATTGGGCCCTTTTTGACCGGTATCTTCCTATTACAGTTTTTAAGGCGAATCAGCCAAGGACCTGGCTCGCCTCAAGCCTCCACCCTAGACGACTAAAATTGGGGCTTAGAACTAAGGCTCTGGCTATGAGACCTTTGGTCGCCGGCCCGGTCAGCCGCATTTCTGTAGGAATTGATGGGCCTGAAGAGCGGCTTTGGCCCCCTCCCCCGCTGCTACCACGATCTGTTTTGCGGGAACGTTCGTCACGTCGCCAGCCGCGTAGAGCCCTGGGACACTCGTTTCACAAGAACAGTTCACCATTATTTCCCCGAGCTCGTTGAGGGTCAGCAGTCCCCTCACGAAATCGGAATTGGGCGTGAGCCCGATTTCGACGAAGACCCCTTCCACTTTCAAGTCCATCTCCTGTCCACTCTTCAAGTCTCGTATCCTCATTCCAGTGACTGTCTCCGCCCCTGCGATTTCGAGTGTCTTGTGCTCGGTCAGGATGGTCACATTCTCAGCCTGCTTCACCTTCTCACGGAGTATATGATCGCCGGTAAGAGGCGTGAGCGAGGCCAGGTAGATGTGGCGTGCCACTTTCTCCATATCGATCGCTGCTTCCAGGGCGGAATTGCCTCCACCGACTATCGCCACTTCCATCCCCTGAAAGAGGGGACCGTCGCATACTTCACAATAAGTAACCCCCCTCCCGCGCAGCCTTTCCTCCCCGGGGACCTCCAGCATCTTGGGCCGTTTTCCACTGCAAATGATCACCGTTCGGCCGGTATAAATGGCGCCCTCTGCAACCTCGACCTCGAAACCCTCGCGTGTCCTTATGAGTGATTTTACGTCCGAGCCGACCTTGATATTGATAGGAAACTTCCTTACCTGTTCCTCGAATTTGCCTATGAGTTCGAGACCTTCCACGAACTGGTAGCCCATGTAGTTCTCGATGCCGAGAGTCCAGTTGACCTGCCCCCCTATATCCTTGCTCAAGAGCAAGGTGTCGGCTTTCTGCCTCGCCGCATAGACAGCAGCAGTCATGCCTGCCGGACCCGCGCCTACTATGATGAGATCGTGCATAGAAACCCGCCCGTCATCCCTCTAACTGTTCATCAAGGCTTACCTCGTCGAAGCCGACGATGACATTGCCGTCGATTTCCACGACGGGCACTGCCATCCTGCCCGTCTTCTTCAGCATCTCTTCTCGTGCATTTTTGTCCGAAGCCACGTCTATTTCTTGATAGGAGATACCTTTCTCCTCGAGGAATTGTTTGACCCTCTTGCAATGCGGTCAGGTAGGCGTAGAATAGACCTTAACCGTTCTCGTACTCTCCATGGCTACCTCCGTTTTGCTTATGATAAATAGTGATAAGTGACTTACGCTAATTGTTGTTCTTGCATTTATGATTGTCAATCGAAGAGCTTCCACTAAATAGAGGGGCCCGGTCAAATGCCTGGACGGAAGGCAGGAACCGGCATAACGGGAAAGCGTTAACCTTGTGCCTGTCTCCAGGATCGCGCCCTTTTTCCTTCCGGCGAGTGCCTCCAAGATTGTGTTGGACATCGTCGAGGCCCCTTTGGTATGATAAGCCCGGCAGTCAAAATCCCTGATACGACGTAGCTGGAACCTATCGCGAACCAAGCTCTCGCCGTCGGCGATGGTCCGCGAGGGCAAGCCTGGATGGAGGGGGCGACGCGAGTTCATCCAGGCACTTACGCGGGAATAGGCAGTGCGCGCCTGCGGCGGTCCTTCCTCAAAGTGCAAAAGGGGCCAAGACCATTCGGGACTGCGTCCCGACGAGCAAGCTTTGAGGGTGGCTCCGCGGGCTTTGGAAGAAGAGACAGGAACCTATCGCGAACCAAGCTCTCGCCGTCGGCGATGGTCCGCGAGGGCAAGCCTGGATGGAGGGGGCGACGCGAGTTCATCCAGGCACTTACGCGGGAATAGGCAGTGCGCGCCTGCGGCGGTCCTTCCTTTTTTTGAGGGGGTGGCTCCGCGGGCTTTGCCCGTGGAGGGGGCGACGCGAGCCCCATACAATAGCCAAAGGAGGCGTTCGTGAAAAGAGTAGGCATTTTTCTCTCCCTTCTTATCATAATTGGCTTCTTTGTCGGGGGCTGCGGGGAAAAGGACGACTCCACGATCAGGGTGGGAGTGATCGCTGAATTGACCGGCGACATGCCTGCTGTCGGCGAATCATGCAGGAAGGCCGCGGAGCTCGCAGTCAAAGAGGTCAACGATGCGGGCGGGCTCCAGGTGGGCGACAAGCAGTACAAAGTCAGGCTCTTCGTCGAAGATAACGCGGGCAAAGCCGACCAGTCCGCCTCTGCCGCCCAGAAGCTCATCACTCAGAAGAAGGTCCTGGCCATAGTAGGGCCGAACGCGACCCGTTATGCAATCCCGGCCTCGGAGATCGCCGAATCTTCCAAGGTGCTTCTCATCACTCCGTGGTCCACGAGTCCAAAGACGACCCTCGACGCCAGAACCGGCGCACCGAAAAAGTTCGTCTTCCGCGCATGCTTCATCGACCCTTTCCAGGGACGAGTGCTTGCACGGTTTACCAAGGAAAATCTGAAGGCAACGAAAGCCGCCGTCCTCTATGACGTCGCCTCTGATTACAACAAGGGCATTGCTGAAGTGTTCAAAGAAGCCTTCGAACAGAACGGAGGCAAGGTAGTGGCCTTCGAGACGTATACGACGAACGACAGGGATTTCTCCGCACAGTTGACGAAGATC
This sequence comes from uncultured delta proteobacterium, assembly GCA_963750015.1. Classification (GTDB taxonomy): domain Bacteria; phylum Desulfobacterota; class Syntrophorhabdia; order Syntrophorhabdales; family WCHB1-27; genus CAVVNC01. The sequence continues at coordinate 32,847 of CAVVPU010000127.1, read as the reverse complement.
AAGAAGGCCGGCCCGGAAGTCATCTTCCTTCCGAACTATTACAGCGAAGTACCGCTTCAGGTGCAGCAGGCAAAGAGACTGGCCATCAACGTGCCCTTCATAGGGAGCGATTCCTGGGGGAGCCAGGAGTTGATCAAACTATGCGGTAAGGATTGTGAAGGCTACTACTTCAGCACTCATTATGCGCCCGACACGGCGAGTCCCGTAGCGCAGAAGTTCATCCAGTCCTTTAAGGCCTCCTATAGCAATGCCATGCCCGATGACGTGGCTGCCCTCACTTACGACTCGTTCGGTCTTCTGAAGCAGGCCGTGAGGGACGCCGGTAGAGCCGATCGCCAGGCCGTGAGGGACGCCTTCGCCAAGATTCAAAAATACGAGGGTGTCACCGGCGATATGCAATTTAAGGAAGGATCTTCCGATCCGATCAAAAGCGCCGTCATCCTCCAGATAAAGGACGGGAAGTTCGTCTATTTTGCAAATGCGAAACCCTAAGGCAAGAAACACCATTTTGTCCGGTACACGCCGGTCTGGGCGAGCCCCGGGAGCACCATGATCTACGTTTTGCAGCAGCTGCTCAACGCGCTCCAGCTCGGCAGTATCTATGCCCTGATCGCCTTGGGCTACACGATGGTCTACGGTATTCTCACCATGATCAATTTTGCCCATGGCGATTTGTTCATGGTAGGCTCCTTCCTCTGTTTTTTGTCCGTCGTGCTCCTCAATCTGCCTTTTATTCCCACTCTGATGTTGAGCATGGTGGGCACGGCATTTCTGGGGGTGACTATCGAGCGGCTGGCCTACAAGCCTCTGCGCCAGGCACCGCGCGTATCTGCGATCATTACCGCGCTCGGGGTCGGGCTATTCCTTGAGAACTTAACCCTCGCCCTCAACCCCTATCCCAAGCATATCCCCAATTTCATCCCCACCATCACGTGGGTAATCGGCGGCATCTCCATTTCGTCGCTCCAAGTCATCATCATAGCCCTCTCCCTCCTCTTGATGGTACTTCTGGACCTTGTGGTTCGACGGACGATGGTAGGCATGGCCATGCGCGCCATCTCCTTTGATAAGACCGTAGTCCCCCTCATGGGCGTGCCGGTCGATTTCGTCATCTCCGTCACCTTTGCCATAGGCACCAGCTTGGGCGGCGTCGCGGGGGTTCTTTACGCGGTCGCCTACCCGGTCATCGACCCCTACATGGGCATCATGATTGGGTGGAAAGCATTCATCTCGGCGGTCGTCGGAGGGATCGGCAACGTACGGGGGGCGATGATCGGCGCCTATATCCTCGGCTCGGTGGAGATCCTCGTCGTCGCCTTCTTCCCTTCCACGTACCGCGATTTCGTCGCCTTTGGCCTGCTGCTCGTCCTGCTCATATTCCGGCCTTACGGCGTCCTCGGTAAGCCCACGGTACAGAAGGTATGATCGCCCGCATCATAGCTGCCCTGAATAGAAGGCCGGTGAGACTGGGTCTCCTCGTTCTCGGTTTTCTTTTCTCCTTCATCGTTCCCGCGACCGGTATCCTCGACGAATATGTCCAGCTCGTCCTCATGTACATCGGCATCAATATCATCCTCGCCGTCAGCCTTAACCTGGTAAACGGCTATATGGGCGAGTTCTCCGTGGGCCATGCCGGCTTCATGGCCGTCGGGGCCTATGTGTCGTCCCTCCTCACAGTGATGGTCTTTCCTTCAGGCTCGGGGGAGTGGCTTTTCCCTCTCGCCGTACTTGCCGGCGGCGCGGCTGCCGCCGTCATAGGCCTCGCCGTCGCATTTCCCTCTTTCAAGACCCGGGGCGATTATCTTGCGATCGTCACCCTTGCCTTTTTGATGATCGTGAAATCGGGCATCGAGAACATTAATTTTCTTGGGGGCCCCAGAGGGTTCCTTGGAATGGAAAAGCTCACGACGCTCCCGTGGGTCTTTTTGTGGACCGTGCTTTCCGTCTGGGCCATCCGCAACCTCGTGTACTCGCGCTTCGGCCGGGGCATCCTCTCCATCAGGGAGGATGAGATAGCAGCGGAGCTGTCGGGTGTCGACACGCGGCGGGTAAAGATTATCGCTTTCGTCGTCTCGTCGTTCTTCGCCGGCATCGGCGGCGCCCTGTTCGCCCATCTCCTTCAGTTCATCAACCCCAGGGTTTTTGACATTATCAAGTCGACGGACATTCTCATCATGGTCTACCTCGGCGGCGTCGGCTCCCTCGGAGGGTCGATCTTAGGCGCGGTGATCTATACCTTTCTTCTCGAAGTGCTCCGTCCCCTGGGGGTCTGGCGGATGGTGCTCATGCCGCTCGTTCTCGTCTTCCTTATGATCTATCGGCCGAAGGGCATTATGGGCCTGAAAGAGTTTTCCTGGTTCGTGCCCGGCCGCGATCTTTTCGGCGCGCGACGATGGCGAAAAGAAAGAGAGGAGGCCCATGGCCCTTCTTGAGATAAAGCACGTCACTCAGCAGTTCGGGGGGCTTCTGGCCCTCGCCGATTTCAACCTCGCCCTGGAAGCCCGAGAACTGGTCGCCATCATCGGTCCCAACGGGGCCGGCAAGACCACGGTCTTCAACGTGGTGACCGGGGTCTACCGCCCGAAAGAGGGCAGCATCGCAATCGGCGGCAGGCACGTGATGGGACTGGCACCCAATCGTATCACCTCTCTCGGCATCGCGCGGACCTTCCAAAATGTTCGGTTGTTCAAGGACCTGAGCGTGCTCGATAACGTCAAAATCGCGGGTTACGGGCAGACCGGTTACGGACCGATTGCCGCGCTCTTCCAGGCGGGCAGGTGCACACGGGAAGAGAAAATGATAGTCGAAAAATCGATGGAACTGCTCGCCCTTTTTCACCTCGATACGTGCGCCGACGAGCTTGCGCGCAACCTTCCTTACGGACTCCAGCGACGGCTGGAAATAGCAAGGGCCCTCGCGACAAGACCGCGCATACTCCTTCTTGACGAGCCGGCGGCCGGGATGAATCCCGGCGAGGTGGGACGGCTCATCGATCTGATCGGGTGGGTCAGGACAGCGTTCGACGTGGCGATTCTGCTCATCGAGCATCAGATGCAGCTCGTCATGAACTTGTGCGAGAGGATCGTCGTGCTCGACTTCGGTAAGACTATCGCCGAAGGAAGGCCTGACGAGATCCGCAGCAACAAACGTGTCCTGGAAGCCTATCTTGGGGAGGACCAGGTCGTATGAGCGCAGCCGGTGCGATCCTTGTCATCAGGGAATTGCGTGTTTCCTACGGGAGCATCCAGGCGGTAAAGGGCATTTCCTTCGAGGTCCAGGAGGGTGATCTCGTGGCCTTGATTGGAGCTAACGGCGCGGGGAAGTCCTCGACGCTGAGGGCTATTTCCGGGATGGTCGGCTACGAGGGCACGATCGTCTACCAGGGGCAGGATCTGCGTGGTATTGCGCCCCATCGCATCACTTCTCTCGGCATCGCCCATGTCCCCGAAGGCCGCGGGATTTTCGGTAATCTCAAGGTGAAAGAGAACCTCAAGCTCGCCACCTGGGCAAGGAAAGACAAGTCCGACATCCCGAAAGACTACAAGCGGGTCTTCGACCTTTTTCCTGTGCTCTATGACAGAAGAGAGCAATCCGGCGGGACCCTGTCGGGAGGCGAACAGCAGATGCTCGCCGTGGGCCGTGCGCTCATGGGCCGCGGCCGGTTGATGCTTCTCGACGAGCCTTCCATGGGACTCGCGCCCGTCCTCGTCCGGCAGATCTTCGCAATTCTCAAGGAGATCAATCAAACGGGTACAACAATACTGCTGGTCGAGCAGAACGCCCGCATGTCCCTCAATGCCGCTTCCTTCGGATACGTGTTAGAGACGGGATCGATCGTCCTTTCTGGGCCGGGAAGGGAGCTACTGGGGGATGAGGGGGTCAGGGCAGCCTACCTCGGTACGGGGCCATAGGCGGAGTCCATGAAAAAGGCTTGAGGTTCCCGGTCGCATCTATTACATTTATGTCCGTGGCTCTCAAACTCTTTATATTCGATCTTGATGGTACCCTGGTCGATTCGAGCATGGATATATCGAATGCGCTCAACCATGCGATCAGACCCTATGGGATCTCTCAGGTGAGCGTTCAGGAGACTATTGGCCTCATCGGCGAAGGGCTGACACGGCTGATACAAAAGGTAATCGAGCAAAAGGCACCGGGACTCGATCTCATGACTTTGGTCAAAAGTTTTACCGAGTATTACTCCGATCATGTCGCGGATCACACGAAGTCTTATCCGGGGACGGAGAGAGTATTGAAGGGCCTTGGTGGATACAAGAAGGCGATTGTCTCAAACAAGACAGAATCTTTGAGTGTGAAGGTTCTCCAGGCAACGGAACTAATGGAATACTTCGATTATGTGGCGGGTGGAGACACTTTCGTTGAGAAAAAGCCCTCCCCCATGCCCGTGCTCGAGGTGCTTTCGCGATTCGACGCGAGGCCGGAAGAAGCCCTTCTCGTTGGGGACAGCATCTACGATGTGGAAGCGGGCCGGGCTGCGGGCGTGAGAACGGTGGCCGCCTTGTACGGCTATGGGGCCCACTCCTTTTGGGAGAAGGCAGATTATCGCATCGAGAGCATTGAGGAGCTTCCCAAAGTTGTCCGTCAGGCTCAAAGGTTGAATTAGACAAAGGCACTATTGCGCCAGGTACTCTTTCGGGTTCTCGCTGGCTGCCCGCAGGACTGCCTCTCTATCGAAACCCTCTCGTAAAAGGCGTGTCACCACCATTGGCAGGGGGAGGGAGCCGCCGAGGAGCATCCCCTTTTCGTCTCTCGCCGGACGGTCGTCTTCGTACGCCCTTGTCTCTCGAATGGAATCGGAGACGAGGAGAATCCGCCCTAGCTTCTTGGTCCTGAAGATGAGTTCCAGGGCAGCAGGGCTCAAGTGCACGAGGTCGCCGATCACTTCCACGTATATTTCTTCGTTCAGAAGAGCAAAGCCCGCGATACCAGGCTCCCTGTGGTGAAATGGGCGCATCCCGTTGAAGAGGTGGGTAATGCCTCGGGCGCCGGCCTGAAAGCCGGCCTCTGCCTCTGAGGAAGTCGCATCGGAGTGGCCCATATTGACTGCTATGCCCGCTTTCGTCATTATGCGGATGAGATCCGGGGCGCCCTTGAGCTCGGGTGCCATCGTTGCCGTGCGGACGATTCCCTCGAATCCTTCCATGAGTCTTTGAAAAGCCTTTTCGTCAGGCTCGAGGAAAGAGGCGGGGTCAAGTGCGCCGCATCGGTTCGGGTTGAGAAAAGGGCCTTCAAGATGAACCCCGAGGATCGTGGCCTTAGCTGCTGCACGCTGCCCTGCGCCTTTATCGGCGGAAGCGGCCGACTGCTCACGCATGGCGGCCCCGACCGCAGCTACCTGATTGCGCATTGTCTGAATGTCCCCGGAAAAGATAGAAAGGAGGATCCCCGAGACGCCTATCCTTGCCTCCTCTTCGGCTATCTTTTGTATGGCGGAGGGGTCGGCGTCTTTCGTATCGGAGCCCCCGATTCCGTGCATATGGAGATCGATGATTTGCGCGGACATAACCTCCCCTTGTAAGACCGTTACAAAAAGATATCATAAACTGCGCACCTTCCGCGCATAAAACATAGGTATCGTGTGCGGCTCAAACTCGACTCTTTGACTTGCATATGCAAACGTTATATATCTTTCGCTGAAAAAGGGAGAAAAGGAGAAGATGGATAAGGTCCGGGAACGGATATACCTCGGTAAATGGGATTCCGTCGGCATCAGGCGTATGCTCCGGGAGGCGGCCGCATTTTCGGACAGCCGCCGACGCGTCGAGTACATTTCCCGGCAGTTTCTCGGTATTCCTTACATGGAGGCCACCCTCGTCGGTTCTCCCGATACGCCCGAAGAGCTTGTGCTCGACCTTAGGTCACTCGACTGCTTTACCTACATTGACTACGTGGAAGCCATGAGGCTTTCCGATTCCTTTGAGGGTTTCAAGGAACAACTCAGAGTAGTGCGGTACAGGCAGGGGTCTGTGAAATATGGTATGAGACGCCATTTCTTCACCGACTGGATTGAGACATCGAGGGTGCGGGACGTGAGCGCGGAGATAGCACAGGCCGAAGCCCGGGTCATCGTAAAGGTCTTGAACAGGAGAAGCGACGGGTCGCTCCTGCTGCCGGGTGTAGCGGCGAAGAAGAGACAGGTGACATTCATACCGGGAGAGGCGGTCCGCGATAGAGTTCTCGGCAGGCTCCAAACCGGGGACTACATCGGCATCTTTGCCGAGAGGGAAGAGCTCGACGTCTCTCACGTGGGAATTATGGTCAAGGATGAGGGTAAAATTCTTTTCAGGCATGCCTCTCTCTCGGAGAGGCTGGTGGTCGATCAGGATTTCAAAGAGTATCTGTCGGGAAAACCGGGCATAGTTGTTCTGCGTCCACAAGAAAGATATATCGAAAGAAAGCTGCCTGCCGGTTCCGATTAGACTATCGCGCGAAATCGGCTGCTTCTTTCTTGTTGTGTTCGGCTATCTCTTTTATCTCACCTTTGAGAGAATAGATGAGGAGTAGGCCGGGAATTGCGGCAACGGCGGCAAAGAGAAAGAAATTGGCCCAACCGACTCTCTCGACGATATATCCGGAAGTGGGGCCGACGAAGACCCGGCCGAGTGAGGCAAGTGAAGAGAGGAGCGCATATTGGGTTGCGGTAAAACGTTTGTTGCACAGAGACATGAGGAAGGCGACGAAAGCGGCAGTCCCCATCCCCCCGCACAGCTTCTCGAAGGTGACCGCAAAGGCCATGAGGGGATAATTCTTTCCGATCAACGCCAGGGCCATGAAGGACAGGATGGATGCAAGCTGAAGGACGCCGAAGGAAAGGAGAGACCGGAAAAGACCGAGGCGCACCATGAAGGAGCCGGCGATGGCAGCACCTGCTACGGTAGCTATCATCCCGAGGACCTTATTGATCTCCCCCACCTCTGTCAGAGAAAAGCTGAGTTTGAGGAGGAAGACTGTCGACAGCGTTTCGGCATAGGCGTCTCCCAGCTTGTAAAGAACGATCGCTACGAGCACGGTAACAGCTCCCCGACGGGAAAAGAAGTCTTTGAAGGGGCCCCAAATCGCTTCGTACATGCTCCGCGGCGCCTGGACTGCGGCATCCGGCTCGGGCGCGAAGAGAGATCCTACCATACCTACGGCCATGAGGCCGGCCATTAGAAGATAAGTATTCTGCCAGCCGAGATGATCAGCGAGGATGAGACCGAGGCCGCCGGAGACCAGGGCGCCAACACGCCACGCCGTCATGGAAGCGGCAGCCCCGGCGCCCCGTTCCCGCTCGCTCAGAAGGTCGGTCCGGTAGGCATCGATCACGATGTCCTGTGAGGCCGAGCTGAAGGCCACGAAGAGCGCGAGGAGACCGAACATGACAAGGGCCCGGACCGGCGAGCTGAACCCCAAAGCTGCGATTCCAAGGAGCAAGGCAAGCTGAACCAGTACGATCCACCCTCTTCTTCTGCCGAGCCCGGGTGGGACGAAGCGATCCATGAAAGGAGACCAAAGGAACTTCAGCGTATAGGGCACGCCGATGAGGGAAAAGATTCCGATGGTATGCAGGTTGAGGCCGACCTTCGTCATCCAGGCCTGAAGCATCACCCCGGTAAGACCGATAGGAAGTCCCGAGAAGAAGCCGAAGAACATCATGAATGCGATATGCGAGCTTAGATATACCTTGATATAGGGAGGGATGGCTTTGGACAGTCTCACACTTCCCGAAGTTTAGCAGATTATGGGGGGGCTTACAACACGCCCTGCTCACGAAAAGGCCGGTCTTTATTGTCCTTAAAGCTTTTTCCGTTGCACAGGATTCCGAAGGATTCCAATCCGTTCGATCTCGATTTCCATGATATCCCCGGGTTGGATGGGTGCGATCCCTGCCGGCGTTCCCGTGGAGATAATATCGCCCGCTTCCAGCGTGATGAGCGCCGATATAGTCGAGATAAGTGCGGGTATCTTGAAGATGAGATCGGCTGTCGTACCCTCTTGCCTGACCTGGCCGTTCACCCGCAATTGGATGCGAAGGGGTGTCAGGGGATCGATCTCATCGGCCGTCACTATCCAGGGACCGACCGGGCAGAAGGTATCGAGACTTTTGGAACGATACCATGGCTGCCTGTTCAGGACGTCCTTTCCTTGCATATCCCTGGCAGTGACGTCATTCAGTATGGTGTAGCCCGCAATGTGTCCAGGGGCATCCGTTTCAGTCACGTTTTTTGACCGCTTGCCCATAACAACGGCCAGCTCCGGCTCCGGATCTATTCTCCCTAAATTCTCGGGGTAAATGACCGGCTGTCCCTGAGCTATCATGGCCGTAACAGCCTTTTCAAAGTAGATAGGCTCTCCTGGCGTCTCCCTTCCCCCTTCCCTTGCGTGCTCCACGTAGTTGAGGCCGAGGCAGACGATCTTTCCCGGTCTAAAGAGGGGAAGAAAAGTCAAGGATGGGATGTCATGCCAGAGATCTTGGCGGTCTTTGTTCTCTTCGTAGACAGATTGAAAAAATTTTGCTGAGAAAGATTCTGATTGGAGGAGGTCGGTGAGACTGCGGATAAAGGAGCTTGATGCGTTCGGCCGTGCTTTAGTCAAGTCCATAACTCGTTCACCGAGGACTACTCCGACAAACGCCGATTGCTCATGCGAAAAAAACCCTATTTTCATGATTTTCCCTGTCTTACGAATTTGGGCATGAGAGCCTTTGAACGCCTCCGCCTCTTACCCGCCGCTATTATAATACTAGTGAAAGCTTTCGACAAGTTTTCTATTCGGCAGCAATAACCATTGCGGATCGCGAAAGACCATGAACGGGTGGCCCCAGCCGAAGCGCACTAGAGACTGCTCGCTAGACTTTTCGATTTGGCTTTTCCGTCGTCCTTTTAGCGAAGGTTATTGAGGATTGTCGGATGTTGGGCGCGGCCCGTCGCGCTCCATGTCTTGAGCCGCCGTGAGGTTCTGCTCCTGTTTAGCCTTCTTCACCCTCCCCCGCCTTCGGATTGACCGGGTAAATCGCAAGGACAATAAGACAAAAGTCGCTATCGCGGCTCCGGCAAGGGCCGAGAGGAATACCACGACCGCCAGGGAAGCGGTGAACTGCAAGTTGTAGAAGCAAACCGTGACGGGCGAGGCATTCTCAACGGAGAAAAGCACCGCCGCCCCGAGCATTGCCACGACGACGACCGCAAGGAGAATTTTCATCGTGCCACCATTGTTTAGATCACCCTATAGACTGTTTTCATTCTGTCCCGTTTTATCTGCAGGGGGCGATGTGATGAGTCGCCGCCTGGATGCCGATCCTTTTCCCGAGTCAGGATTGCCTCAACCAGACCCTTTCTCCCTAAAATTCATTATAGCATGGACACCTTGTCTATCCGCGCACGAAAGCGTCACTCCGGGCCCGCTTCACTTGTGTAGTACCTCCTTGTTTGCTACAATATAGGAAGTCGGACAGGAAATAAAGAGGTGGACAAGGAGCGACGGATATGATTCGCGAGACCATAGAGAATATAGGAAAGAGGATCGAGAGCACCGATTCTCTTTCAGACAAGGACAAACAGGAATTCCTGAAATTGCTCTCCACGCTGGAAGCCGAAGTCACCACCCTCTCAAAGACCCACCCTGAGCAGGCGGAGAGCATAACGGGCTTTACCAGGGTCTCGACCCACGAAGCCACCAGAGAGGAGAAGGATCCCCAGCTCGTGAAGCTCTCCATCAAGGGACTCACATCGTCGGTAGAAGGCTTTGAGGAAACCCATGAGGATCTCGTACGGATCGTAAACTCCATCGCGGTCATGCTTTCCAGCCTCGGGATTTAGCCTTCGTCATTCGTTCTTTGTAATCCGCTACCTCTATCCGGCCCCCATGAAGGTATTGAGATGCCTCGCTATTTCGGCTTTCGGCAAGGCGCCCACAAGGCGGTCCACGATTCTGCCATCTCGGTAAAAGAAGAGCGTCGGCGTGCCATTGACGTTGTTTTGAGAAGCGACACCACGGTTATGGTCGAGGTTTATTACGGCAAACTTGACCAGGCCTGCGTATTCCGCAGCCAGTTCTTCCAGAACCGGCGCCAGTCTCTGGCAGTGTCCTCACCACGGTGAAAAGAATTCAAGTACCGATGGCCCCGGGAAAGTCAGAATCTCTTTTGCAAAGGTGTCATCCGAGACGGGAACCGGCCGGTCGGGGAAAAGACGGGAAAGGACCAAGGGCGATTTACATCTGCCGCATACGGCCCTGTCGTATCCCCATCTGTTGACGGGGATACGATTCTTTGTCCCGCACCTGGGGCACTTGACCATCGGGGAATCGGTTGGCACATCATGAATATATTGGCCCGAGTGGGTGGTGTCAACCGCAACGAGGCCTGCCCTTAAGCTCTGTGCAGCTGGGCGGATTATCTCACCCTTTCAGGGGAAGATTCCCCTGAGCTTCACCGCCTCCGCCACTCTGCCGATGCCGAGCACGAGTGCAGCCATGCGAAGGTCCGTCCGCCGTTTCCTGGAAATTGCAAGGACTTCCTGAAAGGCGCGTGTGAGGATTCGTTTGAGCCGCTCGGAGATTTCCGCTTCCATCCACAACAGCTCTTGAAGGTTCTGGACCCATTCGAAGTAGGAGACGATCACGCCCCCCGCGTTGGCCAGAATATCAGGCACTAGATAGATGCCCCGGTCGGCGAGGATCGAGTCCGCCTCGGGGCTGGTCGGCCCGTTAGCGCCCTCTACGACCATCCGACACTTAAGTTTAGGGGCATTGCTTTCTGTAATCTGCTTCTCCATTGCAGCCGGAACGAGAATATCGCATTCCAATTCGAGCAGTTGCTCATTGGTGATCCGCTCCCCATCGATCTCGCCGGTTTCGAAGCACCTGTCGCGTCTTTTGCAGTCGAGCGCCTTTTCCACATTGAGCCCTTTCCCGTTGAAAATACCGCCGTTGATGTCTGAAATGGCTACCACCTGTGCCCCAGCCCTACTGAACAGACGCGCCGCTGTTCCGCCCACGTTTCCCGCTCCCTGGATGACTACCTTGGCCCCTTCGATGGGGAAACCGAGATGGTGTGCCGCCTTCACCGATATGATGAAAAGTCCTCTTGCAGTTGCCTCTAATCGGCCTCTCGACCCGCCGAGGGCAAGAGGCTTTCCTGTAACGACACCCGGTACGGCGTAACCTTTTCTGGTACTGAAGGTGTCCATGATCCATGCCATCACCTGTGGATTGGTAGAAACGTCAGGAGCCAGGATATCGATGTCAGGACCGATGAAAGGCGAGATTTCCCACGCGAAGCGACGGGACATGTTTTCTATCTCGTGAGTGGACATGGTGCGCGGATCGCACTCTACGCCACCCTTTGCTCCACCGAAAGGGATGTTGACGACAGCCGCTTTCCATGTCATCCACGTCGCAAGTGCCCTCATTTCGCCCAGGTCTACGCTAGGGTGATAGCGAACTCCTCCTTTGAAGGGGCCCCGTGTGTCGTTGTGCTGAACTCGATAGCCGGTAAAGACCCGCACGGTCCCGTCATCCATCTTAGTCGGAAAATGGACGATAATCTCCCTTTTTGTATGTTTGATCTTCTCCAATATTCCCGGATCAAAATCCGGCATATGGACAGCCGCAGCTTCTACCTGCCTCATTGCAGTCAGCGCCAGCTCTTTCCCGCTTTCCGCTCCCTCCATGGTCTACCTCCCTTTGTCCCTGCCAGGTTCCCTTCCCTATCCGGTGGCGCTCCTTCTGCTCGCTGCACCCATAGACAGTATAATCTACTAAGCTCACCTGGTGCTTGAAATTGCGAGATCGACGCCTGAAATGTCGACCGGGGGGCAGGGATTGTCCTGTGACGGGCAATTCAACGTTTGCTGCAGGAGGACTCCGCGAGTATCAGAGACGAAGGCCACGCGGGGATGGCTGGGCTCGATATCTTGTCAGGCCTGAACGAAGGTGATGGCGATGGGACCTGGACCGGCATGGGAAGTGATCACGCCGCCCAGTTTGCACCGGTAGACGAGGGTCACTCCCGGGATTCTGAGCAACCTTTCGAGGAGACGTGTCACGACTTCCCCGTTATCTGACTCTGCCACGGTGAGCCTAAGAGGCCCCTCTTGCGCTGCTTTCTCCACCAGTTCCACAAAACGGTTAAGCAACCGTTCGAGGGTCCGGATCTTTTCCACCGGCTGGATTTCACCGTCCGACAGTTTCAGGAGGGGCTTGATCTTTATGAGCGTTCCCAGGAGGGCCTGGGCCCTTCCGATACGACCGCCTTTATGAAGATAATCGAGAGAATCCAGGGAAAAATAGGTTTCGGTCCGGCGGGTGATCGTCCTCGCAAAATCAACGACCTCTTCAAAGGAACTTCCCGAACGCGATTTTTCCGCGCATAGAAGAACGGCCATACCTAGACCGAGAGATGCCTGGAAAGAATCGACCACTTCTATGCGAGCTTCGGGAAAGTGTGTACGAGCGAGAGTTGCTGACTGGAAAGTTCCGCTGAGCCTTGAAGACAGATGGATGGAGAGTATAGGCTCACCCTTCGCCACGTAAGGCGTGTAAGTATCAATAAAATCTTGCGGAGAAGGCTGAGAGGTGGTTGGAATAACAGACGAGCTCCTTAACATGGCATAGAAGGCATCAGGTTGGACGTCCAGGAAGTCTCGCCATGTCTCCTCGCCCAGATGAATGGTGAGAGGCACCATGCCTATGCTATTCTTTTCGTATTCGTCGGCCGACAGATCGGCGGTGCTGTCAGTAATGATCTTCATTCTTTTCCTTACTCCACTGAGACGATATAGTGGGCGTACGGCTGACCGCCATAGCAAAGCTCGACTACCTTATCCTTGTAAGAGGATTGCAGGGCAAGCTTCACGTCTTCCGCCTCTTCCTTTTCGACCGAATCACCATGAAAAATGGTGATGATCTCATCTGATGCATCTGCCATCTCTTTGACGAGGCTTAGGACAGCCTCTTTTCTGCAAGTGCAGGAACAGCGCACTTCTCCTCCGAAAATGCCGATCGACTCTCCCGATGCGATCTCTAGATCGCCCAAGACCACATCCCGGGATGCTCGTGCAGTCTCTCCACTCTTGACGTTCCGAAAGGCATCTTCCATTCTGCTGACATTTTCATCTGTCGACGCATCGTCCATGTAGGCGAGCAAAGCGGATATCCCTTCCGGTACAGACCCTGTTTTCAGCACAAAAACATTCTTCGGCGTCCTTTCCGCTGCCTGGATGGCGGCAGGGTATACGTTCTTGTGATTAGGCAGGATGATCACATTGGAAGAGTTCACCTCTTCTATGGCTGTTATCATATCTGCAGTCGAAGGATTCAAGGTTGGTCCTCCGTCGACCACGAGTTCTGCTCCTGCATTGTAGAAGAGTTCCTTTAAGCCGTCTCCCAGGGCGACTGCGATTACAGACGTGGTCTTCGAAGCGCTTCCTTCATCGAAGCTCGCCGTGTGCTGCAGGAGCATGTCGTCCACCTTAATCGAGGAGACCTTACCCACGGTTGAAGCATAACGAAGAACTTCCTCCGGCTGACCTGTGTGGATGTGAACGCGCGCGAGACGGGTATCACCCACCACGACGATGGATTCTCCCAGCTCGGAGAGAGTCGTTCTTATTGCCTCCTCGGAGATCCGGCTCCCCTTGAGGATAAACTCGGTGCAGTACCGATATATCCAGCTCCCTCCTTCAGTATTCAGACCGTTTGAAGAGACTGCTGCTTCGTCCTCGAAGGAACTCTCTTCATCGACCTCTCCCTGAAGCAGACGCAGCATTCCTTCGATGAAATAGAGGAAGCCGAGGCCCCCGGAATCGACCACACCTGCCTCAGCCAGTTTGGGGAGTAACATGGGAGTCCGTTCGACGGAGGCCTTTGCGGACGTCACCATCAGGTCCAGAATGCGTGCAAGGTCCTTTTCGGTCTTGACCGCCTCTTCCGCGGCCTCTGCCGTTTCCCTTACCACGGTGAGGATCGTACCTTCCGTTGGATGAAGGACTGCATGATAAGCTTTTTTGACGCCCCGTGAAAAGCCGCTTACGATGTCTTCTGCGAAGAGTCTGTGCCGGTCTCCAATTCCTTCGGTCAGGCCCGATAGCACCTGGGACAGGATAATACCCGAATTCCCTCTCGCGCCGATCAATGCACCCCAAGCCGCAGCCTTGGCCGTCGCGTCAAGCGACGCCTCTCCCAGTGCATCCATCTCTCTTACGGCTGCGGTCAGGGTCTTCGACATGTTGCTGCCCGTGTCGCCGTCAGGTATGGGAAAGACATTGATCTTGTTAAGATAATCGCGGTTCTTCATCACCCAGTCGGCTCCTGCCCTGATGATCTGTTTGAACCGCTTCACTCCGCAATAGACAATCGCCACCTCGTGCCTCCGTCAATGCTTTTCGTGTGACCTTAAAAATGAGGCCTTAGTATACCACTTTCGGGTTCAGGGAAAAAAGTCTCGCGCGAAAGTGACCACGCCGGACATTCGGTCTTGGAGAGATATTGATTTTCCGGTCGATTGTCCGGCTACTGTGTGGTGAATTTAGGAGAAGACCGGTGTTTCCCTAATCACGACCGGTCCGGAGCCTCCCTTCTCTATATTTTCTTGAACATTTGTTTAAGTCGTTCCTGGAATTTCGGCTTTTGTGCAAAATCCGAAACGTAAAGTCTTTCCTTTTCGAGGTGGGTTTCCATCCCTTGCCACACGGCGAGATTGACCAATTCCTTGGCTCTCGTCGTGGTCTCCATGGGCTGGGCTTTAAGGTCTTTGATGACAGCGGCAATTTTCTCTTCCAGCTCTTCTTCTTCGACCACAATGTTTACGAGTCCGATCTCCTTGGCTTCTTCCATGGTAATGTTACGGGACAGGAAAAAGAACTCATTGAACCGCTTCATCCCGACGAGCCGAGGCAGAAGGAAGCTCCCACCCCCGTCCGGCGTAAGGCCGATCCGTCTGTATCCCATGTTCATTAATGCCCTTCGCTCTGCGATCGTTATATCGCAGGCGAGGGCAAGACTCAGGCCGGCTCCCACGGCTAAACCTTCCACCACCGCAACCACGATTGCCGATGTGCGCCGAATTTGCATGATGCTTCTGTTAAGGAAATCGGCCATGGAATCGACCTTGACCCCGGGGTTTGCGCTTTCCATGAACTCTATCACGTCCCCACCGGAACAAAAGGTTTTCCCCGCTCCCCGTATAACGATGATAGAAGCCTTCTTCTCTTCTGCGTCGAGCAGGGAAGCGTGGATAGACTTGAGCAGCTCAAGACTCATGGCATTCTTCTTTTCCGGCCTGTTCAGAATCAACGTGAATACGCCGTCCTTGTAGCTTTCTTCAACCACACTCATGCCTTTTCCTCCTTATCTATGGGAAAGACGCCACTTTTGGCCCCGCCTTTCCATCACTGACTTTCGGGAAGTCCAAGAACGTCCCGTCGATAGCCTTGAGGCCAATCAATTATGAAACAGCGAGGAGGATTTCTCAAGATGTAGGCGTCAGAGACCCTGTTCCCACGTGTACTTCCCTTTTAGATCTGCGGGCCGTCGACATCCGGAATACCAGAGAGTGATCAGGAGCTCTTCTCTTAGTTTTTCGACCGCTTGCACTACTTCCTCGGTCGATTTGTTACCCCATCTCAGGAACGGAAGGGCCATCGCGATGCACTGGGCGCCGAGTGCAAATGCTTTGGCCATATCGACCCCCGTCCTGATGCCGCCGGACGCGATCACCCACTGGTTGTCAGTAAGGCTGTTGGTCGCAGCGAGTATAACGTCTCGCGTGCGCTTTCCGAGTTCCTGATAGACGGAGTAATTCTTGCCCTGGATCAGTCCCTCGACCTTCGCCCAGTTGGTGCCTCCCATCCCGGCAACGTCCACTCCCGCGATTCTCTTCATCGAGGCCCATTCGAGTACCTGGTCCGACACCCCGAATCCAACCTCTTTTACGAATATCGGATAGGGAAAGCCTTGCGCGATTGCGCCGAGAGCTTCGAGCATGCCCTTGAAATCCTTCTCCCCTTCCCGCTGAAGGATCTCGTGCAGCGGGTTGACGTATATCGTGATTCCATCCCCCCCAATGGATTCGACAGCTTTAAGAAGGTAGTCAGCTCCTTTTCTTACATGAATCAGTCCAATATTGGCAAGAAGAGGGACAGTTGGCGCGAATTCCCTCACCATGTAAGACTCTGGACCCACCTTTCCTTCCAACATGGGCCTCATCGAGCCCACGGCCATGCCGATTCGGAGGTGCTCGGCCGCCATCGCAAGGTTCTTGTTTATACGGGTCGATTGACTGCCTCCGCCAGTGATAGGGGCGATTAGAAGAGGCAGAGAAAGGGTCTTTCCCAAGAATTGACAGCTCGTGTCCACTTCAATAACGGAGAAATCCGGCAAACCAGGTTCGAGAAAAATAGTTTCAAGACCTGTGGAGCGTTCCGACTCCACATCTTGGGCGAGGCATGTCTGAAGGTGCAGGTCTTTTGCCCGACTGTAACTATTATCCATGTCTGCGTCTTGTACGCCGCTACGCCCGTTCGTCAAGACCGATCAACCTTCGCGCCGCGAGATAGACCTCGTTAAAGGCCGTTGGGTGTTCAGAGATTGCTCCCTTCTTATCGATTCCTAGAAAGCTCAGAGTTTCGTGCTCCGGGACGCTGACAGTTCGAAAAAAGGCCTTTGCGGATGCCTCGCTGCATTGAATGCCTATTTCCTTTTTCATGCCTCCCACCAAGAGAAGCAAGGCTTTTCGCCCATTCGGTCCCTCTGGAATCGGCCGCTTCAGGAGGTATTTCTCGCACCAGAAGGCCTGGCATCTATCAATCATGGTTTTTGTTTGGGCGGAAAGTGCAAAGAAGAAGACCGGAGAGGCGAGAATAAGGCGTTCCGACGCGCGGATAGCCTCCCCTATCATCGTCATGTCATCCTTCCAGACACAAATCCCGGTTCCCTCGCAGCCGCCGCAATCCTGACAAGGCTTTATATTCAATTCATTTAAATTGAATTTTGTCACTTCGTGGCCGGCATATTCGATCGGCCGGAGGGCCTCCCATAGAAGGGACTCAGTGTTCCCGTTTTTTCGTGGAGACCCATTGAACACAGCCACTCTCATCTTTGACCTCACAAACCTTTTCACTCGAATTCGAGGGTGATCTTCTCCGAGCCGTCCTCTTTTTTTACCTTGACGAGGATCTCGATGTTGCTATCCCTGATACCCACAGCAAGAGGCGTCTGCCCTTCCTTACCCTCGATATGGCTGACCTGTCTGACCGCCTCTATAATTCTGCTCCCTATCTCCTTGCCTGGCGAAGGAAGCTCGGTATCTCTGTATTCTGCGGCGGTTTTTATGGTACCGTCAGTCGTCCTTTCCAACGAGATCCTTTTTGCATTCCGGTCCACGCCGTGAAGGACAGCCAATGCCAGCCACTTTAGGGCCGCCTCGTCTTTGTCCGAGTCAGAGGGAAGCATCGCCATTTCCCTCAGCGGATCAGTCTCGGCGAAACAATCGCACAGCTCCTGCATCCTCTTGTGAGGAGTCTCCATGTCTAACATATCATACCTCCCATTTTACCTAAAATTGCTTCTTTTACTCAAGAATAAACGTAAGCATAGCCCTCATTCCGCGCAAGGAAAATGCCCGGTTGAAGGCGAAAGTGATGTCCATCCTTTGGGAATAATCCAGTCGGCCCCGACCCCCGAGGGGCATCCGACGGCGACGGGCCCGTGAATCGCGACTCAGGCCTTTTCAGGATTCACCCAATCATCAACTTGCAGTGGAGGAGTGAGGAGTTCATAGTTGCCTACGGAGCAAAAAAATTTTATGATACGAGATATTTTCTGATTCACCCCACTTTCCTGCCCTCGATGCCGGTCAGGCCGGCTATACGGCAGGGCTGAAGGTGTCTTGTCGGTAGGAGGGTTATGTCCGAGGAATCAAAAAGTGAATCATCCTCACTAAAAGAATTGATCCGTCTCTCCCTCCCGGTTAACGGGAAATGCCTTTTAGGCCTCTGCCGGGGATTGGCCCTGTTGTGGCCGGTTTTGTTGCAGCTTCTCGCGCCGGTTCCCTCCTTTTCTCAGACCGGTCAGGCTATTCAACCTGGAGACGTCCTGCCCCTCTCGCGAGCCATCGAGATCGCCCTGGAGGCCCAGCCGGCCATACTTGCGGCCCGGTACACCTTGCGGGCCAACGAGGCGCGCATCGGTGAAGCCAGATCCAGCTACTATCCACAAGTGAGCGCCTCCGGCTCCTATACAAGGGTTTCACCCGTGACCGCGTTTAGCACGACGAGCCCGCCTCTTGGCGGTATGACGTCCTCTGTCACGGGACAGGGGGCGACCAGTCCCGGTTTGGTCCCGACCGCTACCGGTCCCTACGACCAGTATGTGGGCAGCCTGGGGCTCAGTCAGATTCTTTATGACTTCGGCAAGACTTCAAGCCAGGTGCGGGTCGGCAAACTCAATGCCGATGCCGCCGGTTACGATCTGGCCGGCGTCCGACAAACGGTCGTCTTTAACGTGAAACAAGCCTACTACAACGTGCTGCAAGCAGAACGAAACTTTGATGTAACAGAACAGTCGGTTAAGCAGTACGAACAGCACTTAGAGCAAGCTCGGGGTTTCTACGAGCAAGGAACAAAAGCGAAGTTCGACGTGACCAAATCAGAGGTCGATCTAAGCAACGCGAAGGTAAGTCTCATATCGGCCGAGAATCAGGTGAATCTCGCCTTTGTCACTCTCAATAATGCAATCGGTATCCCGAACGCTCCCCATTACCGACTCCAAAATGAGTTGCTTTATGAGCGATACGATCTGCCCTTCGACGACGCCCTCAGGCAAGCCTACGAAATGAGGCCCGATCTTCTTGCGCAAACAAGAAGGAGGGAGTCTTCGAAAGAATCGATCGCCCTCGCCGAAAAGGGTTACCTTCCCGTTCTTACGGCTAACGGATACTATAACTACTCGGGGGTTGATTTTCCCCTGCAAAACAGTTGGAGTTATGGGCTGGCCGTCTCGGCTCCCATATTTAACGGCTTTCTTACACGTTATCAAATAAATGAAGCCCAAGCCAATTTTGGTATTGCGAGCGCCAACGAACGGTCTCTCCGTCTCGATATATACAGCCAAGTCCAACAGGGCTATGTGAATCTGCGCGATGCAGGCGAAAGGATTAAAGCCTCGGAACTGGCAATAAGACAGGGTAAAGAGAACGTCGATCTTGCTAATGGCAGATATGAGGCGGGTGTTGGTGGTCCTTTGGAAGTGACGGACGCCATAATAGCCCAAAGTAACGCGGAGCTCACCTATACAGCAGCCTTAAGGGATTACAAGAACGCCCAAGCCGCCATCGAGAAGGCGATAGGCGTAACAAGATAACAATGGAGTCGAGTCTTTACGGTATGAGCAACTGAGATTTTCCCCGACACTAGTTCGGTATTTATACCCCATACGAATATTGTGCCGTCTTACCTTTCACCGCCTTCGGTCATGATAGTATCGGCAAAGAGACCGTAGAAAGGCTTTGCCATCGCGGAACTGATGGCAAAACAAGATTAGGATATGCAGATGCTTCCCTGGCCCTTCTCTGTTTCATAAATCAAATCCGGGCACCGTCGATCTATTGGTGAAGTACCCCGGGTTCCGTCATCCGTTGGGCATTTGGTTGTCTTATCGCCTGAGACTATTCTTGTGAGGCAAGACACTGTCTTGTTCAACAAGACAATGTCTTGGGGCAATGAGCGTCGGGTCACAAGGGCACTTATGGACAAATGACGCGGTTGCTGCGAGGACTGACGTAAATAGGATCCTCTTCTTGAAGTGGCACGCTTTTTGTACAACGAGGTGCGGCGAACATTTGAGGGTTCCGCAATTTTATGAACAAGCAAGGGGGTAATTTCAATGCCGAAGGGAACGGTGAAGTGGTTCAACGACTCGCGAGGCTTCGGGTTTATTAATGGGGAGGATGGTACTGTCGTATTTGTTCATTATACCGCTATTCAGGAAAACGGGTTCAAGTCCTTAACGGAAGGTCAGCCGGTAAGCTTCGAGGTTGTTGAGGGACCCAAGGGCATGCAGGCCGCAAACGTGGTTAAGCTATAGAACCTGAGCCTTCTATGCGGGGCCCATGTTCAAGGGGCCCCGTTGTATTCCTCGGTTTTGCCCCGTGTCGCCAAACCGGTATTTCTGCTACATCGGCTCATGTGATATAATCCCATTATGCAATTCCTGTGGATAGAGGGAATATTCGCGGTATTTTCCTCGAGGAGATGGATATGGGCGACTATGATGATGATGAAAAGCCCTCCTGGCGCGAGATAGACAAACGGCGAGACAGGAGCAGCCACGTCAGGGAAGACAAACCAGGGCAGAAAGATGGGCAGGCCGGGGACAGGTGGAATACGGGACGCCACAAGGAAGCACTCGAGAAGCTTTTCAAAGGAGATAAAGGCACTCTGGAGCATGAAAAGCTCTATAACAAGATCCACAAGAGCTATGGCGCGTCGACCTTTCTTCCGGCTATTCAGAAGTATGTCGCGAAGTTCGGACCCCCGGACGATACGTCGACTCTCCTGCTCATGCTGGATGCGAAGAATGTAGAGATTGCGCTGCTCGCCATGGAAAAACTGCAACAAATTTATGGTGGGGTGTCGGCGAGGGAAAAAGAAGACATCAGACGCAAGCTCTCCATCATGGCCCTTACGGAGAGGTCGGCGGACGTAAAAGAGAGAGCCTCGGAGATAGGCGACGAACTCAGATCCCGATCGTGAGAAGGGTTCGTCTCGAGTTCATGGGCGTCTCCTGGTACCTTAAGCTCCGCAAATCCAATCGAGCGAAGCAGAGTCCCGTCCGCCCGTCTCTTTCTTTCATTTGTGTTGACGCCAAATTTTGAACCGTGATAGAGTGAGGCCACGTCCGAAGTGGCTCGCCTATCTGAGATCAACGCCAAACAGGGTCCTCGGATGTTGAGACCGCGGAAGATGCGTCGCGAGGAGTATGGAGCCATGGATGATAGGGAAGACCGGGAGGCGGGAAGTCGATTGAGAAGAAAGAATGAAGCGGCTTTAACCCGGGTTTCCAATCCTTCACCTCTCGAAACGATTGTCGGATATGAATTTAGGGACCGGAGCCTCCTGGCCCAGGCCATTACCCATGCTTCATACGTCAACGACAAGAAGAGTCTGGAAAAGTCAGAAAACGAAAAACTTGAATTCCTGGGAGATGCTGTTCTTAATTCTGTTGTCAGCATACTCCTTTTCAAGAAATACACTGACAAAGACGAAGGGTTCTTGAGCAATGCGAGGTCGTGCCTCGTCAAGAGAGACATGCTGACCGAAGTTGCCAGGACGATCAGGCTTGACAAGTATATGTCCTATGGAAATGGAAAAACCAACCTGCCATCCGATTCCAAGGTCCTCTCCAATATGTTGGAAGCGCTCATAGGGGCTGTTTACCTCGATGGCGGATTCAGGGTGGTCTCACGAGTGGTGAAAAGCCTGTTCGGTCCTTATTTTCTGGAGGAAAAACTGAAGCAGAAGAATCCGAAGAATGTGCTTCAGGAATATTCTCAAAAGAAATGGGGCGTTCTTCCCAAATACCGGCTTACGAGGAAGGGAAAGGAAGGTTTCAGCATTTACGTTTACGTAGGCAAAGAGCTCAAGGCGAAGGGGATGGGCAAGAGCAAGCGGGAGGCAGAGCAAAAAGCCGCGACACTTTTGCTGGAACAAATCGAAACCTCATGATCGTGCCCGTCTTCCTGCCGCACTTCGGCTGCCGGCAGCGATGCACGTACTGCAACCAGAATTTCATAACCAACGACACTTCCGAAGAGCATGGGCTGCGACAGCGCATAGACACGTCGCTCGGACGGCATGAAAGTCCCGTGGAAGTGGCGCTTTACGGCGGAAATCCTCTAGGGGTCGAATCTGAATCGCTGGAGCGTCTCCTTGATCTTTTCGAGCCTTACAGGGAAAAGATCACCCATCTGCGCATGTCGGCAAAACCGGGACCTGTGAGCACAGATGCTATAAGGGCGCTCAAGAACCACCGTGTGAAAACGATAGAGATCGGCACCCCGACTTTTAACGATAATATTCTTGCTCTCCTCAACAGGGGCCATAATAGCGAGGACTCTCGCAACACCGTAAAGATCATGAAAGAGGAAGGGTTTGAGACAGGCATGCAAGTGATGGTCGGCCTCCCGGGGGAAACAGACGCCGACCTTCGGAGGAACGTCGCCGAGATCCTCAGCCTTGCGCCTTCCTTCATACGCATATACCCTCTCGTGGTGATCGAGGAGACCCCCCTTTTTGATCAATTCAGGTCAGGGGCATATGTTCCCGATACCCTGGAAAGAGCGGTGACGAAAGCGGCTTACGTCTATGCAAGCGCATGGACTCACGGCATCGCGACCATCAAGATGGGTCTTACAGAAAACACGGCCCTGCGGTCACGGATCGTCGCCGGGCCTTATCACCCCGCCTTAGGGGATTTGGTGAAATCGGAAACGTTTCGGCTTGCCCTGGAGAGTAAATGCGCGGAAATCGGAACCAACCGGGAACTGCGTGTTCGGATTTACCCGGGTGACGTCCCTCTTCTTGTTGGTCACCGGCGGTCCAACGTTGAGAAGCTGCAAAAGGTCGGCATTTCGATCGTCTGGGAGACGGATCAAGCACTGAGGAGAGGTCATTTTGTCGTCGAGGCAGGAGGAAAGACTGCGAAGGGTGATCTCAGCGATGCCCTTGCCAGGATTCCTTTCTGAGTCCGGCGGCTCCTTCATAGACAATCTCTTCTTGGCGGGAAGCCTTTGTTACAGCCCTAAAGAGCTTTCTTCTGTCCTGGCCTAGTCCGCGGGTGGTCCTCGCAAAGAACCTTATTCGTTCGGGCATCGAAATTCTCCCCGGTACCGAGGTATTCATCTGGAGAAACATCTTTTGTAGCTCTTCTACAGTAGGGATACCAAATTGCACGTCCTCGATATCGAGGAGTCTGAAGCCATCAGAAAGCACGAAAAGATTGCATGCTTTTAGGTCCCTGTGATAAACACCTTTTCCCAGAAGGTCTTTGATGAAGCGGGACAGGGCATCGAAGAGACGGCGCCGTTGTTCCGGGCTCATGGTGTCGTATTTTTTGTCGAGGAACCGGTCCAATTCTTCTCCCCGGCCGCGCAAATCCTCCATGGCGATGTAACCTCTATGGAAAAGTGAAGCCTTCCGGATATAGAATGGACGCGGACCGACAGCCATATCGAGGTATTCGAGGACTACGTGGGCCTGCCAGGCCTTCTTGAGTCTACGCCTGTCCCTGTATTCCTTCCTTATGTGGTCCTCGCGGGCCTCGACGACGACTTTTTTATCCTCCTTGATCAATTCCAGGAACCGGCCATCTCCGCGATCCTCTTCACCACGTACATAGATTCGGTCACCCTTGGTGACAAGCCTCGACGTGGTCGAAAAGGCCCTTCTTTTTTTGCTGACGATCCATGCTTTCCGCAAACGCAAAAGGCCTTCCTCGAGCTTACCTCGTCTATCTGGCTTCCCATAGAGATCAAAAAAACGTGATTTTTCATCCTCCCTCAACCCGTCGTAAATCATGGTGAGGGCGTGGGTCAAGTTTACCATTTCGTCGGATAAGGAAAAGCGCCTTCTTCTCATTCGTGTCTTGTGGAGGTCGATAAGGAAAGGACGGCCTCCCTGAACCATGATGTTTTCGAGATGGAGATCATTGTGTCTGATTCGGTTTTCCCCCAATTGCTTGAGGAGCAGGGCCAGGGCGTCCAGAAGCTTCGGTCTGTCGAGGTTCTCGTCAAAGGCATGTCTGAATGAGACACCTTCGATGCGCTCCTGAAGGATAAAAGAACCGCTCCGTGCAACACCGTAACCCCTCGGGTCGGGTGTGGCCACGGAAAGAGACGCGAGTCTCTTTCCCAGGAGGTATTCCTTCTTGGCCCTCGGCCAGAGCCTGTTCTTTAGCGATCCGAGACGGCCCTTTTCGACGAAGTATTTCAGGAAGACTTGCTCGCCGTCTCGGCTCAGGTATTCATGGGTCCGGCGGAGCCTTTTCCCCACGACCAGTTCTTTGATGAGTGCGACGAGTTCCTCGTCTTCCAAGAACCAGTCAATACCGTTCCGTTTCACTCTCTTCATAGGCTGTCCACTATCTTTGCTACCCGTGGTCCCCAGACTTCCAAGGAGTAGCGTTCCTCGGCGATGACCCTTGCCTTCTTGCCCATCCGTTTCCTCAGGTCCACGTCATTTACCAAACGTTCCAATGCCTCACGCCAGCCCTCCAAGTCTTTCCTAAGAAAACCGCTCTCTCCTTCTTCGATGATTTCACCGGACACGCCGATCGGGTGAGAAATGGATGGAAGGCCGGAAGCCGCATACTGAATCAGTTTCAGGCCGCACTTGCCCAGAGACCAGATGTCATCCCTTACCGGCATCATGCCTACGTCGAAACTGAGAAGGAGCTGTTTCTCTCTGTCCCCGCTCCATTTCTCGAAAATGACGGTTCCTTCGCCAAACCGAGGCGGTTGGTCTGCCACCACCTTAAAAAGGGTATTTGCGGGAGGCGTCGTAAAAAGTCCTTCCATGTCTTCGAGATAGCGCAGCGTAGAGGCGCTTCCAATCCAGCCTGCCACCTGGTGAGTAGAAAGGGAATGCTCCTTTATTGGGTAAGCAGCAGTGTCGACAACGGTCGGTACATACAAGATATTGTCTGACTTGTAGCGCGCCGCTTCTGAGCGAAGGAAGTCGTTTCCGCAGAAGACCGCGTGGGACAACCTCACCATCTGTTTGAATCGCGCCCGCCTGGCTGGACTTTCCCCTTGCGCTCCGTACATTATCGCATCGTCGAAGTCGAATACGATCCTCTGTCCGAACGTCCTCAAAAGAGACCTTTTCAGCGGGCTTAGAAGCAGTCGCTGCACGTAGACCACATCAGAGCTGATGAGGGCCCTTGCGAAGGCTCCGATGTTCGTCCGTGTCGTCAGATGGGTTACTTCGAACCCCCTTTTTTCGAAAAAAGGGAAGTATTGGCCGATTCGGTAGCCGTTCGGATTGGTTGACGGCTGGATGTGATGAGTAAAAAACAGGAGTCTCTTTTTCATAGGGGTGAGCTATAAAATTACATCATTTGTCCCCCAATTGAAAGCGCAGGACGATGGGTCGTGCGTCTCTTGTAATAACGCGCAAAACTTTCTATAATTGTTCACCCAACTCAAGGAGGCCTCGATGACCGAAGGACATATCTACAAGCTCTTCGATGAAGAGCTGAGGGAACTGAAAGAAAAGATTCTTTTCGAGGGGTCCCTTGTCCAGAAGGCGGTGCGCAGCGCCGTCGAGGCTCTGCAAAACAGGGACTCCGACCTCGCCAGACGGGTGATCGAAGATGACGACCTGATCAATACGAAGGAGGTTGAAATCGATGAGTTTTGCCTCAAGCTGCTCGCCTTGAGGCAGCCTGCTGCCAAGGACCTTCGCTTCATCAATACGGCCATAAAGATCAATTACGATTTGGAGCGGATGGGTGACATGGCGGTCAATGTGTGTGAAAGGGTTTTGGAGCTCAATCAGGAGCCACAACTGAAACCCTACATCGACCTGCCCAAGATAGCCGATATCACACAGGCTATGGTAAAGGAGAGCCTCGAAGCCTTCGTAAAGGAAGATCTCCCACTCGCCTGGAAGGTAACGAAAGATGATGAGAGAGTGGACGAGATTACCGAGCAGATCTTTCGAGAGCTCCTTACCTACATGTCGGAAGACCTGAAGACGATTTCGAGGGCCACGCGGCTGCTCTTCATCGCCAAGTACCTCGAGAGGTTGGCCGACCACGCCGTGAATATCGCAGAGCTGGTGATATTCCTCGTGGAGGGCAGAATAGTCAGGCACATGAAGGATCCGGAAAAACATTAGCATGAAGATACGCACCATCTGGCTTGTGATCCCCCTTCTCGTGATCGGTCTTTCTTCTTGCAGCAACAACTCTCCGGGAAATGACAAGGGCGGCAAACTGACGGTTATGGTAGCCGGTTCCACTTCGGTCATGCCCTTTTCAGAGAAACTCGCCGAGCACTTCAGGGTCGAGCGGCCTTCCATCAGAGTCGATGTCCAGGGTGGGGGCTCTTCCGCGGGGATTCAGGCATGTCTGAACAAAACCGTCGATATAGGCATGTCGTCCCGTGACCTGAAGGGAGAAGAAAAGGTGCTTAAGGAGATCCCCATCTGTCACGATGGAATCGCTTTCGTCGTGCACCCGAGGAACCCTTTGAAAGACATAAGCCTTGAAGAGGTTCGGGCGATCTACAACGGCAAGATCAAAAACTGGAAAGAACTGGGTTGGATAGACAGGAATATAGACGGCGTCACTAGGGAAGAAGGTTCGGGCACCCGCGGCTCCTTCGAGGACCTCGTCATGGGCAAAAGCGAAATTCACGACAGCATCATGGTTCAAGATTCCAATGGTTCGGTAAGGGAGGTTGTGGCAACCGATCCTTATGCGATAGGATATATATCCCTGGGAGTCGTGGACTCCACGGTGAGGGCCCTTTCCGTCGGCGGGATTTCCCCGACCACAAAGAATATTCTAGGGAAAAGGTATTTATTGGTAAGGCCTTTTCTTTATCTGACATCGGGAGAGCCGAGCGCGGCAGCCCGTATCTTTATCGATTTCGTTCTGTCGAAGCAAGGACAGCAGATCCTGAAAAATGAAGGACTTATCCCTATAAATGAATAGAAACTTATTCGACAAAGAAAAGATCATCAGGGTGATCCTTGTCCTTTGCGCCCTTTCCTCACTTCTTTTTCTTTTCGTGATCTTCATCTTCATCCTCAGCGAAGGCCTGCCGCTTTTCTACAAAGTTGGGGTACGGAATATCGTCCTGGGTATGAAGTGGGCGCCTACCAAGGCCTCTTTTGGCATTTTCCCCATGATTATTTCTTCCTTTATGGTAACTTTCGGTGCCCTTATCGTGGGGGCGCCTCTCGCCCTCGCATGTGCCACATATCTGTCCGAATACGCGGGAAAGAAAACGAAGATAGTTCTCAAACCAGCCCTTGAGCTTCTGGCCGGGATTCCTTCAGTCGTTTACGGGTTCCTGGGGGTGGTCTACGTTGTGCCGATTATACGGGAATACCTCGGAGGCGCCGGTTTCTCAATCCTTTCCACGTCGCTTGTACTCGGGATAATGATACTGCCCACAATTACGAGCATCTCCTTTGACTCGCTCATGACCGTCCCAAGGGCTTATCGTGAAGGCTCCCTTGCCATGGGGGCGACCAAGTGGCAAACCATTCACAGAGTCGTCCTTCCTGCAGCCCGGTCGGGTATTCTGGCCAGCTTCATACTCGGTATGGGGAGGGCTATCGGAGAAACTATGGCCGTTATCATGGTTGCCGGTAACGCTCTTAAGATCCCGACGAGCCTTCTCGATCCTTTAAGGACCCTGACGAGCAACATCGCCCTCGAGCTTGCCTATGCAGCCGGCGACCATCGCAGTGCCCTCTTCTCCACGGGGGTCGTGTTGCTGGTTATTATCATGACCCTCAACCTCATAGCGAATTTCTGGGTAAAGGCACGAGTGGTGAAATGAGGGTCAATCCGCGTTACGTGGACAAATTCATGCGAGACGGCCTTACTCTGCAGGCCCTGTTCACCGTCGGTATCCTGGTAGTGATTATCGCTGTCATATTTATCAAGGGATTTTCGTACGTGACCATGGAGTTTATCTTTTCCAACCCGGAAGATATGGGTAGACTGGGCGGGATCTTCCCCTCTATAGCGGGTACGGTTTTCCTGGGGCTTCTTTCTATTGCCTTTGCGACGCCCCTCGGGATCGGTACTGCCATATTTCTTACCGAGTACACGAAGGAGTCTCTTTTTACAAGAATCATCAGATTCGGAGTCGAATCTCTTGCTGGCATACCGTCCATCATTTACGGTCTTTTTGGGTTTATTTTCTTTGTCATAAAGCTGAGAATGGGATGGTCCCTTCTTTCGGGCACCCTTACCGTCGCCATTATGGTCTTACCGACGATCATCAGGACAAGCGAAGAGGCCATCAAGGCCGTGCCGAATAACCTGAAGATGGTCAGTTTCTCTTTGGGGGCCACAAAATGGGAGACGGTTACCCGCGTCATCCTGCCTTCCGCTGCGCCGGGTATCCTCACCGGTGTTATGCTGAGCATAGGCAGGGCAGTGAGCGAAACGGCAGCGGTTATTTTTACCATGGGGAGCTCTCTAAGACTGCCCACGAGTATTATGGATTCAGGCAGGACCATGGCCGTTCACTTCTACATCCTCGCCAGGGAGGGCATATCCATGCAAAAGGCCTATGCAACGGCGCTCGTCCTGGTTTGCAGCATCCTTATTATCAATATCATTGCTTACTATCTCATGCACAAGATGATTGCAAGGTATTCATGACAAAAAGGGCAAAGATAGAAGTGAGGGGGCTCGAGGTGCGGTTTGGGGCAAAAGAGGTGCTAAACGGCATCGACCTTGACATATATGAAAACCAGGTGACTGGTCTCATGGGCCCTTCGGCGAGCGGAAAATCATCATTCATTTCGGTCCTGAACGGGATGATTAATTTCGAGGACCACGCCGCCGTTCGTGGGCGAGTCTATATTGACGGTTTCGGCGAGCTTTCTGATAGGAATAATCATGTTTCTCTGAGGAAAAAGGTGGGAACGGTTTTCGCCACCCCCATTCCCCTTCCGCGCTCCATATACGAAAACGTTGTCTTTGGGGCGAGGCTCAAAGGGGTGCCTAGGTCCGAGCTTGGCGACCTTACGGAAGAAAGTCTCACCAAGGCCTGCCTTTGGGACGAGGTCAAGAACCGTCTATCCGAATCGGCCCTCAAGCTGTCAGGCGGCCAACAACAGAGGCTTTGTCTTGCCCGAACTCTTGCGCTGAAACCGGAGATTATTCTGCTCGACGAGCCATGCTCGGGCCTGGACCCCATATCAACCGCCAAGATCGAGGAGGCGCTATCCGAGCTCAAGACGGATCACACTATCATCCTCGTCTCCAACAACACGAAGCAAATCGCGAGGGCATCCGATTTTGTCGCCTTTTTTTATATGGGTGAGCTCATTGAATTCGGGCAGACAGAGAGAGTCTTTACCAATCCGGAGCATAAGATGACCGACGACTATATCAGGGGGAAGTTCGGATGACAGGCTCCCGGTTCGGGCAACCCTTGCCGGCCCTCAGGACCGAGAACTTGGACCTGTATTACGGGAAGTTTCACGCCCTGAAACAGGTAGATTTCGAAGTACATGCCCACTCCATCACATCCCTGATCGGCCCATCCGGGTGTGGAAAATCGACATTGCTTCGCTGTTTTAACAGGATGAATGACCTTGTCGACGGCGTGGCCATATCGGGAGATATCTTTATCGATAGCACCCCGATTGAGGAGTTTGATATAATCGACCTGAGGCGCAGGGTGGGTATGGTTTTTCAGAGGCCGAACCCGTTCCCTTTCAGCGTCTACGAGAACATGACTTATGGATTGACCATTCATGGTGGCCGCAAGAAAAAACAGATGGAAGTCGTGGAGCGATGTCTCAGGGCGGTTGATCTGTGGGATGACATCAAAGATAAGCTCAAGGCACCGGCCCTTTCCCTGTCGGAAGAGACGAAACAGAGGCTTTGCATCGCTCGTCTTCTCACCATTGAGCCTGAGATCATCCTTTTGGACGAACCCTGCTCCGCTCTCGACCCGATTGCCACGATGAGGGTCGAGGAGCTCATGATAGAGCTGAAGCATCAGTACACTATCCTCATCGTGACTCACAACATGCAGCAGGCAGCCAGGGTGTCCGATTTTACGGGATTCATGCTCCTCGGAGATCTCGTGGAATTCGGGATGACGGAGCAGATCTTTACCTCTCCGAAACAGGAGAAAACCGAGGAATACATAACGGGACGGTTCGGGTAAGCTTTCAGGGACCGATACGGCTGGAAAGGCGGTTACGCGGCGTGAGCGTTTTTGAGGCAGTGATGCTGGTTTGCTTTGGGTTGAGCTGGCCCATTTCGATTGCCAAGTCCATACGCACCAAGATAGTTTCAGGCAAAAGCGCTCTCTTCATGGGTATAGTCTGCCTGGGGTACGCAAGCGGCGTGGTGCATAAGCTCCTCTATTCCCGCGATTGGATCATTATACTTTATATCTTGAACATGGTCCTGGTGGCAATCGATCTGGCACTGTATTACAGGTACTTACCTAAGAAGCAGATTTAAGCGCGCCCACCTTGCTACCTCTCGCAAAAGACCATATACTGTCCTTCTGTTTAAGTGATTGCTATGAAACCTGCCATACGCATCAACAACGTCTGGAAACGATATAGCCAGAACGGAAAGGAAACGGTTCCCGCCTTATCGGGAGCCACCGTAGATATCGCCCCCGGCGAAATTGTGGCGCTCCTGGGAAAGAGCGGTTCGGGCAAGACTACGCTCCTCAACCTAATTGCGGGATTGGATCAGCCCACGGAGGGAACAATCGAGGTGAAAGGAGAGGATCTTCGGACCCTTGGTGAAGCGGGCCTTACGCTTTTGCGCCGTCGCCAACTTGGGTTTATATTTCAGTTTTTCAATTTATTGCCCACTTTGACTGCCTTTGAAAACGTTTTTCTTGCCCTCGAGCTTGTGGACAGAAAGGATCGTCAGACGGCGCTCGATGCTATAGAGGCGGTGGGATTGGGAGGCAAGGAAGAACGTTATCCTTCCGAGCTTTCGGGAGGTGAGCAACAGCGCGTGGCCGTAGCCCGAGCTATAGTCAAGAGACCATCAATCATCCTTGCTGATGAGCCCACCGGTAACCTTGACAACAAGACAGGCGAACAGATCCTTGCCTTATTACACGAACGGTGCCGTGACTCGAAGACAACTCTGATCATGGCAAGCCATAGCCTCATGACCTGTGGCTATGCCGACCGCGTGCTCAGAATGGTGGATGGAGCGGTGGTGGAGGAGACAGATCTCCATGCGTGACGTCCACTTCGCCCGTTGTCCGTTCTTCTGACGTGAAGAGCCGGTAATGAAGACAGTCACAAAGGCTTTCTTAAGATATCTTCCAAAGCATCGCGGTCTAAGTATTCTTCAGGCAATAGGCATCGCCTGCGGAGTGGCTGCTGTGGTTGGTATGGTCTTCTCCGCCAGGGCAGCCCTGGTGAGTTTTTCTAGTGCCGTCCGATTCCTCAACGGCAATGCCACCCACTCCATCGAGCAGGTGGCCGGCCCTATTGATGAAAAGCTTCTTGCACGTCTCATTGACGACCGGTCAGTTCAATCCTTCTCTCCCGCCATCGACCGCAAGCTCCGCCTTACGAACGGCGAGCAAATACGTCTTCTCGGCGTCGACCCCTTCTTGGACAGGGCCATAAGACCTCAAATCATGGAACCTCACGGGAGGAGCCCGGGAGACGTCAAAGAGGACCGGCGGAGACTATTTGTTTTTCTTCTCGATGAAAAGGCATGTCTTCTCGATGAAAGGAGTGCTGCACGGCTCGGGCTCGCTTCCGGGGCGACTATAAAGACCTCGAGAGGTGATCTCCGGCTCGTCGCGACCTTTCCGAATCCATCTCCCGAGCCACTCATGATCGTCGATATAGGCCACGCTCAAAGGTTGTTCGGCCTTCAGGGAAGAGTCGACCGTATAGATCTGGTACTTAAGGATGAAAACTCCTTTATATCCCGCTATCAGAAAGGCTACCGAATACAGTCGATCGGACAGAAAGAAAAGATGTATGAGGCCATGCTCGATGCTTTTCGGCTGAACCTTGAAGCACTGTCACTCATAGCGCTTTTTGTGGGGGTTTTTCTTATTTATAACACGACAACCTTTACTGTAGTGAGCAGGCGCAGGGACGCCGGGATACTGAGGAGCCTCGGCGCCAGCACCAGTGAGGTGGTATCGGCATTCCTCACGGAGGTCCTCATTTTTGGCGTATGCGGAGGCATGCTAGGAGGGATTTTCGGCTACATTTTGAGCCGCTCTCTCACGGGCCTGGTGGGACAGACGGTGAGTAATCTCTACTTTTTCTGCGACCGGCCCCCCTTCCCTGGTCGTGGTGGCTGGTCGCAGTGGGCGTTATTTTTGGTTGTTCCGCCGGTTTTCTCGGAAGTCTCTTTCCGCTTTTTGATCTTGTCCGCACTGATCCAACGAGCACTATGCAAGGCCGAACGCTTATGAAGAGGGAGGCCCGGGGCGTTAAGGATGCCGCCCGGGCAGGTGTGGCCCTGCTGGGTCTTACTATCGTGCTGCTATCCCTCTCCCGGCTCCATGTCTATATCGGCTTCGCGGCTGCTTTCGCCTTTCTTTTTTCAGCGAGTCTTTTTACCGGCTTTGTCCTCACCCTGACCGCTCCCCTCCTCAAAGGCATGCTTTCCCTGCTCGGCGGTCTTGCCGGACGCATAGCGGCCGGGAACATTCGGCAGAACCTCAGCCGGACTGCGGTAGCAACCGCAGCATTCATGGTAGCCCTTTCCATGTCCGTCGGCCTCGGTTCCATGATTGATAGCTTTCGGGAATCCCTCGTCTGGTGGATGGGGACCCAACTCAAAGCCGATCTTTATGTTGGCAGCGCGTCCGAGGGATTCGAGGTGCCTGAACGTTTCTATGAAGAACTGAAGGTGACGCAAGGTCTACAGGGGATCGACCCTTACAGGAACGTTCAGATGACCTATGAAGGAAGGTCCGTTTCAGTTGCGGCCGTGAGCGCCGATGCTCTTCAGAAATTCACCCATTTCGGGTGGCTCAAAGGGGAAACGAGAACTGGGATCCCGTCAAGCGGGGAGGAGTCGTCGTGTCCGAGAGCTTTGCCCGAAACTTCCGAAAATCCCGAGGCGATACGATCATTC
>CAVVPU010000126.1:0-4966 GCA_963750015.1 uncultured delta proteobacterium | reverse complement strand
TGGTGACTATGCCTCTGTTCATGTTCGTTCCCGCCATAACATTGTGGCTGCCTAAGATCCTTACGAGGGGATAAGGAGTGCGTTGGAATCGGCTTGGCCTGAAGCTTTCGAGTCTGGGTGGGTAAACATGTCGTCGTCGACTGAACAGCGGTGCATTGAATTTTGCACAACTTGAGGAGCGTGCAATGCTGACCGACCGTCGGTTTGCCCTTGGTATTACTGGCAAGAACAGAACCAATGACCTTGCCAACTTCCCCTTCAACCATTATACGTATGATACAGACGTAAGTGCATCGTCACTTCCAAAAAACAAAATAAGGAGGCGTGAAATGAGAAGAAGTTTGTTGGCGGTTATGTTTTTGTGCGTCGCGTTAGTCTTCACGGCGCAGGCTATGGCGCAGGACGCGGGCCAGGCCGGAACCGGCGGGTGGGATAAGGACGGCTTTCAGGCCAAATTCGATAGGGCCAAAGAGGAAACCTTCACGGGCACTGTGTTAAGCCACGACCCGATGTGCCACTGCCTTGTGGTACAAACGGATCAGGGTGAGCTTACCGTTCTCGATGACTATGCCAAGTTCATGCAGGAGTACAATCAGGCAAAGGGACTCAAGGCCGGTTCCAAGATCAAAGGCATATACAAGACGGTGGACCACATCCATTATCTGTTATCAGTGAGCTACACATAAAGACCTCCTGAGCCTTGGTTGCACCCATGAGGTCTGCTCGTAGAGCCCCTTCCGCCGAAAGGCGGAAGGGGCTCCTTTATCCCGGCGTTCCTCACGAGTCATGGCCCCCTATTCCCGGTGGGATTTTCCGTCCCTTATTTAGCTACCCCGCCCGATCAGTGGTTGACTCCCGGAGACCCGGTATCCGAACCCAAGTCATTCACACCCGCATCGTCGCTCGGACCTGCGTAGTTTTTCCCCTGCGGACTCACGACCTTCACCGAGGAGGCGGCCAGTTGTTCGTTGTAAATCGAGTAGTCTGCCCCGTCCGTCTCCCTCGGCCGGACCGCTCTGTCCGCACCTTTCCATCCCGTTTGTGCCTTTTCTTGCCGTTTTTTCTTGACAGCCAACCAACCGATTGGTTACAGTAAAAGAGCCATAGGCTAAGGCAGGCGTGGCAGGCTAAGAACAGCGACGATCTGTTCAAAGGCGGGGCATTATCGAGCGACACGCCACTTAAATTCCATACCTTCACACACGAGAAAAAAGCAATGAAAGGGGAGGAGAGGACTTGAAAAGGGGGAGAGTTCTGACAGTAGCACTGGCCGTGGCGATCCTTGTGATGTTCGTTGTCCCGCTCACCGTACGAGCGCAGCAAGGGAAGGTAATAGAACTGACTTACGGTTCTGCCATGGGGCCTGATCATACCTTCAGCAAGGCCGACAAAGAGTGGTTCGACAAGATAGAAAAGGAAACCAACGGACGGGTGAAATTTAAGCCCTTCTGGGGTGGCACCGTTCTGGGAATGACGGCCCAATCGATCGACGAGGTCCGACAGGGTGCAGTCGATATCGGCCTGATATCTGCGGGAATGGCCAAGACCGGCTACGACATCACCAAGGACAGTTACATCTTTTTCTCAGGCGCAAGACTTCGGGATGGATACCGCATTTTCATGGAAATCCTCAAGAAGTATCCCGAGATCGAACAGGAATATAAGGGGCTCAAGGTTCTCGCGTGGAACTCCGGGATTGAGTACCAACTCATCACGCGCAAGCCTGTGCGGAGGCTCGCAGACCTGAAAGGCATGAGGATCAAGACGAACGGCGAAACCATCGACGTGCTGAAAGCACTCGGCGCGGAAGGCGTCATAATGTCCATGTCCGATACGTACATGGGGCTCCAGGGCAAAATCCTTGACGGCGCCTTTGTGCCTGCCAGCACATTGAGCCTCCATGCACTTTGCGGAAGCGGTGAAGTACATGACCTATTTCAACCACTACCGCGCCCACACTGGATCGAGGGTGATGAACCTGAACACATGGAACAAGCTACCCCCCGATATTCAGAAGGTTTTCGAGAACAATATCCCGTGGCTCTCTGTGGAAGGTGACAAGTTTTTCATTCAAGAGGATGAGGACGGTAAAGCGTTCGGGAAGAAGAAAGGGATGGAGTTTATCGATCTGCCCAAGGAAGATTTGGCCGCTTGGTACGGCCTCGTATTGAAAGAGGCCGTCAAGGAGGCCGCGCAACTTGACGCCAAGGGGCTGCCGGGCACGAAGATCCTCAACGATGCCCAACGTCTTATCAAGGCCTCTCAGAAGTAAGAGGAGGATGTCATGGAAGAGAGGTCTGGCAACGAATTCCTGTTGTACGGGGTGGGGGATATCCATCCCTATATACAGGAGCCGTCTGTTCTGTTTGACCACGTGAGAAACGAGATCAAGAAGGCCGACATGGCCTTCTGCCAGCTCGAGATCAATATAGGTACACGGGGGACCCGTCTGCCTCAGGCTCGACATTGTGCCCAAGCCAAGCCTGAGGCGGCGCGAGCCATCAGGGAAGCGGGGTTCAACGTGCTCTCCTTCGCCAGCAACCACTGTATGGATCTGGGTACCGAAGCTCTTTTCGACACTATCGATGCCGTGAAAAGGGTAGGGCTGCCTTTGATCGGTGTGGGAAAGAACATCGAAGAGGCG
This sequence comes from uncultured delta proteobacterium, assembly GCA_963750015.1. Classification (GTDB taxonomy): domain Bacteria; phylum Desulfobacterota; class Syntrophorhabdia; order Syntrophorhabdales; family WCHB1-27; genus CAVVNC01. The sequence continues at coordinate 2,322 of CAVVPU010000126.1, read as the reverse complement.
CGCAAGCCTGCGATCCTGGAATCAAAGGGAACCAGGGTGGCCTTTCTCGCCTATAACACGATTCTGCCTATGGGATACTGGGCTGAGGAGGCGAGAGCGGGGTGCGCCCCGTTGAGAGCATGGACCTTTTACGAACAAATCGAGCATGACCAGCCGGGCACGCCATGCCGAATTCACACCTTCCCTCACAGGGACGACCTTGAGGCCATGAAGGAGGATATTGGGAGGGCCAAAGCTCTCGCCGATATAGTGGTAGTGTCGACCCATTGGGGCATTCATTTTATCCCGGCCGTTCTGGCTGACTACCAGAGAGAGATAGCCCACACGGCCATCGATTCGGGGGCTGATCTCATACTCGGCCACCATGCCCATATTCTAAAAGGCATAGAAGTCTACAAGGGCAAGGCAATCTTCTACAGCCTTTGCAACTTTGCCGCCGAGCTTGTTCTTCCCAAAGAGGTAACAGAAAGCGCCAGCTTCAAGGAAATACAGGCCCTCAATCCTGGCTGGAAACCCTGGGACGAGTACCCTTTCTATGCGTGTCCGCCCGATTCGAGGAGAACCATCGTAGCCAAGGTCATAATTGCCGACGGAGCGATACGAAGAGTCTCATTCCTGCCTGCATATATCAATCCTCACGCCCAGCCGGAAATCCTCTCATCCTCTCACGGACGGTTCCATGACGTGGTTGGGTATATGGAGGAAATAACACGACGTGCCGAGCTGGACACGCGATACACGGTAGCGGGCGATGAGGTTGTCGTCTCCTGAGTCACTGCGAGGAGTATTATGAAGGAATCGCTTACTATCGCGGAACACCTGGCAGGCCTGACTTACGGTGCAATACCGGAAAGGGCAGTGGATGCGGCGAAGCGATGTTTTCTTGACGCCCTGGCGGTAACCCTCGCCGCCGGTTCTCTGGGAGATGGGTGTCGGGCCTTTATCGATTTATCTATAGAGGCGGGTGGTAAGCCGGAAGGCACGATTATAGGGTTCGGGAAAAAGGTGCCCGCCCATATGGCTGCCTTTGCTAACGGATCGATGGCCCACAGCATGGATTTCGGGGACGCCCACGATCGGGCTCTGGTCCATCCCAATACAGCGACTATGCCTGCAGCACTGGCTGTCGCCGAAGCTTTGGGGGGCGTCACCGGTAAAGAGTTCATTAGAGCGACAGCGGCGGGCTGCGATCTTGTGTGCAGGCTGGGCCTTGCCTGCGATCTTCCTCAGATCCAGACATACGGATGGTATCCGCCCCCCATATTCAGCACATTTGGAGGCGTAGCAGCAGCGGGCATGCTCCTCGGCCTCACTGCAAGTCAAATGTTGGACGCCTTTTGCCTCGCCATCTGTCAGGCGACGTGCAGCGCGGAACTGACGACAAACCCAAATTCGGTCATCAGGTCGATAAGGGAGGCCTTCTCGGCCAAGGCCGGCGTCCTCTCGGCGCGGCTCGCAAAGGGGCGCGTTACCGGGTCACCGGAGCCTTTCGAAGGGAAGGCGGGCTTCTTTCAATTGTATGCCAGAGGGGATTGCGACCTCACGAAGATGACCGACGGACTGGGACAGGTATTCGAGGGTACTAACCTCAGCTTCAAGCCGTGGCCGAGCTGCCGAGGCACCCATTCTTTTATCCAGGCTGCCCTGGAGATCAAGGAAAAGCACGGGCTCAATCCCGATTCCATAGACTCGATCAGGGTCGTGGCAAGTCCGTTTATCAGGATGCTCTGTGAGCCTCTCGAAGAGAAACAACGACCAAAGAATGCGATCGGCGCCAAATTCAGCGTTCCCTACACCGTTGCTGCAGCACTCGTTCACGGCAAGATCGCGCTTGATCAATTCCTTCCCGATGCATTATCGGATCAAAGCGTCCTTCAACTTGCGAAAAAGGTTCTCCCTGAGATCGACCCCACATTGACGCGGGGCCAGGAAGCGAGCAGTTTTATGGAGATCGTGTCGAAGAAAGGGGTCTTCTCCAGGACGATCGATTTTGCCTATGGCCACCCGGAGAATCCTATGAGCGACGACCAGTTGATTGACAAGTTCATGGACTGTGCGAGGTATTCGGCCAAGCCCCTCTCCGGTGCGGCCGCACAAGAGTTGGCAAGAGTTGTCATGCATCTTGAAGAGGTTAAAGATATGAGGGATGTCACCCGCTTCCTGTAAGTCGCAATCCCCGAATAGGAGGCTCTTTAGGAAAACGGACCATTCCGGCAGCAGGCCGAAACCTGAAAGAACCGATTGCTTTGGGCAGTTGCTTGTGCCACAGTAGAGATAGAAAGATGGTTTGTCAGACTCGAGACCGTAGGATACCGCACATGA
>CAVVPU010000125.1:0-4660 GCA_963750015.1 uncultured delta proteobacterium | reverse complement strand
AGTGGTGCGACGAGTTGAAGTTTAATCGTCTTCACGCTGCTGTCCTCATCATTTCTGCCCTGATCCTTCTCTTCGACGGTTATGCTTCGACCGTCATTTTTTTTCTCATACCACACTTTATGAGGGAATGGAGCCTTACGCCGCTCCAGGCCGGATCGGCGCAGTCCGCCACCTTTGCCGGAATGATGGTGGGCTCCATTCTTTTCGGTATGCTGGGAGACGTGATAGGCCGGAAGAGAGGACTCATCCTCACTGTCCTCGTGTTTTCCCTGGGGACGGGCTTCACCTACTGGTCTCCCAACTTTTCGACCCTCTGCATGCTGCGCTTCTTCGCCGGCCTGGGAGCGGGAGGAGCGAGCCCCCTCGTTATTACCCTTGTTTCCGAATTCTCACCGGCCAGAATGAGGGCTAAGTCGGTAGCGAGCATATTCGTCGGTTTTAACCTCGGGCCGATGATAGGCGGTATTCTCGGCATGGCGCTCCTCTCACACTACACCTGGCGCTCTCTCTTCCTTGTAGAGTTCCTGGCTCTTCTTTTGATCCCGCCCATCTATCTCTATCTGCCCGAATCGGTCCGCTTTCTGGCGCAAAAAGGAAGAAACGAAGCCGCAATCCGCGAGCTCAGGAAGCTCGAGAAGGCATCTGGCAGCGGCCCTGTTGACTGGACGCCGGCCAGTCTTGTAGCGCCTGCCTCGGAGAGGGTCGGTATAGGACAGATTTTCAGGTCCAATCTCGGGGTTATGACCGTGCTGCTCTGGTGTGTCTATTTCCTGACCTTGCTGGCGTTTTTCGGGGTCCAGACGTGGCTCCCGTCAATGCTCATGAAGGCAGGCCATACCATGGTGAGGAGCTACGGCTTCGCCCTGTCGTTCCCGGTCGGCGGTATCATCGGCATGCTCCTTATCGGAGGGATCATGGACCGTTTCGGGAGGAAAGAGGCCCTCGTCCCGGCGATGGTTCTTGGTGGTGTCGCAACCTGGTTGTTCGGCGTCTTTACTTCCGATGCCGGCATCTACGCGATGGGCTTTTTCATCGGATTGTTGATCGGCGGCTGCTCCATGAGCGGGCTCAACGTCGTGGCGGGCGAGATCTATCCAACCCGGTTCCGCGCCTCGGCCAGCGGCTGGGCAATGATGATGAGTAAGCTGGGCTCTATGTTCGGCCCCCTCCTCGGGGGCGGATTGCAGATGGCGGACCTCAATTTCGGCCAGTTCTTTATCGTATTCGCCGTGCCCATGTTCCTAGGGGCCATCCTGGTCCTCTTCTTCCGGGTCAACGTGCGGCGGGAAAGCCTGGAAACAGTCACGGAAAAGCTCACGGCGACGGTGACTAAGCTGGCGCCTTCATCCGGCGGCTCGGCGCCGTGATCGCTCCCGACGTCGGCAGGTAGCAACACTGATTAAGGAGGAGACAATGGCTGACAGAAGAGAATTTCTCAAAGGCATCGCCGCAGCCGGGATAGGGTTAGGCTTGAGCCAGTTATCGTCCCGCTACAGCCTGGCAAAAGAGGAAACGGAAGGAAAAGCAGCCGGGAATGCTTACAGGTTCGACGTTCACCACCACATCCTGCCGCCGGAGTATGTGCGAATACTGACCGAGAGAAACATCCTCTCTCTGGGGACAAGGTTTCCGCCATGGTCGGTCGAAAAGACAGTCGAGATGATGGATAAGACGGGAATCCGGACGGCGGTCGTCTCCGTCTCCAGCCCGGCCGCGGCCATCGGAGATGCCAAGGCCTCCTCTGCTCTCGCGCGGTTATGCAACGAATTCGCCGCAAGAATGATGAGCGACCACCCGTCACGATTCGGGGCCTTTGCGACCCTTCCACTCCCCGATGTGGAGGGGAGCCTCACCGAGCTTCTCTATGCCCTCGACACCCTCAAGCTCGACGGCGTCGAGATGCTCACCAATTACAGCGGGAAGTATCAGGGGGACAGCTCTTTCGAACCGCTCTATCAGGAGCTGAACAAGAGAAAAGCAGTTGTCCACATCCACCCCGGAGAACCTCCCGCGATCCCTTTGAAGATTCCCAGCGCAACGCTGGAGGCGCCTTTCGACACGACACGGGCCGTTGCCAACCTCCTGTTCACCGGGACCCTGGAGAAGTATCCCGACATCATCTTCATAATCGCGGCGGGTGGAGGGGCCCTGCCCATGGTGGCGGAGCGGATAGCGAATGCGGTGGAGATGTTCATGCCGGACGCGTCCAGGATGATGCCGAAGGGCGTCATAGCCTATATCAGGAAGCTCTATTTTGACACCGCTCTTTCACGGACGAACCAGTATGCGTACCCGTCGATTCACGCACTCGTCGAAGAATCGCACCTTCTCTTTGGAAGCGATTGGCCCTTCGCGGCCCCATTGATAGAATCAAATATAGAATATTTACAGAAATCCGGCACATTCACCGCGCAAGAGAAGAAAGGCATCGAAGGAGGTAATGCTCTCGCCCTGTTCCCGAGATTTCAGAAGAAGTTGTCGGCGTAGACGGGTTCGCCGGAGAGAATCGGACCCTTGCGAGGGGCAGGAAGGGTGAAGAGCGCTTTCCTGCCCCTCATTTATGGCCCATCACCACGTCTCCGGCCGGCCGGCGTCGTCAAGGTCCTCGGGGAGGGGCCACGACAGGTGGGCCGTTTCCGCCCTGTCCAAAATGTTCCTGACGGTGCCCCGGGCGACACCGCAACTCCCCGACGCCTGTCGGGACGACAACCCCTTATCCCAGCAGAGACGCAGCACTTCTCTGATTTTTCTCATGGATATCCTCTTATTCGCCACGTTCGCTCCTTGCCATTTTGGCAAAAAGCGTATCATGGCGCCTCATCGAATTTATCCAGTGTCTTCTGAGGGCTCTTACGGGGTGGCCACTTTCATCATAACAGGTGGCCAACTTCGGTCATACGGGGTGGCTAATTTCAATCATATTCGGTGGCCAATTTGGATCGGAATACGCAGCTGATGTTGGCAAGTGTATTTTTCGCATATATCTGGTAGTCTACAGGCCTGAAGTTTCGAAGGGGGCAATAAGGAACATGGAAATGAAATGCAAATACTGCGGCGGGGCGGTCGAAAAGAAGCACAGGATATGCCCGCATTGCAAGAAAAGGTTGAAGATATCGCCGATGACACCAGTCTTGATCGCCTTGCTTCTCGTGAGCGGAGGTGTGTACCTTGGCGGCAGTTGCATGGCCTTTAAACAACAACTCGTTGAAAGCGTCCAGGGGACTTTCAATAAAGGTAAGGTGTTGAATCTTGAGGTAATGATGCTGCCGGCACCTTCCGGCAGGGGAATAGATCTTCTGAAAGTTGTGGTCACGGATGAGCTTACCGCGTACACCCAGGGCCATGAAAGCAACAAGCTGGGGGCAGGGTCATACCCGGCTGTTTTTGTGACCGCTGATACCCTTCAGGCGGAATATGAAAACGACGAAGCAATTGCTGAAAGAAAGTACCGGGACAAGGATCTGTTTGTGTCCGGGGTAATCGCATCGGTAAGTAACCTTTCTGGAGATGATTATGCATTTACCCTGCGGAGGGGCGGAAATATGCCCAAACAGCCAAAAGTGCGTGTGTTGGGGGCTCAAATGGACTATTTCACGGGATACGAGAAGAACCGGCGCGTGAATTTGTATTGCAAAGGAGCCGGTTTTATCAAAGGGTCGGCAGTTGTCGCTCAGTGCGTCCCGTCGTCTGTCTGGGTCGGAAGCACCGCGGAGGATTATGTGGCCCGTATCAAGAGCAAAATTGAAGAAAGAGACCGGGTCGCAATGTCGATGACCGCATTCGTCGAGATACTGGAGCCTTTCCTTTCCGAACAGAGTGCGTGCTATTCCCCTGGCAGGGGTATGGAAAACCAATGTTTTTCCGAAATAGAGAAATTTTCCGATTCGGCGGAGTTCAAGAAAGCCATGCGCAGTACGATCAAAAGATATGGCGACAGCGTCAACGAGCTGCTGATATTTGAAACGGCGTTGAAAAAGGCTGACGACGTGCAAATGGGGCCGATCGAGGGAGCCATGGGAGTTTCAAACCGCGATTGATAGTATTTTTGCCCTGGGGAGGCAACTCCCCACCATTACCCCTATAACGACTCGAATTGCATTTTCTGAAGATAAAATTACGTCGACCCATACACTCTCAATCCTCAGGATGTCCCACGAGTCTGAGGTGCGGGCACGCGTGATCATAGAGCTAGCGGAACAAGGCGCAATGGTAGTCCCTATTTTCCTGCGGCACGTCAAGCTGCGCACGGTTGTGGTTTTCGCCGTCTCCAGGCCCCTCGCGGTAGGTCGAGCGGCTTTTGTCGAAGCGAAAATGTCCACATGCGATGAAGTTGTCCTGATCGTCACGGAAAGCAGGGTCGTTTTCCCCGATCTGGAACTGGAATCTTGCTTCTATCTCGTTGCCTGCGAGAAAAGGATCATCGCCCGAATGGAGCCTTTCTTCGCAGCGCCTAGCGTGGGTCCGTGATTCGAGGAGCACCTTCTTTTCCAGAGCACTTCTTCACTTCAATAGACGATCGCTGTGTGCAATATAACACGTCCCCAGCCTCTGATAAAACACGGGACAAAATAATACGCAGTGTCTAATGACGGGTTCTACGCTTTCGAGTGGTATTCCTCGACTAGTCGTGAAGGCCGAAGGTAAGCACTTGTAGGTGCTA
>CAVVPU010000124.1:0-30024 GCA_963750015.1 uncultured delta proteobacterium | reverse complement strand
CGATCTCGACGCCCATGGCGTCTATCCCGACCGATCCGAGCTTGCTCGCCATGGTGCCCTCGAGGGCGTGCTGGGTGGTGCGCATCGAGATGAGATTGCCGTTCGATTCCGTCGATCCCAGGCTGTTGTAGAAACGATGGGGACCCAGGATTCGCATCGCGTTTTTGAGCTGTTCGAGCGGAATAGGGGCCCCGGCGTACATGATGATCCTCAGGCTATCGAGGTTGTATGAAGACAAATTGGGATGAGACACGAGCCTGAGGAGCATCGTCGGGACGAGGTTGAGCAAGGTGCCTTTGTGGTCCTGGATTACTTGCAGCAGAGTGTCCAGGTCGAACCGCGGCATGAGGACGACGGTCCCCCCCCGGTAGACGGTGCTCATGGTCGGCCAGAGGCCCCCGTTGTGATAGATGGGCATGGCGAGCACGGTGACATCTTCGGGCACTATGTCGAGCTCGAGGCACTGGGTGTTTGTATTGGCCATGATATTGCGCTGCGTCGCCACCACGCCCTTCGGAGCGCCCGTGGCGCCGCTTGTGTACATGATCATCGTTATGTCGTCGGGGCTTACGCTGGCGTGCGGTTCCTGGTCGGAGGCGTTCTCGAGGAGCCCTTCGTAGGACATTGCACCGGCCTCCGACTTCCCCGTCGATACGCACCGTGTTATCTCGGGCACCGACTCCCGGATCTTTTTGACCGCTCCCGCCACGTCGTCCGCGTAGATGAGGCTTGAGGCTTCAGAATTCTTTATGAGGTATGTTGCTTCCTCCGCAGAGAAACGGGCATTCACCGGTACGCTCACAAAACCGCCCTTGGCCGCGGCAAAATAGAATTCGACGAATTGATGGGAATTGTTTCCCATGAAAGCTATTTTGTCGCCCTTCGTCAGTCCCATTTTCGCAAGCGCGTTGGCGAGCCGGTTTGCCCTGCTGTTCAGTTCTCCGTATGTGAGACTCTTGTCACCTTCCACAACGCCGACCTTCCGGGTAAGAAGCCGCGCATCCCTGCGAAGCATGTCTCCGATTAGCACCATAGCCTTAGCCTCCTTCCATGTGATCTGGCCCGTTCTCCCCGTCCTTTATAGCCGCTGTCCCTTTGTTTCTCCTTCACAGGGCCGCTGGGTGGAACAAAAAAGGCGGCCCACCATGTCTGGTGAAAGCCGCCTCAGTTCTTCTGATAGCGCTTGGCTTGAGCTATTCGGTCAGGGTTCCATGCTCTCCAGCTTTATACTCTCGGTCTTCTTGCACTGCACAATGACACCTGCCTCGAATTTCAACACGAGCTCGCCGTAGAACTTACGAGCGATAAGATCTTTGATCAGCTCGATGAGTCTTTCCATGGTTCCCCCTTGCAAGCCCCCGCTTGTCTCCAGGCACGCGGGTCAGGCATCACTGCGCACCATCTCTCCGGGCAACGCCACAGCCGTGCCTCCGTTCGTTTGTGCGGCCTGTTCCCCCTGTCCCGGCTGATCTTTCCGCCAATGCCCTCCGGCTTCTCTTCCACTCAATTCCTCACGTGCAACAAAAAAAGCGGCTCACCAACATTCATGGTGAAAGCCGCCTCAGTTCTTCTGATAGCGCTCGGTTAATTTATCCGGTTAAGGCTTCATGCTCTCCAGCTTTATACTCTCGGTCTTCTTGCACTGCACAATGACACCTGCCTCGAATTTCAACACGAGCTCGCCGTAGAACCTGCGAGCGATAAGATCTTTAATCAACTCGACGATCTTTCCCATGGTTGCCCCTTGCCAGCCGCCGCCCTCTCCGGGCGAACGGGATCCCGCATCACTGCGCAGCATGTGTCCAACCAGTAAAATGGGTTCTCACCTTGCTCTTGATCACTTTACGGCACCCTTCATCTGCTTCTCCCGCTCCCGGAGCTGCTTTCTCTTGATCTTCCCGTCCGGGGTTTTGGGCAGTTCACTGACAAATTCAATCTCACGGGGATACTCGTGCTTGCTCAGCTTCGACCTGACAAAAACCTTGATCTCCTCCGCGAGCGCTTCCGAAGGGTTGAAGCCCTCCCTGAGCACGATTATTGCCTTGACCAGGTCTCCCCGGTCTTTGTCCGGGCTTCCGACGACGGCGCATTCCTCAACCGCCGGGTGGTTCATCACTGCGCCCTCTACCTCTATGGGCCCTATGGTATAGCCTGCGGAGATGATGACGTCATCGATCCTTGCCACGTACCAAAGGTAACCATCCTCATCGGCGTAGGCGCTATCTCCCATCTTGAACCATGCCTTGTTTCTCCAGAGGGCGACCTGTCCGGGCGTTCCCGGAGCCACTTCCTTTTCATTCTCGTCGAGAATCGCGACCCTCACCCCTCCTATCATAGGCTTACCGAGGCTCCCTGGTTTGATAGTCCAATCATCGAATCCCATGAAATCCATGGAAATGGGTCCCGCTTCCGTCGTCCCATACTGGACATTGGGATAGATGCCCCATACCCGGTGAACAGCAGTCATGGTGTCCTTTGTCATGGCCTCCCCGGTGTAGGTGGCCTTCTTCACCTTCACCTTGTAGTTCTCCACGTGAGGCGACTCCATGATGATGCGGTAATGGGAAGATATGGCTGCCATGTTAGTGACGCCCCAGTCCCGAATGGCCTCGAGCACCTTGTCAACGTCAAACTTTCCCGAGAACGTTCCGATGGCTTTGCCGTGGATCAACGGCGCAATCGTCCCATACCATATGCCGTGGCCCCAACCGGGAGAAGAGGGACAGAAATAGGTATCGTCAACCGTGAGGCCGTTGCCGAGCTTCATGACCACGCCGGCGAGTGTGATGGCGCCGTGCCGGTAGAGGACCGACTTGGGCTCGCCCGTGGTGCCGCTGCTGAACTGCATCATGCACAAAGTATTCGCGTCAGTTTTCCACTCGTAGCCGTCAGGGTACTTCTGCAGATCAACGAGAAGATCGTCGGCGAGTATGATCTTCAGATCGAGCTTTTTGGCCAATTCCGAATCGATAAGCTTCGTCATGGCCTCGGTCGTCACAATCGCTTTTGCCTCTGATTTTGCCAGTCTGAAGTTGATAGCTTCAGGGCCGAAGAGAGGGAAGCACATCACTGCGGCAGCGCCTCTCCTGAATGTGCCGAACATACTCACATAGAGCTCGAAAGAGGGGAAAAGGAGGATTGCCACCTTGTCGCCGAAGGCCACCCCCTTGTCCTCCAGGTAGTTTGCGAAGCGGCGGGTATACTCGGAGAACTTACCGAAGGTGTAAGTTTCGGTCCGGCCGTCTCCGAACTTTATCCTTATTGCCGTCTCGCCCGCCGGGTGTCTGTCGATGCATTCATGGGCCACGTTGAACCGGTCCTTTGTACCGTCAAAAAGGCCCCACCTCTCGCTCCAACGGAAGTTTTGCTTTGCTTCTTCGTAGCTGCGATAATCCAAACTCATTTTTCTCCTCTCCTTTAGGCGTTCCACCGGGTCACCATTGCTGCCTCCCATGGGCCGGTGTATTTCGGAATTCACTTCGAAAGAGCCTGGAGCGCCAGAAGAGGTTCCAAAAACCTTTTGTGAAGCACGCGCCTTGGTTTGTTCCAAACCGGCGCAAAAACAGTCGCTTCATCTTCTCCCCGCAAAAACAACCAGAATCCTGCACGGCTTCGTTCCGAGGCTTTTCCCGGCATGAGGCTTACTGGGATCGAAATAGTAGAAATCGCCTTCGCGGAGAATATGGCTTTGACCATCATAGACGAACTCGTGGCTTCCTTCGAGGACGAACACGGCAGAGTGGCCCTCAAATGTATTGCGGTCAACAGGAAAATCGAAGGGCAACTCGATTATGTATGCATCCAAAAGACGGTTTCGTTTCTTGTAGGCGAGGGACTCGTACTTGTAACCCGGCAGACCGAATCCGTTGGGCATCGGTTTGCGCTCGTCGGGCCTGACGACCATGAAGCCCGCCTGGTCCGCTTCGGGGTGTATGCCCGAAATCAGGAATAATGCTTCTTCACCGAGAGCGTAAGCAATCTTCGTTAGTGTGGTGATGGACGGCTCCCGTTTCCCGCACTCGATGTGGGATAGGTAGCTTTTGGAGAACCCGGTGCTTTCCGCGAGCACGTCCAGGGTCATTCTCTTCTTCTTCCTGGACATCTTGATTCTCCGCGCGATGCCCGAACATATCTCTTTCCCTTCCCTTTCCGACGAATCCACCACCAACACCTCGCCACTGAGATAAGATTACTTTGATAAAGTATACTTAACGTAAACTTCTGTCAACAAGAATTTTAGAATTTGTTTACGACGGGGCACATAGTCCAATTCTACGGCTATTGTCGAGGCTCTGCCAGGGAATCCATAAGAGCCATCGACATGCCTCTTCAGCTATGCCGGCCCCAGGCAGAAACGGGGCTGATGATTCCCGACTCTGGTCAGGAGTCGATCCTCTTCGAGAACTTCAAGGTGAGCGGTTATCTCGGAGACTGCGCTGAACAGCCCGGCAGGCAGAAGTTCGGGGAAGAGTTTGCGGGCGATTTCAACCACCGTAGAACTGGACGTCCTTAAGATATTGATAATGGCTTCCCTCCTTTGCTCTATCACGTTGAGGATGTCCCGCGCCCTTTGCGGTGCATCTTCGATGATTTCTCCGTGTCCCGGCAGGGCGATCGGCAAGTCCAGAGCGCATAACTTTTGGAGGGAGTTAACGTAGGATTTCAGACTGTTGTACGGCCGCAAAGCGTCTGTGCTGCGTTGAATGAGAGGGTTTGTTGTCACGCTCTGAAGGAAGTCGCCGCTAAAGCCGAAGGTGTTTTTGACATCATGAAGAAGAATGCACCAGGGAGTGTGACCGGGAATAGCGGTGACGGTAAACACAAAAGAGGAAAGTTCAAAGCAATCCCCTTCCTTAAGATACCTGGTGGGTTCTACGCTGCGGGCAAGGGGCACAGCCCTGCGGTAGTAATCGTCCACCTCTCGGACCTCATAATCTTTTGCCCCTGCCTTGACGAGGAGTGCCCTGCGAAATCTCTCTTCAGCGCTGATTTGTCCCTCGAAGTCTCTAAACCACGACGCCCCGCGTTCCGAAACCCACACATCAGCCCCGCTTATCTCGGCTATGGTTTTCGCCGAGCCAAAGTGGTCGAAATGGGGATGGGTTACTATGATTCGCTTGAGGTCTTTCAAAGAGTAACCGGCCTTTCTCAGCCCTGACTCCAATTTGTTCAAATAAATAGTTTGGTCGGGGGGGACATCGACGAGGGTGGGACAGGGTTTTTCTATGAAGAAGCTGTTGACCACAAAACCGAACATTCTACTGGAAATGGGGATTCTGTGGATACCGTATTTTTCTTTCAGAACGGCCGCAATTCCGAGTCCGGGCGGTTCCGTCAAAGTATGTGGCCGGCGCAATTTCTCCTCGTTTGCAAAGCTGAAGCAGCTTAACAAATATTCAAATAAAGGGCAACGTGCAGACCCGGGGCGATGGATACGACGAGAAAGCTCGCCGACCGGGAGTAGGAAGATTTTTCGATGATGTGCTCTATCTCCATTCTTTTGAGGGCTCACGTGAGGGCAGGTGGCCCTTGAAATAAAGTCAACGAAGATGCTCAGGACATCATCCGAAGAGTGGGCTTAATCTGAAGCCTTCATTTCGGGCCGGATTATGCCGAGCTTATGCATCCGCGCCCTCAAAGTGCTCGGGTGGAGACCCAGGATCGCTGCGGCCCCGTCCTTCCCGTTGATGCGCCATCGGGTTTCCGATAGGGTTCCGAGGATTTGAATTCGTTCCATTTCCTCCAGGGTCCTCGCGGTGGATGGGAATGAAGAGGACAACGTCTCCAGTTTATCATCCAGTTGCAAAGTCGGCCCCGGGCAGAGGATCACGGCGCGCTCGAGGACACTCTCCAGCTCCCGGATGTTGCCGGGCCATGGGTAGTCCTGGAGCACCTTCATCGTCTCCTTCTGGATCGAAAGGATCTGTTTCCCGAGCTTCCTGGCATATCGCTGTACGAAGGTCTGGACGAGGAGAGGGATGTCATCTTTGCGCTGCCGTAACGGGGGTACAGTGATAGGAAAGACGTTGAGCCGGTAGTAAAGGTCCTGGCGAAACCGGCCTTTACGGACCTCTTCCTCGAGGTTCCGGTTGGTCGTTGCCACGATCCGGACATCGACTTTGATGGTATGGCTCGAGCCCAAGCGCTCGAACTCGTTATGCTGGATCGCCCTGAGCAGCTTCGCCTGCATCTCCAGCGGCAGCTCCCCGATCTCGTCGAGACACAGGGTGGAACCGTTTGCGACCTCGAACCGGCCTATCTGCCGGCTATCGGCCCCGGTAAAAGCCCCCTTCTCCCGGCCGAACAGCTCGCTTTCCATCAAATTGGCCGGCAGGGCTGCACAGTTGACGGTGATCAGCGGTCGATCCTTCCGGGGGCTCAAGTGGTGGATGGCGGCGGCGATCAACTCCTTTCCCGTACCGGTCTCGCCGAGAATGAGGACCGTGGTGTTCGTGGAGGCGACCTGCTCCACTCGATAAAGAACGTACTTGAGGCCATCGCTTTGCCCGAGAATATGCTCGAATTGATGTCTCATTTTGGATTCTTGACGGAAATAGATATTCTCGGCCTCGAGTTGGTCCTTCATTGCTTTGATTTCAGAAAGGGCGGTCCGAAGCTCGGCCGTCCGCTCCTCCACCCGTCGTTCCAGTTCGTTATGGGCTTTCTGCAAAGCCTCTGCGATCAGTTTCCGGTCGCTGATGTCGCGGATGTTGCATTGAATCACTTTACGATGATCAACCAGGTAGACATTGCTGACAAACTCCACGGCCATGTGCCGTCCATCCTTGGTTCTTAAGGGCAGGTCTTCGTAGCGGACATATCCTTTGGCCCGAAGCTCCCCGAAAGCGGCTTTGGATGCTTCGACATCTTCAAAGGCGCCAATTTCCCAGAGTTCCCTCCCCAAGAAATCTTCATGGGAGTAACCCAACATTTCTACCAGGAATGGGTTCACATCCGTTATTTGTCCTGTCTCGGCATCGAGGATCAGTATTCCGTCCTGGGCCGTTTCAAAAAGACGGCGGTAACGCGTTTCAGAAGCCTTCAGCGCCTCCTCCGCCTGCATGTGGGCGGTCACATCCTCAAGGGCCAGCAGGATCGTTTCCGTGCCTTTACCCTCCTCATAGATCCTGCGGGCGTTGAGAAGCATTATCTTGTGCCCTATAGAGGGGAATACGTGGTCGACCTCATAATGATCGAGCCGGGTGTTTGCCGGAAGGATGTCTTCAAGCAGCTTTCGGAGGGCGGGGATATCCCATTGTCCGTTTCCAAGGTCGAAGAAGAACTTTCCTATAGTCTCGTCGGATGTTACACGGAATATGTCGCAGAAACTCCGGTTGACCGAAAGCACCCTCAGACGAGCGTCGAGCACCACAAGGGCTTCCCGCAATGTCTCGATGATCGCCTCGGTATAGCGATGGTTTTCCTGAAGTGCGGTATCGGCTCGCTCACATTCGGATTTTGATGCACCCCATTCAGCACCACGTCGCTCCATCGCCCGCGGTTCGTCGATAATTTGTTCTTTTGTCCCAGCGTGGTCTTTCACGACGCCCATCTCCGGCGGAAAAACTTCCCGGCCATCCTTAATGGAACCGGTATGTACCGTAAGTGTAAGCCTCCGTGTGCCCTTTGGACTGGAAATTGTTGAGGGTGGCTTTCCCGTATACCCCCGTTTGACAACCCCCGGATCGGCGGTTATGTTGGTATTACAGGGTAATTGAGTCCTTCGAGCAGGAGGGAGGGCGATAGCAGAGAAAAGGCGGTTCATCCACTGAACGATACGGCGACGGTGGACGTGCCGTCAAAGGGCAGCACCAAGGGGAGAGATCTCATGAAGATAGAAGAGGAAAGCAAGGAAAAAGTAAACAAAACGCTTGAGGCGACCGGCGGAAAACCCTCGGGTGAGGGAGAGCCGGGCCCGGAGGCCGGTACGGCGCCACAGCAGGGGCCGTGCAGGGTCTTCTCTCTTGACGAATACAGGAGCGCACGAAAGAAGAGCACGGCGACAGAGACATAAGCACCGGCAGTAGGCTAAAGACATAAAATTATCCTTTCGAGGAGAAGAGAGGTCACTATGACAACAAGAAAGCAGGTAATCGGGATAGACCTCGGCACGACCTTTTCGGTAGTCTCCGTGATGGAGAATGGCGAGCCTAAGGTGATCGTGAACGAGGAAGGGCATAGGACCACGCCGAGCGTGGTGGGATTCACGAAGGATGGAGAGGTCCTGGTCGGACAGGTCGCAAAAAGGCAGGCCATCACCAATCCGGAGAACACGATTTTCTCAATCAAGCGTTTCATGGGGAGACGGTATTCGGAAGTCGCCGGCGAGAAGGTCCCCTACAAGGTAGTGGCCGACTCGAACGGCAATGCCCGGGTGGAAGTCAGGGGCAAACAGTATACCCCCCAGGAGATATCAGCCTTCATACTCCAGAAACTGAAGAAGTCCGCAGAGAATTACCTCGGCAGGACCGTCGATGACGCGGTCATCACCGTACCGGCCTACTTTAACGATTCCCAGAGACAGGCCACCAAGGACGCCGGCAGAATCGCGGGCCTGAACGTGCTCCGCATCGTCAACGAGCCCACCGCGTCGGCCCTTGCCTATGGACTCGACAAGAAGAAGAATGAAAAGATCGCAGTGTACGATTTTGGCGGCGGCACCTTCGACATCTCGGTACTGGAAGTCGACGAAAACGTGGTGGAGGTGCTCTCCACGAATGGCGACACCCACCTCGGCGGCGACGACATCGACCAGAAGGTCATGGAATGGCTCGTGAGCGAGTTCAAAAAAGAGCAGGGCATCGACCTGACCAACGACAGCATGGCTATTCAGAGGCTTAAGGACGCGGCTGAAAAGGCCAAAATAGAGCTTTCCTCGACCCTGGAGACGGAGATCAACCTGCCCTTCATCACGGCAGACCAGAACGGGCCCAAGCACCTCAACCTGAAGCTTACCCGCTCGAAACTCGAACAGATGTGCGACGATCTCTTCCAGAGGACCATGGAGCCCCTCAGGAAGGCCATGGCCGATGCCAAGATCCCCGTGGACAAGATCGATGAGGTCGTGCTCGTCGGAGGATCGACAAGAATACCGAAGGTGCAGGAACTGGTGAAGCAGTTCTTCGGCAAGGAGCCTCACAAGGGCGTCAACCCCGATGAGGTCGTGTCGCTCGGCGCTGCGGTGCAGGGCGGTGTCCTCACGGGCGAAGTAAAGGACGTCGTACTGCTCGACGTGACGCCCCTCTCCCTCGGCATCGAGACCCTGGGCGGAGTGGCGACAAAGATCGTCGAGAGAAACACCACGATCCCCGTAAAAAAGAGCCAGACCTTCTCGACCGCCGAGGATAACCAGACCATGGTGGAAATCCACGTGCTTCAGGGTGAGAGGGAGATGGCCCGTGACAACAGGACCCTTGGAAAGTTTCATCTCGAGGGGCTGCCGGCGGCGCCCCGCGGCATGCCGCAAATCGAGGTCTCTTTCGACATCGATGCCAACGGTATACTCCACGTATCGGCAAGAGACCTGGCAACGGGCAAGGAGCAGAAGATCACCATTACCGCATCTACCGGAATGAGCGAGGCGGATATCCAGAAGATGGTGAAAGACGCCGAGATGCATGTCGAGGATGACAGGAAGCGCAAGGAGGAGATCGAGGTCAAAAACCGCCTCGACAGCCTCATTTACGGGACCGGAAAGACCTTGAGCGAAAGCCGGGAGAAGCTTCCGGCGGATGAGCTAAAAGCCATTGAAGACGCCCTTTCGGCTGCGAAAGAGGCCCTCAACTCCGCCGACGTCGATCGGATGAAGGCAGCCGAGCAGGAAGTCACCAAGGGGGCCCACAAGATGGCCGAGTTGCTTTACAAGTCGGCCGGACAGGAAACGTCCGCCCCCGATGGCGCTGCGGGTCAAGGACAGCAGGGCAGCGCAAGGCCGGGCAACGATGATGTGATAGATGCCGAATTCGAGGACAGCAGAAAATCGGCATAGCCGGCAGAAAATGTAAGTAATGAGATGAATCAAATGGCCTGGAGGGTGGCTTAATAGCCCTCCAGGCTTTTTCTATACCTTTCCGCCCTCCTCCTCGGGACCTTAGAGCGTTCCGCAGAATTGATTCCCCTTTCAACCTCTTTTTGAGCCTTTAAGAATAGGTCTCATAAGTCCTATAGGACCTATTCTTAGGCCGCGCCCGCTCAATCGTCACTGTATTTTGCGCAATGCTCTAACCCACGACCGCCTGCCCATTACCGTGCTCAGGCGAAAAGGAAGGCTTACACTCATACTGGACACTTCCGATAGGTGGAGACAGTGATTGGGGCCCCTATTCGTCTCTCTCACCACCTCCAAAGCTCCGCTAATATAGCCATGTGCCTGTCCGCAGGCAAAAGAAAGGAGAAAAGATGAAGAAGATCCTTATGTTGACCCTATTGGCAACAATGCTCGTATCCCTCGGGGGATGCTTTTGGGGATACGGAGGACGTGACGGGGGCGGAGGACGTGATGACCGTGGCGGCGGGTATAATGACCATGGCGGCGGACATGACCGGGGCAATGATGAGGGTGGCGGTCACGGAGAACAGCACTAGGAGCGAAGAGGGGGTCATGATTCTTATCATTAAAAAGTCCCTATTTTCGTGCAGTAAGGTGCTGCACTGCAACTCCCGGATCTGCGCCAAGGACAGGGGCGGATTCTTTGTACGGTGCTGCAAATGACTTCCCTCGATCGCACGGGCGGCTCGAATCTTCTGATAAACCTCTTCTCGCTCGTCGGCCGGAAGACCCTGGGCCTTGTAGCTGCTATGGGCGCCATGACCGTATTTTTCTACCTGGGATTCGTCAACATCTTCCGAAGAAAGCAGCTCAGTGACATCATAGGCCAGGTGTTTTATATCGGCGCCAGATCGTCCCTGATCGTGCTGATAGTCGGCCTTTTCACCGGCATGGTGCTCGGATTGCAGCTTTTTTACACACTGGTGCAGTTCGGCTCTTCGGGGCTTCTCGGGTCTGCCATATCCCTCTCCCTTGTGAGAGAGTTGGGGCCGGTCCTCACCGCCATCATGATCGCTGCCCGTGCCGGCTCCGGCATGACCACGGAAATCGGGATCCAACGCATCTCGGAGCAGATCGATGCCCTTTATGCCATGAGGGTCGATCCTATGCGGTATCTCGTCAGCCCGCGGATTGCCGCCGCAATCATCTCCTTTCCCCTGCTCACTGCCTTTTTCGACCTCATAGGGATCATCGGGGGATACCTCACCGGCGTTCTGCTCGTGGGAACGAACGGGGGCACCTACGTCTACCATGTGCAGTCTTCGCTGAATATGGCCGACATCAGAGGAGGCTTTATCAAATCCCTGGTTTTCGCCGCAATCGTCTCGTCCGTCTGTTGCTTCCAAGGCTATTTCTGCCATATGCGGACCGACGCATACGGGGCCAAGTCCGTGGGCCTCGCCACCATCTCGGCGGTCGTCCTCTCGTGCGTGCTGATTCTCATTTCAGATTATGTATTGACGTCGCTTTTCATGTAGGGGAAGGATCATGGACGTCCCTTTGATAGAATTCAGAAACGTCACCAAGCGGTTTGGCGACAAAACCGTACTCGACAAGGTCAACCTCAGTATTTACGAGAATCAGATTACGACGATTATCGGGAAGAGCGGCACGGGCAAGAGTGTGCTTCTCAAACACATCATCGGACTGCTCACGCCGGATGTGGGCGACATCCTTTTTAAGGGAAAGCCCGTCGCTGCCATGAACAAGAGGGAGCTGGACGACTACAGGAGCAAGATCGCCTATCTGTTTCAGGACAATGCCCTCTTCGATTCAATGACGGTCTTCGATAATGTGGCTTTCCCGCTCAGGAGGACGACGAATCTCACGAATAAGGAGATCGGGAACAGGGTGGCGAAAAGACTCGAGGACCTGGAGCTCACCGAAGCGGCCGAAGAATATCCTTCGGAGCTCTCAGGCGGCATGCAGAAACGGGTGGCCCTGGCGCGGGCGCTCGTGACCGATCCGACGATCGTGCTCTTCGATGAGCCGACCACGGGCCAGGACCCCATCCGGAAGAACATGATTCTCTCCATGATCGTTCATTACAGGCGAAAATTCGGTTTTACCGCCGTCATGATCAGTCACGACATTCCCGATGTCTTCTTTATTTCCGATCGTCTTGTCATTCTCTGGGAAGGCGCGGTCGGTTTCCAAGGGACCTACGAAGAAGCGGTCAAGCTCAAGGTTCCGATGATCGACGAGTTTTTCCGTAGCCTCGAGGGTTTCCAGGACGAGCTGACGGGTCTGCTTTCCCGGGAGGCCTTCAAGGTGCACTATGCCGCAATGCGGGGCGGCAGCGCAGGCACGTTGAATGCTTCCGCCGCCCTTTTCAGCGTCGAGTTCGACTTGCTCCACGAAACCCTGGGACCCCAGGCGGCAGTGGAAGTACTGAGGGCGCTCGGCGAGTATACGAACAAACGCTTCAGATCCATGGGAGGTTTCTCGGCCCGTCACTACAGAGACCAGATCCTCACCATATTCCCTCACACGAGCCTCGATAAGGCCCGCGAGCTTGTCGCGGGCTTCGCCCAGGAGTTGAAGCAGGAGGCCCTCGCCCACATTCAGAGTATCGCCGAGGCCAAAGTGGGCGTGGAAGCCTGCGTGGAGATCCACGTTTCCGCGGGGGTCACGGAAGTCTCGCCCACCGACGACGTCGATCAGATAATGGAGAAGGCTCGCGCGACGCAGAAGATCGTCGCAACTCACCGCTGCGATATCGGAGGTAAGGCGTAATGAAAAAGTATTCGATGGAAACTACCGTCGGCATATTTGTAATAGCCGGTCTCATATGTGTGGGTTACATGACCGTGAAGCTCGGAAGGTTTTCTCTGTTCGGAGAGGAAGCATACCCTCTCAAAGCACGCTTCGCGTCGGTGGCCGGACTCAGGGTCGGCAGCTCGGTTGAAGTCTATGGCGTCGAAGTGGGCAACGTGACCCACCTGGCCATCGATGCCGACAAACAGATGGCAATGATCGATATGAAGATCAACAAGGGCGTGTCGATATACGATGACGCGGCGGCAACCATCAAAAGCGCGGGATTCATCGGGGACAAGTATGTGGCAATCGATCCCGGGGGAACAGGGACCGTCCTGAAGCCTGATGGCGTCATCACTCAAACCTCGGTGCCGGCGGATTTGGAAGACCTCATCGGCAAGTATGCCTTCGGGGACGTAAAAAAGGAACCGGAAAAATCGAACAAGTGATAAGGAGAACATCGTGAAAAAGTGGCTGACCGGACTGATCCTTCCGACTCTGCTTGCGGTCTCGTTCCCTGCTTTTGCGGGTGTGCCGCTCGACACCGTAAAATCGAACGTATCCGGAGTGCTCCTGGTGCTGCGCGACCCCAAGCTGCAAGGGGAATCGGGAAAAAAGGTGAAGGCGGAGAGAATCGAGGCCGCTGCCGAAAAGCTCTTCGACTTCGTGGAGCTTTCCAAGAGGACCCTCGGCGTGAACTGGAACAAGTTTAGCCCTGCCCAACGCCAGGAATTCGTCGAGCTTTTCAAGGGCATCCTCAAGGATGCCTATGTAGACAGGATCACCAGCTATACCAACGAGCAGGTAGACTTCACCAAGGAAGTGCCCCTCTCGGACAATACGGTGGAGGTCCAGAGTGACGTCGTTTCAAAAAGCGGCCAGGTGCCTATCTATTACAGGGTCATCAAAAGAGATGACGGGTGGAAGGTATACGACGTGGTGATCGAGGGAGTGAGTCTGATCTCCAACTATCGCTCCCAGTTCCGGGAAATCCTCGCCAACAATCCCCCGGAGAAAGTGCTGGAGACCCTGCGCAAGAAGACAGGCAAGGGATGAGTCGCCGGGTGGGGACGTGTCACTGGAAGAGGTTGTGCCTTTTCGCATCGACGACGTGCCTGATTCTTCTATTCCTTCTGATTGGCGCTCCTTCCGTCCTTTCCGCGGCTCCCGGAGCCGAAGGGGATGTTCCGGCGGCGCACAAACAGGCCCCGGAAGGCGGGCCTACTCCGCCCGCTTCCGTAGAGAAGCCGTCCGACGAATATGGAGACGTGACTGATGAGGGTGGCGAAGAAAAATCAGACATCGCCGATCCTCTGGAGCCCTTAAACCGGGCAATGTACCACGTGAACGACAAAATCTACTTTTGGTTGCTTGAGCCAACCGCCGTGGGCTACAAGCATGTCGTGCCGGAAGGGTTCAGACGTCTCTTCAGCAACTTCTACCAGAACGTCAAGGCGCCCGTTCGCATCGTCAACAACTTCCTGCAGGGGAAGCCCCGGTACGCAGGGCTCGAGCTGGCCCGGTTTTTCGTCAACTCCACCATAGGTATCGGGGGCTTGAGGGACTGCGCGACAGAGTGTTTCGGCATCAACGGCAGGGAGGCTGATTTTGGCCAAACCCTGGGTAAGTACGGGGTCGGTTTTGGTTTCTATATCGTATGGCCCCTTCTCGGTCCTTCCAGTCCCCGCGACACGATCGGATGGGTCGGCGACCGCGCCCTGACGCCGACGACCTACGTCAGCTCACAATGGATCAGCCCGGAAAGCGTGGGGCTCTATGTACACGAAACGGTCAACTACACGTCCTTCCATCTCGGGGATTACGAGGCACTCAAAGCGGCTGCCATCGACCCCTACGTCGCCATGCGCGACGCCTACGTGCAGTATCGCAAAGGGATGATAGAACACTAGGAGAAAACCCGGTGAAACTACCCTATCTCCATGTCCTCTTTCTTCTCCTCCTCGTGCCGGTCCAAAGCCTGGCCTTGCCCGATACGGTCGAGAACGGCCCGGCCGGGCCGAGCCACGTCGAGACGTACCGCTACACCGCTGTGGCGGAGGGCAAAGAGACGAACGAGGAAGAAATCGGGCTTACCCTTTCTTTCGAGGAGGGCAGTTCCGAATATGCCTCGACCATAGTCTCTGCAAAGTCCGATGAGCTCATCACCATCAAAATGACGAAGGAAGGGAATCTCATCTCAGCTACGAGGAGTCTCCGCAGGGGGCCCGGAGGCCCCGTCGAGGAGAAGATATGGAGAGACGGGAATACGGCATACATCGAGCAAACCTCCGGAACGGACAAAAAGACCGTGAGTCTCGACATTCCCGAGGGCAGGACCCTGGCTCTCGAAGGCTCCCTTCTTGTGCTCCTCAGGTTCTTTCCCTATGACAGCGCCACGCAATGGGAGTTCTTCATGATCGATTTCTCCGGCCAGTCGGTCACTGCCACCGCCCGGCAGGCAGGCATCGAGAACGTCACTGTACCCGCAGGCGAATTCTCCTGCTACCGCATGGAGATCCTTGTCCATACCTTCATCTTCAAACCGACGATAGTCTGTTGGGTCGCCAGGGATAAACCCCATTTCGTAGTAAAGAACGAGGGAAAGAGAGGTATCTTTTCCGCCAAGTACATCACCACGTTGATTGGCAAGCCGTGAGAAAGCGGCATACACGGACGGCATAGAGCGTTCCGCAGACTTGATTCCCCTTTCAACCTCTTTTCGAACCTTTAAGAATAGGTCATATAAGTCCTATAAGACTTATTCTTAAAGAGAAGAAGTGCCGCACTCAAGGAATGGCCGCGCCGGCTCAATCGTCACTTCATTTTGCGCAATGTTCCAGAGAGGGCGTGTGTTGACCACTGGAATGCCATAGTGCGCCCCACGTCCTGAAGCCGCCGTGTAGCATGGACAGAATAACCCTTATCCTGCAAAGACCGCAAAGAAGGCATACATTAACAACAGGTACTGTGATAGATGGAGACAATAATTCGGATTTGTCTCTCTCGCCTTGCGCACGTCAAATCCCCTTTATTATCAATATCTGCAAGGCAATCGCGGTCAAATTTGGTCCGGACAGTTGAAATCAGCGGCATCAAGGACCGACGCTCACCGCTCCGGAGGTGCAAAATGGAAGGGAGTCTTCAAAAAGAGCCTACGATCAAGATTCTCCCCGCCCTCGGCGCCGATGAGAAGCCGGGAGCGATGGATATTGACGACGTGGTGAAGACGGTGAAGAGTGCCTTGCCGCGCCACCTTGACGGGAATATCGATGTGATCATAACGCTCCTGGAAAAAAACCTGAAGATCATGAGAGACCTGGCCCTTATGGAGGGAGCCTTGACCGATCTCCTGAGAACTGCAATGGATGCAATGCCTGGTAACGGTAAGCTCTCGCTGGCTGTCAATCAGGTCAATTTCGAAATTGAGTCCCTCCTTGATGCCGACGATTCCATCGTAGGCGCCTGTGAATTCATTTCCCTTGCAGGAGAGCCTACCAACGTAAGCGTCGATGCGAAAATGAAGGAGAAAATATTCGATCCTTTCTTTATCACGAAAAGAGCCGGCAACGGCCTGGGTCTCGCCATGGCCTATCGCATCATCAAACAGCATCGCGACGAGAGAATAAAAGCAAAGGGCCGAGTCGGGCAACCCACGGAGGTAAACATATACCTTCCGCTCACCAAGTCGGAAATAGTGAACATCATGTCGATACCGGCAGGGTAAACTTTTTCGTGTCAGCCCCATGGGGCGCGTCGACACGCTGCGAAGAACCGTAAGCACCCACGAGCGCTTCAACCAGACAAATCCAATCCCAGGGAAGCGACCGGATGACAGCACCCCAAGACGTTGTATTCCTGTTCGACGTGGACAACACCCTGCTCGACAACGACCGCGTGCAGGATGATCTGAAGAGTCATCTTGAGGACGGATTCGGAGTTGAGACCCGGGACCGCTACTTCGCCATCCTGGAAAACCTGTACGCCGAGCTTGGCTATGCAGACTACCTGGGCGCCCTGCAGCGCTACCGGCTCGAGGACATGTGCGATCCGCGGCTGCTGATGATGTCCACCTTTCTGGTGGATTATCCTTTTGCAGACCGGTTGTACCCCGGTTCGCTCGCCGCCATTCAACACGTCCGCTCGTGGGGGGCACCGGTTATCCTCTCCGATGGGGACGTAGTCTTCCAACCGCGTAAAGTTCAGCAGTCGGGACTATGGGATGCGGTCGAAGGCCGCGTGCTGATCTACATTCATAAGGAGCAGATGATGGCTGACGTCGAGCGTCACTATCCGGCCCGGCATTATGTTATGATCGACGACAAGATCGCGATTCTCGCCGCGATGAAAAAGGTCTGGGGTGACCGGCTCACGACCGTATGGCCGCGTCAGGGACATTACGCGCTCGATCCCCGAGCCGTCGCCGCCTATCCAAAGGCCGACCTCACGATCGAGCATATCGGCGAGCTCGTCGACTACGACTTGCCTGTGTTGCAGCACACCCGGCAAGGCGACTGAGCGAGGAGAAAAAGGATGACGACAACGTACATGAACTCCACGGAGCGCCCTTTGACGGAGATGGCGGCGTGGAAGGCCCTGGGGACCCATTACTGGAACGTCCGCAATGTCCATCTGCGGTCCCTTTTTGCCGAAGATCCGAACCGGGGCGAGCGGATGGCCGTCGAAGGCGCCGGCCTTTACCTCGACTATTCGAAAAATCGCATCACCGACGAGACGATACGCCTTCTCGTGAACCTCGCCGGGGAGTGCGGAGTGCATCAGCACATCGATGCCATGTTCCAGGGCCGGAAGATCAACGTGACGGAGAATCGGCCCGCTCTTCACATCGCCCTGCGTGCCTCGAAGGGCGAAAAGATTCTCGTCGACGGCGTCGATATCGTGCCCGAGGTACACGCAATGCTTGACAGGATGGCCGATTTTTCGGAACAGGTTCGGAGCGGCCAATGGCGCGGGTACACGGGAAAGCGTATCCGCAACGTCGTCAACATCGGCATCGGCGGCTCCGATCTTGGTCCCGTCATGGCCTATGAAGCGCTGAAATACTATAGCGAGCGAGACATGACCTTCCGCTTTGTCTCCAACGCGGACGGTACGGACTTCGAAGAGGCGACGCGGGACCTCGACCCCGAAGAGACGCTCGTCATCGTCTGTTCGAAGACTTTCACGACCATCGAGACAATGACCAATGCCCACACGGCGCGCGCGTGGGTGCTGAAGGACCTCCATGACGAAAAAGCCGTCGCCAGGCACTTCGTGGCGGTCTCGACGAACACCGAAGAGGTAGGCAGGTTCGGCATCGACAAAGCGAACATGTTCGGGTTCTGGGATTGGGTCGGCGGCCGCTACTCGATGGACTCGGCCATCGGCCTTTCGACCATGATCGCTATCGGCCCCGAAAACTTTCGTGCCATGCTCGCAGGCTTCCACTCGATGGACGAGCACTTCCGTACCGCATCATTCGAAAAAAACCTGCCGGCGCTCATGGGTCTTCTCTCAATATGGTATGGTAACTTTTTCGACGCCCAGACGGTTGCGGTCCTGCCCTACGCCCAGTATCTCAAACGCTTCCCGGCCTACCTCCAGCAATTGACCATGGAGAGTAACGGCAAGCACGTAACGCTCGCAGGCGAGGCCATCGACTATCAAACAGGGGCCGTCTATTTTGGCGAGCCGGGAACCAACGGCCAGCACTCCTTCTACCAGCTTATTCACCAGGGCACCAAACTGATCCCGTGCGACTTTATCGGCTTCTGTCAGACCCTGAGTCCCCTCGGCCATCATCACGACCTGCTCATGGCGAACCTCTTTGCCCAGACGGAAGCGCTCGCCTTCGGTAAGACGGAGGAGGAGGTAAAACGTGAGGGCACACCGGAGGTGCTGGTGCCCCACCGCATCTTTGAAGGTAACCGGCCGACGAATACGATTCTCGCAGAGAGGCTGACGCCGGAGAGCCTCGGTAAGCTCATCGCGCTTTACGAGCACAGCGTATTCACGCAAGGGGCGATCTGGCACATCGATTCATTCGACCAGTGGGGCGTCGAGCTCGGCAAGGTGCTCGCGAAGCGGATCGTTCCCGAGGTGGAAAGCGTCGTAGAACCCCCACTGGGGCATGACAGCTCGACCAACTCACTCATCCGGCGTTACCGCAGATCGAAAGGGGTGTGATCATGAAAAAGAGTCCATTTGCCGGAAAGCCGGCCGAATTGTCGATGCTCGTCAACGTGCCCAAACTTATCACTGCCTACTATACCGGGGTGCCCGACCCGACAATTCCGGGGCAACGGGTTTCCTTCGGCACTTCAGGGCATCGGGGCTCCCCTTTCGAGAATGCCTTCAACGAATGGCATATTCTCGCCATCAGTCAGGCCATCTGTCTGTACCGCAGGCAGCAGAAGATCGACGGACCTCTCTTTCTCGGCATGGACACGCACGCCCTCTCGGTTCCGGCCTTCGCCGGCGCCCTCGAGGTACTGGCGGCCAACGGGGTGGACGTCATGATCGCCGGGAAGGACGAATATACGCCGACCCCTGTCATATCCCATGCGATTCTCACTTACAACCGCGGGCGCACGACAGGACTCGCCGACGGCATCGTGATCACGCCCTCCCACAATCCGCCTCACGACGGCGGCTTCAAATACAACCCACCGAGCGGTGGGCCGGCGGAACGGGCCGTCACGGATTGGATCGAAGCCAAGGCAAACGAGTTTCTCACCGCTAGCCTTCACGATGTAAAGAGGATGGCTTACGAAAAAGCCCTTCATGCCGCGACGACCCATTGCCATGATTATCTCGATGCTTACGTGAGCGAACTCGGCAACGTGATCGACATGGTCGCCATTCACGACGGGAAGATCACCATGGGGGTGGACCCTCTCGGCGGCGCCGGAGTCCACTACTGGGCGCCGATTGCCGACCGTTACGGGCTGGACCTCACCATAGTCAACGATGTGGTCGATCCGACCTTCCGGTTCATGTCCGCCGATTGGGACGGCCAAATCCGCATGGACCCCTCCTCGCCTTACGCCATGCAGAGGTTGATAGGCCTGAAGGATCGCTTCGAGATCGCCTTTGCCTGCGATACCGACGCCGACCGGCACGGGATTGTCACCAAAAGCGCAGGACTGCTTCCGCCCAATCACTTTCTTGCGGTTGCCATCTTCTACCTTTTTCAAAATCGACCGGAATGGCCCAGGGAAAAGGCAATAGGCAAGACGGTGGTGAGCAGCGGAATGATAGACCGCGTCGCCATGAAACTAGGACGGAAGCTCTATGAAGTGCCGGTCGGCTTCAAGTGGTTTGTGGATGGCCTCCTCGACGGCTCCCTTGGCTTCGGCGGAGAAGAAAGTGCGGGGGCGTCCTTTGTCCGCCGGAACGGCAGCGTGTGGACGACGGACAAAGACGGTATCATCCCGGCTTTACTCGCTGCGGAGATCACGGCCCGGATGGGCAAGGACCCCGGCGAAATCTACCGGGGGCTCACGGGTGAATTCGGCGAGCCTTTCTACGACCGGGTTGAGGCGCCTGCGACCCCGGAACAAAAGGCAAGGCTGGCGAAGCTCTCGGCGCAACAGGTCCGGCTCACGGACCTGGCCGGGGAAAAGATCCTGACCGTTCTCACCCACGCTCCGGGCAACGGCGCCCCCCTAGGCGGTCTGAAAGTGGGAGCGGAAAGCGGATGGTTCGCGGCGCGCCCGTCCGGAACGGAAGACATCTACAAAATCTATGGGGAGAGCTTCCGGGGAGAGGACCATCTGCGCCGCATCCTGGAAGAAGCCCAGGCAATCGTCGATGGCGCTTTGGCTTCCGCTCCCTAGACGGTTCAGGGCTTGTAGGCAAGTCTAATCCGAAGGAGAAACTATGAGCGAACAGACACCTGTCGTCAAGCCCGCCACCTACGGTCTTTTACCCACGGACATCGATGGAGTCGATTCCCTGGCGGAGCTTGCCCTGGATATGCGCTGGTCGTGGAATCATGCAACCGACGAGGTCTGGCGCCAGCTCGATCCTGCCCTTTGGGAGTTCACGCAAAACCCCTGGGTTGTCCTGCAGACGGTCTCGAGGGACAAACTCCAGGATGTGTCAACCGATCCCGCCTTCCGTGAGAAAGTCGATTCCCTCGTAAGAAAAAGGCGCCAGGTTGAGGAAGCCCCTGCATGGTTTCAGCAAGAGCATCCTCAGAAACCGCTGAAGTCGGTCGCCTATTTCAGCATGGAATTTATGTTGAGCGAGGCTTTGCCCATCTACTCCGGCGGGCTCGGCAACGTGGCCGGCGATCAGCTTAAAGCGGCGAGCGATCTGGGTGTGCCGGTGGTCGGGGTGGGACTGCTCTACCAGCAGGGCTATTTTCGCCAGGTCATCGACAGGCACGGAGCACAACAGGCCCTTTTCCCGTACAACGATCCCGGCCAACTGCCCATTACGCCTCTGCGCGAGGCGGACGGCGAGTGGTTGAGGCTCGAGCTCCATTTGCCCGGTTATCCGGTCTGGTTGCGCGTCTGGCAGGTCCGGATCGGCCGGGTACGGCTTTACCTGCTCGACAGCAACGACCTCGCGAACCTTCCAGTCCACCGGGGCATTACGAGTGAGCTTTACGGGGGTGGGCCGGAATTGCGTCTCAACCAAGAGATGGTGCTCGGGATCGGCGGGTGGCGCCTGCTCGATGCCCTCGGCCTCAAGCCGGAAGTCTGTCACCTGAATGAAGGGCATGCCGCCCTCGCGATATTGGAACGGGCTCGAAGCTTTATGGAAGAGACCGGTCAACCCTTCGAAGTCGCGCTGGCCGTCACCCGGGCGGGGAACCTCTTTACCACCCACACGGCAGTGGCCGCCGGTTTTGATCGTTTCGCCCCCACTCTCATCGAACAGTACCTCGGTGCTTATGCCGAGCAGAAGCTCGGTATAACACTCGATGATTTGCTGGCCCTGGGCCGCCAAAATCCGAACGACCCGTCGGAACCTTTCAATATGGCTTACCTGGCCGCCAGGGGGAGCGGAAGCATTAATGGTGTGAGCAGTCTCCACGGCAAGGTGAGCCGGCATATATTCGAGCCCCTCTTTCCCCGTTGGCCGGTGGATGAGGTGCCCATCCGACACGTGACGAATGGGGTTCACATGCCGAGCTGGGACTCGGCGGAATCTGACGATTTCTGGACGGAGGCTTGCGGAAAGGACCGCTGGCTCGGGACGACGGAAACCCTGGAACAGGACGTCCGCCGCGTTTCCGATGCCGTCCTCTGGCAGCTCCGCACCGCCGACGCCACGGCTCTTGTTGAATACACCCGCGAGCGATTGTCCCGTCAATTGGCCGCGTCGGGTGCCTCGCCCGATGCGGTTGAGGCCGCGAAACACCTGTTCGATCCCAAGGCGTTGACACTGGGCTTTGCGCGGAGATTTGCGACGTACAAGAGACCGAACCTGCTCCTTGCCGACCCGGAGCGGCTGCTTCGTCTGTTAACCAATCCAGGGCGGCAGGTGCAGCTCATCATCGCCGGCAAGGCCCATCCGGCAGACCAGGCGGGGCAGGCGCTGATTCAGGAATGGACCCATTTCATCAGGCGGCCCGAAGCTCGCCCTCATGTGGTCTTCCTCAGCGACTACGACATGAACCTCACCGAGCGCCTCGTGCAGGGGGTGGATGTCTGGATCAACACTCCGCGGCGGCCCTGGGAGGCCTGCGGAACGAGCGGCATGAAGGTACTCGTCAACGGAGGCATCAATCTGTCGGAGCTGGACGGATGGTGGGCTGAAGCCTATACGCCTGAGGTGGGGTGGGCCTTGGGCGATCGCAAGGAGCACGGCGACGATCCGGCCTGGGACGCTCACGAAGCCTCCGTGCTCTACGATCTGCTCGAACGTGAGGTGGTCCCCGAATTTTATGCCCGCGACAACAACGGCATTCCCACTGCCTGGGTGGCGCGGATGCGTGAAAGCATGGCGCAGCTGACACCACTATTTTCCGCTGACCGCACCGTGCGCAAGTACACCGAAAAATATTACATTCCGGCGGCTCTTTCCTACCTCCGCCGTGCTGCCGATAAGGGCGCAAAGGGCGCGCAAATCATCGATTGGCAGCATGCACTGGAACGGAAGTGGGGATCGTTGCATTTCGGAGACTTACGGGTTGAAAGCAACGCGGACCACCACGTCTTCGAAATTGAAATTTCCCTGAGCGACCTCGACCCGAAGGCGGTGCGAGTCGAGCTTTACGCGGATGGAATCAACGGCGGCGATCCCGTACGTGAGGAATTGAGGCGCCTTGGGCAATCCACCGGCGCGTCGGGCAGCTACGTTTATCGTGGGACTGTACCTGCGGCACGCCCGGCAACGGACTATACGGCGCGCGTAATACCCTTTTGCGACGGCGTTGCGATCCCGCTCGAAAACGTACGAATCCTTTGGCAACGATGATCGAATCTTGAATGGAGGTTGCCCGTTTGGACCGTAAAGTGATGAAAGAGCCATCCATGAAGCCCGCTAAGGCGAACATACTGACAATCAACGGCGGCTCGTCGAGCATCAAATTCGCCCTTTTTGAGGCAGGCGACTCGCTCCGGCGGATTCTTTCGGGCGGGATCGACCGTATCGGTCTGCCTGATGCCGCCTTTGTGGTGAAAGGCCTGAACCAGACGGACAACTTTTCCCACCCGGTGGCGGCGCCGGATCACCTGAAGGCAGTGGGCGCGCTGATGGACTGGATCGAGGAACGAATCGGAGTCGGCACATTGACCGCGGTCGGTCATCGCGTGGTGCACGGTGGGCCGAAGTACAGCGCACCGCAGCGGATCACCGCGGAAATGGTCGAGGAGCTGCGCCGGCTTAGCCCGTTCGACCCGGAGCATCTGCCGGAGGAGATCCTGTTAACCGGGGCGTTCCATCGCCGGTTTCCCGACCTGCCCCAGGTGGCCTGCTTCGATACGGCTTTTCACCATGACCTGCCGCGCGTGGCCCGGCTCTTGCCGATCCCCCGCCGCTACGAAGGACAGGGGGTGCGGCGGTACGGGTTCCACGGGTTATCGTACGCATATCTCATGGGAGAGCTGGCCCGCCTGGCAGGACCTGTTGCAGCGCAAGGCCGGGTCATCCTCGCCCATCTCGGTAACGGCGCAAGTCTTGCGGCGGTGCGCGGCGGAAAGCCCGTGGACACGAGCATGAGTTTCACCCCAACCGCCGGGGTGCCCATGAGCACCCGCTCAGGCGACCTCGATCCCGGCCTGGTCTGGTATCTGACACGCGTTGAAAAAATGGGCGCGAAGGAATTCAACGAGATGGTCAATTTCCAGTCCGGTCTTCTCGGCGTCTCCGAGACCAGTTCCGACATGCGTGACTTGCTCGACCGCGAAGCCCAGGACGTGCGGGCGGCCGAGGCGGTGGCGCTCTTTTGCTACCAGGTCAAGAAATGGATCGGCGCATTCGCGGCGGCCTTGGGCGGACTCGATACGCTCGTGTTTGCGGGCGGCATCGGAGAGAGGGCGCCCGTGGTCCGGGCCCGGATCTGCGACGGGCTGGAATTTCTCGGAATCGAACTCGAAGAAAATCAAAATGCAGCAAACGGGGACATTATTTCCGCGCATTCCGGCAGGGTCTTGGTTCGCGTCATTCACACGGACGAGGAATGGATGATCGCAGACACGGTGTGCCGCGTTTTGGGTCTTACAATCAAAGAGGAGCATTGTGGTGAAAACAAATAGGGCGTCTAAAAGGAGCACTGCCATGAGGGCAAAAAGTGGAGTAAAGGAGAATATCGCCGCAAAAACGGAGAAGATGAATAAGGCGGGCACGCCGTTGTCGCCCGATCTGCTGCGGAAGATGAACGCGTACTGGCGCGCCGCGAACTACCTCTCGGTGGGACAGATTTATCTCTACGACAATCCTTTGCTTCGGAAGCCGTTGAAGCTGTCGCACGTGAAGCCCCTGATAGTCGGCCACTGGGGCACGACGCCGGGCCAGAACTTCATCTACGTGCATCTGAACCGGATCATCAAAGAGTATGACCTGGATATGTTCTACATCGCCGGCCCCGGTCACGGCGGCCCGGCGCTCGTGGGCAATACGTACCTCGAAGGCACCTACAGCGAGATCTATCCGAACATCAGTCAGGATGAGGCCGGGATGAAGAAGCTGTTCACGCAGTTCTCGTTCCCCGGCGGGATTTCCAGCCATGTCGCGCCGGACGACGCCGGGGTCGATTCACGAAGGCGGAGAGCTGGGATACTCGCTCAGCCATGCCTTCGGCGCCGCCTTCGACAATCCCGATCTGATCGTCGCCTGCATCGTGGGCGACGGTGAAGCGGAAACCGGTCCCCTGGCGACCGCATGGCAGTCCAACAAGTTTCTCAACCCGATCACCGACGGAGCCGTGCTGCCGATCCTGCACCTCAACGGCTACAAGATCAGCAACCCGACGGTGCTTGCCCGCATCGAGCATGAAGAATTGGAGCAATTCTTCAGAGGCTGCGGATGGACGCCCCACTTTGTGGAAGGCGATGACCCGGAGAAGATGCATCAGCTCATGGCCGGCACCCTGGACAAGGTCATCGAGGAGATCCGGCACATCCAGAGCAATGCACGGAAGAAAAATGACGCTACCCGGCCGCGCTGGCCGATGATCGTCCTGAGGTCACCCAAGGGCTGGACGGGGCCGAAAGTTGTCGATGGCCTGCAAGTCGAAGGGACCTTCCGCGCCCACCAGGTGCCGCTCCTCGTCGATTCCGAGCATCCCGATCACGTCAAGCAGCTTGAAAGCTGGATGAAGAGCTACAAGGCGGAAGAGCTGTTCGATAAGAATGGCCGGCTCATGCCGGAATTGGCCGAGCTTGCGCCCTAAGGGCGAGCGGCGGATGGGCGCCAATCCCCACGCCAACGGCGGCATTCTGCTGCGCGACCTGCGCATGCCGGACTTCCAGGTCCACGCGGTGAAGGTGCCGTCGCCCGGCGCCGTCGACGCCCAGGATACGCTCGTGCTGGGCGAGTTCCTGCGTGACGTGGTCAAGCTCAATCAGGATCAGCGCAATTTCCGGATCTTCGGCCCCGATGAAACGCTCTCGAATTTCCTCGGGAGCGGTCTTCGAAGTAACCAATCGCCAGTGGGACGCCCGGACAGTGAAGAATGATGAATTCCTCGCACCCGCCGGACGGGTGCTCGACTCGATGCTCAGCGAGCACCAGAGCGAGGGTTGGCTGGAGGGTTATCTGCTCACCGGACGGCACGGGCTGTTTAACAGCTACGAGGCCTTCATCCGCATCGTCGACTCGATGTTCAGCCAGCACGCCAAGTGGCTGAAGGTCACGTTGGAACTACCCTGGCGGCGGAAGATCGCCTCGCTCAACTATCTGCTCGCCTCCCACGTCTGGCAGCAGGATCACAACGGCTTCACGCACCAGGACCCCGGCTTCCTCGACCACGTCGTCAACAAGAAGGCCGATATCGTGCGCATTTACCTTCCACCCGATGCCAACTGCCTGTTGTCGGTCTTCGACCACTGCCTGCGCAGCCGCCATTACGTGAACGTGGTGGTCGCCGGAAAGCACCCGGCGCCCCAATGGCTGACCATGGAAGCGGCCCTCGTGCATTGCACGGAAGGACTCGGCATCTGGCAATGGGCGAGCAACGACCAGGGTGCCGAGCCGGACGTGGTCATGGCCTGCTGCGGGGACACGCCGACCCTTGAGATCCTGGCCGCTGTCTCCATTCTCCGCGAGCATTTGCCGGAGTTGAAAATCAGGGTGATCAATGTGGTCGACCTCATGAAGCTCCAGCCGAGCACCGAGCACCCTCACGGGCTGAGCGACACGGATTACGACTCTCTTTTCACGAAAGACAAGCACATCATCTTCGGCTTTCACGGATATCCCTGGTTGGTCCATCGGTTGACCTACCGCCGGACCAACCGCAACCTGCACGTCCGCGGTTACAAGGAAGAGGGCACCATCACGACCGCCTTCGACATCAGAGTGCAGAACGAACTGGACCGGTTTCACCTGGTGCAGGACGTG
The DNA here is from genome assembly GCA_963750015.1 of uncultured delta proteobacterium. Classification (GTDB taxonomy): domain Bacteria; phylum Desulfobacterota; class Syntrophorhabdia; order Syntrophorhabdales; family WCHB1-27; genus CAVVNC01. Next base: position 3,203 of record CAVVPU010000124.1, on the reverse strand, counting down.
GTCGACCGGCTGCCGCATCTCGGATCCAAAGGGGCCTATCTAAAGCAGATGGTGCAGGACAAGCTTGTCGCTCACAAACTGTATATCGACAAGCACGGCCAGGACATGCCGGAGATTCGCAACTGGAAGTGGAAATCATAGGAGAACAATGAGGCGAGGCAGGACCTTAAAACACTCATAGGCCTTATGACGGCATGGGCCGTAATTAAATGGAGGGCGATGATGGAAGATGTTAAGCGAATTCTTGTGATGAGTAGATCGACGAAAGACTGCAAGAAGGCTGTACACTATGGCATTTCTCTTGCGAGAACACGTAGGGCTCACCTCACGATACTGCACGTCATGTATGATCCTTTCAACCAAAGATTTACGCCTTTCACTTTTATTTACAAGCTCCTTGAATTGAAGAAGGAGTATGGGGCCATGGTAGAGGAGGTCAAAAGCGACCTCGCCTTGATGATAAAGAAGGAAAGGGCACAAGGGATGGATATCGAAGAGATGGTGAAGGACGCCGAACCGGTCCACGAAATCCTGAGGGTTGTGGAGGAGGAGAAGATAGATCTGCTCATCATGGCCGCCCACAATGAAACCAGGATCGAGCACATAATGTATGGCTGGATCAATCACGAGATCGTGAGAAGACTGCCCTGCTCCGTCTTTCTCGTGAAGGGAGAATGAAGACTCGTTCAGCGCACCTATAACGGGAGGATACCACCATGGAGCCTACCGCACACAAGTCGCCCGATACAGAGGGGGACCTGAAATCCCTCCCCATGCCGGAACTACAGGCAAAATTGGGGTCGTCGCCGGACGGCCTCAGTCAAGCCGAGGCCACGACACGGCTGGCTCAATACGGGCCTAACGAGATTGAAGAAAAGAAGACTAACCTGTTCCTGAAGTTCCTCGGCTATTTTTGGGGTCCCATCCCGTGGATGATCGAGGTGGCGGTGATTCTGTCGGGCGTGGTCCGTCACTGGCCGGACTTTTTCATCATCCTCCTTTTGCTTGTTGCCAACGCCGTGGTCGGATTCTGGGAAGAGCGCCAGGCGGGCAACGCCATCGAAGCCCTCAAGGCCAAGCTGGCGGTCAAGGCCCGGGCGAAACGCGATGGGAAGTGGGTCAATCCGGCGGCGCGCGAGCTCGTGCCGGGCGACGTCATCCGCGTGCGCCTCGGCGACATTGTGCCGGCGGATGCGCGCTTGCTTGAGGGCGACCCGGTGGAAGTGGACCAGTCCGCGCTCACGGGAGAGTCCTTGCCCGCCACGCGTAAGTCCGGCGAGGCGGTGTTTTCGGGCTCGATTATTCGCCAGGGTGAAATCGGCGCAATGGTGTACGCCACCGGCGCAAGCACCTACTTCGGCAAGACCGCGCAATTGGTGCAGGAGGCGCACACCGTCAGCCATTTCCAGCGTGCCGTGCTGAAGATCGGCGATTATCTGATCATCCTCGCGGTGGCACTGGTTGTATTGATCCTGGCGGTCGCGCTCTTCCGCGGCGACCGGATGCTCACCACCCTTCAGTTCGCCTTGGTGTTGACGGTGGCCGCCATTCCCGTGGCGATGCCGACGGTGCTGTCGGTGACCATGGCGGTCGGCGCGCGCCTGCTCGCCAAGAAAGAGGCGATTGTGAGCAAACTAGTGGCCATCGAGGAATTGGCGGGCGTGGACGTTCTGTGCGCGGACAAGACCGGCACATTGACCCAGAATAAGCTGACCCTGGGCGATCCCTTCGGCGTCAACAATGTTTCCGCCGAGCAGGTGATCCTCAACGCCGCGCTCGCGTCGCGCGCGGACAACAACGACACCATCGATTTGGCCGTGCTTGGCGGCCTGAAAGACGATCAGGCCTTGAAAGGCTATCAGGTGGTTCATTTCCAGCCCTTCGACCCGGTGCACAAACGCACCGAAGCCGTCGTCAAGGGCACGGACGGAAAGGAGTTCAAGGTGACCAAGGGCGCGCCTCAGGTGATCTTGGAGTTGTCGGCCAATGCCGGCCAGGTCAAGGGTGCGGTCGAGAAGGCGGTCAACGAATTCGCGGCGCGCGGCTTTCGATCCTTGGGCGTAGCGCGGGCCGAGACAGATGGCCAATGGCAGTTTTTGGGGGTGTTGCCCCTGTTCGATCCGCCGCGGGAAGATGCCAAGGCGACCATCGCCACCGCACGCCAGATGGGCGTGAAGATCAAGATGGTCACGGGCGATGCATTGGCCATCGCACGGGAAACCGCGGGCAAATTGGGGCTGGGCACCAATATCCTCGATGCCGGTGGCCTGGGGGATGTAAAGCATCAGGAGACCCCGTCGATGTCCGAGTCCATCGAGAAGGCCGATGGTTTCGCCCAGGTCTTCCCGGAACACAAGTTCCACATTGTGGACGTTTTACAGAAGCGCGGCCACATCGTCGGCATGACGGGCGACGGGGTGAACGACGCCCCCGCGCTGAAAAAAGCCGACTGCGGCATCGCCGTTTCGGACGCGACGGACGCGGCACGCGCGGCGGCATCCATCGTGCTGCTCACGTCCGGCCTGTCGGTGATTATTGACGCCATCAAGGAGAGCCGGAAAATCTTTCAGCGGATGAACAGCTACGCGATCTACCGGATCGCCGAGACGCTGCGCGTACTGTTCTTCATGACACTGGCGATCCTGATCTTCAACTTTTATCCTTTGACGGCGGTGATGATCGTTATGCTGGCGTTGCTCAACGACGGCGCGATCCTGTCCATCGCCTATGACAACGTTCACTACAAGGATAAGCCCGAGGCCTGGAACATGCGCATGGTGCTGGGGATCGCCACGGTGTTAGGTCTCATCGGGGTCGTCTCCGCCTTCGGTCTGTTTTATCTGGGCGAGCGCGTCTTTCATCTCGACCGTCCGCACATCCAGACGCTGATGTATTTGAAGTTGTCTGTGGCGGGACATCTGACGATCTTCCTCACGCGCACGCGCGGCCCGTTCTGGTCCATACGCCCCGCGCGGATTCTATGGGTGGCGGTGCTCGGTACACAAATCGTGGCAACTCTGATTGCGGTTTATGGGCTCTTTATGACGCCCCTCGGCTGGGGGTGGGCGCTGTTCGTCTGGGGCTATGCGCTGGCGTGGTTTCTCGTGAATGATCGCGTAAAACTGCTCGCCTATCGGGTTTTCGACCCCACTAAAGCCTCATTGTTGGCCAGGAAGGGTTGAAGCGGAAGCGCGCGGTCCGCA
>CAVVPU010000123.1:0-6788 GCA_963750015.1 uncultured delta proteobacterium | reverse complement strand
TGCCTCGACCGGTACGTATTGCTCTCAACCGCATAAAGAGCGAGTATGGCCCGGAGGCAGCCGCCATCTATACGGGGGTCGGCAGCTTCGAGCTTTCCCTGTGCGACGTATACCAGCCCGCGGGGGTCGCCGTCTCGTCGGCGAGCAGCGTGCTCTTCCCTTACGGGTCTCCCAATACCATGGGGGTGGGCGCGCTTTGTTACGTGGCCTATGGCATGATCGCCCCCCACCTCACCATGGGCAGGATGCTCATCGATATGTTTAACGACATAGAGCATTCTGAGCTCGTGGTCGTGTGGGGCACCAACCCGGCCACCGACTCGCCTCCCATAGAGATGAACAGGATCATGGCAGCCAGAGCCCGGGGAGCGCAGGTGGTCGTCATCGATCCGCGAAGGACAGCCACCGTGAAGCTGGCCGACGCTCAATGGATTCCCATCAGGCCGGGCACGGACGGGGCCTTCGCCCTCGGCATGTGCAATGTGCTCATAGAGGAGGAGCTTTACGACGAGCACTTCTGTAGGGAATGGGTCCTTGGCTTCGACGAGTTCTCTCGCTACGTGCAGCACTTCAGGCCCGAGGTGGTGGAGCGGATCACCGGCATACGCGCGGACACGGTTGTTTCCCTGGCCCGCCGGATGGCGGCTGCCCAGGGCGTGTCGCAGCTCATGTTTACAGGAATGGAATATAGCGGGGGAGGTGTCCAGGCCATAAGGGCCACCCTCGTGCTCTGGGCCCTCGCGGGCCAGATCGATGTCCCCGGCGGCCTCTGCTTTGCCATGAAAGGCAACCGCTTTCCCGTGAACAGGGAGGGACTTCTTCGCAACCCTGTCGCCAACCCGCGTCTGGGGCGCGACAGGTTCCCTGTCTACATCCACTACAGGGACGAGGCTCACGCCATCGCCCTCCCCGATTCCGTGCTCAAGGGCGAGCCTTACAAGATCCGCTTCCTCATCATTTTAGGTGCCTCTATAATAACATCCTGGCCTAACCCGGCCCTGTGGAAGAAGACCCTGGGTGCCCTCGACGGTCTCGTCTGCATCGACTGCCAGCTCACGGCTGATGCTGCCTACGCGGACATCGTGCTTCCCGCCGCCACGTCCTACGAGATCGAATCCTACATGATTTACGGTCCCCTCTTCAGGATCAGAGAACGTATGATCGAGCCAGTGGGCGAGGCGCGGAACGATTTTTTCATACTTGCAGAGCTTGCTTCCCGGCTGGGATACGGCCACCTCTTTCCCCAGAACGAGGAAGAGCTGCTGGCATACGTGATGAAAGGCTCGGGGTTCACCCCGGAGGATGTACGGGCAGCGGGGGGCATGGTCTCCATAGAGACACAGATGATGCAGTACCGCAAGTGGGAAAAGGGGCTTCTGCGGGCTGACGGCAAGGCGGGGTTCGACACCCCTTCGGGCAAGTTCGAGATCGCCTCGACCCTGCTCGCCGAATACGGGTATGAGCCCCTGCCCGCCTACACCGAGCCGCAGGAGAGCCCTCTTTCGAGACCCGATCTCACGAGGCAGTATCCCCTGGTCTTCAATTCGGGGGCCCGGGTGAGGACAGGCTTCCATACACAACACCGCGGCATTCCCGGTCTCACCAGGGAACGGCCGGAGCCGGCCGTCACCATCAACAAAGAGGACGCAAGGGAGCGGGGCATCGAGAATGGTGACAAAGTGGCCATCTCCACGCCCCGAGGTAGGATCTCTATGCGCGCCCTGGTAAGTGACGATATAGGGAGGGGCTTCATCGACGCCAACCACGCGTGCGGCGGTCCAATCGGGCCCAAGGCGTGGCAGGAGACCAACGTGAACGAGTTAACCGATCTGGAGCAGTTCGATCCGATCTCCGGGTTCCCTGTTTACAAGTGTCTGCTCTGCAACGTCGAAAAAGTGTCGGAGCAGACGGACCGGCTCGTCATCACTGCTTCCGACCAGCCTTCCGGCTGTGACGCAGGACGGTTTGAGCCCAAGCCGCATATGACTGCCTACCTCGATCACAATGCCACAACTCCGCTGGCACCCGAAGTGATCGAGGCAATGAACGAGGCAATGACCGCCTTCGGCAACCCTTCGAGTATCCACCAGGCAGGCAGACGCTCGCGGACCTTGATAGAGGGGGCCAGGCGGAAGGTCGGCCAGGCACTGGGCTGCACGGCGAGACGCGTCATTTTCACGGGCTGCGGGTCGGAGTCGAACAACCTCGCCATCAAGGGAGCGGCTTTTGCCGCGCCTGCCGGCAAGAACCACATCATCACGTCCGCGATAGAGCATGACGCGGTCCTCAATACCTGCCGGTGGCTCGGAGGCCACGGCTACGAGATTACTTATCTGCCCGTCGATGCTTATGGGGTCGTCGATCCGGCAGCCCTGGAGGATGCCATCATTGACCGGACCTTCCTGGTGAGCATAATGGGGGCCAACAACGAGACGGGATCTCTTCAACCGGTCAAAGAGCTTGCACAGATAGCACACAGGCGGGGGCTGCTCTTTCACTGCGACGCAACACAGCTCATGGGCAAGATGGTCCTCGACGTCGCAGATCTGGGGGCAGATATGGTCACGGTCTCCGCCCATAAGGTGCACGGGCCGAAAGGGGTGGGCGCCCTCTACGTGGGCAAGGACATAAAGCTGGAAAGTCTCGTAAGCGGAGGGGAGCACGAGGCGGGTTTCCGGGCGGGTACAGAGAACACTATTGGGATCGCCGGGTTCGGCAAGGCAGCCGAGATGGTGCCCCGCCTCATTTCCCGGATGGCGGAAGTAGAAAGGCTTCGCAACAAGCTCCAGGCCGGCATAAGGAGGATACTGCCGGAGGCCAGGCTCAACGGCCATTCCGAGTACAGGCTGCCCAATACTCTGAATGTGACCCTCCCCGGTTTTCGTGGTGAGTCGATGGTGATGGCCATGGACCAGCACGGCATCTTCTTTTCGTCAGGGTCGGCATGCCGCTCGGGCTCCCCCGATCCCAGCCACGCTCTTCTCGCCATGGGACTTTCCCATGGCGACGCTCACTGCGCCCTGAGGTTTTCTCTTGGCTACGGGAACACGGAAGAAGAGATAGATTACACTATCGATGTGCTCGGAAGGGTCATCACCGAGTCACGGAGCATGGTCCATTTCGTGCCGTGCCGATAGGTCGGCTCCCGGGCTTGCCACAGACGGCTGAGAATACTGGATTGTAAAGAAACCCCGGTCTTGAGAATATGAACGGTCAGAGTAGAGAAAAAGAGAACCGGCTGTGTGAAACGGACGACTGCCTCAAAGAATTTGCCGAAGAGGTTGCGGCCGGCCTTTCCCTTACACCCAAGCAGTTGCCCTGCAAGTATCTTTATGACGCAGAAGGCAGCAGGCTTTTCCAGGCGATCATGGAGTCTCGAGGAATACTACCCGACCCGGTGCGAGACAGAGATCTTGAACCGGCACAAAGAGGATATTTCCACGATCATCGGAGAGGCCGAGTTTAACCTCGTCGAACTGGGAGCAGGGGACGGAGCGAAGACGAAAATCCTCCTGAGGCACTTCCTCGACCTGGGCCTGAGCTTCCGGTACGTGCCCATAGACATCTCGCCTTCTGCCGTCCAGGGGTTGACGTGCGATCTGAGAAAGGAGTTCAAAGGACTCGCCGTTCAGGGACTTGCCACCGACTATTTCGAAGGGCTCAGACATCTGGCGCGGCTCGACAGGAGAAGCAGCCTTGTCCTCTTTCTCGGCTCCAACATCGGGAACTTCACGCCCGGTGAATCCCTCATTTTCCTGTCGAGCCTCAGGACTTCCCTGAGGATAGGGGACTACGTCCTGGTCGGCTTCGATCTCAAGAAGGACCTCAACACTCTCTTGCGCGCCTACAACGATCCCAAGGGAGTGACCGCCCGGTTCAATATCAATATCCTGCGGCGCATCAACGACGAGCTTGGCGGCAATTTTGTCCCATCCCAATTCGAATACTTCAGCACCTACAACCCGCGCGCCGGCGCCATCGAAAGCTTTCTCGTAAGCCTAAGAAGGCAGAACGTCCTCGTCGAGCAATGCGGCCGCTCCTTCTCCTTCTCGAAATGGGAGCCCATTCACACGGAATCATCCTATAAGTTCAGGCAGGAGGATTTCGGTCGAATGGCGAGAACGCAGGGCTTCCGGTCGGTGGCCAGTTTTTGTGATTCCCGTCGCTACTTCGCCGACGCCCTCTGGCAAGCGGTCCCCTTCAAAGGCAGCGGACCGCAAGACCAATGTATTTGAAATAGGACATATATGATTTTATTTCTACATATATATTAAGTCCTTATAGAAAATTCCCTTCTGCCGATAACACAGTCGAAGGACGAATATGATTATGTCTTGCAGCACTGCTGTGTCGAGGGGGGAGGAATGACAATCAAATCGAAGCTAACCTTCAATGTCATCACGGTCCTGGGGGTAATCCTTACGGTGGTAGTCACCAGCCTTGTCGGGATGGGGTTCGTGAAAAGCAAGCTTTTCGATCTTACCGAAAGGAGCACGCCCTTCCAAACGAGGAGCATGGAGTTGCAAAGGGCAATCCAGGCAGCCACGGCAGATCTCGTCAAGGTGGGTTCCTCGAAGACTCAGGAAGAGTTGAAAGCTAGCAGATCGGACGCGGAGGCGAGCCTCGATCAGGTGAAGGAAGGGGAAAAGGCTCTTTCGGCCCTGACAGCGGGCAGGAACGCCGGCACCTATCAGCAGATCATGACACGGGCGCAGGAGCTTTTCCGGGTGACCGGGGAAAGGCTTCAAATAGAAGAGGGGGCGATCAAAGCCAACAATGAGGTCAGGCAAAAGCTCAGGGATGTCTCCGGCGGGCTGAGCGGGCTCGACCAGAAGGTCAAGTCACTGCAATCCGGCCTCACCGGGAAGTACGTCAAGTCGGTCGATGCGACCAACCTGGTCATACCCAAGGTCAAACTGATCCAAGGGCTTCAGATAACGTGCAAGGACCTGGAGCAGATAATCCTGCGCCTCCAGAGCGCTCCCGACAAGGCCGCAGTTGACAAGCTGTACGACGATGCCTTTGAACAGCTTAATCAAATAAAGATGGTAGAACAGTCCACACAGGCTAAATCGACCGCCGCCTCGACGGCAGAAAGCGGGAACGGCTCGGGGTCGGTGGACCTCGCCCAGATACAGGCACGGGTCGACGCGGTGGTTGCCGCCAGGACCGCCTTCCTCTCAAAACCAGGGGCCGAGGCACAGAGGAAGTCTGATGACTCGGTCAATGTTGCCCTGAAGGATGTTTCCTCCTACACGGCCGCTGTCGCCGCCCGTGAAACGGAGCTGAGTGCGAAGTATGCCTCGGAATCAAGCCAACAGGCGGACATTTTTGGCCAGGCGAATGAGGGCACCGCGGTCCTCAATGCCACTTCCGAGCTGACTTCCCTTGGCCTTTCGGCTGAGGCGCTTGCGACGAGCCTCTTCGTCGTTGCCAGTCTCAAAGAGGTCGACGCCCTCCAGACGTCCCTCACCGACACCTTCGCGAAGATCGACAAAACCGCCCGTACTCTCGATAAGACCCTCGGGAGTCTCAATGCCAAGCAGGAGCAGAAGATGCTCGCCACGGCAATGACCCAGGTGGGTTCCATGAAGACCCTCCTGTTTGCCAATGACGGCATTGTGAGCAAGGTGCGCAACCAGCTCGCGATGAAAGAGAAGGCGGCCTCCGCCATGGAGGGACTCAGAAGCATCGTCCTTGCCCAGGCGCAAGAGGCCAAGAAGACCATGGCCACGGCAAAGGGGGTGCAGGAGTCATCGATCATCGAGGTGAACCGGATGATCCTTCTGAGCACGCTCCTCGTCGTCGTGGTGGGCATGGCTTCCATCGTCTTCGGCATCGGCTTCGGCATATGGATCTACCGTTCCATATCGAAGCCCCTCGCACGGCTCATGATCGTGACCGACGATATCGCCGCAGGCAACTTACATACCCTGATCAGCACGAGTTCACACGATGAGATCGGCAAGGTCGAGGCCTCCATGGGAAAGATGGTGGGTAGCCTGAAAGACATCGTGGGCAAGATACGCGTTGCCACCGAGAGCCTCGCCTCCTCGTCGGAGGAGCTGTCGGCAACAGCCCGCTCCCTGGATGAAGGGTCGGCTGCCCAGAGCACCCAGGTGGAGCAGGCTGCGGGTGCCATGGTCGAGATGTCCCAGACCACGGACGAGGTTGCCAGGAACGTCTCCGATACCTCCCAGGCAGCGAGCGCCATGAAGAAAATCGCTCTTGACGGCAAACAGGTCGTCCACGCAAGCGGCACCGAGCTTACGAGGTTCGTCGACACGGTGAACGAATCGGCCCATCAGGTCGAATCTTTAGGCACAAGCTCCCATGAGGTCCATAACATCGTCGACCTCATCAAGGAGATCGCCGATCAGACCAACCTCCTCGCCCTCAATGCCGCTATAGAAGCGGCCCGGGCAGGCGAGCAGGGAAGGGGCTTCGCCGTCGTTGCCGACAACGTGCGCCAGCTCGCGGAAAAAACAGTGGTCGCTGCCGATGACATTGCGGCGATGATCGAGAAGATGCAGGGTGAGATCACCCGGTCGGTGACCTCCATGAAGACCCAGAAAGAATCGGTGGGCACCGTGTCGGACCAGGTGGGTCAGACCTTGTCTGCCATGGACGGGGTCGTGGGCTACGTGGAGAAAGTGGCCGACATGGTCGATCGGATCGCCGTGGCCATGGAGGAGCAGGCATCCACTTCGAATGAGGTGACCCACAACATGGAGAACATCGCCGTGGTCACCAAACAGCTCCGCGGCTCGTCCTCGGGTATGGAGGAC
>CAVVPU010000122.1:0-11628 GCA_963750015.1 uncultured delta proteobacterium | reverse complement strand
CGGGCTTCGAGCCGATGACAGGCCGCCGAACGTGCGGCGGCCCAGGGATGTGAACCTGGTTGCGGTCGCAATGACCTGCGCGACGATGGCGCTTCAGTGTGCTTGGATGGGGGCAGTTGATGCGGCGGGCAGCCGGAAGTTGGGGAGGAAAAGTCCAGCGGGGCCGGACAACCCTCATCACCGTCAGCCTCTGTTGTTGCTGGCTCGTGACGACAGCGCGGGCCGAGAACTACGTGGCCTTTAGTCCGGGCTTGCCCGCGGGGACAAAGTGCGTGATCGACCCGGCGTTGCTGCATCCGACGCAGTCGGCAGTGGGGATGAGGGAGGTGGAGATGCGGCTCAGAGAAAATGAAGGGTTGGTCGATGAAGAAGCGCGAGCGGTTCATGCAGGAGAAGACCGCGCCGATCGTCATCGGGCCTGGCAACGAGGTCTATTTGCTCGACCATCACCACCTGGCCCGTCTGCTGCTCGAATCAAGGCTGCTGCCCCGCATGTATGCGGAGACGAAAGGAAATTACGCGGGTTTGTCGGAGAGGGACTTCTGGACGATGATGAAAGAGCGCAAATGGGTGTACCTGTTCGACGAGACCGGCCGGCCGCTAAGCGACCCAGCGGAATTGCCCAAGCGGATCATGGATTTGCGCGACGACCCCTACCGCAGCCTCTCATGGCTCGTGCGAGAGAGGAACGGTTACAGCCAGGTGAACGCGCCTTACCTGGAGTTCTTGTGGGCGAACTTCTTCCGTTCCCGGATCAAAATCGAGCCGGGCAAAGACGGGTGTGAGCGGGCGGTTCCAGCGGCCATGCTCTTGTGCCATTCATCGGAAGCGAGAGCGTTGCCGGGGTTCACCGAGCGATGACCGGGCCAACATAAGAATGACCCAGGTTTTGTGGCGTGAGCAGGAGCCCTGGGCTACTGTCAAGGATGTTTGTGATTGGACTGGGAACCGCCCTGCCGGCTGAGCGCTACACCCAACACGAGTGCTATGAGGCGCTGCAGGCATCTTCCGTAATGGGAGGTCTGAAACCGCGCTCACGTGCGATCCTGCGCAAGGTCCTGCTGGGAGCCAATGGGGTCGAGACGCGCCACCTGGCTTTTGCGCCGATTAGCGAGGGCCTCGACATGAGGATCAACACCTTGCACGCGCGGTTTGCGCGCCAGGCGCCCGCGCTGGCAACGCAGGCGGCGGAGCGCGCGCTGGCTGACGCGCGGCGCACACCGGACAGCATCGATGCCGTCATCATCAGTACCTGCACGGGTTACTTGTGCCCGGGGCTGACCAGCTACGTGGCCGAGCGTGTCGGGCTCAAGCCGGGCGTATGCGCGCTCGACCTCGTCGGGCAGGGATGCGGGGCGGCCCTCCCCAATTGGCGCGCCGCCGAGGCACTGCTGGCAAGCGGCGGGGCCGAGCGGGTCTTGTCAGTCTGCGTCGAAGTGTGCAGCGCTGCGATGTACCTCGACGACGATCCCGGCGTGCTGGTGAGCGCGTGTCTATTCGGAGACGGAGCCGGAGCGGTCGTATTGTCGGCGGAGCCAGCGGCACACCAACGACGCGTCGATTGGAAGTTCGCGGCGTCGGTGCTCAAGCCCGAGAAACGCGACCTGCTGAGGTTCGAGCACCGGGACGGAATGCTGCGCAATGTGCTAACCCTGGGAGTGCCCGCGGTGGCCGCGCAAGCAGCGGGGAGATCCTCGAGCAAATCTTGACGCGGGCGTCGCTGTCGCGAGGGAACATCCGCGCCTGGATTGTGCATGCCGGCGGACGGGAGGTGCTCAACGCTCTGCAACTCGAACTGGGTCTCCGGGCGGAGGACTTGCGTTGGAGTTCGGAAGTGTTGCGTGACCACGGCAACCTGAGCAGTGCCAGCGTTTACTTCACGCTGCAACGCGCGTTGGCGGGCGGGGCCCCGTCAGGTTGGTGGTGGTTGTGTTCGTTTGGGGCCGGCAAGGTGTGAAGAGAATCATGTGGACAAAGTTCTCCCGGATTATATATATACAAGGGAAAGGGACGAATCGTTCTTCGGGCTCGTCGGTCGATGACCGATGGCGGGGATGAATGAATCGAATAGACAGGAGGAGGGGGACTATGAGGCATTTCAGGGACATGGCAGCGAAAGCCGCAATCGTGTGCGCAATCGTTTCTCTGCTTTTCGCCATGGGAGGAACGGCCGCCCGTGCTGCGGACACCATCAAGATAGGACACGTGTGCAGCATTACCGGATGGGCGGGCATGCTCGGCAGCCCTCAGAGGGATGCCATGCTGGCGATGGTCGACAATGTGAACAAACACGGGGGCATACTGGGAAGGCAGGTGGAGGCCTTCATAGAGGACGACCAGAGCAGCCCGACCACGGCAGTCATCGCCGCGACCAAGCTGGTCAAGGATGTTAAGGTCGATGTTCTCGTCGCGGCAACCTTGAGCGACTGCGCCGCGGCCATCGCTCCTATCGCCGATCAGGAGAAGGTGCCTTACCTCGTCACTTCTCCGGTCGATATCCCTTTCAAGAAGTATGTTTTTCCCGTGGGCCCCGGCGACAAAAGGATGGCGGCCCACACCATGGAGCTTGCCGTAACTCAGTTGGGGGCCAAGAAGATCGCGGTGCTCCACGACACTTCCCTTTATGGAATGCAGGGCATGAAGTTCATGAACCAGGAGCTGGCGGCCCATCCGGGCGTGAAAATAATCATTATTGAGAAGTTTGATCCGAAAGATACGAACATGGTGCCCCAGCTCACGAAGATAAAGGCAGCAAACCCGGATCTGCTCATCATCTACGGAACCGGTGCACCAGGAGCCGTGGTGGCGAAGAACTTCAAGCAGCTCGGTATGACTACTCCTGTTCTCGGCGCGGGTGGCCTTGGAATGCCTGACACGATCAAGCTTGCGGGCACTCTCATGGAAGACATGAAATGGATGGTCATGGTCATGCGCATATCCATAGCCGAAAGCCTTCCCATGAGCGATTCCTACCGCCAGCGAGTCTACGAGCCGGCAAAGAAGATATTCCAGGAAAAGTACCAGAATGCAAAGGCATTGAACGTCTTCCACGTGAGCCCCATGGACGCCTTTACCATGTACAGCCTCGCGGTGAAGGCTGCCAATACCACGGACAAGGCAGCGGTGAGGGATGCCATGGAAAAGGTCAAGTTCGAAGGGCTCCTGGGCTTCACGGAGCCGGGACCCAATGACCACCAGGAGTTCTGCAAGGACACCTCTCTGATAGGTGTGCTGAAAAACGGGCAGTTCGTCCAGTACACGAAGTAGTCACACCTCCCGAGGCCTGCTCAGGGGCACAGACGACAATAAGCAAGGAACGACCGGGGAAGACGGGTGTTACAGCCTGTCTTCCCTCTTTTTTATCCTGCCCGATCGCACCCCCTTTTCGGGCCTCGAAATTATTCTTGAGCCCGGCCGATCCGTGATGATATTTCGCCATAATCATGACATTTCACGAAAATATGCCTTCTTTTGTTGACATCTTTCACCAATATTCGATAGAGTGAATAGGTTTTTCGAAAACAAAGGGCAAGGGGGCATGATGCAGGAGAAGATCGATTCGAAAGCCTCAGTGGCAGGGGAGGGCAACTATCTGCTCTGTTTGGCCGCCATGTTCGAGGTGGAGTTCTCGATCGACTGGCTCGAGGAGTTGACCGGCATGAAGGCCTCCTGGGTGCTTTCTGCCCTCGAAGAAGAGGTGCAGAACCGGCTGCTCGTCAGAAAGAGGCCGGCCATCTATGCGTTCAGCGATCCCCGCAAACGGCAGGAGGTACTCGACAGGCTCAACGATCAGGAAAAGGACCGGTACTGGCGGAGCATCGCGGACATCCTTATAAGGGAGCTTCCCGAGGATGACTCGAAGGCGCTCCAGATAGCGCACCATTTCCTCCATACCTCGAATGACTGGATGGGGTGTCAGTGGCTCGTAAGGGCGGGAGAGATCTACATCGAATCGTTCCGTATAGAGGAGGCGCTTCGCTGCTTCGAGAAGGTCCTCTCGGACCTCTCCGAACGGAGGGGTGAAAAGGAGGACTGGCTTTTTGTCAGGGCGGCAATTGCCTATTCCAACGTAACGACCGGAAGGACCGATACCAACCAGATCCTTTCGCTCCTTCAGGATGCCCGCACCCGGGCGAAAGGACTCAAGCAGTCCTACGAGATCCTCCTCGAGATGCACATAGCCAAGCACGAGTGGCTCTCGGCGCACCACGACAAAGCTTTGAAGCGGTTCGAGCATGCCTTTGCCGGGGTGGAGAGCCTCGGCGACCCCGAACTGGTGGCAGCCACGACCGATTTTAAGGCCTACTTTCTCTTTTGCCAGGGTCGCTTTCGCGATGTGGTCGAAACATACGAGAAGTCTCTGCCCGACGTGGAGCGTTATCCTCTCGGCGTTTTTCCCATCCTTGCCGCCGTGACGGTCGCCCGTTCTTACGCCCTTACGGGCCAACTGACCCAGGGCCTGGGAATGCTCCATACTATTTACGACTATTGCCTGGAGAAGGGCGATTTCTATCTCGCGAGTCAGGCGGGCTCGGCAATCGCCGTCATCATGGTTTCCATCAATCGTCTCGACGATGCTTACCGGTATTCCAAGTCTTCCCTTCAGCAGGCGAAGCAGGGACAGAACTACTGGGTCCAGCTCGTGGTAACCTTCATGCTTGCTCTGGTGCATCGCAGAAAGGGGGAGGACAGGCAATGTCTCGTCTATCTCAGGAAATTTCTCAAGACAAGCCGTGAAGCGCAAGTGAGCCACCAGCTCCATCCCTACCTCATGGAGATATGCTGGGCCATGGAGACGGGCGAGCTTCCGCGTATACCCGATCTTTCCCTGGAGCACGAGTTGGAACAGATGCTCAAGGCAAAGAACATTCTTTCCCGGGGCATTGCCTACCGCTACCAGGCGCTCCTCGGAAGAACGAGGGGATGGTCGAACCAGAGGATCATCCGTTCCCTCACACTTTCGGCGGAGATGATCGGGGAATCGGGTCATCGGATCGAGTTCGCAAAGACGCAGCTCGAGCTCGCGCGCCACTTTCTGTCCATGGGAGAGACCAAGAAGGTGAAGAAGCTGATGCGCTCCGCTTCCGAACTCCTCACCCAAACGAACATGGAGCTGATCCCCGACGATCTCCGGGCTTTTGTGCTCAATCCTGTCCGTGAAAGGGTAGTTCTCAACGAGATTCTCGATCTGAGGACAGAAATCGTGGCAGTGACCAGGGACAAGACGCAGCTGCTCCAGCAGATCGTTGCCACGACAAACCGGGTGACCGGGGCAGAACGGGGCGCCATTCTCATTCTCGATAACGAATCGGATGCCCGGAAGTTTCAATTGAGGTCTTCCAAGAACCTTACTCAGGAACAGGTCTATCACCCGAATTTCGCCTCATCCCGAAAAATGATTGAAGACGTAGTTTTTTCGGGAGAAGGGCGCATTTTCGAGATAGAGCCGCCCGAAGAGGGGAGCAATGCGCCGAAGGAGGTGATCCGCTCGGGCATATGTGTCCCCCTGACTATAGGTGACATGACGGTGGGGGTCCTCTATCAGGACAACAGGCTTCTCGGAAACGTCTTCAGGGAGTCGGACCTGAGGCTCCTCGGCTTCTTCGCGGCCCTTGCCGCCCTGTGCCTCGATTCGGCCAAGGCCCGTCAGGAGGCGCGGACAGCCGAGCGGAGGAACAAGGAGAGAGAGCCCGTTATCGAGATGGAGTACAGACCGGACATCCATTCGAACGGTCTTGTAGGTACGAGCCCGGCCATGAAACGGCTCCTTGCCGAGATCGACAGGGTATCCAGTACCGACACGGCCATCCTGATCCTCGGTGAAACCGGGGTAGGAAAGAACCTGGTGGCGAGCGTCATTCACCAGCGAAGCGTAAGGAGCGGCGGACCTTTCGTGAGTGTCCAGTGCAGCGCCCTTACTGAGAGCCTCATCACGAGCGAGCTTTTCGGCCACGAGAAAGGGGCTTTCACGGGCGCCACGAACCGAAGGATCGGAAGATTCGAGATGGCCGACAAGGGCACCCTCTTCCTCGACGAGATCGGTGATTTGTCCCTGGAGGTCCAGGCGAGACTGCTTCGGGTGCTTCAGAGCAAGGAGTTCGAGCGGGTGGGAGGCGGCAAGGAGACTCTTACCTCTGATTTCCGGCTCGTCGCCGCTACCAACAGGAACCTCGAGGAAGACATCAAGGCGAGCAGGTTCCGGGAGGACCTCTATTACAGGGTAAACGTCTTTCCCCTCTATGTGCCTCCCCTGAGGGAGAGGAAAGAGGACATCCCCCAGCTCGTGCGCCACTTTTTGGCTTTGTACGGGAAACAGAACCAGCAGGCCGTGGAAGACATCCCGAGGGAGGTTATGGAGCGGATGATCAACTACGACTGGCCGGGCAATATCCGCGAGATGGAGAATATCATCCAGAGGGGCATCATCCTGGGCCACGGCCGGCGGTTTCAACTGCCCGACTTAGGTGGAGTCCGGTTGAAAACGGATCAGGCGAACGGCTTCCCCACGCTCAAGGAAAGCGAGCGCCGCCACATCCTGGAGGCCCTGCAAAGGACGAGATGGAAAATTCACGGCCCCGACGGGGCTGCCGAGATTCTCAGTATAAACGCCTCCACTCTCGCCTCCAGGATAAAGAAGCTCGGTATAAAGAGGCCGGAAAGGGTGAGATCGGCGTCGTAAAGGGCAGCTGAGGGTTCTATTTTCACGTCGAGCACCGCACACCTACCACCTTTAACCTCCGCAATGGCTGTTCTTAAGGCAGAAGGGAGATCGGAGGGATCTTCCACGGTCTGGCCGTGAGCCCTGCACGCCTGGGCTACGGCCGCGAAATCAGGCGGATCTTTGATGCTTATGCCCACCTCGAAGCCAAGGGCGCTCTTTGTGAGATCTTCCTTGGAGAAGCCCGGTATGATCTCCTTGAAGGCCCCGTAGGCCTGGTTGTTGAAGATTATTGTGAGAAACGGGGCGTTGTAGGCGGCCGCGCTCCACAGGGTAGCCACGGGACAGCCGTAGATGAAGCCGCCGTCCCCGATCAAGCTCACCACCATCCTTCCGGGATTCGCCAACTTGGCCCCGAGGCCGGCCCCGAGGGGCCATCCCATGGAGCCCGCGCTATCCCCCCAGGAGAACATGGTCCCCGGTTTCGTGCGGCGGATCTGGCGCGACATGGCGTCGGCATTCGAAGGGATCATATGGACGATAGCCGTCTCGTCGTCGACTGCCTCGTCTATGCAATGACAAAGCCAATCGGCCGATATGGGTCTCCTCGTGGCTTCGCCTAAAGCCAATGCCCGCAATTCTTCCCTGATCGATTCGTGCTCCTTTCCCATTCTCTCAGAGCGCGTGCGGATCTTCAGCCTCTGTCCGTCACATAAGGAGCGGTCGATCGATTCGACCAGGAGGCCGATTGCCTGCCCCGAATCACCGGTCATGAGCACATCGGGCTGCCTGTCCCACAGGGTCTTTCCGTTTTTCAACGGCTCGTTATCAATATGGATGATCGGTGCATCGGCTCTCGGCGCACGCCGTTTGCCTACGGGTCCCGGAAAGTCGTAATCGACCATCAGTATGGCGTCCGCTTCCGGGATGTAATGATCGTAGGTGCCTCCCCTGCTCGAGTCAATACCCGGACAAAGGGGGTGGGTGCTCGGGAAATTCATCCGGAGATCGGTCGTGATAACCCGTGCGCCCAAGGTTTCGGCTAAACGCACGAGGGCGGCCACGCCTTCGGGATGTCTGCCTGAATAAGCGGTGAGGATCAAAGGGTTCTCGGCAGTCGTCAGTATTTTTGCCGCCTTGTCTATGTCCGCGGCGTCGATTTCGGCCGGCAGGCTGCCTGCGGTTCCTACGCCGGCAATAACCGCTTCTTTGCCGGGCTTCCCCATGAATACATCGCTGTCGACGGCCAGGTAGACCGGTCCTGCCGGCTCTGAGGAGGCAACACGGAAGGCTTCACGGAGCACCGAAGAGACATCCTCATTCGCTGATATGACATGGTCCCACTTGACATAATCTCGGACGATAGAGCCCTGGTCAAAGGGTTCTCCTTGCCAATTCTTCCTATTCGGCGCCGGATTGGACCCCGAGCAGAGTATGACGGGGACCCGGCCGTACTTGAGGTTCACGATTGCCCCTCCCCCCTGGAGAAGGCCCACGTCCTGAAACACCATGACCATCTGCGGCTTGCCCGACACCATGGCGCACCCATGGGCTGCGGCGACGGCGACCGATTCGTCGGTGCAGAGCACTACCCGGGGCGCCTTCTTTTCCGCAAGCCTGTACGTTCCTATGGTCGAAAGAAGAGGGGCGAGGTCGATCCCCGGGTTGAGAAAGATGCGGTCAATGCCGAGACCATTCAGGGCCTCTATGAAAACTTCCACACCTCTCGAAGAGTCTGCATGCCTTTCCATGAATCCTCTCTACTCGTCCGGGCGAGCCTGTCCCGTCAGGGTTCCCGCCCTGTGGCCGGGAATGAGAAGCGCCCCCCCTTTAGGGCATGGCGATGCCCCCGTCCACCACAATGGTCTGGCCTGTCACGTGGCGGGAATAGTCTGAAGCGAAGAAAAGTATTGCGTCCGCCACGTCCTGTGGGGTTCCAAACCGGCCAAGGGCGGAATTCTTGATGACCCCGGCCCGCATCTCTTCAGGAAGGGTCCGATGAAGCTCGGTATCCGTCGGACCAGGACACACGGAGTTGACCGTGATGTTGTGCTTTCCAAGATATCTCGCACAGGATCTCGTCAGACCGAGAAGCCCGGTCTTCGCCGCGGTGTAAGGCGCGTCGAGGGCGATGCCGCTTATTGCGCCGATGGATGATACGTTGACGATCCGGCCGTATTTTTTCGGCGCCATCCGGAGGGCGGCAGCCTTAGTACAGAGAAAAGGGCCGGTGAGGTCTATTCGCAGGATTTCGTTCCAGAAGTCGAGGGTCACCTCTTCCAGAGGCATCAAAGTCCCTGTACCCGCATTGTTGATGAGGATGCTCAGCTCCCCGAAAGCCTCGTCGGCTTTCGCGAAGAGCCTCTCGATATCCGAAGGGTCGGCCACGTTGGCCTGAACAGCGACGGCCCTCCGCCCCAGTGCTTCGATGGCTTGGACGACCTCCATCGCCGCATCGTGATTCCGAAGGTAGTTCACCACCACGTCGGCTCCGGCCCGTGCAAGGGCCAGCGCAGTCGCCCGTCCTATGCCGCGTCCCGCCCCGGTTACAAGCGCCACCCTATTGGTCAGGTCCATTTCGTCAATTCTCCTCGTCTTTTTCTCGGCAAGGCCGCCCGACAACGGCTACCTTGAACCTGGACGCCCGTGATCCGCAATCTGCTTCCCTCTCGACGCCCGGACCGAACACCGGGCCTCTTCGTTCGGCGACGGCGAATCCGGTAGGACATGCAATAGCTATAGATGCCCGGGCAAAACCTGTCAAGAAAAAAGCACTAAAGGATAGGGCGAACGCATTTGGAAATAATCTTTCCCATCCAGTCTCCCTGCCGTCTCGGCACTGAGAACCCTTTAGAGCAGCCACACCGCCACGGGGGTCGCCCTACGCCAGAGGTAAGGTGTGGAGCAGGGCACCCGAGAAGGCCATTTTCCCCATCCGGCCGGCCTGCACCCCGGTCAGCTCTTCCGTGTCGGATTCGTTTCTTCCGAGGCGGCTTCGACAACCCGATCGATTGCCTCAGGCGTGACCGAGTAGGCCTTCACCGCTGATGCGGCAAACTCTTCCATGGAGCGGGGCGAGAACAAGGCCCGTCCCAACACCATGGCGAGGGGGATCGAGCTCGGGGGGTCGGAAGTAAGACGTGTGAGAGATTCCCTGCTGCCCCTATACTGGCGACGACGAAAGGCCAGGCGCAAGGCTTCCGTGAGAACTGCCCTGCGTGATTGCTGATATGTGGCAGTGCCGAGGAGAATAGCCAGGGCGCCATGAGTCCGTATGCCCTCCCGGCCCGATGGAACCGGGTCAAGATGCTCTCCCAAAGACAGGCGAAGCTGCAATCCAGGCAGGTCGACGCCGCTCGCTGCCGCGTTTACCGGCTCCACAGTGCGCGGGTTGCATTCGATGTATGCATAGCCGCGCTCCGTGAACAGATAGTCGAGGGTGAGGCCGCCGTGCCACTGGAGCCGCTGCCCGAGGCGAGCGACATCATGGCGGGCAAAAGCGTGATCGACGCTCTTCCTGCCGGCTGCACTCGGACCGATCCCGATTGCCGTTTGTACGCTCGTATGGGCGGCAACCAGGCGCCCCCGATCGAAGAGCGCCTGAACCTGGGCGTACTCGCCATTTGCCGCCGCCTGAATCATGAGCGGACCAACGTGTCCCGCTGCCCGGAGAGCCATAAAGGCGCTTCGACCATCCTCGCCATTCGAGACTCGACGCACTCCCCTTCCTGCTGTGCTGAAGGGTGCCTTGAGATAGAAGGGAGGCTTCCAATCCGAAAGTTCGTCCCCGGAATGAGCCAACCCCCAGGAGGGCTGGGGAAGGCCCGCATCGTCGAGGAGACGGGCGAATTCGATTTTGCTTTCCACCTGTATGAAAGCATTGGCAGAGGCGAGGGCCACCAATGCCTGCGCATCGAGAAGCCCTCTTCCCGCTGCGAAGAGCCATGCCTGCTCGTGAGTGGGAAGGAGAACATCGATTCTCCTTGTCGAGAGCAAGGTGTTGATCTCCCGGATATATCCTATTGGATCGAGCCCGCACGCCGGGCTGCGGTGCACCTTTTTCGTCCAGCGGCTGAACCGGCAGATGCAGGCCGGGTTCGGGTCGGCAATCTCGATATGATGGCCCGCAGGTCCTAACACGCTCAGGAATTCGCGCGCAGTCAGGCTTGAGCCTTCGGAAAACAGAACTCTGAGAGACTTCATAATCCTTATGTCCCGTGGGCGCTCTCGGGGCCGGTCCCCTAAAGATACCTCCCTTTTCTTACACATGTCGGTGCCGCAGTGTCAAGGTCTAAGGCCGGGAGGGGGTGCATGTGGAGATGCCGACCGGCCTCCCTGCATTACCACATCAAAGCCTTGTCGATGACAATATCGTGGAGGCCCCGGCCGACCTGGTTGCCGAACAGCAGGTTGGGCGAGAGACCGAGCCCTTTTCTGGATGGAATCGGCTTCGTCAAAGGCAAGTGGCCGATTCCGGTTAGTGTCGCTCCTCCGGACCGGCGGAGAGCCCGCAGACCGGCCCAAGGACATCCATTTTCATCCTGTTGAACCCACTCGCCTTCCGGCGGGGCTATTCATCGTACTCTCGCTATCTTTAGGTGGTTCGCCTTTATTCCAGTCGGAACGCGATCGGCATGATGATCTCCGCCTTCGATGGAGGCTTTGGGTAAGGCTGCAATGTCTGGACTGTTTTGATCACGGTCTGGTCGAGGAGATCGTGACCGGAATCCCTGATCACCCTGGCGGCTTCCACGGTGCCGTTTTCCAGTATCACGAAGGCGACGGTCAACGAACCCTTCCAGCCCATCCGCCGGGCGGTGTAGGGGTATTTGAGGTTGTTGAAGATCAGATCGCGGATATAGCCGAAATTGTGGGCAATATATTCTTTCGTTTCCCCATCTTGGCTACCTCCCATGCCGTGGCCGGTTGCGGAACCCGGATTGCTTGCGCCTGATCCCACCTCTGGCGCG
>CAVVPU010000121.1:0-7638 GCA_963750015.1 uncultured delta proteobacterium | reverse complement strand
GCTCTTATGTGAGATACTAGCTGAGGAGGCCGTGATCGCGTGGCTGCAAAAAGCCTTTCTCATCGGTCCGCAATAAACCGCACCCCACGTGCGTCTAAACAGGTATGAGCGCAATGCCCGTAAAAGCGACCATCGCCGAGTTCCTCGCTTCCGAGCGGGACAAGCTCGTCCGCTACGTCCGCCGGCTCATAGACGACAACGCCGAGAGGGACGGGGAGGATATCGTGCAGGACGTGGCTCTGAGCCTCCTCAGTCGGGCTGAAGAACTCAACCCCATCGAGAGCCTCTCTGCTTACGTCTACGAGTCTCTCCGTCACCGGGTCGTCGACTACCTCAGGAAGCGGAGGTTTTTCATTCCTTTCGACGAGGCGGACGATGAGGAAGGCGGAGAGTCCGTGGCCTATGCCCTTCAGGAAGGGGCCGATTTCGAGCAGGAGGTCTTCAGGGCCGAGCTGAGGAGGAACATCTCCCAGGCCATCGACGATCTCCCTGAAGAGCAAAAAAAGGTGGTCCTCGAAACCGAAATGAAGGGAAGGAGCTTCAGGGAGCTTTCCGACCAGTGGGGGATTCCCATCGGGACCCTTCTCGCAAGGAAATCGCGCGCCGTGGCCAAAATCCGGGAGTCGCTCAGGGAATTCGAGCCTTAGAATAAGGGGGTAAGACCGATGACAGAAGAGAATAGACATGAAGGGACCAGAAGAAGGCGGGCAGGGCGGAAGGTAATCCACGTCCTCGGATTCACGTTCCTGGGGATTATCATCGCGGTCCTCTTTGCCCTCGTTTTCGGCTTTGTCGCAAAGTGGCTCTGGAACTGGCTAATGCCCGACATCTTCGGGTTGCGGCAGGTCACCTATTGGCAGGCCTTTGGCCTCCTCCTGCTTACCAGGCTGCTCTTAGGCGGATTTCACCACCGGGTCCCTCACGACCATAGGCATCCTCACGGCTGCTGGTTCAGAAAGGGTATGCCCCACGATCATGAAGATCTTTTTCGCCACCATGCGGACCTACTGAACCGTCACTGGAAGTGCGAAGGAGGCACGCAGGCGCCGGGCGCCGCGAACAAATGAAAGATAGCGGGCGTACCCAAGACGGCGAGGCTTCGGGATCATCAGGACTCTTCGTTGACGTCGCGGGTTTTCAAGTGCGGGCCTTTACGTCTTCCCGCTCTGCCGACGATCTCCCGTCGCTCCATTCCGGAAGCCCCGAAGGTTTCGGAACACATGGCCGCAGCTCTTCCCAAAAAACCTGATTCTGCTCGACAGAATGGACAGCACGTGCTACAGTCGGTAATTACTACCGGGACGGCGGCACGAGCGTCGGGAGAGAGGGCACGGCAAGAGTCGTCTTGCTCCAAAACGTCCATGTCCGAAATCGGCGCTTCGACCTCTTTTGGGCTGATATGGGCTGTGTCTTTAGGGTCCCCGGAGCGCAAAGAAGAGGGGATGCGCCGCGAAGAGGGTCTATGAAAATAAGAAAAAATATTACGTGCCCGTTGGAATTGACCCATGACATAATCAGGGGCAAGTGGAAACCCATCATAATATGGACACTCAAGGAAAAGCAGTCCTTGTCTTCCCTCGAAGAAAAGCATCAACGGCATCACGCAAAAAATGTTGTCGGAGCATTTGAGGGAGCTGATGGAATTCAAGATCGTCGGGAAGAATACATTTGAAGGCTACCCGCTCAAGGTCGAGTATTACCTGACGGAACGGGGCAAGGATTTACTCGATGCCATGATCATCCTTCAAAGACTCGGGTCACACATCCAGGCGGAATTGGCGGAGAAGCAGACGCCATACCAACAAAAAAGTGGGTAATTTACAGGAAGATAGGAACTACGTATCATTTGACATCAAATACGTGGAGGTTGAAAATGGCAATGTCAAATGAAAGCGTAGAAAAGCTCATCGAAAAAACGGGAGTCTCGATCATAAGCTCAGTCGATGAAAAGGGCTTCCCGAATACCAAGGCCATGCTGCCGGTCAGGAAAAGGGAGGGGCTGAAAGTCTTCTATTTCACCACAAACACATCTTCCATGCGCGTTAAGCAGTACCGCAAAGAAAAGAAAGCCTGCATCTATTTCTTTGATAAGCGTTTTTATCGGGGTGTCATGCTTGTCGGGACCATGGAAGTGCTCGACGATCGGAAAACGAAAGAAATGATTTGGCGAGACGGCGACACACTCTACTATCCACTTGGCGTCACCGATCCCGATTATTGCGTCCTGAAGTTCAACGCGGAAAGAATGAGAACCTATCAAAATTTCAAATCCGAAACTGTTGACGTGACGTGATCCCTCGGTCGTCATCCATGTCCCCCCTCAATGCCTGTGAGCAGTTTTAGGCGTGGATCGTCTGAGGCAGTTCTTTCCCTGGAAGGGGGATGTTGCACGCCTTTCTTGGCGCGCCCTGTGATTTCCGACGAACCCATCGGGCGCTCGTCCGTCTTCGGGTAAGGCCCTGAAAGCAGCCTTTTTTTGCTTTCAGGGCACCAGCAATGCGATGAGCCTGGCGACGTCGTCGACCTCCTCGATTCTTTCGAGGAGGGACAGGGCGTCCGCGGCCTGGCCCGGGGGTATTGCCCCGGAGAACGCGGCCTGGTCCATGAATTTCTGTCTTTCCTCCTCTCTCGATAAGGGGGTCAGGATGCCGTGACCCTTGGGAAGAACGACTTCGCCCTCGAGCTCGCTTCCCTGCCTCGTCCTGATCTTCACGCGCGCGGCGAGCGCCTTTTCGGGCGCCATCGTGCCCGTGAGCTTTATCCTGGAAACGAGGTCCATGATCCTCGGGTCGCGGACAGAAGATTCGGTAAAGTCTTCCAGCCGTGAGCCCCTTCTCAGGATTGCGCTCGCAACCGTGTACTGCAGGCTGAAGGCGGCGTCAACCTCGGGCACCCGCCTGATCACGAAGGGCCGGCCGACGGCGAAGTTGAGCGTCGAGGCTGAAACGTCCACCTCGACCCGGTCGATATCTCCGGCTTTGATGTCGTGGCTCGTGACGAGATCGATGGTACATTGAATAGCGGCGTGGTTCGTACGGCAGCCGGGGAACGGCTTGCGCGAGTTGTCGCCGTAGAACTGGGTGCCGAGGTTCTTCGTCAGGACTTCAATCCGGGGGACCGATTTGCAGTACAGGGCGAAGTACCCGTGCGGGCTCAGCAGGGGGTCTTCCACCCCGGTAAACCCTTTGGCCGCCAGCGCCACGGAAAACATGGCGGCCTGTGCCGACAGCCCCTGGGGCAGCTTGAAAGAGTGGGCGCCGTCGAAGATATTCTGGAACGTTCCCCCGAGCTGGTTAAGCACGATCCCGAAGGCATTCAAAAGCTGCTCTTCGTTGAGGCCCCGGAGCCTGCCCGCTATGGCCGCCGCACCGAAGGCGTTGGCTGTGCCCGTGGTCTCGAACCCCGAACCGCTTTCTGCGGCAGCGACGATGCGGGACGCAAGGTCATCCCCGAGGATTAGTGCGGTAAGGAGTTCCTTTCCGCACGCCCCCGCCTGTTCCGCTGCGGTAAGGGCGGTGGGGACCGTGGTGGCGCTTATGTGGGCAGGGGTGCTCTTTCCTTCGACAAGCGGTCCTGTCGGGTCGAAATCGTAGGACCGGGCCATGACACAATTTATCATTGCCGCGTGAGGGGCCGGCACCTTCAACCCGTGGCCGAGGATCGTTCCTTCGCCTCTCCCGCCCCATTCACGGGCCAGCTCTATCAGCATGGAGCAGCCTGACCCGCGAGCCCCTCCGAGGATACAGCCGACCACGTCGATGAGCCGCCCTCTGGCCCTTTCCCGCGCTTCGTGATCGATGTTCTCGAAAGACGTATTTAAGACGTTTCTGACCAGTCCCGAAGCTACGCTCATACCTTAACCCTCATCGGTGTACCTCTCGCTCCGCAGGCAAAACCATCGTCGACCCGCCGGCCCCATAGTCTATTCGATGACCGTTCCTGTGCCGGTCTTCAGATACTCGATCTCGACGTGATTGACGAAGGCCGTTCTGCCTTGCGAATCTGCCTTAAATCCATGACGGTTGCACCACTCGGTAAATGTCTCAGGATCGATGTCTGCCCGAAGAGCGATACCGCCTACCCTCTTGACCTCTTCCCGCTGCCTTCCGACGAGAGCTTTCCATTCTTCATACGTGGCGGGCATATTCCCGGAATCGATAAAGATGGCAAGCGCCCTGCGGTAAGTATGCTCGTCCTTGTACCACGCAATTCCTATGACATTGTTCAATCTGGCACCTCCTTTCGTGTCGGGGAACCCGACGGTCGGTCGGGCATTATTCTATCCGGTGCATTTCCGATTCCGGGACGACCCGCAAGCCTTTACGGCCGGGACCTCCCTTTTCTTCATTATCAGGGAATGGACCCAGGATTACAACAATTATGGTAGCCCTTTCCGTTTGAAGAGCGTGTCCATGGTCAGCTAGCGGGTGAGGAACTTTGCTTAGTCTATTCGAGGAAATATGGGCGGTATCTTCCCGATTGGGCCGAGATCGCCGGCGTGGTAGAAATCCTTCTCTTTGTCGAAGCTCACCTTCTCTATGTCGCTTCCCATGCCGAGAGCCTGCCACACCTGTCCGGTCTTGGAGGGCATGAAGGGATAGAGGAGGAGCGTCGCGATGCGCACGCCATTCCAGACATTATAGAGGACTGTGGGGATTCGTTCGGGGTTTTCCTTCGCGAGCTTCCACGGCGCCTCAATATCGATATACCTGTTGAGGAGAGCGGTAATCTCGAAGACGGATGCGAGGGCCTTGTAATAGGAGAAGACTTCCATCTCCTTTTCGTACTCCCCGAAGAGAGTGTTTATGCCTTCGAGAAGGTGGGTATCGGTGCCGCCCGCACCTGCCGGGGCTTCCACCTTTCCCCCAAGGAACTTGCCTATCATGTTGGCGCTTCTCGACACGAGGTTGCCGAAATCATTGGCTAGATCGCCGTTGATCCGCATCCGTACGGCGTCTTTCGAGAAATCCCCATCGAGGCCGAAAGGCACTTCTCTGAAGAGAAAGAACCTGAACTCGTCGGCCCCGAACTGCTTTACCACCTCGACCGGGTCGACCACGTTGCCCAGGGACTTGGACATCTTCTGTCCTTCTACAGTCCACCATCCGTGGGCGAATATGTGGCGGGGCAGCTCGATGCCCGCCGACATGAGGAAAGAGGGCCAGTAGACCGCATGGAACCGTAGAATGTCCTTGCCTATGAGATGGGCATCGCACGGCCAGAACTGCTCGAAGAGCTCCATGTTGTTCAGGTAGCCGAGCCCTGTCAGATAATTGGTGAGGGCATCGAACCAGACGTAGACCACATGCTTCGGGTCATTCGGAACGGGAATACCCCAGGTGAAGGTAGTCCTGCTGATGGAGAGGTCCCGCAAGCCTCCCTTCACGAAACTGGCCACTTCGTTATGGCGGGCCTCCGGCATGACGAAGTCTCTATGCGCTTCGAGATGGGCGAGCAGCCGGTCGCCGTACGAAGACATCTTGAAGAAATAGCTCTCTTCCTTAAGCCTCTCCAGCGGGCGGCCACAATCGGGGCAGCGCCCTTCTTTGGCCTGCAGCTCCGTAAAGTAGCTCTCGCAGGGGATGCAGTACCAGTCCTCGTACTCTCCGAGATAGATGTCTCCTTTCTTCTGGATCTGCTCGAACAGATGGCGGACGACTTTCTTGTGCGCTTCTCCCGTAGTCCTGATAAAGGCCGTGTTCGTGACGTTCAAAAGCTGCCAGAGATCGACGAAGGTAGGCACCATCTTGTCCGCAAGCTCCTGCGGTGTGATCCCCTGGGCGAGGGCGGCTTTTTCCACTTTCTGGCCGTGCTCGTCCACACCCGTGAGGAAGTGAACCGAATAGCCCCGCATCCTCTTGTAGCGAGCCATGACGTCGGCGGCGCAGGTCGTATAGGCATGACCTATATGGGGAACGTCGTTGATATAATAAATGGGGGTCGTAATGTAATAATGGCTGTTCACTTAGGTCTCTCCGATCCTCACCAATTTAACGTCACCCACGGGAAGAGCCACCTCTTTTCCATCGGCCATTTCCACGATAACCATCCGCGTGAGCACGTTCGTTTTCACGACCTTACCTTCTCCCTGGGGCGTCACCACCCTCTTGCCCACCTTGGGGAAGTCCTTCTTCATATCCACATACATCCCGTATTCGTATGCCAGGCAGCACATGAGCCTACCGCAGACACCGGAGATCTTGGAAGGATTGAGGAGAAGGTTCTGTTCCTTCATCATCTTTATGGAGACGATGGAGAAGGTATTGAGGAAGCGTTTGCAGCAGACCACATTGCCGCAGTTGCCCAATCCTCCTATAATCTTGGCTTCGTCGCGCACGCCGACCTGGCGCATCTCTATCCTGACCTTGAATTCCTTTGCCAGCTCTTTCACGAGTTCCCTGAAATCGACTCTGTCCTCCGAGAAGAAATAGAAGAGCACCTTGGACCCGCCCAGGAGGTATTCGGCGCGGAGGAGCTTCATAGGCAGCTTCATCTCTTCGATCTTGCGCTTGCAGAGATCGAAGGCGTGTCCTTCTTTCTCCTTCAATCCGTGACTAGCCGCCAACTCTTCCCGCGACGCCTTTCTGAGCACCTTGCGCAGGCCCGCTTTAGTGGTTTCTACAGGCCCGGTCACGATTATGCCGATACACTCTCCCTTATCGAGATCGCACACGACCTGGTCTCCGGGAAGCAGATCGCTTGTCACCTCCAGCTCCACGGTACCAGTGGTATGGTCGAATCTTACCCGGCACGATTTCATACGGGCCTCATTACATCTATCATCAGACATTCCATGGCGAGTATCCTGTTTACATTATAGCGGAGGGTCCGCATTGTCTGCTGGACTCTCGCAATAGACGCCTCGACCCAGCCCTGCGGGACCTGCTCCCCACCCTCGATGACCTCCGTCAAATCGCGATTCACCAGGCCGGATGAGTCGCCCGTCCGGCCGAACCACCAAAGATCCCTCAACAAGGCGAGCAAAAAAGAAAGATATTCCTGCTCGAATCCCTTGGCCGCGATCCTCTCCGCCACGAGGGCAGCCTGGGCAAAGCCCCTGCTTTTCCCCGTAATGAGCCGCGCGATCCTCTCCCTCATTCGGAAATTGTCTCCCTCCATCCAGAAAAGGCCGCTCGCGATACTGCCGCTGCTCAAAGCTGCGAGCACGCCGGCTTGCGTAGGATCGAGGCCCAAATCCTTCTGAAAGTAAGAACAGACCTTATCCGTGGAAAGGGGACCGAAGCCGATGCGCATGCACCGGGAACGCACGGTCACGGGGATTTCCTGTTCCCTGGACGTCACAAGGATGAACAGGTTTGAGGGCGGCGGCTCTTCGAGGGTCTTCAAAAGCGCATTCGCCGCTTCCCGGGTCATGGCTTCCGCATTGTCCATCAGGATCACCCTGACGGATGCCTCGAAGGGCGGCTCGTAAACCTCTTTCCTGATGGCGCGCAGCTCGTCGATCTTGATGGACGCCTCTCCGGTCAGGAGGGTGAAATCAGGATGCATGCCGCCCGCCAGGTGAAGACAGCCGCGGCACAGACCGCATGCATCGCCCTTCTCGCAGAAGAGATTCTTGACAAGCTCGAGGGCGAGCCTGCGCTTTCCCAGCAATACGTCGAAGGCGTCACACATAGC
>CAVVPU010000120.1:0-10754 GCA_963750015.1 uncultured delta proteobacterium | reverse complement strand
GTTATGTACGTCTACTTGGTTCGGACCCCGTCTTGCTAAGAGCACCTTCATCTCTGATCTGTTGATCATGTATTCCACTCTTCGGCCTTGGACCTGAAATTGAGGGGAACGAAGATTGCTCCGAGCTTGGCACAGGCAAAATAGACTTCCACGTGCTCGTTGCAGTTGACGTTGACCATGCCGACCCGGTCGCCCTTTTTCACGCCCATATGATCAAGGCCGTGGGCGAGTTGGTTGACCCTGTCGTTGACACGGGCATAGGTGAAACGCTTTCCTTCGAAGACCACGCAATCCCTGTCCGGGCAGATGGCAGTCGCTATGCTTAAGAAATCAGTGGTATTCATCGGTTCATCCTCCTTATTGAGGTTCAATTCGATAAAAGAGCTATTTCGGGCGAAAGCCGTTTAGGCGCAGAGCCAGAGTTCCGAGCCGGCCGCGTCGGGCGTCCCAGATCCTGTCCCGCGGCCTCGTATCGGAAAGCCCTTCTCTGATCCCTCCGCGTTTCCCTGGCCTGCCCTGAAACGGACCGGACAACCACGAACGCTTTTGTTGCCGTGCTTTCCCTTATTGCGGGTAATACTATACCAATCGGTTGGTTGGTTGTCAAGACAAAAAGTTGTCAAAACATATCGGATTGTTGGCCTTTTCGTTCAATCCTAACCACCTGTAATATATGGATAAACCGCTTTAATACAACTCTGGAACCATACTGGTTTTTGCTCTATCCACGTGCTAAACAGATCGCATCGACGGCTTGACAACCTGATGCGGACCGAGGTTTACTGAAACGGCACGGGCATCCAGTGCCACCGGGGATCGCCGTCACTATAGAGCCTCTGAACTGCCCGCAATGCCTGCGGCAGCCTTTGAGAAAGTATACGACATCGGCTATAAGACACCGGACGTAAAGGCTCGGGGACGTGGTGAAAGCAACGTAAGCGGTGAGAGAAAAGTGAGCATAAGAATCGATGGATTCGTAAAGACCCGAGGTTCAAAGAAACCATCGTGAAGCGGGGACAACGGATGATAACAGCGGGTATAGATAGCGGCGCAAAGAACGTAAAAGTCGTCATTCTTAATGAAGGGGAAGTTATCGGAAGGGTACGAATACCCACCGGTTTGGAAGTCAGGGCTTCGATTATCGCCGCATATGACAAGGCTCTCGGAAAGGCCAGGATCGCCAGGGCCGAAGTGCAAAGGGTCCTCATTACCGGATTCGGTAGAAAGGAGTGTGACTTTGCCGATGGGGAAGTCACGGAAGTCGGAGCAGTAGCAAAGGCCGTCCATTATCACATGCCCCAGGTGCGCACCATCGTCTCGGTGGGTGCAGAGACGGCGAGCGCAATAAGAATCAATGAGAAAGGGAACGTGGTCGATTTCGCGGTCAACGATAAGTGCGCGGCCGGCACGGGTGCCTTTATCGAAGCCACCGCGCGGGCTCTCGAGACTCGGGTCGAGAAGATGGGCGAGCTCTACGACATGTCCACAAAAACAGTGGCTATCAGTGCGCAGTGTGCCGTATTTGCCGAATCGGAAATAGTTTCTCTCGTGCACTCACAGGCAGCGATGCCCGATATCGCCCGGGCTGTCCTTATCGCGATCGCAGAACGTGTAGCATCGATAGTAAGGAAGGTCGGCATTGAGAATGATCTAGCTGCAATCGGCGGCGTTGCCCTGAATAAGGGTTTCATAAAGGCGGTGGAGAAAACCCTGAACGTCAAAATCTTTGTGCCGGCGGAACCGAACTTCGTCGGCGCATTGGGCGCGGCAATCGCCGCTGCCGAATAGGAATGGAGGGATTTGTATCGTGGCGTCGCAAGAGAAGGAATTTTGGAGATGGCCGGAATCGAGGTGGACAAACCCGGGTGTCGACTGGAGGATGGGCAAGCAGATCACGTGCGGTATCGATGTGGGTTCGGTAAGCAGCCAGGGAGTCGTAATGGTTGACGCCGAGCTTTATTGCTACGGCAGCATGAGAACCGGGTCGAGCAGCCAGAATAGTGCGATCAATGTATTGAACAAGGCAGTGGAGGGCACGGGGCTTGAACTGCAGAGGATTCATTACACGGTTGGTACGGGCTACGGCCGCATAAACGTCCCTTTCGCCAACAGAGCCATCACAGAGATTGCCTGCCATGGCAAAGGCGCCAACTGGATGTACGGCCCCTCGGTGAGGACCGTCCTCGACATGGGCGGCCAGGATTGCAAGGCTATAAGGGTTGATGAGAACGGGAAGGTTACTGCCTTCTTAATGAATGACAAATGTGCAGCGGGCACGGGACGCGGAATGGAAGTCTTTGCCGACCTGCTGGGCTTTCCTATCGAGGATGTGGGTGATTTGTCATTAACGGTCGCAGAAGAGCCTGCCCCCGTCAGTTCCACCTGTGTGGTCTTCGCAAAATCAGAGGCGATGAGCCTGCTCCGTTCGGGCTGGCCGAAAGAAAAAGTGCTCGCAGCCTATTGTTCGGCAATGGCCCATAGAGTGGTTTCACTTCTCAGGAGAATCGATATAGTCAGGGACTTCGTTATCACCGGCGGCATTGCCAAGAACCGGGGTGTGACTACAAGGATTGTGAAAGAACTAGGCATCGAGGCGTGCGAGGCGCGTTGGTACAACAAACTATACGCGGAGAAGGAATTCCCTTTTGACACCCAAATTGCAGGGGCCCTGGGAGCGGCTCTATTTGGTAAGGACCTCCTGGAAAAGAAGGCATAAGAAGATGAAAGCCAGCTATGGGTATGAGGATGGTAGCGGCGAATTTTTCGTCACCATCGACACGGACCGGTGCGACGGCTGTGGGGCCTGTGTAAGAGACTGTCCGGCAGGCATTTTTATGGTCGGAAGAGATGAAGCCGATCCTTTTGCCGAAAATTTTGTTGCAACGGTGCGAGAGGAGCGAAGAAAAAAATTGGGGCACGAATGCGGACCATGTAAATCGATGAAGGACGGGCATCTGCTGCCCTGCCTGGTTGCATGCAGGGCGGGTGCGATACGTCACAGCTGGTAGGGAAAGAAGTATCCAGGTTTGATAAATTGGACAACAGTATAAGGGGCCAAAGCCGTTGCTGATTGTGTAATGAATGACTTTGTTCTTTGACACTCATGACTCCTCTGCCTGCATCTATCGCCATCACAATGTTATGGGCTCTTTCCCATGCTCTGGGCGCCTTCCTCATTAGTAGCAGGGCTGTTTCCGGAGGTCGAAAGGGGGCGCGTCCCGCCTAAGGGACCCATTCGGTTAAAATAGCCGTAGAAAAAACCATTGCCGAAAGCCGGAACGCCAGTTATAATTACCGGAAAGTCGGAAAGATAAGGAGGAAAGATGGCTCCTCACTGCTCAAAACTCAGTTGCAGCCTCACAATAGCGGCGTTGATGATGGGAGCGTCCCTGCTCTTGGGTGCCTGCTCAACCGCACCGACCCAAGCATCTTCCGGTCCTGCCCTGCCCCCCGGGCAGACGGCCCTTATTATGGGCGGATTCCACACGGACCTGATCTCGGTTGACGGGATGAAGGTGTCAGGCTCAAGCGTGACGGTGATGCCCGGCGCGCACACCGTAGTGCTGAGGCCGGGCAGTGGCCAGGAGAACTCCTTCGGATACCAGCCGGGCTACCACTTCTACTCTCTGGTGAACGGCACCGTTACCTTCAAGGCGCAAGCGGGTCACAGGTATTTGGCTGACGTTGACACTTTTGCGGCAACCCGCAGGCTGGAAGAGGAGCAGATCACAGACTATGGTCCGGGAGACTCGGGGTACGTCTGGCGCGGTTACGTCAGTGACCGCACTACGCACATGAGGGTGGCCATGACCGAACCGATGCCCTTACTAGCAGAACCTATGAGCTCCCCTAAGTGAGTTACGGCACTCACGCACTAGAGCAAAAGGCTTACGGCGAGGCAGTTGCCTTGAGACACTTCGCGACAGATGACGCACGAGCACTGTGCGGTGTTACTCCGATGGCTGGCGAGTCTGAACTTCCCGCCTGAGCGAACGGGGGTCGATCCTGTGGGATTACCGATTCCTCGCTTGTGCCGCAGGATCAGTCCTTTGTCGGCCCGTTAGAACGCGAGGGGCTTTTACCGTTCGGGCCGAAAAAGCGGCTCAGGTGTTACCACCGCGAGTCTTTCGTGGCCCGATGGGGCAGCTGTTGACCTCCCCAGGCTCTATTTCGTATGCTATGCCCCGTAGTCTCATCTATCCCCAGTATGAATCCGTTCCAACTTATAGGGGCTGCATCATGCGTCGCTACCTGATTTTTGGTTCCGCTGCCACTGCGTTGCTCATGTATTCCCTGGACACGACTGCCGTGGCCGTCGCTCTTCCCAATTTCGTCAGAGAATTCCACGCCCCTGTTACCTGGGCCGGATGGACGGTCTCCATCTACTACATTGCGATGACCATGTCATTGCCCCTCGCGGGAAATCTGAGCGACAGTTTCGGAAGGAAAATGATCTTTTTGGTTTCCCTGGTTCTTTTCACATGCAGCTCTCTTGCGTGCGGCCTTTCACCCAACATCTATACCCTGATAGGGTTCAGGTTCCTCCAGGGGATCGGAGGAGCGGCCTTCCTCCCCGTGGCGTCTGGGATCGTGAGTGAGCACTTTCCCGAGAACCGCGAGAGGATGATCGGGCTCTTCACGAGCATCGTTCCCATAGGTGGTCTTATCGGTCCGAACCTAGGGGGATGGATCGTGAGCAGTTTTTCGTGGCGCTACATCTTTTACATCAACCTCCCTATCGGCATGGTCCTGATCGGCATGGTCCTGTGGCTCATTAAGGATTCTAAAGCTACCTCCCATCCGCAGGTCGACTTTGCCGGGATATTTTCAATGAGCGGCGGTATTCTTTTTCTCATGTTCGCCCTGAATGTCATGGGGGAAAGCTTCGCTACCCGCTCCCTTTTTCTCGCCGGTCTGCTACTCCTCCTCAGCTCTGCCTCCCTTTGCTTTTTCTTCCGTCACGAAAAGCGCGACATCAATCCTATCATGCACCTCGACCTGCTCGGTACCAGGCCTTTTCTGGCGGCGAACATCCTCAATCTCGTCATAGGCGCAAGCGCCTTCGGTGTGTTTGCCTTCCTTCCTTATTACACGACGTCGGTCCACAAGCTCTCGACGCTATTGAGCGGCGTGGTAATGACTCCCCGCTCCCTGGGGACCATCCCCGCCGCCGCCATCACGGCTTTTCTGCTTAGGCGGACCGGCTACCGACGCCCCATCCTCGGGGGCCTCGCTCTTACTTCTTGCGCGGTTTTTCTGCTCGCACCCGATCGTCTATGGGACATCATGGCTTCCTGGTTCAGCCCGGTAGAAATTCTTTCATCCCTGATCCTATTTTCCGGCATCGGCCTGGGCATTGCGCTACCGGCCACCAACAACGCGTGCATCGAGCTCATGCCTGAGAAAGTGGGCACTATCGTGGGGCTTCGAGGGATGTTTAGGAGCGTAGGGGGCGCTGTGGGTGTCTCACTTCTCACCTTCATTCTTCACGTGAGCGGCGATCCGGTGAGAGGCTTCCGGTTGGTGTTCACCCTTTCCGGACTCGCCATGTTCTGCGCAATCCCCCTGGTCTTTCTTATGCCTGAGGGGAGAGAAAGATGGGCATAAACGAGAGAACGGGTATTCCGTGTTCATTATTCTAAGCATGATGGTCGAACTCATTGGTCTGGGACTCGCCCCCTGTCCTCTCCGGGAGGGCGATTCCACGTCCCGCCTCGAGATCATAAAGGATATCCCGGTCGGGAAGGCGATCCATGCTTTCGAGGCAACGGACATAGCAAAGGTGAAGGAGGTTCCGGGCAACATTGTATGCCTCCGCGGCAACCTCCCCATATCCATCATGGCGACGGGAACCCCCGAGGACGTCCGGGCCCACTCCAAGAAATTGATCGATGTAGTGGATAAAGACGGAGGCTTCATTATGGACACATCCACATGGAATCGATGACGCAAAGCCCGAAAACCTGAAAGCCATGTTTCAGTTCACGAGGGAGTATGGAGCGTGCTGAACACAGGATCGCCGAGGCCCAAAATGGGTATCTTAGGGCCTTAGCGGCATTGGCGTGCCATGGATGTCGGCAGTTATGCCCGATCTGAGGCCGATCCCTGAAACGCCGGGGTGAGTCCTCAGATCTTTCACCCTTCAATCCGTAATGGGGAAAACTCGCGCTGACGAAACGGCCTTTATGGCCTGCCGCCCCCTAATACCAGAAATCGCTACCAGCTTTACGTCTCCAGTCATCCCCGAACCGGTCGTCGAAGTAAGTGACCAGTTTTTCCAGGAGTCGCTCCCAGCCCTTCTTACGGTCATGGATAAGGATGTCCTCCAAGAACGGAACTACCTCCCCCAGTTTGTCCTTCGGAAGATACGCATACGCGCCCAGTTCATGGGATTTCTTGAGAGCCTCGGGCGTGAGATCATGGGCCGTGAGCATACCTGTCCTGAAATTCCTTTTTACGGCCAAGGCAAGAAGCTCAAATCCCCGTACACCCATAATGTCGAGAATCACGAGGTCGTAGGTATTCGTGTTGATCAAGTCGGCGCCTTTCTCATAGGTGGTTGCCTGGTCAATCTGACAGTTCGGGCAAGAATTTTTGATCTCCTCCTCCAGCACTGCCAGCACATCAGGTTCGTCATCTACGGTCAAAATCCTTTTACCGTCCAAAACCGGCTTTGTCATGGCGCACCTTCTCCTCTATGCTCGGACTATGACGGCCCCTGCCAGTGTGGCTTCATACGGCGAGGCTCTTTCGACAAGAACGAATCCTACCCCTCTATATTACCATATTGAATCCTGGCGGCTCAATGGGCACTCATACAAACTACTCGACGTTAGCTTGACCTCTGGTTCAACCGCCTATTTCCCCAGTGCCCCTTCTTTGACCTTCCGAAAGCGCTTT
Organism: uncultured delta proteobacterium; assembly: GCA_963750015.1. Taxonomy (GTDB): domain Bacteria; phylum Desulfobacterota; class Syntrophorhabdia; order Syntrophorhabdales; family WCHB1-27; genus CAVVNC01. The sequence continues at coordinate 3,854 of CAVVPU010000120.1, read as the reverse complement.
CCGGTCGACAGTCTTCTTTCTCGGGCGTCAAAATAAGGTTCATTCGCTTTCGTTCTTTTACGGAGACACGGCTTATATTACTCATGCGGGCAATGTCGCGCGCGTCTCTCCTCAAGGGATGATTTTCCGTCTTATCATTGCTCTTCGCAAGCCCTTCCTCGCCGTCGAGAGAGGCCAAGGATCGAAGGCTCGCTTTCCAGACAGGGCTCATCTTGGTCCCTCTACCTCCGGTATACATTCGGAGTGCATGGCAGTCCGGGATACAGGTAGCTGGAGGCCTCACGGTGCGACTATGGTATACCCCGTGAGGCCGGGGGATGGTCATCCGGAAGGACCGAGAAAAGGGAAACCCTGAGGTTAGGAGGAAAAGCCGGAAGAAGACCGGGGAGATCGATCTGGGACGGGCAAGAAGGCATTGGGCGCAGCCGACGGTCCCCTGTACACAATACGCTGGTATCTCCGCCGCTGCGATTCTGTTACCCACCATGCCGTAAGTAACAGTTTAGACTTCCTAAGAGGCCCTTTCCCACTTCTCTTCGACGTGCCCGTCAGTATCCGGTCAGTGTCTGCCCAAAGAAAACCTACGATAACCGTAGCATCTAAACCTTTCCCCAAATTACCCGGAGTGCCCTTATGTCTTCTTCAAGGCGGGGGCCAAAATTGGAGAGTTTAGAAAGACATAGGAAAACGCATGCACATCGGTCGGAATAAAAGGAAAGCTTTTCCATGATCTCAGAAGGACCGCCGTAGGGAACATGGTGAGGGCCGGGATACCCGAGAAGGTTGCAATGAAGACTTCAGGACACAAGACTAGGGCTGTCTTTGACAGGTTCAATATCGTGAATGAAGACGACCTCAGGCATGCCTGTGAGAGTGTGTCAAAACTCCACGAGGAGAAGAGAGCCGCAATAGAACGGGTGCAGGATGAACAAAATCACAATTTCAGCACAATACCATCCAAAAGCTCGTCGGGACAGAAGCATCATGAGTCGTAACTTGTTAATTATACGGAAGTTCTAGAAATGCGCCCAGCAGGAATCGAACCTGCAACCTTTGGATTCGTAGTCCAACACTCTATCCAGTTGAGCTATGGGCGCCCGTGATCTCGAAGAGTATACACCAAGACTCTCCCAAAATGTAGCAGATTATGCTTTTAGCTTCTCTTGGTGTGACCGGTCAGTACTGTAAATAGGAATAGAGAGGACTCGGTTTCTCCTTGACAAGAAAGGGGGCCTGCATCATAATTGACCTTGTTTTCATCACGCGCCGGATGGTCTACGGTAAAGTGACAAAGTCGGTTGAAAGGTCGCCACAGATTCAGAATGCATCCAACATCGACTGGTCGACACCACGGCTGACCCGGTTTTCGGCCGTGATCTATCTACCCAAGGACACGCTCCTCAGACTTGTATCGACTCTGTACCATCATGACTTTCAGAAGAGACCGGAGTTCAGGGAAACGTGCGCCGGGCTTAAAACCGCTCGCTCCCGGAGACAAAAAGCTCAGTTCAACGCAACCGACCGATTTTGCGAGGCAGCCCGAACGAAGGTCCGGGCAAGAGATAACGGGAGGAACTGATTTTTGCGACAATCACAAGGAGGAGGGCGAATTTACCTATGCAACTGACAAAAGACGAGAAGAAGATGCTGTCCGGCGAGTATGGAGAGGCAACGAAGAAGGCCATGGAGATCCTGGTCAAGATGGGGGAATACAATAGCGCAAAACGCATGGTTCCCGTGAGCTGGGCCGACCTATCAACGTTTTCCGGCATTGGAGGCGGTCATGGCGACAGCCCGGACAACGACCTCTACAAATTCATGAAGCAGATGGACGATCTGTGCGACAAGGAGAACGTGAAGTTCAGATGCCCCACAGTACTGGCCGACGTGGGAAGCCCCGAGAGGAATGCACGTCTGACCAAGATGGGGGCACAGCTCATCTCGCCTGCGGGGGCCTCCAGCCCTCACGACATCTTCCCTCTGCCCCTTTTCGGCCAGTACGTGACTCCTGGTGCAACGAACATAAACACCTATTGCAACAGCATGATAGGCGCACGGGGCAATAACGAGGGCCCCATCGGGGTGCGCATGGCCGCCATCACGGGAGTTACCCCGGAATACGGCTATCTCCTCGACGAGAACAGACGCGCCCGAGTAGTGGTCAATGTGAAGGTACAGCCGAAAAACTACATCGACTGGGCGGTCCTCGGGTTCTATATCTCGAAGAGGTTGAGCACCCATTACTGGGATGTGCCGGTGCTCACGGGAATAGACCCCCTCACCGTCACGAGTGACGATATCATGTCGTTCTGCGCGAGCATGAATAACCCCGGCTCTATCACCCATTTTCTGATCGAGGGCCTCTCACCTGAAGGCACAACCCTCGAACAGGCTCTGGGAGGGAAAAAGCCCATCGAGAAGTTCTCGGTCGGGCCCAAGGAGATGAAGGAGATTTTTGACCTTTATCCTCCGAAGCGCACCAAGCCCGAGATTGTCACCATACGCTTTCCCCTCACGGTCGAGCGCCTCTACCAGGTGAGCCGTCTCTTCGAAGGAAAGAAGGTCAGCAAGAACGTCTCCTTCTCCGTGGATCTGACCCTCGCCGCCAAACTGGTCGCAGAGAGATTCGGCTTTAGGGAAAAGCTTGAAAAATCGGGTGTCCTCGTCGCAGAAACTCAGGGACAGGTGATGTGGAAAGGAAAGATAATGGATCCCTGGGTCGACGCGAAGCGTTTGGGCATCAAGACCATGGTGACGGACAGCCTGAAAGACTGCAACGCTATAGGCCAGCAGGAAGTCGACATGGTCCTGCTGCCGACTATCGAGCAGATCATCGAAGTTGCGATAACCGGAAAACTATAGTGAGGTGAGGGATGAAGAAGATAGAGACGAAAAAAATGGCGGCAAAGAAGATAGAGACGAAAAAGAAGATCATACTCAAAGGACATAAAGGCATTGGCGACGTCGCCGAAGGCGAAGCTCTCGTCGGCAAAGAATCGCTCAGCTATATTTTCGACGTAGGCGGCATATGGGAAAAACCCATGAGCGCCAAAGTCACCAACAAGACAGAAATGCCGGAATGGTACGGCAAAGACCTTGCGAACAAGGTGCTCGTCTTTCCCACGGGCAGAGGAGGCATCTTCAGCACTGCCATGCTCATGGGGCTGTGCAACAAGGGTCTCGGGCCCACCGCGATGATTAATATCAAGACCCATCCCGTCTTCGCTTACGCCTCGATTGTCATGAATATACCTACCATGGACGCGCTCGACCCCAATCCTCTCGATGTCATCGAAACCGGTGACTGGGTCAAGGTGGACCCTAAGAAAGGGATCGTCGAAGTGACCAAGAAGTAAGTATGGCGGCAGAAATGAGAGGGGAAGAAGAAGTCTCTCTTCCCCTTCTTTCGCCTTCGCTCTTAAGAGGATAAGGAGACGAGACCATGGAGCTGACAAAAGACGAAGAAAAGATGCTGTCCGGCGGATATGGCGAGGGCTACAGGAGGGCTATAGAAATCCTCGTCAGGATGGGTGAGTTCTACGATGCCAAGCGCCTGGTTCCCATCAGTATGGCGTATTTGGTAGAAGGACCGAATCCGGCCAAGCACGGCCAGGCCACCAAATGGCTCAACGACATGGCCGCGCTCGGCACGACCTTCAAATGCCCCCTACCCCTCGTGCCTCTCGATTCATCGACCTTTTCGGACTATGAGGTCCACGAGAAGCTCGGCGCTATATTCTCCATGGGCGGTGCGGGTCACCCCCGCAACCCTTTCTGCATGCCCGTCTACGGGCAGCACATCACCGCGGACGGCACGGCGGTCACCCACTACATGAATTCGTACATCGGCGCAA
>CAVVPU010000119.1:0-10781 GCA_963750015.1 uncultured delta proteobacterium | reverse complement strand
CGGGAGCGTGGCCCGGTGTTCGGGAGTCTCCTTGGTGCTCCACTTGTTGTACTCGTTGCCCTGTATACCCTCGCGCGTGATCTGGTTGGGCCACGTACGTTCCAGGCCGGCCGGTTTGAACGCGCCGTGGAAGTCGATGAGTAAGCGATTCCCGGCCGCGGTCCTGGCGATATCTTCGTACCATTTGACCGCAAACTGGTCGTCGCGGTCGATGAAATCTATCTTCAGTCCCGCAATGCCCCACTTGGCATACATCTTCCTGGCCTTGTCTAAATGGCCCTGACGCATATATATCTCAGCAAGTGTGGAAGAAAGAACCGTAAGTTTTTCTCTCGTCATGATGAATCGATCTCACCTTGAGTTCGGAATCTTCGGTCTAACTCGCCTGATTAGCCCAATAATATAGCATAAAAAGAGGGCACAGGCAAAGCAAAGGCAAGAGCGAAGGCAAGTAAGAACGGGAAGGGTATGCCTGTGGGGAAGCGTATGGCACCCGTTCCTCTCGCACATCAGGCTCCGCTCCCGACCATCGTAAGCTGCGCTTGAGCTTGATGTGCATGGTGGCGTCCGAGCTAAAAGCAGATCGAGCATGACACATCATTCTGACGGACCGCTCAAGCTCCGCTAACGCTGGTTAACGGTCGCTGCGCAATATGTGCGAGAGGAACGGGTGCCATACGCTTATGGGATTGCCAGGGGGGGAAATGCCTTTGCGCTGAAAAGAGAAAAAGGGAATGGAGGGAATGTAATGGGCGGCCTTCAGGGCCGCCGCTGTTATCAACCTTCACCCTACTCTCTCGGGAAGGTGCACTACGCGCCTGCGGCGGTCCTTCCTTTTTATGAGGAGCTGGCTCCGTGGGTTTTGGAAGAAAGGGCAAGAACCTATCGCGGACCAAGCTCTCGCCGTTGGCGATGGTCCGCGAGGGCAAGCCTGGATGGAGGGGAACCGCCGCCTGTGACGCGACTGAACGAGTGCGCGGTCGGGAATTATTCAATTGTCAAAGAGCCTAAAAAGGCGGCAAACGGGTCGGATAAGTCCTTCGAGATCACCCCGACTCTGCACTGACCTAGTGCCTCGTGTGAGGTCTCATCCCCCATACAGCAGCACTATTTCTGCCCGGTGACGGTCGGCAGGTCCGAAGCCCCCCGATGCTCTCGCATCCGCCAATACCAAGGGTTTGGCGCGTCTTTGGCCTGTCCGCCAACTGTACGAAAGTGCACGAAAATGCACGGTTTGAAGAAAATTCGGGCCACTTTGTATACAAACCAGGTCAGGGGACGAGCTTCATCAAAGCGTGCTGATTCGGACCGGAGGTCGGGAAAGTGGCTTGGGAAACACCTCATGACTACAATTTTCCCAGAGAAGGACGGGATGTGTCAAATCGAAATGGGCCTTGGGAGGGGGGGTAAAGAGGGGGTATATGGGGGGTGAAGGGTAGGTAAAGGGGGGGAAAGTGGAAAGAAAAAGGGGGAAATCAATTTTGGATTGAAGGGAGTTATCCTTCGTGCAGCTTTCTGGAAGGCGGATTCTTAACGACATTTCGGTGATACAATATTTGGAGTGGCATTCCGCTGCCCAATTCTGATGCATAATGCTATCAAATAGTGCTTGCATAGAATGGTACGCTGCGCTACCATATATTATATGAAGGCGAAGCACCGCCGTATTCTTGAAGCAATCTTTACGGTTCCCACGCGAGGAGGCATTGTCTTTTCGGACATTGAAGCAATGATCACTGCGCTTGGCGGGGACGTTCGGGAGGGAAGCGGCTCTCGTATCGTCTTTGAACTGAAGGGAAGCCGGCAGTATCTTCATCGGCCCCACCCGGGCAAGGAAGCGAAGAAGTACCAGGTCGAAGAATTACGCGAGTGGTTTAAGCAATTGGAGGTGACACCGTGAAGAACGTTATGACCTATAAGGGGTACAAGGCCCGTATCGAGTTTGACCAAAGGGATGACATTTTTACGGGAAAGATTGTGGGTATCGCCGACACCATCACCTTCCATGGTGAAACGGTAAAAGAACTGAGGGCCGACTATGAGGCCGCAGTCGATCACTACATAGCAGATTGCGAGGCCACGGGTCGAAGACCCCTAAAGGCAGCATCCGGCAAGATCATGCTCCGGGTTTCTCCCGACGTCCATGCCAGAGCCCTTGCTACCGCAAAAACGTCAGGGAAAAGCCTCAATCAGTGGGCTGAAGAGGTTCTGGATAAAGCCGCCGGTTGAAAAGTCCGGCACTGCCGTGCGACTTCCCTGGAGATAATCCCAAAGATGTTGTTTAATATGTGAGCAGTTGCCGCATAAAGTGCGCCCGTAGCTCAATTGGATAGAGTTTCGGACTTCGAATCCGGCGGTTGCAGGTTCGAGCCCTGCCGGGCGCATTAAGAAATACACCTCAACTTCTACCTGGGTGCTCGGACAACACAGAGCTGCCGGCTATTTAGCAACTATCCGCACATCCCAACATGCAGAGTTATCCCATTGTTGAACGCGGAGTCGTCCTTATCCGAGCCGCTCGGCATAGGTCAGCCAGCGGTCAGCATCGCACTGGCCCGAGGGGAAAGACTCGCAAAGGAGATTGGGTTCACGTTGCCGGAAAGAATATAATGATAATTCAATGTACGTTCCTGAAGCTCTCCCAATCTCTCGTGCGAAAAAAAAGGGCCGCGGAAAAGTAGTCTCTTGAGCCGCGGCCCGGTCATTCAGTAGGTTCCGTATTCCCTCGTGAATTCGAACATAGCTCTCAGGTTCTCCGGCTTTGTGTCATCGACTCCCGTTGACGTGTCCATGATAAATCCGCCATCTCTGCCTACGACGTCGATCAGTTTCTTGCAGTACGTCTTAACGTCTTCCGGCGTCCCGGTAGCCATGATGGAAATGGGGAGGTTACCGCGAATACAGACGGTATCGCCCAGGATCTCCTTAGCCTTGAAGATGTCGGTTGCCTCAAAGGCATAAATGGCCTTCCCTGCCGGGATGTCCTTAATGATCTCCAAACGGGAGGTACAATCGCCCTCCCAGAGCGGACAAGGTGTGATACCTTCATCGATAAGGGCAATCATGAGCGCCCGTAACGTGGGCCAGAAGAACTTCTTGAACTGCTCCTCCGACATGAACCCGTCAAGCCCCTTGTGCAAGGGAATGAAGACCCTGGGTATGCCCGATCCCTTGGCTGCGTTGACACCCAGCTCGATCATGAAAGAGAGGAGTCTTTCGCAGGTCTTGAGCACCTTGTCAGGTCTCCGGTACATGTCGAGCATGAGTCCCTTTGTCCCCCGGAAGTAGTCACCCAACGTATCGAAGGGCGCCTGCGTTACCCCGCCGAACTGCATGGGGAACCCGGCTTCTTTAGCCGCAGCGCCGAACTTGCGCGAGTATTGGAGAATCTGCAGGGACTTCTCGCCGGCCTGCTTGAAGGCGTCGAGCGCTGTCTGCACCTCAGGGAGAGTGAAGGCGGCAAAACCGGTGGGAATGCCCATATAGTAAGAGATAATATTGTGAAGCGGGGGGAGCTTCTCGAACCCTTTCATGACGCCCATGACTCTGGGCCAGTATTTTCGGATCATGAAATCGAGCGGATCGAGGAGATAATGGTCATACTCGTCGGCCGTCATGTACTCACCCTCGACAAACTGATAAGTGCTGTCACCAGCCAACCCGTGTCCGGGCCAGAGGAGCTGCTTAAAATCGAGAGCGTCGAGTATGGGCCCGAGCAGTCTCAGGTTGAAAGGGTTATTGTCCATGTCGGGCTGAAAGTCCATGAGCGTTTTCCATTGAGCCTCGAAGAGCTTGTCGGGATCGTTCATGACCTCTTGTATCGTCATGCCTGCATGGTGAGCGACGAAAAAGCTGAATAGGGGGAGAATGGGCACCCTGTCCGGCTTTTTCAAGGCAATGGCGTCAAGAACCCTTTTTTCACGCTCTTGGTAGAGCTCCAGCACTGTCTTAGCCATGATTTGCTCCTGTTATCCTTTAGTACTTTATTCTTATTTTCCCTTATACAGCCGCCATGCCCCATTCTGGATGACCACCGCCGCATAGCATTTGTAGGGCAGTCCGTTATGGTTCGTCGGCGTGATATTGAAGATGCCGTTCTGTCCTACAAAACCCTTAATCGCCTCATACTTGTCGCGGAACTGCTCCCGGATCTTGGCAAGGTCCTCCGGCTTGGACGGGTCAAGCTTGCCATCGATCTTCTTCAAAGTGTCGGCGATCATATGGATCTGGTCCCACGTGTGGCCCGCGTACAAGCTGAAAGCACCGTAAGCCTTGGTGTACTTGCTATAGAGGTCCATGCAGACCTTCTTCTGGGGATCGTTCGCAGGCAAGTCCGGGGCTATGAGGGTCTTCAGAGAGGTACTTACCACTCCCTCGCCGTACTTACCCGCCAGAGCGATGAACTCGGGGCTCACTACCGCGTAGTCGGAGAAGATGGGGGCGGTGAAACCGAGTCTCCCTCGCATTCTTTATGGCCATTGTCGTGTCGGGGACATTTCCCGTGACGATGAGCCCGTCGGCGCCCGCCATCTTGATGTGAGTGACCTGGGGACCAAGGTCGGTACTGTCCACTGCGTACTTCTCAACTACGACGAGCTTCAGGTTCATTGCCTTCGTGGCCTCATCCATAACGGCGAGCCCGTTCTGGCCGTAAACATTGTCGATGTAGAGATAGGCTATCTTCTTCGAGCCTCTCTGGGCCAGGGCCTCCAGCAGCATGGGCAACGAGGCTTCCTTCTGACGGGGCGTGACGGTGAATATCCATTTCTTCACTGCCGCTCCTTCGGCCACGATAGGCGATGAGGCGATGAGGGGGGTCTTCCCTTCCTCGGCAGTCTGTATGGATGCCATGGTCGATGAGCTCGCTGAATAACCTCCAAGGACCGCTGCCTTATCGACCTCTATGAGCCTCTTCGTGTGAATGACCGCTTTCGCCGGGTCGCTCTCTCCATCGAGGAGCACTACCTTGAGCTGACGGCCGTTCACCCCTCCCGCCTTGTTCACTTCTTCCACCGCAATGTCGAGTCCTCTTTTGCACCCGACGCCAAGATTGGATTGGCGCCCCGTCATGTCGAGGACCACGCCGACGACGTAGGGCGCTTTCTGCTGGGCCCATGCAGGAGCTGCAAGAGCTGCTACTGTAGCCAGTAGTGCAACGATGACCATCAATCTCGTGCGCTTCATACTCATCCTCCCTATTTGGATTATTGAGAATAGCCTATTGTTTTCCATGGAGGTAGTCCCCCCTTCGCAGTGGAACGATAGAACAGCCCTCATCGACTCCTTCACCCTCCCAAATAAGCTGCCTGAATAGTGGGACTGCCCATCACCTCGGAGCATGCCCCCTGAAGGACTATCTCCCCTCGTTCGAGGACATAGACGTAGTCCGCAATTTTCAGGGCCGCTTTGGCATTCTGCTCCACCAGAAGGAGCGACACCTCCCACTTCTGGCAAATCTCCTTGAGGACCTTCATCATTTCTGCAACCAGCAAGGGCGAAAGGCCCAAGGAAGGCTCGTCGAGGGCGAGAAGGGTCGGTACGGCCATGAGGGCCCTCGCCACCGCGAGCATCTGCTGCTGCCCTCCCGACATGGTGTCCGCCCGCTGAGCAGACCTTTCCCTGAGTATGGGGAAAAGGTGATAAACCATCTCGAGCCTGCCTAAGAAGCTTTCCTTTCTTCGCTTCCTGCCAAGGGAGTACGTGCCGAGCTCGAGATTTTCCCTCACGGTCATGGCACCAAAAAGTTCCCTTCCTTCGGGAACGCTCGCTATGCCTCTTCTGATGATCTCGTGGGGAGGCTGGCCTTCGATGCGATCGCCTTTGAAGATTATTGAACCCGACCGGGGAGAGAGAAGGCCCGTGAGGGTCTTGAGAATGGTCGACTTTCCCGCGCCGTTGCTGCCCAGTATGGCGACAACTTCTTTCGGGTGGACTTCGATGGCTACCTCTTTCAGGGCTTGTGCCTCTCCATAAAAGGTTGAGATCCCATCTATAAGGAGGCGCGGAGAGGAAGCTGCCCTTGGGTTTGGTGAAGTGCAGACGTCCTTCGGTTCCACGTTACTCATACGAGACCTCTTCCCCCAGGTAAGCCTTGATGACTGCCTCGTTCGCCCTCACCTCCTCGGGGGGGCCTTCCGCGATTTTCGCACCCTGATCGAGGACCACCACCCTTTCCGAAAGGGACATAACAAAGGGCATGTTGTGCTCGACGAGGAGGATCGTGATATTGTGAGAGATGAGAAGACGGACCAGATCGGTCAGCTTGTTCACCTCGTGGCCTGCGAGCCCTCCCGCTGGCTCGTCGAGCATGAGCAGGGAAGGCCTCATGCCTAGGGCCCGAGCAACGCCGGCGAGCTTTCTTTCTCCGAGGGGGAGCTTCGAGATGGGATCGAGGGCACGATGTTCGAGACCCACGAGCTTCAGGTTGAGCATGGCTTCATCCCTGACCCTTAGCTCCTCTTTCCTCGAAAAAGGAACTGCGAAACCACACGAGAAGATGCCGGACCGGCTCTTCGTGTAGCATCCCATCATAGCGTTCTCCAACACATTGAGGCTGCCGAAAAGCTCTTCAAGCTGAAAGGTCCTCGCGATTCCCTTCGAGGCAACCACGTGGGCAGGCATTAAGGTGATATCCTCGCCCTGAAAAGTGACCTTTCCGCTGTCTGCCGTATGGATGCCGGTGACCACGTTGATAAAGGTCGATTTCCCTGCGCCGTTGGGCCCGATGAGGGACGTGATGGACCCTCTGGGGAGGCTGAAGGAGACCCCATTGAGGGCTAATATGCCACCGAAGTGTTTATCCACCCCTTCCGTCTTGAGAAGGAAATCAGTCTCTCGAAAAGCGCTCACGGGTCTTCCTCACCATGGCTCCGGCAAGCTCCAGCCAGCCGGCCAAGCCTCCGGGCATGAAGATCAGTATGATAATGATGACTGCCCCGAAAAAAGTAGCATCCACCTGGGCGGTCATGGTGGGCAGTATCTTACCGAGATAGGTATGCATTGCCTCCCGCAGCCAAAGGACTACGAGGCCGCCGAGGAGCGGGCCCCACAGTGTCTTCCCGCCCCCAACTATCATCATGGTCGTCAGCTCGATCAGCAGCGGAAAGCCGAACATAAGATTGCTTAAGTACCGTATATAGAAACAAAAAAGGCTCCCCACGAGGCTCGCGAGCACGGCGGTCAGCACGAAGACCTTGAGTTTGCAGGCGGCCACATCGACTCCCGCGCTCCTGGCCGCAAGCTCGCTGTCTTGGACCGCCCTGATCGCTCTTCCCATCCTGGAGCTCATGAGGTTTCTGAGGAACCAGTAGGTGGCCAGGCAAAGGCCCCAGGCAAGGAAATAGAAGGGCTCGTCGCCCTGGAAAACAAGCCGGCCTATGGAGAGAGGCGGTATGTCGAGAAGTCCGTCGTGTCCACCAGTGAGAGAGCCGAGTTGCGGTATGGTGATATCCATCACCATGAGGAGGGCAAAGGTGGCGCACGCGAGGTAGTATCCTTTGAGCCTGAGCATGGGTGAGCCGATGACGTAAGCGAGGACCGCCACCCCGAGGGCCGCGAGAAGTATGGCGGCAAGGGGCGGCACGCCAGCCTTCGCGAGAATCCCCGTCAGATACGCCCCCGCCCCGAACATGGCAGGATGGGCAAGGGAAAAGAGGCCCGCCTGCTCCATGATGAGCCCCATTCCCATGGACAGGGCCCCGTACATGGCGGCGAAACACATGATCCCCGCCACGTAGTTAAGATAGCTTGCCGGCGTCACAAAGGGCAAAAGAATAAGGGCAACCGCGAAAAGAAGCCAGCAGATCCATGCTTTGAGGGGCTTCATGCATGCCTCTTCTTTGGCGCCCTGGGATAGGTCTTGATTACGAGGAAGATCACCATGGCGACGAGGGCGAGCACATCCTTGAACCCGGTTGAAACAAAGCCGGCGCAGAAGCCTTCGAGAAGACCCAGGATAAGGGCGGAAAGGACCGTGCCACCTATGGTCCAGCCCCCTACAATGGCCACCACGAGCCCCTTGAGGCCGGTGAGGGCCCCTATCGAGTAACCAGTGAAGGTAACCGGGGTCGTCACTATCCCGGTAAGAGCGCCCAAACCTCCGGCGAGGGCGAAACAGAGCAGACGGAATCTGCTGATGTTGATTCCTACCAGCTTGGCCCCTGTCTCGTTCACCGCCGAGGCGCGCAGGGCCTTGCCGGTGAGAGTGTTACGGAAGAACCAGTGAAGCCCTGTGGTGACGACCACGAGAAAGCAGAGGACACCCACAACCTGGGGAGTTATGGCGGCACCGGCAAACTGGATAATCCCCGACCCGAAGAAAGGCTCTATCTTCCTCGTCTCCGTGCCCCATCCGAGGAGCACGAGCCCCCGGATCACCGACGCGAGGGCGATTGTGATCATCATGTAGGTCATCTCCGAAGGAAACCGTACGGGCCTGATGACGATCCTTTCGATGACCACGGCCATGACTATGGTGCCCGCTACTGCAATCAACGCGGCCGGAAAAAGTCCAAGGCCCGCCGCGCTGAGCCCCCATGTGATCATGCCGCCGAGCATCACGAATTCGCCCGTCGCGAAGTTGAGCACCTTGGTGATGAGGTAGACCACGGCCCAGCATACGCCTATGATGCCATAAATGCTTCCGGCAGTGAGACCCGATATGGCGTACTGCAGAATTTGAGAAAACAGATTCACGGACCGTTGTCTCCCCGGAAGTCCAGGCTGTTGCAGGCTACGGCTTCAGAATCGCGCCGCCACGCTACGGGAAAGCATCTTACAAACTTTGTGCCACGTAGCAGAATATCAGGAAATCAATGGGTAAACAAGAAGAATTGGTATTTGTTCACTACCTAGTATCGGCAAAATATTGGATATTATCCAGCATACCCTGTATCGAGATAATGGAGGTGCTTCAAAAAGGGTGCAGTTTTCGAGGCATTCGTCGCCGTACCTCGTATACCATGTTGTAATATGAACTGATTGAAGGTCCCTTCAAACATGGCTGTCAAACTGGGCAGGAGCGATGACAACGCGAGCCACTGTGTACAATATATCGAATAATATTCAAAATACTGTCGATTTTATTGACAGAGCTTCGTCAAGGCGGTAAAATCCATTGCCTTGCCGCGAGCACTATTCCTTTTCAATAGGAGCAAGTCATGCCGGAGTCAAAGGAATTTCAGACCGATTATCACAAGCTGTGGCAGAATCTCCCTCATGAAGAGAGGGGGGTAATAACCTTCCTTGCGTATTCTTTGCCGCCCGTTACCATAGATGTGTTGAGCGCGCTCTCCGGTGTATCTGCCGTGAAAGTTCTCAATGTCATGGAAGGCTTGAAAAGGAAGAGATTCGTTTACGAAAAGAAGGAATTCGGGAAAGGAACGTACTTCGTCAATGGCACGGATCTGGCATCCTTTGTCGAAAAGCAGACATCGCCGGAAGAAGCGAGGCGAGCCTTGAGAAGAACCATCGAGTTCTATGACAATAACCTGGAGACCGGGGTGGAGAAGAGCCTCGCCCTTGCAGAACTTCACCTAAAGCTCGGCGCTCACGGCGAGGGTATACGCTATTTCAAAGAGGCGGCCGAGTTCTTTGCTCATACGGGGGAGCGAGAAAAAAGCAGCTTCTTCTATGACCGCCTCATCGAAGCAATCGCCAAAGATGGCGTGACCGAAGAGAACGTGGAAGACGTCCTTGGCGGCTCCCTCGGCAAGATCGACGCCGCCCGGCACCTGATGCCTATAAGAGAACAGATAATCCTGCTCACCAGCGCGGAGAGGGCCGCACAGCGGTATGAGAAGTGGGAGTATCTCACGAGGATAGAGCGGACTCTGGCCGAGGCGCTCCAGGCGGAGGGTCATCACAAGAAGGCGTTTCAACACATGAACGACTTCTGGAAGCTGGCCGAGAAGGTGGGCGATCGGCGGATGTCGAAGACCGCTACACTTTTAACGACCGACTATCTTCACTGGAAGGGCTTCTTCGCCGACGTGGTTCGACGCTACGAACAAGTAGTCGAGAACCTCGAAGAATTCGGGGACGATGAGGCGACCCTCAAGGCGGGCGCGAGGGTCGGGCTCTGCTACGTCAGATGCGGTCAGATAGCCCGTGGTTTGGGCATGATAGAGACGGTGCGGGCTAAGGCGAACTTGCTCCATTTCCAGTATGTATCGATTTTTGCGGATCTCATGACGATCCTCGCACTCTTTGAGATCCGGAAAGTTGGCGAGGCGCAGCTCTACATGGACAGGATCAGCGCGTTGCCGGAGGACGTAGTGGGCCACTACATACTTTGGCCCATCGAGGCGTGCAAGGCATACATCCTTTGTCAAAAAGAGAGGTATGCGGAGGCTTACGAGTGCACGAAAAGGGCGGTTGAACATTCCAGATTTGTCGGCTGGCTCCATCAAAACGGCGCATGGAACTTCGATTATCTCGATATTCTGGAATCAAAGGGCTTCGTCCATCCGGAATGGACATACGACGGAGAGATAGCAAGGATGCTCTCATGGGACGATGTCTACATGAGAGGGATCGCCCTCAAGTACCGGGCCCTCCGAAACGCCGCACGCCATCAACCAGCCGGCAAGATCCTGTCCGATCTGATAAAGAGCGAGAAGTACCTCAAGAAGGCCGGGGCTGAGATAGAACTGGCCCGGACTCGTATTGCTCTGGGCAATCTCTACTTCGAACGAGGCGAGCCGAAGATCGGCCAATCTTACATCGACAAGGCGTGGAGGGCCTTAGCAAAGGTCGACAAAAACCTGTTCCCAGATGATCTC
>CAVVPU010000118.1:0-6363 GCA_963750015.1 uncultured delta proteobacterium | reverse complement strand
GCCCCGTCGAGAAGGCTGAACTGGGTGTGAAGGTGGAGATGGACGAATTCGGTCAAATTATTCCCACTCTATGGTGCTCGGCGGCTTGGAGGATATGTCGAGAACGACCCTGTTGACCCCCGGCACCTCGTTGATGATCCTTCTGGAGATTATATCGAGATTATCGTAAGGTATGCGCGCCCAATCCGCGGTCATGCCGTCGAGGCTCTCCACTGCGCGAAGGGCGATCACGTGGGCGTAGGTGCGCTCGTCCCCCATGACCCCCACGGTCCTGACGGGAATGAGGATGGCAAAGGACTGCCATATGTGGCTGAAGCCTTCTTTTCTTTCGATCTCTTCCCGGATGATATGGTCAGCCTCCTGGAGCACGTGGACCCGGTCGCGGGTGACTTCGCCTATGATGCGGATGGCGAGTCCCGGTCCGGGGAAGGGCTGTCTGTGGACCACGTGGTCGGGCAGGCCCAGCTCTTTCCCGACTGTGCGCACCTCGTCCTTGAAAAGCTCCCTCAAAGGCTCGATGAGTTTGAGGTTCATCCTCTTGGGCAGTCCGCCCACGTTGTGGTGGCTCTTTATCGTGGCAGAGGGCCCCTTGAAGGAGACGCTTTCTATCACGTCGGGGTAGAGGGTGCCCTGGGCCAGGTATTTCACGTCGCCCAGGGAGCGTGCCTCCTCCTCGAAGATCTCGATGAAGACGCGGCCGATGCGCTTCCTCTTCCTCTCAGGGTCCTTCACCCCTTTCAGGGCGTCAAGAAACCTGTCGGTGCCGTCCACGTACCTGAGGTTCAGATGAAGCCTGTCCTTGAACAGGCCGAGCACTTCCGCGGCCTCGTTTTTTCGGAGGACCCCGTTATTCACGAAGACGCAGGTGAGCCTGTCGCCTATGGCTTTATGGAGGAGGGCAGCCACCACCGAAGAATCGACGCCGCCGCTTAAGCCGCAGACCACCTTTCCTTCACCGACCTCATCCCTGATCCGGGCCGTGGTCATCTCGATGAAGGATTTGGTGGAAAAGAGCCCCTTCGCCTTGCAGATGTTGTAAAGAAAGTTCTTGAGGATCACCTTGCCCTTGGCGGTGTGGTGTACCTCCGGGTGAAACTGGACGCCGTATATGGTGCCCGATTCATTCCTGATGGCCGCGTAAGGCGAATTCTCCGAATGGGCCAGAGGGACGAAGCCGGGCGGCATGGTCATTATGGAGTCGCCGTGGCTCATCCAGATGGTGTCGCCCTCTTCCATGCCTTCGAGGAGGCTGCTTGTGCCGTCCAGAAAAAGGTGGGCCCTTCCGTACTCCCGTTTATCCGAGCGCTGTACCTCGCCCCCGTGAAGCTTGGCGATCAACTGTATGCCGTAACAGATGCCGAGGATAGGAACGCCGAGATCGAAGAGGTCCGGGTCGATCATGGGGGCGTCCCCGTCGTTGACACTCTTCGGCCCACCGGAAAGGATGAGGCCCGTAGGGTGATAGGACCTTATCTTTTTCGGAGCTATGCTGTAAGGGAATATCTCGCAGTAGACGCCCAGTTCCCTGACCTTGCGCGCGATGAGCTGCGTGTACTGAGAGCCGAAATCGAGGATAACGACGATTTCCTTGTGGTAATCGTGAAGGCCCATGTTCTTTTCGCCCTATTACTCGATCCGGTAGTTCGGGGCTTCCTTGGTGATCATCACGTCGTGCACGTGGCTCTCTCTCAGGCCCGCGTTCGTGATACGAAGGAAACCTGCCTTGGTCCGCAGCTCTTCGAGGCTGCGGCACCCCAGATAGCCCATGCCCGAGCGCAGGCCTCCGATGAGCTGATGGAGGGTGAAGGAGAGGGAGCCCCTGTAAGGGACCCTGCCCTCGATCCCTTCGGGAACGATCTTCGATTCCACTTCGTCCTCCCGCACCGAATAACGGTCCTTCGTCTTGCCTTCTTTCATGGCGTCGAGGGAGCCCATCCCACGGTACATCTTATAAGTCCGGCCCTGATAGAGCACCATCTCGCCAGGGGTTTCGTCCGTCCCTGCGAAGAGGTTACCGATCATGACCACATCCGATCCTGCGGCGAGGGCCTTGGTGATGTCGCCCGAGAATTTTACGCCTCCGTCCGCTATGATCGGGACTCCCCGTTTCTTCGCGGCCCGGGCTGCATTGAGTATGGCGGTTATCTGAGGCACGCCGACTCCTGCCACGATCCTCGTCGTGCAGATCGAGCCCGGCCCCACGCCTATCTTCACCGCGTCGCATCCTGCATCGATCAGGGCCGTGCATCCTTCCTCGGTGGCGATGTTGCCGCCGATCAATTGTACGGAAGGGAAAGCGCCCTTGATGGCTTTCACCGACTCTATGACGTTCTTGGAATGACCGTGGGCAGTATCCACGACGATGACGTCGCAGCCGGCACGGATGAGGGCATCCACCCGCGCATCCCTGTCAGGCCCGACCCCTACGGCCGCCCCTACCCTCAGTCTGCCCAGGGAGTCCTTGCACGCTGCCGGGTATTTGATGACCTTTTCTATGTCCTTGATTGTAATGAGGCCCTTGAGGTTGAACTCCTTGTCGACCACGAGGAGCTTCTCGATCTTGTGCTTGTGGAGCACTCTTTTCGATTCCTCGAGGCTTATTCCTTCCTCGACGGTCACCAGGTTTTCCTTGGTCATCACGTCTTCGACCTTCTGTCCGAGGTTCGTCTCGAATCGCAGGTCCCTGTTCGTGATTATACCGACGAGCCTCGTGCCCCGCGTGACGGGGATTCCCGATATGCTGTATCTCGCCATCAGGTCGAGGACGTCCTTGATATGGGCATCGGGCGATATGACAATCGGGTCGACGATCATGCCGCTTTCCGATTTCTTTACCTTCTCCACTTCCTGGGCCTGCTCGGCAACGCCCATGTTCCGGTGGATGATGCCGACCCCGCCCTCCTGGGCCATGCAAATCGCTGTCTTTGCCTCGGTAACCGTATCCATTGCGGCGCTGATGAGGGGAATATTCAGCTTGATGGCGGGCGTGAGATAGGTCGAGACTTCTACTTCGAAAGGCATCACCTCGCTATAGGACGGAACGAGCAGAAGATCGTCGAAGGTAAGGCCTTCCTCTATATAGTGTTCGCTCATGTCTCTCTCCTTCATACTCCGCAGACCGCGAAAAAAGGCACATTATTCGGTGAATGATTCGTTAAGACACCACTATACCACATTTAAACAGCGAGGGGAAAGAGGCAGGGCACAGGCAGGAGCAAAGGCACTGGATGGGTGTGGCATGCCCGTGGGGAAGCGTGTGGCACCCGTTCCTCTCGCACATCAGGCTCCGCTCCCGACCCCCGTAAGGCTCCGGTTCGCTTGATGTGCGCGGTGGCGTTCGAGTCCGACCCAGCCTTAGGGCTGGGTGCCCCGAGTTCGAGCACGCACATCATCCCTTCGGGACCGCTCTCCTTGAGCCAAACGGTGGTTAACGGTCGCTGCGCAATATGTGCGAGAGGAACGGGTGCCACACGCTTATGGGATTGCCAGGGGGGGGGTAAAGCGCCTGTGCGCTGAAAAAAAGAAGGGTAAGGGAGGGAATGTCACTGGCGGCCTTTAGGGCCGCCGCTGTTATCAACCGTCCCAGTATGTTCGGGCCGGAACCGGGAAAAGGCCGATGGACGACGAACGAGAAGGATATCGCCTAAGGGACCACTCTCGCCTTTCTCCCCTCCGGGGCGAGGCGCGAGCCTTTATGATTTTGCCCTTCGCGGCCTCCAGGGCCGCCGCCCCTATTCAATTGTTGTTGGTGTCTACATCCTATGAAGGCCGGAGCCGCGGGCTGTTAGAGATACGGCTCCGCGTGCCACCGGCCGGTCGGCTGGGAGGGATCGTGAGGTGTGGATGCAATTTGAGCCTTGCTGCCCGGATGGCGTACTCGATGTACGTCGGAGGGCGCATGGCGAAAAGTGCGCCGCCGGGTGCCCGCGTGCGGGCGGCACGATTCCTCCCAGCCGACCGGCCACACCTCGGACCCTCATTCGTTTCTTCTCTCTCTCTCTCTCTCTCTCTCTCTCTCTATGCTTCTTTTTAGCGCACTGCCCAGGTGCTCCTGCAATCATGTTCCGCTTAGGGGGGCACAGAAAAGGGCTGCAACATTCTCCGATCTCTTGTATGCTAATGAAAGGTTTCGTTCGGAATAATCGCACCACCGGGGGTATCAAGGTATGAATGGATATGACCACGTATTTTCGCCCATCACCATCAGGGGCTTGGAATTCAAGAACCGCCTCGAAGTAGCGCCCCAGGCTACCATGCTCGCTACTCCCGAGGGTCTCGTGACGCCGGAGCTTATCGGCTACTATCAGCCTTTCGCCCAGGGCGGTTTCGGGATCGTCACGATCGGCGACACCACCATCGATAAGGACTATGCCCGGGGCCACGATCTTTCCATCAACTTGGGGGACGACACCGTTATTCCCGGCCTGAGCGATCTTGCCGAATCTATTTCCCGCTACAAATCCTGCATATCCATCGAGATCAGCCATGCCGGCAGGAACGCGAACCGGCGGCTTCTCAACGGTAGGAGCCCCATCGCACCATCCCCCATCCCCAACGGCTTGGAGGAGATGATGGCTGCGCGGCAGGGGAAGAACCCGCCCGAAGTGAGGCAGATGGATGAAGAGCAGATCGACAGCATCATTCAGGGATTCGCCGACGCTGCCTTCCGCTGTCAGAACGCCGGCTTCAACATGGTGATGATCCACGGGGCCCACGGCCACCTGCTCGCCCAGTTCGTCTCTCCCTATTCGAACAAGCGCACCGACCAATGGGGCGGCAGCCTGGAAAACAGGGCCCGCTTTCCTTTAGCCGTGTTGGATGCGGTCAGAAAGCGATGCCCCGACCTCGTCCTCGAATACCGCATAAGCCTCGATGAAAAGGTGCCGGGCGGCATGGAGCCCGAAGAGACCCTGGAATTCATCAAGATGATACGCGACAAAATCGACATCGTGCAGGTGTCGGCGGGCCTCCTGCTCAACCCGGAAACGGTTCAGCACATGATGCAGCCTCTCTACGTGCGCCAGATGTACAATGTCCACCTCGCGCAGATGGTGAAGGAGCGGATCGACATACCCGTCACCACGGTCGGCTCCATGATGAACCTAGACAATGCCGAGACCGTCCTTGCCAATGGCTGGGCCGACTTTGTGGCCTTTGCCCGTCCCGCCCTCGCAGACCCGGAGATGCCGCGAAAGTATGCGACCGGCCGAAAGGATGACGTCCGTCCCTGCATCCGCTGCAACGCATGCACCCGCTTGAGTACCCTCCACCGGAACCACCGGTGCGCCATAAACCCCATGGCAGGCCGGGGCACTCAATTCAACCAGCACGAAGGCCTTGCCCCTGCCAGGGTCCGCAAGCGGGTCATGGTCGCTGGAGGAGGACCGGCAGGCATGCAGGCTGCCCAGACCGCGATCCAGAGAGGACACGAAGTGGTGCTTTACGAGGCCGGCAGCGAGCTTGGCGGCATGCTGAGGATCGGCTGCGAGCTTCCTTTCAAGAAGGACCTGAAGACCTATACCGAATGGATGGTTCGCCAGACCGAGAAATGCGGCGCGAGGATAGTCAAGAATACTGAAGTGACGGCCGACATGGTGAAAAGCGAGCTTCCCGACTGCCTTATCATCGCGGTGGGCGCAACCCCTCTCATCCCCGACCTTCCGGGGATCGCTTCGGAAAACGTTTTCTGGGCGGGCGATGTGGATACGGGCAAGGCTAAAGTAGGCGAAAGGGTCATCGTAGTCGGCGCCGGGCTGACCGGCATGGAGAGTGCAATCGCCCTCGGTGCAGAGGGCAGGAAGGTCATTGTCATCGAGATGATGGGTCCTGAGGTCGTCCTCAGTGAGGCGCCTTCTGCCCACAGGTACTATCTCTGGGACAGGGTCAGGGAATACGGGATCAGGATCGTCACGAACACCCGTCTGGAAGAGGTGACGGATACAGGGGTTCGCGCCATCAACGGGAACTTCGAAAAAATGAGCTTCGACGCGGACAGCGTGGTGCTGGCCCTGGGCTTGAGGCCGAGGAAGGAAAAGGTCGCCGAGCTTCGCCGAATGGTGCCCGAGACGGAGGTCTTCGTGGTGGGGGACTGCGATAGGCCGGGGAGCTTGTTTACGGCGAATCATGACGGATTCAATGCAGTGTGCGATTTGTGAGATAGGGTGTATAGGCAAGCGCCTGGAGAAATCGCGAGCTGCGGCGCCCTGCTCCGTTCGTGACGCTCCGCCGTACGATAAAGTACGGCTGCGGTCTACGATACTCGCAGGGCATCCACATCTCATCGATTTCTCCATGCGCTTGTCCATACACGCGGAACCGTATCTCCGCGGCCCGCGGTTCCGGCTACCATAGGATGCACACACC
>CAVVPU010000117.1:0-15792 GCA_963750015.1 uncultured delta proteobacterium | reverse complement strand
CCTCAATTATTGCGGTTTTATCGGGAAAACAGAGTGCCGACATTTCGAGGGTTTTTGCGAAATTCACTGTTGTCTGCTCCTTCCAGGCCTTCCTTTGAAACCTGAGCTCTTAATGAATTATATGGTGTCCGCAATTGACGGCCAATACCTGCCCGGTTATGGCCGATGCCTCATCTGAGGCGAGAAACAGCACCGCAGAGGCTATCTCGGACTCGTCCGCCATACGTCCCAGGGAATAATTGACAAGCACCCGGCCTATCATCTCATCTAAAGAAATCCCGAGAGCCCGTGCCCTTGCCTCGAAGAGCCCGTCGATCCGGTCGCCCCTGACCCCGGCCGGGCTTACCGCGTTTACCCTTATCCCGAACTCTCCGACCTCGACTGCCATCGTCTCGGTAAGGCCGATTATGCCCATCTTGGAACAGCAGTAGGCGCTCCTCCTGATAAAGCCGGCCCTTCCGTCCCCACCCCTGCCGCCTTCAGACCCGATGTTTACCACGGCGCCCTCGCGCCTCGGAATCATGTGTCTGAGCACTTCACGAGAGCATAGCATAGCTCCCGTGAGATTTGTCGCCAAAGTTTGATTCCACGCGGCCAGGTCCATATCGGCGACAGTCGAGGTCGGCCCGGTGACTCCGCTGTTGTTTACGAGCACGTCTATTTGCCCGAACTCGTCGACGCATCTTTTCACCATACGCGCCACGTGATCTTCGTCGGCCACGTCGGTCTGCACGGCGAGGGCCCTTCCGCCCCTGACCCGTACCTCTTCCTCTGTTTCGGTCAGTTGTTGAAGACCCCGCCCGCATATGACTACCGCGGCCCCTTCTGAAGCGAACGCGAGGACTATGGCCTTCCCGATGCCTTTGCCTCCCCCGGTGACGATGGCGACCTTATCTTTCAAGCGCATAGTTTGTGCTCCTTGATTTGTTAGAGTGTTCCGCAGAATTGATTCCCGTTTCAACCTCTTTTCGAACCCTTAAGAATAGGTCATATAGGTCATATAAGTCCTATAAGTCCTATTCTTAAGAAGAAGTGCCACACTCAAGGAATGGCCCCCCGACCAATCGTTACTTTAATTTTGCGTAATGCTCCAGTGGTCCATTCAGGCGAGATCCTTCCTTACCCTCTCAATCCAGGCTGCCGCGGCCTCGAGGGCCCGCCGGGCGACCTGTTCTTTTTTCCTCTTGTCGTAGTCTTCGAGGAGCCCGAAATTGATATTCATTGGTTGGAAGTTTTCTCTTTCCGTCGATAGATACCTGTAGAGGGCGCCTGTGCAGGTGTAGGGCTCGGGGGGCGTGAAGGCCATGCCTCTCTGATAGTAAAGGGCAGCGATGCCTGCGAGTAGCCCGATAGCGGTCGATTCCATGTATCCCTCTACCCCCGTGATCTGACCGGCAAAGAAAATCCGGTCGTCCTTCTTGAGCCGCAGGCCGCACAACACTGACGGGGCATCGATGAAGGTGTTCCTGTGGATACTGCCGAGACGGAAGAAGCTCGCCTGGGCAAGGGCCGGAACGAGTCTGAAAATCCTCTCCTGCTCGGGATAGGTGAGCTTAGTCTGAAAACCGACCATGTTGTACATGCTCCCTGCCTCATCCTCGCGCCGCAGCTGTATGACAGCGTAGGGCCGCCTTCCCGATTCGTCGACAAGTCCGACCGGCTTCATGGGACCGAAGGCAAGGGTATTCTTCCCCCTCTCCGCCATGACCTCTATGGGAAGGCAGCCTTCGAAATATGAAGTATCCGCCTCGAATTCTCTGAGGTCGACCCGTTGTGCGTTGAGAAGGGCCTCATGGAACTGTTCGTATTCCTCTTTCGTGAGGGGGCAGTTCAAATAGTCGGTCCCTTCCGTGCTGTAACGGCTACCGAAGAAGGCGTGAGATAGGTCGATGCTCGCTCCGTCGATGATGGGTGAGATGGCATCGAAAAAATGAAGGTTTCTCGTGCCGGTCAGGGCCCCGATTCGCTCGGTCAGGGCAGGCGACGTAAGAGGGCCGGTCGCGACGATGACGACGCCGCTTCCGAAGATATCCCTTACCTCTTCCCTGATAACCTGGATCCGCGGATGGCCCAAAACCGTGGACGTCACGGCCGCTGAAAACCGGGCCCTGTCGACCACCAGGGCCTTGCCGCCCGGTATGGCGGTAGATTCGGCAGCAGCCAGGACGAGGGAACCGAGCAGGCGAAGCTCTGCCTTGAGAAGGCCGTGGGCATTCGTTGTTTCTTGGGATTTCAGAGAGTTGCTGCAGACCAGCTCGGAAAGGCTATCTGTCTTGTGTGCGGGTGTCCCGACTTTGGGGCGCATCTCATAAAGGTGCGCCTGCCCGCCCATCGATGCGACCTGATAGGCCGCCTCGGCGCCCGCGAGGCCGCCTCCGATTATTCTGATTTCCACCCGCAGTCCTTCCGCAGGCAGCTTAATTTTCCCCGATAAGAGAATAAGATGGGCGCGCCACAGGAGGGGCATATCCCCTCTTTGGGCTGCAACCCCGTAATAAAGTCGCAGCCGGGATAACGGCTGCACCCGTAGAATTTTTTCTTTTTCTTCGATATACGCTCGACGAGTTCTCCCGTGCAGTTCTCCAGCGGACAATGGAGCCCCGTGGTGAAGGGTTTCGTGAACTTGCACTGAGGGTAATTGCTGCAGGCAATGAAACGACCGAATCTTCCCGTCTTCTCTACCAGGTCTCCACCGCACTGAGGGCATGTTCCCCGGCTCGGCTCCTCTACTATCGAGACGGTTCCGTCCTTGTCAACTTTGGCATTCTTCTTATTATTGCAGGCAGGCCTGCCGCTGCATACAAGGTACTCCCCGTTCTTGCCCCAGCGCAGTATCATGTTCTTGCCGCACTTGTCGCACTTTATATCGGTTTCCTTCTCTTCCTGCTTCAAGTTCTTCATGGTCTTTTTTGCGGCAAGCAGCTCTTCCTGGAGGGTTGCGTAGAACTCACTCAAAGAGGCTACCCAATTCTTTGCGTCCTCCTCGATAAGATCGAGCCCATCCTCCAGCTTTGCGGTAAAGTCGACGTCGATGACCCTGGGGAAGTATTCAGAGAGGAGGCGGCTGACCGTCCTTCCGAGAGGCTTCACCACCAGACTTCCCTTTTCCTTGTGCACGTAGTCCCGATCCTGTATGGTACTTACTATAGCTGCATAGGTTGATGGGCGGCCTATACCCTTGGCTTCGAGAGTTTTTATAAGTGATGCCTCGGTGTAGCGGGGAGGGGGGTTCGTGAAGTGCTGATTCGCCTCCATTTCCTTAAAGGTCAGGATTTCTCCCTTCGCCATATCGGGCAGGTAAACCTTTTCGTCATCGCGGCGCTCCGCCTCGTAAACCTTGGTGAACCCGTCGAAGACCACTTTTGACCCCCGCGCCACGAAGACATAGCCGTTAGCCGCGATCTCCGCCACCCTCACATGGAGTCTCTCCCGCGCCATCTGGGAGGCCACGAAACGCCGCCATATCAGTTCGTAGAGAGCGAGCATGTCCTTGTCGAGATGGGGTTTCACCTTCTCCGGGGTCAGCTTTACATCGGTCGGCCTGATCGCCTCGTGGGCGTCCTGGGCCGTCTTGGCGTTGTTGAATACATTCGGCTTCAGCGGCACATAGGCTGTTCCGAACTGCCCGCCTATGAGCTGCCTCACTGCAGCGAGAGCTTCTCCCGAAATGCGCGCCGAATCGGTTCTCATATAAGTGATAAGGCCGGTCATATTCTTGCCTATCTCGACGCCCTCGAAGAGCTTCTGGGCCAGAAGCATGGTTTTCTTCGGAGAGAACTTGAGTTTGCTCGAAGCATCTTGTTGAAGACTGCTTGTTTTGAATGCGGGATAAGGCGAGACGTACCTTTCCTTCTCCTCCACTCCTTCAACCGTGAAGACCTTCCCCTCCATTGCGTCCTTGAGCCTGGAGGCTTCTTCTCCGGAGGCAATCTTGGCCTTCTGGCCGTCGATGCGCTCCAACTTGGCTCTCACCGATTCTCCGTCAGGGAGAAGGAAGTCGGCCTCGATAGTCCAGTATTCTTCCTTTACGAATGCCTCTATCTCGTCTTCCCTTTCGCATACAAGCTTGAGGGCGACCGACTGCACCCTGCCTGCGGAAAGCCCGTATTTTACCCTTTCCCAGAGAAGAGGGCTGATCTCGTAACCCACGAGGCGGTCGAGTATCCTTCGCGCCTTTTGCGCATCATACTTGGATACGTCAAGGGTCTTGGGCGATTTCATCGCCTCGAGGACCGCTTTTTTCGTGATCTCGTTGAAGAGGACCCTTTTTATCGTCGCCCCCTTCCCCATCTCCTCGGCCACGTGGAAGGCTATGGCTTCCCCCTCTCTATCGGGGTCTGACCCTATATAGATGTTGTCTGCCTCCTTGCCTGCCTTCCTGAGGTCGGCGACGATCTTCGCCTTTCCTTTGACTACCGCGAACTGGGGCTTGAAATCATGGTCTACGTCAACCCCCATCTTGCTCTTGGGCAGGTCCTTGATATGACCGTAGGTAGCCCTGATTACGAAGTCCTTGCCGAGGAACTTGGAGAGAGTCTTCATCTTGACTGGTGATTCGACAACAAGAAGTGATTTTGCCACTTAAGCCTTCCTTATGTAAAAGCCGCCCGGTACCTGTCTCACCATATCCTTCATCTCGAGCCTGGTGAGGATGGCGAGCACCTTTTTCGCCTCGAGGCGGCTTTTTTGTATCAGCTCATCGACATGTATCCGGCCGATGCCCATTAGTGTGTAAATATAATCTTCGTCCTCATTTATATCAATAGCCGATTTCCGAACGAACTTCACATCGGGAAAACAGCAGGTTACGATATCCTCGATGTCCTCGACCAACCGCGCCCCCTGTTTTATGAGGCCGTTCGCTCCCTTGTATGCCTCGTCCAGGACCCTGCCCGGAACCGCCATCACCTCCCTCCCGTAGTCAAGGGCCAGACGGGCAGTGATGAGGGATCCGCTTTTCGCTGATGCCTCCACCACGAGCACGCCCCTTGAAAGACCGGCGATGATCCTGTTCCTTTCGGGAAAGTGATGCTTCAAAGGACGTTCTCCAGGTGCATATTCGGTGACGATTGCCGCTTCTTCGGCCATTTTCGCAAAGAGCCCCGAATTTTCCGCCGGATAGCAGATGTCGATGCCGCATCCGAGCACCCCGACGGTCCTGCCCTCGCCCCGCAACGCCCCCTTGTGGGCTGCGCCGTCGATGCCTCGCGCGAGGCCGCTCACCACGGTGATGCCCGCAATCGACAGGGTTTCGGCTATCTGCTCGGCAAGGAGCATTCCCTCGAAGGTGGCCTTTCGTGCTCCCACGATAGCAAAAGTCGGACCCCTGAGCGGCAAAGGACCTTTCTTGTAAAAGAATAGAGGAGCATCCGGTATCTCGCGCAGAAGGGAGGGATAGTCGTCGTCTTTTATGGTAACGATCTCCACTGCCATCGTCTTCAGACGGGCCATCTCGTCCTTCAGCTCCTTGAAAGAGGAAAAGGCGCCCATGATCTCCCTCGAAATGGCCTCACTGTCCTTTCCCTTTCGTTCGAAAAGGGCCGCGACGCTTTCGCAGGTGTCGACTATCGATCTTTTCCGGAGATTGCTTACGCCCTTCAAGCGGGAAAGGGCCATGAGGGCCAATCGTTCTTCCACCTACGCCTCGTACAAACTTCAGATTCAAAGGGCTCCTGAAGCTCCCCATCCACGGGGCAGGGGTTGCGGAGCGCTCCCGGTCACAAATGTATGACCTTTGCTGACAAAGATATAGTATGCCCAATCGTCTCGGGAAGGTCAAGGGGGAGATCAAGGAACGGGAAAAGATGAAGTACCGGGCCGGTTTACTCTTTTTTCGGCTCGTCCGTACCTTTCTCTTTCTTTCCGCCCCTTAAGTGGTTTACGTAGGAAAGAGCCAGCCTCGGAGGCTTCACGCTCGACGAGCGAGCGGGAGGCCGGCCCTTTCCACCAGCTGTCAGATTTAAAATAGGAGACTTTGGCCGGCTTGATCAGGAAAAGGACTTTCTCTTGTCCCGATCCACCGGAGCCGTAGAGCCGGTGGAACCTTCTGGAAGCATATTCAGGCACGATGACGAGCACCCTCCTGACCCCGCGCCTTGCAAAGGTCTCTTTGACCTCTTCGGCCTTTGCCGCTTCATCTCCGTCAAGGTCAAGGGCCTTTACGCTTCCCTCTTTGATACCCCTTGCCTTGGCCATCTTTTCCACTATATCTTTCAGTGTGAGGCCTAAAAGGCGGTCGTTTTCTATCCATATGGTCTTGCCGCTGCCCGCCCAATACTCTCTGAAGGCGTCAGAGTAAACTTCGCCGCTCCTATCTTCCGCGGCCCGGGGCACGAAGATGGCATCGCAGGGCGCCACCTTATCCTCGTAGAGGAAACGGCCCGAGATCAGTCGAAGAGAAAGGGGGTGCATGAGAGCAGCCGCAATCACCATACAAACCACGAGAATGAGGAGAAGACAACCACACCCCGCTTTGCCCCTTTCGGATCCGCCCATTATTCCTCCTGCCCCACCCTGGTCCCTGCAAGAATATCGTGAAAAGCCCTTCCTTTCAAGACAAACGCCATAAGGAAGCCGAGGAGAAAGGGAAGCGCGGAAACCCCGTAGGCGCACGCCCTGCCAAAGGCACGGGCCAAACCTAGTTCCTGTTCGTCGCCCCGGCGCACAACTTTCAGTCTAAAGATGCTTTTTCCCAGGGTCATTTCTCCGTGAGCAGTGAGATAGGTGAAATAAAACAGGAAGAGGAAGGTCTCAACGAGAAAGAAGACGAGGAGAATCTCCAGGGCAGCAGCAATAGGATCCTTAAGGGAAACGCGCTCGGCCGCAGTCAGATGACCTGCGATGATGCTCGCACTCATCAGGCCTGAGACGCACCACAGGAAGGCCACGTCGATGACAAAGGCTAAAAACCGGGCTGTCAAAGAGGCTCTTTTCATCGCATGTTGAACTCGTAGAAGATTATGGACAGCACGACGAGGGGCGCCGTTTCGGTCCTGAGAATGCTTTCTCCGAGGGTGCAAGGCAAGAAACCGTGCTCTTTGAGCCAGTCGACCTCACCTTCCTCGATGCCCCCTTCCGGGCCTATCGCGACGCACACCTCACCGTTCTTTTGCGTCGCGACCACATCCTTCATGGTAGTGCTCTTCTCCTTCTCATAGAGGAGCCAGCGATTCTCGAGGTGATCGACATAGGGAAGCACCCCACGGAGCGGAGTGGGGGGTGCGAGCTCTGGGATCGAGAAGCGGCCCGACTGCCGCGAAGCCTCGATCATGATCCGTTTCCACCGCTCGCACTTCTCCGATCCTTCGTCCTGGAATTTGACCACCGTCCTCTTGAATATGGTGGGCAGAATCCGGTCGACACCCAGCTCGGTCGCCTTCTCAACGAGCCAGTCCATTCTCGGTCCCTTGATCGGACTCACGAGCAAGGTGACCCTGGTCCGT
This sequence comes from uncultured delta proteobacterium, assembly GCA_963750015.1. Lineage (GTDB taxonomy): Bacteria > Desulfobacterota > Syntrophorhabdia > Syntrophorhabdales > WCHB1-27 > CAVVNC01. Next base: position 8,350 of record CAVVPU010000117.1, on the reverse strand, counting down.
TTTTCCTCCGGGTGGTAAACCGCGTCCATGACCTGCAGGAAAAGCTCGTTGCTCTTGGTCCCGTTGATGGTGCAGCGGTAGAGATACCCCTTGCCGTCCATCACATCGATCCGTTCACCCACGCCCTTCCTGAGCACGCCGAGGATATACTTGCAGTTGGGTCCTGTGAGGAGGACCATACCGTTTTTCATTTTCAGCTTGTCGACAAAAACCCTTCTCACTTCCATAAGTCACCTTTCGGGAATTCTATAAAAGCGTGATTCATATAACTTATGGAATTGGGTCCATCTTTCATTTTCCATGCTGTTATTCATGTGTTCTTTCACGCCCATAACCTTTGCGTCGAGATTATCTATATAATGCACTACAAGCGCTTCGATGCACATGGGCTTCTTGGGGGAGCCCCATTCCGCTTCCCCGTGATGGCTCAGGATGATATGCTTCAATACGTCCGTCAGGGCGTCCGGGAACCCCTCGACAGCGGATGCCAGATCCTGAAGTATCATTATGCCGAGGGTAATGTGCCCGAGAAGCCTGCCTTTATCGGTGTAACTGAAGGCTCCACCGTCGAAGGAGATCTCCTCGACCTTGCCGATGTCGTGAAGGAGACCGCCAGCCACCATGAGATCAGGATCCTCCCCCATAACAGAGGCTACACTGCGGGCCATTTGGGCCACTCTTACCGAATGTTCGAGGAGACCGCCGATTGAAACGTGATGGACACCTACAGAAGCCGGAAGGAGAAAGAACCTGTCGAGGAGGTCTTTCCTTTGCTTTATCTCGGCAAAGAGACGGGAAAGATTCTCGTCCTTTATCTCGTCGGTTATCCGGTAGAATTCCTCGATCAGCCCCTCCGTGCCCGATCCATTCTCCGGATAAAACTCCCTGATCTCCTCGGGGGTCAACTCCCGCGTCTCCTTACGGATAGCCGTCACATTGAGCTGAAGCTGCTCCTGATACATCCTGGCCTTCGATTCTACGTAGACGATGTCATTTCGGTCAAAGGCGGCCGTCAACTCATCGACCCTGTCCCAGATCCTCGCCTCTATGGAGCCCGTTTTGTCCTTCAGCTTCACACTCGCGTATTTCGTGTTGTTCCTGCTCGAATAGATGCCCTTCTTCACGACGAGGAAGAAATCTTTGACATCTCCCTCCTTGTTTATGTCGCTTACGAAGGTCCGCTTCATGTGAGCCGCTCCCGGAAGTGTTCATATCCCTTCATCGACACCCTCCTTTCCTTGCCTCCTTCGAGGAGGAGTACGCCTTTTCCGGCCTGTACCTCCCCGATCACCGATACAGGGAAACCCCTCGCTTTCAAGGCCTCCACCGAGGCCTGTCTTTTTCGGTCAAAGGTAAAGAGAAGCTGGTAGTCTTCCCCGCCGGCGAAGGCCAAAGATTCCTTCCCTTCCTTAAAGAGGACTGCCGGGATGGGCAGCTTTTCCATGTGTATGATCGCTGCCTTCCGGCTCTCTTCCATCATCCTTTCCAGATCGATCATGAGTCCGTCGCTCACATCCATCATAGCCCTCGGGATCCCTTCTTCCAGGAGGGCCTTCCAAGTTTCGAGGGGAGGCCTCGGGTTCGTGTAGCGTCTCGTGAACCTGTTAGGCCGCCTTCCCGGCCGAGCCTTAAGGAGATTGAGGCCGTAGGCGGACTCACCGAGCATCCCCGTCACCCCTATAAGATCCCCTTTCCTGGCCTTGTCCCTCCCCAGGTAAACGGGTACGCGCAGCCTGCCCGTCATCGATACGTCGATGAAGAGATCGGTGCGCGACGCAGTCGTGTCTCCGCCCAAAAGGAGGGCGCCGAACTCCTTTGCCGCGCGCCTCATCCCCCGGTAAAGCTCTTCTATGGTTCGTGACTGCACCGTTTGCGGAATCCCCAGGCTCACGAGGAAATAGAGGGGGTCGGCGCCCATGGCAAGAATATCGGAGGCATTGACATAGACCGCCTTCTTCCCGAGGTCGAAGGGTTTTTCTATGCTCAGGTCGAAGTGGATGCCCTCGATAAGGGCATCCTGTGCGAACACGTAGGACCCACCGGGCAGGGCCACCACCGCCCCATCATCTCCTATTCCCCTGTGCACGCTCCTGTTGCGTCCACCGAACCGGGCAAGCCTTCTCAGAAGGCTATTCTCCGCTATTTCCATGCGCCTTTCTTGCCTTCTCCAGGAATTCCTTGAGCCTTATCTCGTAGCCCCTTTCTTTGGGCTCATAGTACCTCGTGCCCAACAACTGTTCGGGAAGGTAATCTTGCCTGACGAGGGCATCCTCGTAATCGTGAGGGTAAAGGTAGTCTTTTCCGTAACCGATCTCTTTCATCAGTCTCGTGGGAGCGTTGCGGATATGGAGGGGTACGGGATACTCCGGCAGGCTCCGCACATCCGAGGCGGCGCGGCCGTAACCTGTGTAGACGGCGTTGCTCTTACTCGCGCACGCGAGGTAGACGCAGGCCTGGGCGAGGGCCAGGTAGCCTTCCGGGGCACCGAGGAAATTGAAGGCCTCCATGGCGGCGATCGCTATGGTGAGGGCCTGGGGGTCTGCATTGCCCACGTCTTCTGAAGCGAAGCGGGTCATGCGTCGGGCAATATAAAGCGGGTCTTCTCCCGCCTCCAGCATCCTTGCGAGCCAGTAAAGGGCCCCGTCCGGGTCGGACCCTCTCATGCTTTTGTGCAGGGCGCTTATGAGATCGTAGTGCATCTCCCCTTTCTTGTCGTAGACGAGCACCCTCTTCTGGTAGGCTTCCTGAACGATATCGTGATCGAGCGCAGGCTCCTGTCCATTCTTCTCTTCGGCCAGAGCGTGTGCTACCTCGAGTAGATTGAGGGCCTTTCTCGCGTCCCCTGTCACCAACGCCGCAATCTCCTCCAGTGCATTCGGCTGAAGCCTCACCGTGCCGGCGCGCAGCTCGTCGTCCTCCCTCAAGGCTCTCGTCAATATGGAGACGATGTTCTCTTCGGAAAGGGGGGAGAGGGTGAGCACCTTCATTCTTGAAAGGAGGGGTGCCACAATCTCAAAGGAAGGGTTTTCCGTGGTCGCGCCTATGAGCACCACCTCTCCGTTCTCGACATAAGGAAGAAAGGTGTCCTGCTGGAGTTTGTTGAAGCGATGGAATTCGTCGATGAAGAGGATCATCTTCTGGAGCTTCGATTTCTGTATGATCTCCTTTACTTCTTTGATGCCGATGTTAACCGCGCTGAGCGAGACAAAAGGAAGATCAAGGTATTTGCCCATGAGAAAGCCGAGGGTAGTCTTGCCGACTCCCGAAGGTCCCCAGAAGATCATGGATGGTATTTCTTTCTTAGCAAGGAGAGTCTTGAGAAACTTGCCTTCTCCCAGTAAGTGCTCCTGCCCCACAAACTGATCGAGGCTTTTCGGTCTCATCCTGTCCGCGAGAGGCTTCTTGACCTTCTTGCCCAATTGTTGCGTGCCGAATAATTCCATGTGTCTATAACTATACCAGCTTGTTCGATGCCATTTCAAGGTGGCAAGGTCTTGGGCCTCGGAGGGGCTTTCGGTGTGCCGGTCCGGCTTTTCCATGGCTGATCCGATTGGCCCTCCGTGCCTTTTCCCTTGACAGATACGTTCGGAGGCAGTCCAATTATCTCTATGAACATTTATGATTATGCCGAAGATAGAAAGATTTCAATCAGACAGGTTTTCGATTTTACGCTCCTTTCGAACCCAATCGGTCCTTCGAACAAGGCGAGAAACGCCATGAGGAAAGCCCTTAAGATGGCTCCTCTCTTGCCCGATATGGAAACCAGACGCTTGAGGCGCCTTATCGCCTCTCGGGAGCGGATCGAACCCGGGAATATCCTGTTCGGCCACGGGTCTACGCCCCTGCTCGATCTCATCCTCGCCCGGCTCAAGCCCCGAAAAGTCCTCATACCCGGGCCCTTGCCTCTTCAATATGAGCCTCTTTTGCAAAGGCACGGGGCTGTCATCGTTTCCTGCCCCGTCAAAAGGGCTGACGGTTTTTCTCTTGACCTTCAGCGGCTTTCACCCCTCATGGCCGGCGTCGACATGCTGCTTTTGCCCAACCCTCATTGGATGACAGGGAGCCTCATCCTCCCGTCCGATCTTCAGACGATCGGGGAGGCAATGAAGGGTACGAACAAGACGCTCGTACTCGATGAAGGTCTTATCGAATACACTCAAGACCCGCATGGAGCCGAAGGGACAATGTACCCGGAGAATACGCTCGTCCTGAGAACCTTTTCGTTCTACTATGCCCTCGCCGGCCTTCGTCTGGGCTACGTCTTCGGGAGCGAGCCGATTCTCACCGCCATCAAAGGCGCCATCGACCCGGGTCCGGTGAACACGGTCGCGACAACAGGGGCGATCGCCTCACTCAAGGACCCGGGCTTTCGGAAGAGGAGCGAAGAATTCGTAAGGGCGGAGAAGGCCTATCTGGTCGACAGGCTGCGTCGTATGGAAGGCGTGGAAGTTATGGACACATCGTGCAACTTCCTGCTGGCTCGCATAGTGCAGGGAGCTGCGGATCCGGAAGAATTTTTGTTCCGGAGACATATTCTCGTCGAACCCTTCAAGGATGAGGACGGACTTCCCTTTATCCGTATAGCCGTGAGAAACCACCGCGAAAACGCCCAGTTCGTAAAGACTCTCGGAGCAATGCTCACCCGATTCAGGAAAGCCGGCCCTTCCTAGGGAGAATGCGGGTGGAGCGGAAATTTACATGAACGTCGAGGTTTGGAGGCATACAATGAAGAGTGAGGTCCGAGAAGACGCCTGAAGCTTGAACCTCATCGGCTCCGAGGCGGCGACCGACCTTTTCTTTCAGCCCGTTTCGAAATAGTGCAGTCCCGCTCTTGCCAAGTGAGAAGTAATTGTACTACAATGTAATATGGGTGAGTCGTGGATCCACCTCTCATAAGTGAGGCTGTGCAGACGACGATTGATCGAGAGACGACGGTCGACACGATCGGACCGGCCGAAGAGCGGAACGGGGCCGACCGAGTCGACTGGGTTGTATGCATCCTGACCCTCGGGGCTGTTCTGGCCATCTCGTGGTACTCTTTGGCGGGCAAGATATTTCATCCGCTCATTCTTACGGTGATCAGGGCCGGCTCCCTGAAGGCAGTGATTCATCCCAGCCTCTTGTGGGCTCTCACAGGAAGTCTTTTCCTGGTTTTCAGGACAATCCTCTGGTTGTGCTATCGGCCCTTGCCTTCGGCAACGTACGAAAACGCTCCTTCCCTCACCGTGATCATCCCCGCTTACAACGAAGGGAAGATGGTGAAGAATGCGATCTATTCCGTCTTGGATGCAGAATATCCGCGATATCGCCTGGAGGTCTTGGTCATTGACGATGGGAGCACCGATGACACGTGGCGCTACATCCAGGAAGCAGCCTCGGAGTATCCTCAGGTGGTAACGGCGATTCGTTTCGCAAGGAACAGAGGAAAACGGGCCGGTCTGGAAGAGGGCTTCCGTCGGGCACGGGGCGAGATCGTGATCACGGTCGATTCAGACAGCGTCGTCGAACCAGAGAGCCTTTTGGCAATGACAGGCCCCTTCGTCAATCCGCGGATCGGTGCCGTGGCCGGCAAGGTAATTGTCCATAATCGCGTGCAGGGTTTCATACCGAGAATGCTCCAGGTGAGCTATGTGATCTCCTTCGATTTCTTAAGAGCGGTACAGTCCACGTACGGAACGGTCTATTGCTGCCCCGGAGCCCTCACAGCCTACAGGTCGTCCGTTGTGCGGAAGGTGCTTGACCGCTGGGCGGCTCAGACCTTTCTCGGCGCCCCCTGCACTTACGGCGAAGACCGGGCCATGACAAACTTCGTCCTTTCAGAGGGTTATGACACCGTGTTTCAGCGCACGGGGAAGGTCCGAACGATCGTCCCCCGGGAGTACCGCAAATTGTGCAAAATGTACCTCCGGTGGGATAGAAGCTACATACGCGAATCCATCCACTTCATGAAGATAATATGGAAGCGCCCCCTGTGGCCCATGGCCATTTCCCTCATCGACGTGGTCATCACGAACCTGAGGTTCCCCATAGGCTGGGCAGGGCTGGTGCTCCTGGTCTCCTTCTCGATCCACGACCCCACGGCCATAATCCGGTTCTTCTGCGTCATGGCGCTCTTTTCGACCCTCAACATGTTCTATTATTGGTATACCGAGCGCTCCTGGCTCTTTTCTTACGGCATTATCTATTCGTACTTCGCCTTTTTCGCGCTCCTCTGGATTTTTCCCTATGCCCTCACGACATTGAAGGTGAGGAGCTGGGGCACCCGGTAGTACTTCGAGCAGACCCTCACGGAAGGCGGCGACCTTCAGGCTTCTCCGGCTTTCCGTGCGGATGAGGATTGGAAGAGCCTCATGAAGGAGCGGCTCTCGTCCTTCGCGTGTGTAAGCTTCCCCTGCCTTCCGACTGCCCTCTTTAGTCCCTGCCCTCCGCCGGGAAGCCCTGCCGTGCTCCCCGGTTTAGATGTTGATTGCCGCAGGTTAGTATGTTAGTTTCATGAAATGGAAGAGATAGGACGTATTCTCGCGATATCGCTTTGTCCTTCGGACGTTACATGGATGGGGCTCGCAAATTCGGTTGAAGACGGAAAGGACATCGTCGATCGGTGGGCAGGAGAAAGATGATCGGAATCGGCATGATAGGCCTGGGCACAGTGGGCCGCGGCACCTATGATATACTCGAAGGACATCGTGGCCTCATAGCCCAAAAAACGGGCCTGGATTTAGCCGTCCTCGGAGTTGCCGAGATCGATCCTGAGCGGCGCAAGGGCTTGCATCCGGATGATCCCGGCTTTTTTTGCTCCCCCCAGGACCTCATCGACAACCCTTCCATTGGGATAATCGTCGAGCTGATAGGCGGTACGACGACGGCATATGAGCTCACCCGAGAGGCCCTTCGAAAAGGTAAATGGGTAGTCACGGCCAACAAGGCCCTCCTCGCCGAAAAGGGCAGTGATCTTCTCGGTTTGGCAACAGAGAACGGGTGCGAGATAGGCTTCGAAGCATCGGTGTGCGGCGGTATCCCGGTGATAAGGGCGATCCGGGACGGTCTGGTGGGGAACAGGATTGACTATATACTGGGTATCCTGAACGGCACGAGCAATTACATCTTGAGCAGGATGAGCGAAGAAGGCCTGTCTTTTGAGAAGGCTCTCCATGAAGCGCAAGCTGCGGGCTTTGCGGAAGCCGATCCCAGTCTCGACATCGATGGCATCGACGCAGCCCACAAGCTCTGCATCCTCACGAGACTGGCCTTCGGTTACCCCATTTCCATGTCCGATATAGGAACAGGGGGCATTTCCAGAATAGAACCGATCGACATCGAATTCGCCCGTGAGTTCGGATACAAAATCAAGCTTCTCGCAGTCGCAAAGGAGGAAGACGGAGTTATCGAAGCAAGGGTCGAACCGGCCATGCTCCCGGCCCGCCACCTCATGAGCGATGTCACCGGCGTCTTCAACGCCGTTTATGTGGAAGGCGACAGGGTAGGCCCCAATCTGTACTACGGAAAGGGTGCAGGCGCAAGCCCGACGGGAAGCGCGGTGGTAAGCGACATCGTCGACATGGCAGCGAGGATCTCATCGGGATGCGTCAAGCCCGGCATGCGACTCGCGGAAGGTGGAAGGCGAATGAAGAAGAGCGCCGAGACGGTCACGCCCTTCTATATGAGAGTGAGGGCGGAGGACTCACCCGGCGTGCTCTCGCGAATATCCGGTATCCTTGCCTCACACAATATCAGCATCTTTGCCGTGACTCAGAAAGGCCGGAAGGAAAACGGATTTGTCCCCATCGTCATGCTGACTTACGAGGCGACGGAAGGGCACCTGAGGAAAGCAAAGGCCGAGATCGACCGGCTGCCGTTTATCCAGGGAGAGAGCGTGCACATCAGGATAGAAGCGGGCAAGTTATGAGAACCGGGGAACATTCGTCATGAAGTACCTCGTCGTAATCGGCGACGGGATGGCCGATTTTCCCGTCGATGAGCTGGCAGGAAAGACGCCTCTTGAGAAGGCGAGAAAGCACGAGTCGCAGAGCGCGTCCACGTCCACCTCGACGGCGTTTCGAGGAAGTGGTCGACCAGGACGGGCCGCTCCTGCGAATATTCCACCGCCTGGCGCATGTAGCGCGCGACCGCGTCGGCGTCGTAGGCGATGACCATGGCGCGCCCGCCGAGCACGTAGCTGGGGCGAACCAGAACCGGGTAGCCGATCTGTTCGCCGACGGCCAGAGCCTGTTCCACGCTGGTGGCCGTGCCGCCGGGGGCTGCGGGATTTGAAGATCCTCAAGCAGTTTGCCGAAGAGCTTGCGGTCCTCAGCAAGGTCGATGGATTCAGGCGATGTGCCGATGATCGGAA
>CAVVPU010000116.1:0-14662 GCA_963750015.1 uncultured delta proteobacterium | reverse complement strand
CAAAACTCCATTTAATCTCTTGGGCAGGATGCTGTCTATTTCTATAGCCTCTTTCCTGATTATTTCAATATAATCGAGGGTGGTTCGCAGGTTTTCCTGTAATCTCCTGGCAAAACCTCCCAGGGGCACGACCTTGTTGACGATGGCATCCCTGAAATGCTGGAGCATGATCCTTTCCTGTCCCAGCAGCAGACTCAGAAGGTCTGCCACTTCGGAGCAAAACTCTATCTCGTCCGCGCTGAATGATCTTCCATGAACCGCGTCGACAACGATGACCCCTGCCGGCCGACAGTTCTCTTCGATGAAGAGTGGAATGTAGGCGATCTCCGAAATGTCCTTCTTTTCAATGATCCCTCTGAAATAGGAGGTGCGCTCGTCAATCCGGGGCTCTTTAATTACCATCGTTTTCCCGTTTCGCACGGCGCCGTTTATGTCCGGGTGGGCTTCGAGAGGCCCCTTACTGCGGAAATCGACTCCATACTCCTCGAGGGGCACACCGGCCACTATCTCGCAAAACTCCGGTGGGCATCCCTCCGTCTCACCCTGGTCTATCCTGAAGATGACACATCTCTCCACTCCGAGGACTCCGGCTAGCTCCACCAGGATGTTCTGCTTCATGCTGGCCGAAGGATCGGTGAGGCCGCTTCGCATCCCGAGGATGAGGGCCTTTGTTATTTGAAGAAATGCCTTTCGCTCGATCATGCCGGACTTCTCTCCTTCGGGTGAGATAAACGTAACCCTGCTCCTTGCAGAAACGGTGCCAACGAGGCCGGTGGCCCGGGTCAGTCCTTGAGCACCCGATTGGTTGCCGAATCAGGAAAGGGCACAAAGAAAGCCGGCCTTTCCCCTTTCCTCATGTTCGGTCCCCCTGTGTCAAGAAATTGGCTTTCAGTGACCATGCCCGGTCTATTTTGGCCTTTGCGACCAATGGGCCTTTATGCTATGATAAATCCGTGTTTTCCATGTTCGTAAGAGTCTTATCTGCCCTTGCCATTGTCGGATCCCTGATGATGGCATATTCCAGTGCTCTCGCAGCGTCGGCTCCTGTCTACGACCCCGTTATCGCCGAGGCGTGTGAGAAGCACGCCCCTGTCATACGGTTCAAAACCGGTAAGGACGTCGAAGTCTACCGGCCCCACCAAATCATGAAAGAAGGCAGTTACAGGATCATATTCTTGCCCAAAGGTCTGGTCAAAGACCAGGTGAACGGCACCTGGTCGTGCAACATCGAGATAGTCGGAAAGGTAAAGCGGGTCAGCCAGGGTACCTACACCGATACCCCGAACCCCGATGTCAGTGACAGGATTGCCCACCCGTTCCTCAGGGAGATGAAGACCTCTGCGACGCCGGGCTCATGACCATCCCTCCCTGTGGCGGCTCCGGGCGGCGATAAGCTTTCTTGAGCCACCTTTGTGGAAAAGGTCGGCAATCGGACACGGGCTCGTCATCATCGTACAATGAGGTGTGGAGATGCGCAGCGGACCCGATAAGCCATGGGCGAAACATTCGGACCCGATCTCTGCGCTTGCGGCAATGCTCTTGGGGCTCTGCCTGCTCTTGACACCGGCCTGCCAGGAGGCAGGCCATATGCAAGGGCGACCTTCCCTTGAGGCCCCCGTCCAGGTCAAGCGTCACTATCGCTACTACCCGGACTCTGCGGTCTATATGGACATTGGACGGCGCCTTTTTTTCTATCACGAGGATGGGAAATGGGTCGCCGCAACCATACTGCCGGCTAAGGTTCACGTGGACTGGAAAAGCTACGTTATCCTTGAGATGAACACAGACAAACCCTATGAGCACCACGCCGAGGTGTCCAAGAAATATCCTCCGAAGTACCCCACGCGGACCCTTCCCTAGCACAACTGCCCAGGGCCGGTGCCACTTGGCGGGATAGGGCTTTTTTCTTGTGATCTCTTTCGACTGTTGGAATCGGCCTTGCGGTGGTCCTTTTTCCGATTATATTCCTGGTGAGAGAGACAAATACCGAAGATGGAGGGTGCCATGGCGCAGATCGATCTGACTGACGACGAGGCAAAGGTGCTGCGAAACGTAATAGAAACTTACACGTCCCATCTCGAAGTCGAGATTCATCGCACAGAAAGGCGTGAATTCAGGGAAGCTCTGGAAAAAAGGGAAAAGTTTCTTCATGAGGTGATACGGCGTCTCGGCGAAGAAAGAAAAATCGCCTGAGGCCCGGAATTTTTTTTAAGCCCTGCTTCTGATTACCCTTTCCGCCGAGGAGCCGGTGTGGTCTTCTTGTCCCGGTCCCTTCCGGCCTTCTCTTTCAGGGTGGATTCCTTGTCTCCCTTCGAAATGGGAGCAGCTTCAGGCTGCTGCCCTTTCAGGCGTTTTAATATTTTTAACCGGAGCCGGTCAAAGTCACCAACCCTCAAAGCTGATTCCTTTTGTTTTCGAATTTTACTCCGATAATCATTCTTGAGAGAGTTCAAACGGCGATTCGGTTTTGATTATGGAAAGTGCGCAGGAGCATACGGAAATCACCATCAAGGGCAGCCTCGGTTACCCTATGTCTCCCTTTGCCTTCTTAGGAAAGGAGGCGTGCCGGTTCGCAGGGAACCTCGGGGCGCTCGCCATCTTCCTTTTTCTTGCCTTTACAGGCATCTTTCGACGCAGGCAGGTTTCGGGAGTAATTGCCCAGGTGTTCCACATCGGCGCACGGTCATCGCTCATCGTCATGCTGGTCGGCCTCTTTACGGGCATGGTCCTCGGTCTGCAACTCTTTTACACGCTGGTCAAATTCGGCTCCGTGGGCGCCCTCGGCTCTGCCGTCTCACTCTCGCTCGTGAGGGAGCTAGGCCCCGTGCTCACCGCTTTCATGATAACGGCCCGCGCCGGCTCTGCAATGTCGGCAGAGATTGGTATTCTTCGAATCTCCGACCAAATCGACGCACTCTATACCATGGGCGTCGACCCTGTCCGCTATTTGATAAGCCCGAGAGTCGCCGCCTCCATTATCAGCTTTCCCCTGCTTACGGCGTTCTTCGACCTTATCGGCATCCTCGGCGGCTATCTCGCCGGGGTACTGCTTCTCGGAACCAACGGCGGGATCTATCTTTATCGCGTTTCATCATCCCTTGACGCTTCCGATGTAAAAGGAGGCTTCATAAAATCGATCGTCTTTGCCTTGATCGTCGCCTCTGTATGCTGTTTTCAAGGTTATTTCTGTCATATGAGCAGGAAGGGCCATGGCGCGAAAGCGGTGGGGCTCGCGACCATATCGGGGGTCGTGCTTTCCTGCGTGCTGATCCTTATGGCCGATTACGTCGTGACATCTTTTCTCATGTGAGGGTGTAAAAGGAACCATGGGGGCAACACTCATAGAATTCAGGGACGTGACCAAGCGATTCGGGGACAGGACTGTTCTCGACAAGGTGAATGCCCGCATCTATGAAAACGAGATTACCACCATCATCGGAAAGAGCGGCACGGGCAAGAGCGTCTTCCTGAAACATATGATAGGCCTACTGACACCTGACGAAGGGACCATCCTCTTCGAGGGAAGGTCGAAGACAGCGATGAAAAAGCGCGAATGGGACGCGTACCGGAGCCGGATAGCCTATCTCTTTCAGGGCAACGCCCTGATGGATTCGATGACCGTTCTGGAGAATATCGCCCTTCCTCTGCGCCAGACGACCAGACTGAACAAAGGAGAGATTGAAAAACGAGTGCTGAGACGGATCGAGGACCTGGAGCTGACTGAGGCTGTTCATAGCTACCCGGCAGAGCTGTCCGGGGGCATGCAAAAGAGGGTGGCCCTTGCGAGGGCCCTGGTGACGGACCCGAAGGTCGTGCTCTTCGACGAGCCGACTACCGGACAGGATCCTATCAGAAAAAACATGATCTTGAGCATGATCAGCCATTACAGAAAGCGTTTCGGCTTCACGGCAGTTCTCATAAGCCACGATATTCCCGATGTCTTCTTTATTTCCGACCGAATAGTGATTTTGTGGGAAGGCTCTATCGGCTTTGAAGGAACCTACGATGAGCTTGTCAGGCTAAAGCACCCCATGATCGACGAGTTTCTGAAGAGTCTTGAGGGTTTTGGCGACGAGTTGACTGGGCTTCTCTCACGGGAAGCTTTCAAGGTAAGATACGGCTCCCTGCCGGACAAGAGCATGGCGCAGCCCTGCGTATCGGCCGCCCTGTTCCACATAGAAACGGACCATCTTCAGGAGCATCTGGGACACCAGACGACGGCCGAGGCTTTGCGGGCATTAGGAGAGCTCGCGAAGAGCCAGTTCGGGCCGGCCGGCGGCTTTTCGGCCCGGTGCGGCAGGAGTGAAATCCTCACCATATTTCCCGGTACGAACGCCGAAGAGACAGAACGCCTGGTAGCAGGATTTGGAAGCCGTTTGCAAGGACAGACCCTGCAGGTTATAGAACAAAAAACGCGGCTTGCGCCAGAAAGGAAAATCGGTTTCGGATTTCGCATAAACGCCGGGGTCGCAGAGATTTCTTCCACGGACAAGATCGACCAAATAATCAAGAAGGCACGGGAGAGGCAGCGGGTCCTCGCGACTCACCCGTGTGATGGCGGAGGAACAACGTAATGAAGAAGTATTCCATGGAGACGGCGGTCGGCTTTTTTATCGTCATCGGTCTCATATGTGTTGGATACATGACAATAAAGCTCGGCAAGGTTTCCGTGTACGGGAGCGACACCTACCCCCTCTACGCCCGGTTTACCTCGGTCACGGGGTTGAGGTCCGGAACGGCTGTCGAGATCTATGGGATCCAGGCGGGTACGGTCGACAGCATGAGCATTGACGAAAAACGGCAAATGGCTGTAGTGAAGATGAGGATAGACAAGAAGGTCAGTGTGTTCGACGACGGGGCGGCGATTATAAAGGCCTCGGGGCTGATAGGAGACAAGCTCGTGATGATCGACCCGGGGGGCGCGGGCGAGCCGCTCAAGCCGGGTGACACCATCAGTCAGACTTCGACGCCCCCTGATATCGACGATCTTATAGGCAAGTTTGCCTTCGGGGATGTGGGGAAGAAGCCGGATAAATCCAAGTGAGCGGTCAAAATCCGGTCGGCAGTAAAGGAGGGGTTGTCGTGAAAAGAATCCTGGCAGGACTTATCTTTTTCATCCTTTTGTTCCCATCCGTATCCTTTGCCGGCCCCGCTCTAGACACCGTGAAAACTAACGTTAACGGGGTGATAGAGGCACTGCGCGACCCTGGCCTGAAAAGCGAGAAGGGCCTCAAGATCAAACGGGAGAAGGTAGAGGCTGCGGCAACCCGGCTCTTCGACTTCACGGAGCTCTCAAAGAGAACTCTCGGCCTCAATTGGAACGGGTTCAGCCCGGACCAGCGAAAAACCTTCGTTCAATTGTACCGGTCTATTCTCGAAGAGACTTATGTCGAAAGGATCACCACCTATTCCGATGAACGGATCAGTTTTGTGAAAGAGGTCCCCCTTTCAGATACCACCGCCGAGGTTCAGACCTCGGTCCTCGCAAAGGGGGGAGAGGTCGCAATCAACTACAGGCTCATCAGGAAGGACGGGGAATGGCGGGTCTACGACGTGGTGGTCGAGGGAGTCAGCCTGATCGCCAACTACCGCAGCCAGTTCAGGGAAATACTCTCCGGCGGCTCCCCCCAGGCCCTCCTGAATTCCCTCGAGCAAAAGGTAGCAAGGAAGTAGAGCACAGGCAAAGGCGCAAGCAAAGGCAAAGGCATTTAGGGACGATTGCCAGTTCGACGCGTATGGCACCCGTTCCTCTCGCACAAAGGCTCCGCTCTCGACCATCGTAAGCTCCGCTTGAGCTTGATGTGCATGGTGGCGTCCGAGCTAAAAGCAGTTCGAGCATGACACATCATCCTTCGGACCGCTCAAGCTCCGCTAACGCTGGTTAACGGTCGCTCCGCAATATGTGCAAGAGGAACGGGTGCCATACGTTTAGGCAGATTCCGGGGGAATAAAAATGCCTGTGCGCTAAAAAAAGAAAAAGGGTAACGGAGGGAATGGAATGGGCGGCCTTTAGGGCCGCCGTCTTTATCGATCGGACTGGTGTGCACCCCCCGAGTGTCAAAAACAGATAAAGGTGAAAAACATAGCGACCCTTGCCCTGCCCCGACAGTTGCCTTTCCAGACTTCCGAAGTTACAATTATGACTCTGTACAGGAGAGCCGGTCAGCCCATGGGAATCTGTGAAGAATCCTCCACAGTTTTGTCCTGAAGGACGGCTTCCATAGTACACAGTTCAGGGCCTGAAAGGCCCGGGAAGGATGACTCTGGTGATAGAAGAACAGATCAGACCCGTACCAGGATTCTCTTGGTTCGGAAAGAATATCGGGATAAAGGACGGAAGCCTCGATTTCGGGGGCATCCTCTCTGATGTGCCCTGCCGGGCAGCAGGGGTATTCACCAGGAATACCATGCCGGGCGCGCCGGTTGTCGTGGGGAGAGAACGCCTTCGGGACGGGATGCTCCAGGCGGTGGTCGTCAACTCGAAAAATGCAAATGTGGCCACAGGACTTCAGGGGGTAGAAGATTCGAAGATGATCTGCCGGCTCGTGGCCGAAAGTTGCGCCATCCCTGAAGACATGGTGCTCCCGTCATCGACGGGCGTCATCGGGCGGCGTCTGCCCATGCCCCTTATCGTCGAGGCCTGCAGGACCGTCTTCCGGGATTTTGGGAAGACCGAGCAGCACGTGGAGAATTTCGCCCGAAGCATCATGACCACCGACACCCGGCGCAAAGTGGCGAGCGCCCGAGTCGGTGGCGCCACGCTTCTGGGTATCGCAAAAGGCGCCGGTATGATAGAGCCGAACATGGCGACAATGCTTTGCTACTTCATGACCGACGCACATGTCCCCTCGCCTGAGCTTCAGTCCATGCTTAAGCGGGCAGTTGACAAGTCGTTCAACAGGATATCGGTTGACACCGATACTTCCACGAGCGATACGGTTGTGGCGCTGGCGAACGGCCTTGCCGGTCCCGTCGCCCTCGGGCAGTTCGAGGAGACCCTATCGGAGATGGCCGTGTACCTGGCAAAAGAGATTGCCCGTGATGGTGAAGGCGCCACCAAGCTGATCGATCTGGTCGTATCCGGGGCACAAACAGCGGAACAGGCCCTGGTCACGGCAAAATCGGTCATAAACTCGCCTCTTGTAAAGACGGCCATATACGGGGCGGATCCGAACTGGGGAAGGTTTGTCATGGCCGTCGGAAAAGTCTTCAACTATACGGTCGATATCGCTCTTTTGCGCATATTCTTCGGGGAGGGTGAAGGGAGGCTGGAAATAAATGCCGACACCCTTGACCGGGATGCTGTTCCCCTCGATCGCATATCAGATATCCTCAAAAAAGATGAAGTGCACATCGAGATTGTCCTGGGATGCGGTCCTTATTCGGAACGGGTGTGGGGCTGTGATCTGACCGAAGGGTACATCAAGGAGAATGCCTATTATACGACGTAATACCGTCCGCAGACTTCTCACCCGGCAAAAGTTGCTCTCCCATGCGGTTTTTTCTTGCACCCCGAAGCTGTTTTCTGCTATCTTCCAACTGGTGCTCATGCGATACGCTTTCTCGGCCTTGATTCTTGCCTTCCTTATGCTCCTGTGTGTCCCCTATGGCTTCGCCATGGAGACAAAGGGGACGGCGGCGGCAGTGAAGAATGACGTGCAGATCGAGCAGGCTCCTGACCAGGACGAGGAGCTTCCCGATAATCCTCTTTCTTTGCAGCCTGAAACGGGAGTCGTTCAGGGAGAGGAGAAGCCGGAGATCGGGATCCAACCGGACAAAGAGGGCATCTCCGACAAGGCGAAAAAGATGTTCGAAGCCCTTCGCGACACCCTTCATGATACCTTCAGCCCCGACGATTTTGACATTCCCGTCGTAATGAATGAAGCGGTCGACCGTTACATAAAAGTTTTCACCGGTCCGAAGCGCGCCATCTTCGCTCGCTGGCTGGTTCGCTCGGAGAAGTATGCTCCCACGATTCGGGGTATCCTCAAGGAAAACGGGCTGCCCGAGGACCTCGTCTATTTGTCGATGATAGAGAGTGGCTTTAACATGAAAGCTCACTCCCCTGCGCACGCGATCGGCCCCTGGCAGTTCATAAACGAAACGGGGAGACGGTACGGGCTCAAGGTCGATTATTGGGTGGACGAGCGTTACGATCTCGAAAAGTCGACGGTTGCGGCGGCCCGCTACCTCAAGAGCCTCTTCGACCAGTTCGGTTGCTGGTACCTCGCCGCTGCAAGCTACAACGCCGGCGAGAACAGGGTCAAAAGGGCTATTGAAAAGGGGGATACAAAGGATTTCTGGGAGTTGAGGCAGTGCAAGAGGCTGCCGAAGGAGACGCAGGAGTATGTGCCCCAGTTGATCGCGGCGGCCCTTATCGCGAAGGAACCGGAAAAGTACGGATTCGACGGCCTCAACTCGCCTCCTGTCCACCACCTGACAAAGATCGTCGTACCAGGCGGCGTTCCTCTGAAGGGCATAGCCCGTGCCCTCTCTCTTGATGTCGCCGATCTTAAGGCTCTCAACCCTGAGATCCTCAAAGGGATAACACCACCCGACCGTAAAGAGTACCGGATCAACCTTCCGGGCGACCCCGAGCTTGATGTCGTGAGCAGGCAACTGGAGACAGCCCTGGCCGACGACAGACGCGTGGTCGATGTGGTCAGACTCGCGGTGAGGAAAAAGGATTCCCTTACGGGAATTTTGAAAAGGTACGGTGTTTCGCGGTCGGATCTCGCCCTTGTGAACGGGGACGAAATGCAGGTCAGAAGAGGGCGCATCGTCTACATCCCCCGCTTCGCATCCCTGAAGAGGGATGAGAGGTCGCTCTCGGAGCAATCAGGACACGTGGGCAGCACCAATCACTACATTGCGGGAGAAACGGAAAGCCTATCGGCTGGGGATGACGGCGGCAACGTCATTCTCCTTAAAAGCCGTACCAAGAGCCATGGGACTCAGGCTCCAAAGGTCAGACTTGTGGCGCAGACGGTGAAGAAGGCCATCAAAGGTCATGTTGCAACAACACATAGAAGAATCGGTCAGAGGCCGAAGAGGGCCGCACGATAGATTCCCGCAGAAAAAAGCAAGAGGCTCGCGTGCGAGCTCGAATACACCCCAAAAACAATCAGAACAAGAAATAGGATCTGCCGGTTCGACAGGGCTCGAAAAACCAAGAGCAACAGGGGGAAAAGTCTATGTTGAAGAATTCTTCAACATGAGGCATGTTATTAGACAAGGGCGCAGCCAGGCAACAACACCTTGGCAGCTCGTGATGAAGGAACCCTCGCCCATAAGGAATAAAGTAAGCGCTGCAGGAAGATGCCCGGTCCTCAGGGGTCATTGGAGGCTGGTCACGGGGGCAAAGAAAAGGGTGCGCGGAAGGATTGAGTGGGGATGCAAAAGTATTCTTATCAAGGTTTCGCACAAACAGTATTGAGGCCATGAATGAGCAGCAATAGAAGGTTTATACCGGAGACTATTCGAGGGTCCGCGACGGCCGAAGGGTTGATCAGCACCCAGTCAGGAGAGTTCCGCTATACGATAAAGCTGGCGGAATGCGACCGCATACGTTGTCTGCTGGATGCCTTTGAGATCAGACCATCGAAGGGGGAACGGTTTCTCATCCAGCCTTGGCGTCTTCAAAAGCTGTTGATGTACCTGGAGGGGGGGCTGGTAATAACCGAGAAGGGAGGCGACGAGAAGAGGGTGGTGCTGAGGAGCGCTACTCCGAAAATGATGGGGACGAAAATAGCGTTCTTCGAAATCGTTGTCGATCCCGGAGCAGGCATCACCGTGGGTCAGGTGACGTATGACCGCGTCACCGGAGAGCGGGGCAAGGCACCCGCAGCCATGCCCAGGGACACCCTGGAGCGCCTCGCAAGCGACCTGACCGGCCTTCTTTAAAAGAAGAATTGTCCGGAACCGGCTCGGGGGGCACACGAAGGGAGCCAGGTTCCTTGGGCTGCGGGAGGTCGTTTTCTTTACGGCTCGCAGAAGAAGGCGTCCGAAGATCTCCACGTTAAATAGAGCTTTTCACTTCGTCATTCACATGTCCGGACAAGGAGCGAAGAATGAAGAAACTAAACCCCCGAGGCCAGCGCTGGCTAAAATCCCTCCACACTTTCTTTGCCTCCGTATGGGTTGGTGCCGCAGTAGTACTTGGCGCCAAGCAGTTCTTCGTCAGCCCCTCTGACGGCAGAGAGCTTTACGGTATACTTTCCACAATGAATTTCGTCGACTATTTCGTCATCATCCCCGGGGCCTTGGGCATCCTTCTCACAGGCATCGTCTATTCAGTCTGGACGAATTGGGGTTGGTTCAAGCACAAATGGATTCTCGTCAAATGGGTTATTTGCATCTATGGCATCGCCTTCGGGACCTATCCGCTCGGGCCCTGGCTCGACACCCTTGTAGACAAGTCAAAGGAACAGGGGTTGAGGGCCCTGTCAGACCCCACCTACGTCCACAACGGGCATATGCTCCGCATCTTTGGCACCTTCCAGATCCTTACCCTGATCTTCGCAATCTTTATCAGTGTCCTCAAACCATGGGAACGAAAGGAGAAGACCAAATCGACGAAGAAGAGGCCTCGAGAAGAGACTTAACGGCTCCTTTCTGTCAGCAGCCGGCCGCTGCCGCTCCCCGGCTCGGCCTCTTTGGCGGCAGCGCAGAGGCATAGACGTCTCCGACTCTAATCCATTTCTCGAGATGCTGGTCTTCCTCGATGCCCTCAGGGGCAACCATGATCCACCCCGACATAGGCTTTCCGGTCACATCGAACTCCTTCACGTTCTTCTTTCTGAGGTACTCCTTGTGCCGCTCGGCGCCGCACCTGACTATGAGATGATCGCGCCAGATGCCGAAGGCCATGTTGCCCGATTTCAGGTAGCAGATCCCTCCGAACATGCGCTTCTTCTCATAGTCCACCCAGTCTTCCACGAGCTCATCTATCCGGGCTTCGGTGCCTTCGTCGTATGCCATTTTACCCCCTGAATCTCTCTTTAGTTGCGAGGGCTTTCCGCAAATGTTCCACTCTCAGGGGCTCCCTTTGCTCCACCACGCCCGTCCAACGAGTTCCCGGGCTCGTACTCTTACTGCCCCGAACATCATTGCTCGCTCTCTCAACCTGTCGTTAAGGAGGTCATAATGGGCGTGATGCTCCCCGTGTCCGTTGACGTGGTAAAGCCTCCTGTCGAGACCCATCGTGCGCGCAAATTCGTGTAATTCCTGAAGGCTCTCCGTCGAAACCATATGGCCCCAGTGATCGTAGATGATCATCTTGTTTCCCGCTCCGCATCTATTTATTCTGTTTTTCCGATATGTGCGCCAGAATCAGGCTATCTCCGGGCTTGGGGTGCACGAAGCGCTGTCGGCAATGAATTTTAGCGCCTCGTCAAGGTCGGTGAGGTAAAATTTAGTATTCTTGCACGGCCCTTCGGGCCTCTTGTTCGGGATGGCCAGCACGGGGATTTTCTCGGCCACGTCTCTTATGCCGCTTATCAGGTCCCTCTCGCACGCCACCGCGAGGATGAGCGAGGGGCGATGCTGCCTTATGGCCTTTCGTGCCTCTTCGCCTCCTGCAGCGGTGACGATCTGCACGGCCCTGCCATTCACCCTTTCGACCACCTGGCGCTTCGTCTCCTTCTCGAGGCATCTGGGCAAAAGAATGAGAAGCATGTCCCCTTTGAGTAGCCGTTTATGGCTCTTGAGCAGGAGGTTGTGCACTTTGATAAATGAATTGCCCACCCTGTCCCTGCTTATGCCGAACTTCTGTCCGAGCCAAATGCTTTTCGAAAGAAGGGACAGAAGGAATTTCTCCGCCCAGATGTACGGAAAGACAGATTTCTTGAACCGGATGAGCAAGGTAATTTCAAGGCAGGAGAAGAGAAGAAAAAGGACCAAAAGTACGAAGGCCGACCATTCGATCGTGCGGGAGAGAAAAAGGCTGAGCTGTTCTATCCTGGGTTTGGCCAAATACCAGAATAGTTCGAGGGCGGCGATCATCATTACAACAGTCGCCGCGGCAAGGACGAGAAAGGTACGACGTCTCTCGTCGATCTCCTTCTCGGCCGGGCTCGTGGCGCCGTTCCAGTCCAGCCACTCATCCCCGAGCCTTCTATCTTTCGTCGTCATGTTGGAATCCGGCTCCCTTTCCCTCATGGGCCCCCCTTCCACGCTTACCCTCGACCAGTACTCTCCCCTATTATACCAGTTTATTCCCTTTTGGACAGCAAGTTCAAGCGAATTCTGCGGCAGCCCCATTTGCTCCACTTAATGCCGTTCCTTCATAACCTGCAAGGTCCCGGCGAGACCCAAACGGCCCATTCCCCGGGTGATCGTCTCCCCTGCACCACTTGAGTCCTTCCGCTCCTTCAGGCTATTGCATTTCCCTTCCCGCTTCAGTATGTTTAATCGTCCTCCTGCAGAGTTTTGTCTCTAAGGCTTTCGCCCCCTTTAGCTTTGAAGGAGAAGGAGAATTGAATTGTTCAATGCGCAGTTGATCGAGCCTGTCCGCATGATCGTCCTCACCGGAGGCCCTTGTAGTGGTAAAAGCTCTTCCCTCGCCTATCTTACCGAGAGGCTTTCCGACCATGGCTTCATGGTCTTCGTCATACCCGAGACAGCCACTCTGATTTCCACGAACGGCATAGACCGGCGCAAGATGGACAGGGCAAGCCAGGTGGTAATGTACGAAGAAGCCATTCTCGACATGCAGCTTTCTTTCGAGGAGACCTACACCAGGGCCATCAGCAGGATATTCCCTGAAAGGAAGAAGGTCATACTCCTCGACCGGGGCGTGATGGACATCAAAGCCTTCGTCTCCAAAAACGACTTCCTTCAGATGCTGAAGCGAAAGGGGCTGAAAGAAATAAAGCTGCGGGACCGTTATCACGGGGTCATTCATTTGGTCACCGCAGCTCAAGGAGCACAGGAACACTATACTGCGGAAAACAACGAGGCTCGCATCGAGACGCCTGAGGAGGCCATACGGATTGACCGGAATATCAGGGAGAGCTGGTTGGGACACCCCCACTTCAAGGTCATCGAGAGCAGGGCGGACTTCGAAGACAAAATCAGAAAGACCTTCGAAGCCATCGCCCAGTTCCTGGGAATACCGGCATCATCTGCGGCGATCAAGGAGAGATACCTGGTCGACCGCGTGTCCTACGACGGTTTACCTGCACACCAGACAGTAGAGATCGAACAGGTATACCTGCGCTCCAGGGACCGGGATGAGGAAATAAGCATTAGGAAGAGGGGACAGGATGATTCCAGCCTCTATTTCTTGAGAAGAACGAGGAAGGCGCCTCGTTCAGTCACCCAGGAAGAGTTGATAGACGAACAAGAGTTCGCAAATCTGAGGAACCTGATAGACCCGAAGACCGACGTTCTTCTGAAACAGCGCATCTGTTTTCTATGGAACAACCGTCTTTTCGAGCTCGACAGGTATAAAGGCGCCCATGAGGGCCTCTCGGTGCTCGGCGTGGAGCCGGTCGACGGCGACGATAATGGAGCCGAGCCGGAGATACCGCCGTTCGTCACGGTTGAAAAGAAGATCACTTCCAATCCCCGGTACAGCGAACGAAGTATGGCCTCACGGCGAAGAACGACCTGATTCAGGTGCAGCAAGCTGCAGCGAATCCACAAGCTAATCGAAGACTCGATCGCGTTTCCGGCAGAGGGCCGGCCTTATGCGATGATAAGGCAGGTAGACATCCGCAGAGGCCCCGGAACTCGGGACCTCTGCGTGAAAATAGGCTTAAGACAACGAATCTTTCATTGCGCTTGCCGGAGAGAACTTTGGAGCCTTTTTGGCCTGAATCTTAATCTCCTTGCCAGTCCTCGGATTTCTGCCGGTTCTGGCCTTCCGCTCCACCACTGAAAAGGTGCCGAATCCCGTTACGGTTACGCGATCACCCTTCTGGAGAGACTCCTTAACTGCCGCCACGAACGCATCAATTGCTTTTTCCGCCTGCGTCTTCTTGATTGCCGCACCCGCTGCTACCTTGTCGACCAGATCTTTTTTTGTCATGCTCCTTTCACCTCCTTGGTAGTTGCTTTACCTGATTATATGGAACAACCCACATCATAGAACATATTTTATGTGTTTCCAAAGCTTAGTGTAACAAAAATCGCGCCTTTTTCAAGAAGAAAAGGAGAAAAATCTTGAATTTTCCTTGTTAACCCCTTCCGAAGGGTGATCAGGGTCTTTTCTTGACCCCCCGAAGCCCTCGCCGACCGAACCGGCAGGGACTGTCGGGGTGATTTCCAAGAGGAAGGCAGATGATCCGCCCCTGCCTTCCTCTTCGCATGTCTCTCGTGCAATTTTTTTTCCGGCCTTCTATTGATGGACCCATGTGCCCTTGGCGATGAAGAAGTTACCGCCGGCGTTCCCGGCGGCATTGCGCCGTTGAAGGGGTTAAAGGTGAAGTCCCTGTTCGGTATGTTGTAGTAAGTCCCGGCTTGCTTGAATAGACCCTTCGCCACCGTGCTCTGCCACAGGCAGATCATGGAACCGGGAGAAGTTGAAGTTCACGCTGGTCCAGTTTTCCAGGAAACGTATCAGGTTTTGGGCGCCGCCCCCGTAGCCGTTTGGCAGAGGTAGTGGCCCTCGTGCCGGTCTGATGTCCGCGTGATCGTCGGCGGCGACGTCGTAAGGGCC
>CAVVPU010000115.1:0-13590 GCA_963750015.1 uncultured delta proteobacterium | reverse complement strand
GATGATGCTCGAACGAAACGGCTTTCGCGTGACCGCCCTGACCAGCAGTCTGGAGGCATTAAGCATCTTCTCCGCGAATCAGGATAGCTTCGATCTTGTGGTGACGGATCAAGTCATGCCGGACATGACCGGACTCACCCTTGCGAAAGAAGTTCTTGCCATCAAAAAGCAGATGCCGATCATGCTTTGCACGGGTTACAGCGAAACGGTCTCCCCCGAGGAAGCAAAGAAGGCCGGCATCCTGGGAATCGTGACAAAACCTATTGGGAAGAAAGAAATGGCGGAGGCGATCCGCAGGGTGCTGGATCAGGGAGGGGACGCCAAATAGTCAGACTCGCCGGCCCCATACGCCCGAAGGGCAAGGCGGGAGGAGCCCTAGAGGGGGCTCCTCCGTGAAGGGAAGAGAGGTCATGGACAGAATTTCTGCTTCTCCTTGGCGCCGCCTTTGTCGACCGCTCGTTGTGGTAATCGTTAGGCTGAGCGAAAACAAAAAAGGCAGGGCCATTTGCCGGCCCTGCCCTGAAGAGTCATGGGATATAGTCTACTTCTCGAACCTTCTCCTCACTGCGGCGAGACCGGCGATCCCCGGACCCAGAAGAAGCAGGCTGGCGGGGATGGGGACGGGACTATCAGTACCGTTGCTGAAGGTGCCTGATACCATATCATTGGTCCAGTTATCGGTGATATTGTGGGTGTTGAGGGCGCCGTCAAAGTCTATCACCGGCAGTGAGCCGGCTGGGATCGTCCACGCAATGTCGAGTACATTGCTGCCTGTAGCAGTGAATAATTCCCAATTGTACTCTCCCGTATCACGAATTTCCCCGTCTGGATTCCCGCTCCCGACCACTGTAAACATCCAGGTTTCGGGGCCAGTGTAGATGCTCTCTGTTTCTACTAGGTTCACGCCTACTATGTCCGTGTAGGTATTGTCTGAAAAGGTTACTGTCCCGCCGATTTGAGCGCCGTCATACGTGAAGTTGGCGTTGAAATCAAGGGTGGCAGATGCCTCGGCTCTGGTAGGTTGAAGGGCGGTAAAGGTGAGCGCTGCGATCATAAGACCTAATACACAGATTATCTTCATTTGGGTCACTCCCTCCTGTATTGGTTTTTCCGGCGACCCGGCCGTCTCCCAGGGGAGGAAATCGCTCGCGCGATCCTGAGACCCGTTGGCTTTCCGTCCCACCCTCGCGGATGGTTTGGCTTTTTCAGATTGTTTTTTCATGTTATATCGGGCATCACAAAGTTGTCAAGATAAATCGTCAGGCTTTACAAAAAAGGTTCATCTCGCTTTTTGACGGCATTCTTCATGCGACCACGGTCCAATGGCTTCTTTGAACCGCCACGTGCGGACTTCCATGCATGGTGGGGCAGGGGAGGGACAGCTCGACGCCGTCCCTCACGCGCTTAGACGGTTCAGTTGTGAAGCTGCAATTGCCGGATCATTGCCGTGGCCACGAAACTGTGACGACCGGCCCCTCACTTTCACCAGGTTTGAGTGGCAGAATCGATGACAACAGCCAGGGTGGCCCGCAGCCAATTGAATTTCTCCTTCATGAAATCAAAATCAGGTCCGGATGTTATGAAGCTCGCCTTGCCCTTGATCAAAAAACCGGCGCCCAGCCCGTGTAAGCCCTCAACTTTGCTGCTTCCCAGTGTAATCAGCACATTGGGGTTGTGGGCAATGTTAGCCTCTGTCTTATGCATATAACCGGCGGGGATAAAGATTCGTCCGTCCGACGATACTCTCACGTAGCTATTCCACGTGTTGACCATATGGGGCCCATCCTTCCCCAATGTGGCAATGGCAACAACCCCATCCTGTTTCATGATTGCAAGCAGTTTTTCCGGGATCATCCTAGTACCTCCTCCTATTCAGTTTGTCGTTCTGCCTGAGAACGGCCGACTCTGAAGCGTCTGTCTTATTGAACTGGTGTTGCCCCCAAGTACCCGAGAATTCCTGACTGAAACCTGCCATCCTCCCTTTCCGCTCATTTATTGTTGATATAATGTATCCATAATAGCTATAATAATCACGGCATGGAAAAAAGTCAAGACAAGTTTTCACAAATGGGCTAAGTTATTTGGCCTCATAACAATGAAAGGAGACAAAAGATGCAACTAAGTGTTGGGGTAGAGTATGCGTTTCATTCGCTTTTCTACATGGTGGAACTTCCTCAACGCAAAACTATCGGAATCAGACAAATATCGGAATTACACAAGATTACGGAGACTTATCTCTCAAAGGTCTTTGCGAAGCTGCGAAAGGCAGGGATCGTCCGATCCGTTCCCGGCGTGAAAGGTGGGTACGAATTGGCAAAACGAGCCGAAGACATTTCCTTTTGGGACATAATTGAGGCTATTGAGGGGCCTTCGTTCTTCTTTCAATGTGCTGAAATCCGGAAGGACAATATCTTCGTGGAAGATCCGTCCGTGTTTACGAGCGAGTGTCCCTGTCTGATAAAGGTAGTTATACAGGAAGCGGAGGAACTGTTTCGGGACAGGTTAAGAGGCACGTCCCTCCGTTGGCTCTACGATCAGGTACATAGTGGTTTTCCGGAGGAGAAGAAGAAAGCCATGACCGAATGGATTAAATCTCTATGAAGACCTCAGCAGGCTGAAGTGAGAATCTCGCAATAAATGCCCCCTGCGCCTCTCCTTTCAGGGTGACGGTAAGTTCATTACACCAAGTTCCGGTGCTCATGCCGGAGCGGGCACAATCGATTATCAGAAACCTTACCAGGCTGCAGGGCTTGATAAGACAATCCCCTGGTATGCAACTAAAGGCAGCTACGATAATTTCTGGTTCGGTTCAAACCCTGTGACTGATTACCCTGAACAGAACTATATCGGTGGAAATATCCTCGAATTGGGAGACATATTTATCGACCCTCATTAATGGCTTTAATGAGCGTACTTACTATATGGGCACAGTCGACGTATCTCTAAAAGCCCGCCGCTCCGGCCCTCATAGGATGTGCACACCGACACCAATTGAATAAGAGCGGCGTCCCTGGACGCCGCCAAGAGACAATGGGCAAAGAAAACAGGCTCTTGGTCCGTCTTTCTAACTTAAGTCCGTGATCCGGCGCTTCCTCGGTTCATAGGTGCTTTCCCGTGGCAATCGTGACCGCCCGCTGTGCACCGAGAATAGCTAATTCACCAAATCAGCTCCGTACCTCTGCACGCCGTAGTGGGCCCTTCCTGGATTCCATTCCAGGAAATGGATGGGACCTGAATATTTTGAATTTTTCAGACAGCGATATCCTGAGAAGTATTCCCGTTTAGCCGAAGCAAGTCGCCGTTCCCGTGAAGATGCAACCGAGGGAGTCATTCCACTGGATCGGGAGGAGCCGGCTCAGGGTGAGCTTTCTGTTATCCATTCAGGAAATCATGACTTGTACCGTTAAACGCCATAAGGTATAATATTACAAAACTAGCATCGATGGAGATTACGTATGGAAGCAGTCAAGATTTCGCCGAAATTTCAGGTGGTGATTCCGAAAAAGCTTCGGGAGGCCCTAAAATTGTCACCGGGACAAAAGCTCCAAGTGGTTGTCTATGGCGACCGAATTGAAATGATTCCTTTAAGAAAAATAGCCGACATGAAAGGGTTCCTGAAAGGAATTGACACCACGGTTGAAAGAGAGCCCGACAGATTATGAACATAATCGATTCTTCAGGCTGGCTTGAATACTTTGCGGATGGCCCTAATGCCTCTTTCTTTTCCCGTCCACTCCAAAACACTCAAGAACTTGTTGTTCCTACCATCACGATATATGAGGTGTTCAAAGCGGTTCTTCGTCAACGCAATGAATCCGATGCACTTCAGGCCGTTGCCCTTATGCAGCAGGGTTCAGCGGTTGACCTCACCTCCGGTATCGCCATTCTCGGGGCAAAGCTGAGCACTGAACTCCGTCTTCCCATGGCAGATAGCATCATTTTGGCAAGCGCGAGAACCTACGGGGCAACGATATGGACGCAAGATTCCGACTTTAGGGATATTGAAGGGGTCCAGTATATTGCAAAGAAGGGGAAAGTGAAAAGGGGAAAGTGAAAAGGAAATCGCGAAGCTCGAAACGCGAATCGCGAAAGTTGATGACAAAAGAACGAACGACCACCCTCACCCTGGCCCTCTCCCCTCGCCGAGGGAGAGGGAAAAAGGGGACCACATCGTCGGTTCTTGGCGGCCTCAAAGGGCCGCCGCCCCTCTTTTTCGTCTGGACCCAACTAATGGGGCTCGCGTCACCCCCTCCACTGGCAAAGCCAGCGGAGCCACCCCTTCATAAAAAGGAAGAACCGCCGCAGGCGCGCAGGGCCCCTTCCCGAAAGGGTAAGGTGACCGGGTTGATAACAGCGGCGGCCCTAAAGGCCGCCCATTCCATTCCCTCCATTCCCCTTTTTCCCTTCAGCGCATAGGCATTTTTTTCCCCGGGCATATCCATGAGCGTATGGCACCCCTTCCTCTCGCACATATTGCGCAGCGACCGTTAACCAGCGTTAGCGGAGCTTGAGCGGTCCTGATAAGGATGATGTGTCATGCTCGAACTGCTTTTAGCTCGTACGCCACCATGCACATCAAGCTCAAGCGGAGCTTACGATGGTCGGGAGCGGAGCCTTTGTGCGAGAGGAACGGGTGCCATACGCTTCGAACGGACACTTGTCCTTAATGCCTTTGCCTTGCCTTTGCTTTGCCATCGCTCGCGCCTTTGCCTGTGCCCCATTTTTCTCAACCCTTGACTCGCGATCCTGTCCGGTGCTATAACCTTTATGCTTCAGGTGCCGCAAGGCATAATAGGGAATCCCGTGGGGACGATATTTGTCCGATCCGGGAGCGGTCCCGCCGCTGTGACCGGGACGAAAGCCGAAAAGCCACTGAACTCACGTTCGGGAAGGCCGGCGAGTAGGATGAACCGGTAGCCAGAAGACCTGCCTGACGAGCAGTCCGTATCCTGGAAAAGATCGGACATTTCCCGAGGAGGAAGTCCCTATGCACGGTCCGATCCAGATCCTCAGAAGCTCTTTTGGGCTCCGGGGATTTTTTTTGGCCTCCGGACCCCCTTTTGGGCTCATATTCCTCGGCCGCCGACGTTTCCCCCATGACCACAAGACCGGTACGGAAAATAAGAGTATCCCATAAGGAGGAGAGAACAAAAATGACACAGCTTGAAAGAGCAATGAAACAGGAAGTGACCGAGGAGATCGCCGTGGTGGCGCGTGCCGAAGGGCAGCCGGAAGAGCTCGTCATGGAAAGAGTGGCCCTCGGTCAGATCGTGATCCCGGCGAACAAGAACAGGGCCGGGAATATCGTGGGCATAGGCAAGGGCCTGCGCACCAAGATCAATGCATCCATAGGCACTTCCACGGCCATCGCCGATTCCGCTATGGAGGTGGAAAAGGCGAGGATCGCCCAGAAATACGGCGCCGACACTTTGATGGACTTAAGCGTGGGCGGCGACATACCGGGTATCAGACAATCGGTCATGGAGGCCATAAGCCTTCCTGTCGGCACGGTGCCCCTTTACGAAGCCTTTGCCCTGGCCATCGAGAAATACGGCTCGGCAGTCAAGATGCCCGCCGAGCTGCTCTTCGAGGTGACCGAGAGACAGTGCGCCGAAGGGGTGGGCTTCATGGCCATCCACTGCGGCATCAACAGAAAGACCGTGGAGATGCTCAGGAAGCAGCACTACCGCTACGGCGGCCTCGTGTCCAAGGGCGGCTCCTACCTCGTGGCGTGGATGGAGCACAATAACATGGAGAACCCCCTCTACGAGCACTTCGACAGGGTGGTGGAGATACTGAAGCGGTACGACACGGTGTTGAGTCTCGGAAACGGGTTCAGGGCCGGGGCCATAGACGACGCGACCGACCGGGTCCAGATCCAGGAGCTGCTCATCAACTGCGAGCTTGCCCAACTGGGCAGGGAGGCGGGCTGCCAGACCATGGTGGAGGGCCCGGGCCACGTGCCGATCAACGAGATAGAGGCCAACGTCATCATGGAAAAGAAGATGAGCGGGGGCTCTCCCTTTTATATGCTCGGCCCGATCACGACCGATATCGCACCCGGTTACGACCACATTACCGCGGCCGTGGGCGCCGCCCTCTCGTCATCCTACGGGGCGGACTTCATCTGCTACGTGACGCCTTCCGAGCACCTCGGCCTGCCCATGCCCGACGACGTGAGGGAAGGGGTGATGGCATCGCGTATTGCGGCCCATATCGGTGATATGATCAAGTACAAGCAGACCGCGGCCGATAAGGAGATGTCGAAGGCGAGAAGGGACATGCGATGGGACAAGCAGCTTGAAATCGCCATCGATCCCGAGAGGATGCGTGAGATAAGGGCGGCCCGGGGCGCCGCGGACGACGACCATTCCTGCACCATGTGCGGCAAGTTCTGCGCCAACGAGATCCTGAAGGGCACCTTCGCAGCCGACATGGAGGGAACGGATAAGAAGTGAAGCCACTTTCCACTTTTCCCTTTCCACTTTTCACTGTCCTTCCCGACCCTCAGGACTTGGGGCCCCAGTACCTCGAAGACTTATCGACGGCCTACTGGTTCTCCTATGCCCTTTTTACGGCAGTCGAGGCGGGTCTCTTTACCCTTCTCGAGGCAGGCGGCAAGGGGGCTGGTGAAATCGCCTCCGCCCTGGGTTTCGACGGGCCTGCCGCAGCACGCTTTCTTGACGCCCTTTGCAGCCTCGGCCTCGTCTCGTGCGACAAAGGGCTCTATTTCAACACGAGGCTCTCCTCCGTTTATCTCGTGGCCGGGAAGGAAAAGTACCAGGGCAGGGCGATCATGTGGAGGAAGGAGCTTATCCGCCAGTGGTCGGGCCTCGATCCGTGCCTCAAGGCGGGAAGAAGGATCGTGGCGGACGCGGATGAGGGGCCGTCCGAGCAGTCGGCCCGCATTGACCGATATATGGAAGCCATGGATGCAGTCGCCCTCTTCAAGGCCGGCGAGATAATCCCCTTTTTCGAGGGCTTGTCCCTGGATGGGGAGATGCTCGACGTGGGGGCAGGCTCGGGGAGCATCTCGTGCGCCTTTCTCGACGCCAATCCGGGGCTCAGGGCGCATCTTCTGGACATCCCCGAGGTCATCGGAAAGACGAGGGAGATGGTCGAGGCAAAGGGATACGGGGACAGGGTCGAGTTCCATCCCGTCAATATCCTCGAACCATGGCCCTTCGAGAAGGGCGCCTTCAACCTCGTGCTCCTGTCCAACATAATCCACGCCTATTCGGAAGAAGAGCTTCCCCACACCTTAAGCCAGGCCGCGTCCGTCCTGTCGGAGCGGGGGCTGCTGGTGATCCATGATTTCTTTCTCGACCACTTTCCGGAGAAGGCGGCCCTCTTCGACATCAATATGCTGATCAATACTTACAATGGAAGGGTCTTTCCGGCCCAGGCCGTGATAAAGGGGATAGAGGGATTGGGACTGGCGTCGACCGGCCTCATCCCCCTCGCAAGTGACACCGGCCTCATCGTGGCCTCCCGCGAGGGCGATCTCCTCGACTCACTCAGGGTGGACAAAAGGAGCCGTCTTCTCGGCCGCATAAAGGCGCTCGGCTTCCGGAACGTCGTGCCCTTGTCCCCCCTTGATGTGAGCGTGCCCGAATGGACGCAGATGCGCTGCGAATTCGGCTGCGACCGACACAGCTCGCCCGGCTGCCCCCCTTATGTGCCGGACGGATCGAAGACAACCAAGGTGCTCGAAAGCTACTCACTCGCCCTTCTTCTGGAGGGAGAGCCGCCGACCCGCACCTTTCAACGCCTTGTGCTGAGCGCGGAAAAGGAGGCTTTCATCAGCGGTTTTTACAAAGCTTTCGCCTTTTGGGCAGGCCCCTGCTCACTGTGTCCCACGTGCGTGACGGACGGCCGTTGCAGGAACAGGAAGGAGATGCGTCCCTCCATGGAGGGAGCGGGCATCGACGTGTTCGAGACGGTGCGCCGCGCGGGGCTTCATCTATCGACTTTGACCGACGCGGGGCAGTACGTCAAGTACTTCGCCCTCCTTCTCGTGGAGTGATCGATGCGGGTGCTCCTGGTTCAAACCCAGTCGGTCGAGGGGCCTTCATCGGAAAGGGTCTATCCCCTCGGCATCGTCCTTCTCGCAGGGCAGGCGCGCGGGGCCGGCTTCGAGACAGCAGTCCTCGACATGAACATCGAATCCGATCCTTACGGCGCCCTGAAAGAGAAGATTCTCGACTTCAAACCGGAGGTGGTCGGTCTTTCGCTGCGGAACATAGACCCCCTGGGGAACAGGCTCACGAGCCTCGTCATCCCCTTCGTGGCAACAGCCCGCATGGCAACGACCCTCGCCCCGGAGGCCACGATCATCTCCGGGGGCACGGGGTTTTCCCTGTTTCCTGCAAGGATCATGGATGAGGTGCAATCGATTGCCTACGGCCTGGTGGGGGAGGGCGAGAAAAGCTTCGTGCGGCTCCTGGCATCCCTTCCCAACCCTCCGGCCGACCTTCCGGGCCTCTGCTTCAGGAAAGGCGGCCGGATCACGGTCAATCCCCCGGCGGCCGACCTCGACATGTACGCCTATGAGCCGGCAGAGAGAAACATCCTCGACCCCCTTCTCTATAGCGGCATCAATTCCTATGTTCCGGCTATCGGCATAGAAGGCAAGCGGGGCTGCCCTTTCGGCTGCTCCTACTGCGTCTATCCCGCGCTCCAGGGGAGGCTCATGAGGTGTAGGCCGCCCGCGTCCGTCGTCGACGAGATAGAGCTTCTCCATAAGGAATACGGGATCTCTTCCTTTCACTTCACCGACCCTGTCCTGAATGTGCCGGAAGGCCATCTGGAAGGGATCTGCGAGGAGATCCTCCGCAGAAAGCTGCGGATACGGTGGGACGGCTTCATGAGGGAGAACATGCTCGACGAGGCCAAGACGGCCTTATATGAGAAGGCAGGGTGCGAGTGCTTCTCCTTCTCCCCTGACGGCCTGTGCAACCAGGCCTTATCCGTGCTCGGCAAGGGCCTCGCAGAGGCGGACGTGCTCAAGGCGGCGCGCCTGGCAGCCCGGACGGACGTGCTTTCCGTCTATCATTTCATGGTCAACGTGCCGGGTGAAACCGAGCAGACCGTGGCGCGGGGAATGGAGATGATCGAGGAGCTGTACCATATCCACAGCCCGAAGAGGAACCTCGGCACAATCGTCCTCAACAATATCCGCATCCTCCCGGGTACGCAGATGGAGGCCGTCGCCCGTAACGATGGGGCCATCACGCCCGACGAGGACCTCCTCTATCCCACCTACTACAACCCGCCTCCTTTTCGGTCCCTGCGGTACCGTATGGAGAGCCTCCACTTTTGCAGGAACGTCATGACCTGGCAGGGCTTGGAATGAAAATACTCCTTCTCGAACATCCCAGATCGATCGCGGCAGAGCGGTGCAACGACATAGCCAATACGCCCCTGGCCTCATGCCTGCTCTCCGGCTACGCAGGGGCCGTCCTTGACCGGGAGGGCCACGAGGTGGAGATCGTGGAGGGATTTCTCGACCGGCTCGACTACGATGAAATAGGGGCGAGGATAAAGGCCTTCCGGCCCGATATCCTGGGCGTCCACATGGTCTACCACTGGCAGAAGGACAGGGCCCTCTTCGATTTTCTCGAAGGGGTCAAGGCGGAGCTTTCGCCCTCCATCGTCGCCTTCGGCTTCTATCCTACCATCGCCTACAGGGATATTCTGGCCGACTGTCCGGCCATCGACGGGGTCGTCTGCGGCGAGCCCGAGCTTCCCTTTGCGCGCCTTGCCGCGACAAGGCTCGGACAAGAAGAGATCGAGGCTATCCCCGGCCTCGTCGTGCGAGACGGCTCGGGGGCTTTCAGAATAAACACCCCCGAGGCCATCGAGGAGCTCGACGGCATACCTTTTCCCCTGAGAAGCGACGCCCTCATGCGCATGGAGGAAGTTAACATCCTCGGGAGCCGGGGCTGCTACGGTAAATGCACCTTCTGTTATATCAACACCTTTTTCCCGCGGACCGGCTCCTGGAGGCGCAGGAGCCCGGAGAACATCGCAGACGAGATCGACCGCATCATGACGCGGACGGGCGCGCGGGACTTCTACTTCACCGACCCCAATTTCTTCGGACCGGGAACGGCGGGCCAGGAGCGCGCCTTACGCATAGCCGCCCTTCTGAAGGAAAGGAAAATACGCTTCGGCATAGAGGCGCGGGTCAACGATATCCACGATGATACTATCAGGGCCCTGGTCGATGCGGGCCTGTCTCACATCCTCATCGGTTTGGAGAGCGGCCGCGACGAATCGCTCATCCGCCTCAACAAAATGACGACCGTGGCCCGAAACGAGGAGGCTCTCCGGATTTTGAGGGGCCACGGCATAGAGCCGAACGTGGGGTTCATCATGTTCGAGCCCGAATCGACCCTGTCCGATTTGAGGAGCAATTTGGAATTCCTTCGCCGCAACGACCTCCTGGGTGATGTGGCCAGGACGGCCAACGTGCTCTACCATCACCAGATCATCCTGGAAGGGACCGCTGCCTACGGCGCCCTCAAGGAGAAGGGGCGCCTCGTGGCTTCGGGCGGTTCCTCCTACGAGGGGACCACCTATTTCGATAACCCGCGGGTCGCGGTCCTGGCAGCCCTCATGCGGCGCACCACGAACGCGCTCTTTTCGGCGCTCGATCCCATCTGGAGCGGCCGGAAGGTCGAAGGCCCCGGCGCAAAGGCGGGATACGCCCGGCTGAACCGCATGCTGGTGCATATCTTCGAGGAGAACCTCGCAATTCTCGAGTCGGGAAAGGGCCTTTGCGAGGAAGAGGTTTCAGCCATAGTGGCCGGAGCCGAAAGGGAGATCGAGGAAACGGCCAAGGGGCTGGGGTGAAGAGGTCGGAGGATCGCGCCAGAGACTTGAGAGAACGGTCCACAAAGACGGAGGTCCGTCTGTGGATGCATTTGAGGGACAGACGCCTCGACGGCTTCAAATTTCGTCGCCAACATCCCATCGGCAGATACATAGTGGATTTGGTAAATCTGGAAAGCATGCTCATCGTCGAGGTGGATGGAGGACAACATCGAAGCGGCGGTGCATATGACGGTTTGAGAGATGAATGGCTCGAGCGGGAAGGCTACAGGGTTTTGCGCTTCTGGGACAACGACGTGTTCCATAATCTGGAGGGAGTCTTGGAGACGATACGATCTGCCCTCCTCACCCCTCACCCCAGCCCTCTCCCCCAAGGGGCGAGGGAGTAATGTAAGACTCCTCATCCGATTGGCGAGGCAGGGGCAAGGGGATGATGGCATGGTTCTTCTGTGACTCCCTCTCCCTTCGAGGGGAGAGGGCTGGGGTGAGGGTGTTCGGTCGTCCTGATGCTCCGGTTGCGCTTGATTGGCAGAGAAGAAGAAAAAGGGGAATTTGCAAGGAACCGACGAAACCAGGAGGAGAGAAGATGGATAAACTAAAAGATACCATTGAAGCGATCAGGCCTGTGGATCGAAGCTGGTTCGCCAGGGCCCAGGTCCGCCTGGACAGCCTCACCAAGCCGCCGGGAAGCTTGGGGAGGCTCGAGGAGTTCGCTGCCAGGCTCGTGGCCATCACCGAAAGCGAGGCGCCCGTCATCGACAAGAAGGCCGTCTTCACCTTCGCGGGCGATCACGGCGTGGTCGACGAGGGGGTGGCGGCCTATCCGCGGGAGGTGACGGCCCAGATGGTCTTCAATATCCTGAACGGGGGCGCGGGCATCAATGTCCTTTCCAGACACGCCGGGTCGGATGTGGTGGTGGTGGACATGGGGGTCGACTACGACTTCGGGAGCGTGCCGGGCCTCGTTGATTGCAAAGTAATGAGGGGCACGAGGAACATGGCCAAGGGGCCGGCCATGACAAAGGACGAGGCGACACGATGCCTGGAAGCCGGCATCGGCCTTGCGGAAAGCTGGGTCGGCAAGGGATATACCATGTTCGGCACGGGCGATATGGGCATAGGCAATACCACTCCGTCGAGTGCCATAGTGGCGGCCATCACCGGGGCGTCTGCGGCTGAGGTCACGGGCAGGGGTACCGGCATATCGGACGAGGCCCTTACACGGAAGGTCGCAGTCATCGAAGCGGCGATCAGGCTCAACGCGCCTGACGCCAAGGACGGGCTGGATGTGCTTGCCAAGGTGGGCGGCACCGAGATAGGCGGTATTGCCGGGCTCGTGCTCGGGGCGGCAGCCCACAAAAAGCCGGTCGTCATCGACGGCCTCATATCCACGGCAGGGGCGCTGATTGCCTGCACCATTGCTCCGGCGACAAAGGACTATATATTCGCCGCCCACAACTCGGTGGAGAAGGGGCATCGGGTCATGCTCGCGGCTATGGGTCTCACTCCTATCCTCGATCTCTCCATGAGGCTCGGCGAAGGAACGGGGGCTGCCCTCGCCATGCTTTTGATCGAGGGCGGTTTGAAGATATACAGGGAGATGGCCACCTTCGACGAGGCGGGCGTGACGGACGAGGTCGTTAATTGATCAAGCCGTTCCTGCTCGCGTTTCAGTTCCTCACGGTGGTGCCTGTCAGGGTCCGGGGGGAGATCACCGAAGATGACGTGGCAGGATCGGCCTCCTTCTTTCCTTTTGTCGGAGCCTTTCAGGGGATCGTGACTGCGGCGTGTGCCCTGGCCGCGGCATTGGTGCTGCCGAAAGACGTGGCTGCGGGCCTTGCCGTTTTCTGCCTGATCCTGACCAATCACGGCTTCGATCTGGACGGCCTCGCCGACACTTTCGACGGTTTGGCGGTGAAGTCCTCGGGGGACCCGGAGAAGGACAGGGCAAAGAGGCTTCTAGTGATGAAGGACAGCGCCACCGGTGCGGCAGGGGTGATGGCCATAGCAGTGGTGCTCCTGCTCAAGTTTGTCCTCGTGAAGGCGATTCTAGGGGGAGCTTCCGCGGTTGCAGCCGGGACTGTCCTCTTTTTGATGCCCGTCTTTTCGAAATGGATCACCGTGCCCGCCATGTATCATGGCGTGTCGGCGCGGGAGGATGGCCTTGGAAAGATATTCGTGGAAGGGACGGGTCTGAAGGAAGTGGTGTGTGCGACGTGGCCGGTGGTCGTCCTGTGCGGGGCGGCGGTGGTCGCGGGGGTGACGGGGACAGGGTATGGCGCCGCGGCTGCCTTCTATGGAGGTGTCTGCGTCGGGGGCTATCTTGCGTGCCTAGGGACAGTCAAGTTTTTGAGGACGAGGTTCGGGGGGCTCACGGGGGATCATTTCGGAGCGATCACGGAGGTGGGGGAGGTGGTCTTTCTGCTGGCGGCGTGTCTATGGCTGGTAGGGAGAGGGCCGTGAAGGGTGGTGCCGCGTGGCACTGCTTAAAAGCAAGGGCGAGAAAGAGCAAGGGCAAAAGCGAGCAAAGGACAGTCGGAAATGGGTTATGTGGGTAAGGGAGAGCCGCATGGGAAGAATCGCGATCTGCGGCGCCCTGCCGCACCTCATGCCCATCCGCCGTACATCAGTACGGCTGCGGTCAATGAGGCACGACAGGTCATCCACATCTCATCGATTCTTCCCATGCGGCTCTCCATTCCACACCGGATTCGTCCCTACGTGGGCCAAACCAGAGGAGTACATAGGATAGAA
>CAVVPU010000114.1:0-3283 GCA_963750015.1 uncultured delta proteobacterium | reverse complement strand
TTGCACTTACCGGAGGGGCCTCTCTTACCGGCCGGTTTCGGGCTTTCAGCCGGGAGGGTTCCATCGTGCTGGCCGACGACACTGGCAAAAAGCTTGCCCGGTCCGCCTCGCTCAGACTCACGGCCACGGATAAGGCCGCCTTCACCCTCTTTGGAGTGGCCATAGGCAAGCAGTTCCATTGGGAGAGGCCCGAGGACCAGACATTTCGAGGGGATCTGCTCCTTTTGCTCCGTAAGGACGGAAGTTTTGCGGTGATCAACGAGATTCCCCTCGAGGATTATCTGCAAAGTGTGGTCTCGTCCGAGATGAGCGCTGCCGCGCCCATCGAATTTCTCAAGGCCCATGCCATACTCTCCAGGAGCTGGCTCATGGCCGCTCTCCAAAGGAAGGGCTTGCCCGGAGCCTCGTCTCCTTCAATGATAGGAGCCGAAGGACCGGAGGAGGTGATCAGGTGGTACGAGCGGGAGGAGCATGATCTCTTTGACGTATGCGCCGACGATCACTGCCAGCGCTACCAGGGTATCACGAAGCTCCTATCCGGCCGGCCGGAAGAGGCAGTCAGCGCGACAAGAGGGACGGTCATCACCTACCGCGGCGATATCTGCGATGCCCGGTACGGCAAGGCGTGCGGCGGAATCACGGACTGCTTCGATACCGCGTGGGATGATATGACCGTTCCCTATCTCAGAAGCGTTTCGGACGGGCCCAATGCCCTCGGCGTCATAGAAAGCGAGGCCGAAGCGAGGGCGTGGATCCTTTCGTCACCCGAAGCGTACTGCAACACATCCGACCCCAACCTCCTCGAAACGATCCTTCCTGATTTCGATCTGGAGACGAAGGGATTCTTTCGGTGGACCGTCGACTACTCGGCCGATGAGCTGACGCAGATTCTGCGGGAAAAGTCAGGGGTCGATTTCGGGAAGGTCGAGGCCATCGAGCCCCTCGGGCGAGGCCCTTCGGGCCGGATCTTGCGGCTCAGGATTGCAGGCTCGGAGAGAAGCGCGATTGTCGGAAAGGAGCTGGAAATCCGCCGGTGGCTCTCCAGGAGTCATCTTTACAGCAGTGCCTTTATAGTGGAGACCGTGCCCGGCAAAGGCGGCCGGATCGGGAGATTCATCTTTCATGGGGCAGGCTGGGGCCACGGGGTGGGACTTTGTCAGATCGGCGCGGCGGTCATGGCAAGCCGGGGGTTTTCCGCGCGCGAGATCCTGGGCCACTACTTTACGGGCGTTGATGAAAGAAGGGTTTATTGAGGACTCATAAGATCGGCTCAGATTCGGTGAAGGGGATGGCAAAGAAAGAGCGGCGGTTCAAAACCGCCTTCATCTTGGGCGCCGGCCTTGGCATGCGCCTCCGTCCGCTCACCGAAAGGCGCCCGAAGCCTCTTTTGCCCCTCGGGGGTCGTCCACTCATCACCTATGCCATGGATCATCTTCTGACAATCGGCGTAGACCGCTTCATCGTCAACACCCATCACTGTCCGGAAGTTTACGACGAAGCCTTCCCTGAAAAGCAATGGCGCGGTACGCCTATCCTGTTTCGTCACGAGCCAATTCTTCTTGACACGGGTGGAGGGCTTAAGAACATAGAAGATTTGCTCGATGAGGACGCAGCGATTCTCTGTTACAACGGCGACGTGCTCGCCGACTTTTCCTTGAGCAGGCTCGTGGAGGAACACGA
Source organism: uncultured delta proteobacterium (assembly GCA_963750015.1). Classification (GTDB taxonomy): domain Bacteria; phylum Desulfobacterota; class Syntrophorhabdia; order Syntrophorhabdales; family WCHB1-27; genus CAVVNC01. The sequence goes on along the minus strand of CAVVPU010000114.1, from coordinate 1,603 downwards.
GCGGACGAGGCCGGTTGCGACCCTTGCCTTGCGCAGCACAGGGCCTCTTTTGAACGTGAGCATCAACGAACGGGGCGAGGTCTGCGACCTGCGCCATATCCTCAATAACCCGGGCGTTAAGAACTGCCTTTTCACAGGCATCTACACCGTGGAAAGAGTTATGTTGCGGCTTCTCGATGCGGGCAGGGTCGAGTCAATCATTCCTGCCTTCATAAGAAGCATCGTCGAGAGTCCCGGGTCCATCAGAGGAGCACTGATTGACGAGGGAAAGTGGCACGACATAGGTTCGCCTGAAGAGTATCGGAAGCTTGCGGCGACTGCCGTACGCTTCGAACCTTCTGCTTAAGAGGTCGATGGGATGAAAGGATCAGCCGAGCTCATAGCCTTCGTCCGGGAAGCACTGGGACTTTCAACGTCTGCGGAAGTCGGTCTTGTGCCCCTCGGCGGCCGGGGGTCTGACCGGTCCTATTTTCGTGTCGAACGGGACGGGGCCGAATCGTGCATTCTGGTCCGATACGACCCGAAACGCACGGAAAATACCTATTTCGCCGAAATAGCGCTCTTCCTGCGTGATATCCATATACCTGTGCCCGCCATCATCCGCCACGATCCTGCTGCCTGTCTGGTCCTCATGGAGGACCTCGGTGAGATCGATCTTTGGTCCTTGCGCACCAGGCCCCGGGAAATCAGGTCTATCCTCTATCATGAGACCCTTGTCGCTGTCGATCGCCTTCATATTTTCCCCGTTGAGCGGTTTCCTTCGGGCCGCGTTCGCCTCATGGAGCCTTTCAGTCGTGAGCTCTATCAATGGGAACGGGGCTATTTCAAGGAGCATTTCGTCGAAGGGTTGTGTGGCATGAGACTCGAGCCTTCCTTCGACCGCGCACTCGAAGAGGAGCTTTCCGCGCTGGCAGGGCGCCTTTGTGCCACACCGGTCTGCCTCGTCCACAGGGACCTCCAGTCCCAAAATGTGATGGTCCGTGATGGGAAGCCCTTCCTTATCGACTTCCAGGGTATGCGCTTCGGCAGCCTCTTCTACGACCTCGGCTCGCTCTTTTGCGATCCCTATGTCCATTTCTCGGAAATCGAGCGTGACGAGCTGCTCCTTTTCTATTATCGACTCTCCGAGCGGCAACAGGAATATGGTTCGTTCCGCCATCGTTTTTGGGAGGCTTCGGCCCAGCGTCTCATGCAGGCTTTGGGGGCATATGGATTCCTCGGCGTCAACCGAGGAATCCCAGCTTACCTCGAGCATGTGCCGGCAGGCTTGGCCAACCTGATTCAGGCTGCGAGCGGGGCAGGTTCCCTGCCCAGGCTTTCAGAGTTATGCGAAAGGTGCACCAAAACAGCAGGATATTGCCGGAAACCCTGATTCCGGTCTTGCATCGCTATCCCCCCAACTTACTACCGAAGAGTCTCGATCCTGCCAATTGTCCGGCGAAGAAGGCGCCGACCAGCAGCGGGTAGGTGATGAAATGAAAACCAAGGCCGCCGAAGATCCGCAGGGCGATCACGAGAGGGACGGGCAGATGGATGGAGAGGAACCACTGGAGGGAATACTTGCGGACTCGGCTCCGCCAATAGCCGAAAGGCAGATTGACGA
>CAVVPU010000113.1:0-20421 GCA_963750015.1 uncultured delta proteobacterium | reverse complement strand
CTTGACCACGCGCTACCCTCTGGCAGGAGCCGGTTTCCTGGTTGGAGCGCTGGCGGTACTGGGTGTGCCCCTCACCGGTGGATATTTAACGCACTGGCGGATATTCAGTGCGGCCGCCGGCTCAGGACCGCTCATCCTGGCCGCGCTGCTGGTCGCCAATGCCCTGGCAGTATTTACCTTTGCGCGGGTCATCATACAATGCTGGTGGGGTCCGGGTGAGAAGACCGGCCTGAAGCTACCGGTTATCCGGAATGCGCCAGTCATCATTCTGAGCGTCGTTATCCTGGCCATCGGTTTGTGGCCCCGCCTATTGAATATCAAATTTTAGAGTTAGGGAAGTGATATGGGTGTTTTTGACAAGCTGGTTAACCTTTCGCGAAGACGATCACCCTGGCTGTTTCATCTAAACACCGGCGGTTGTAATGGCTGCGATATTGAGTTTACGGCTTGCCTGGGCCCTCGCTACGACATAGAGCATCTGGGCGCTCTACTGCAGGGCAGCCCCCGGCACGCCGACGTGCTCTGCCTGACCGGCCCCATCACACGCGGCTCCGAAGCGGCTTTAAAGACAATCTACGATCAGATTCCGGAACCCAAAGTGGTAGTGGCGATTGGCAGTTGCCCCACCAGCGGTTGTGTTTTTGCAGGCAGTCCGGTGATCGGTTCCCTGGAGCTTATTTTACCGGTAGACGTCTATATACCGGGTTGCCCACCGCGTCCCGGCGCCATAATCGATGGTGTGTTGAAGGCCGTCATTATCCTGGTCAACAAAAGCCATGGTACTGAAGTTAGGAAGGGGGTTTAGATTTGAGCATTGGGTGGTCATTACTACATTTTTTAGTTTTCCCCGGATTGCTCTATGCCATGCCGGCCGCCTGGCTGATGCTCTGGATTCAACGCAAGCTCATCGCCAGAATGCAGAAACGCATCGGGCCGCCTTTCTATCAACCTTTCTTCGATTTCGTCAAGTTGATGAGCAAACAACCCGTGACGCGTTCCAGCTTCGATGCCATATTAATGGTTGGACTGCCCTTGCTATCCATCGGCGCTATTCTGGCTTCCCTCTCGCTATTGCCGGTTTTCCTTAATGAATCCGGCTTTATCGGGGACCTGGTGCTGCTGGCAGTGTTATTGGAAGTACCTCTGATCTGTACTGTGATGAGCGGTTATGCTTCTGACTCTATCTTCGGGCAGGTTGGTGCTACTCGCGAGGCCATCTTAAGTCTTAGCTACAGCATACCTCTGTTGGGAGCGCTGGTTGCTCTGGCGGCCTCCGCCGGCAGTTTACGCCTGAGTGATGTGGTGCTTTTACCTCCCGTTGCTGTGCGCGTGCCGGCTATCCTAGCCCTGCTTTTGTGTTTACCTGTCAAACTCAGGCTCAATCCTTTCTCAATCGTCAATGCCGAGCAGGAAATCTATTCCGGTCCGACCACTGAGTTTGACGGAGCACGCCTGGCTTTATGGGAATTATCTCACGGTCTGGAGTGGGTCCTGTTATGCGGACTGATTATCAGCCTGAGCGTACCGGTGCGCACCGGGTTCTGGCTGGCCGATCTTCTCTTATTCGTGCTGCTTTCATTAATCGTCGTGGTCATCATCACGGGCGTCGCCGCCGGCACCGCCCGACTGAAACTAGCCCAGGCTGCCCGGATCTACTGGCGATGGGGATTGGGTCTGGCTGCGTTGTCGCTCATTTTGGCTATTTTGCCGGTATGGAAAGGATAATAGATGAGTATTTTAAAATTGATTTTGGATAATCTAAGGCGAAAACCGGTGACTTTGCGTTTTCCTAAAAAGGTCACGCCGCCCCCCAATTTCCGCGGTCTGGTAAAGATCGATACCCAGAAATGCATCGGCTGTGGAATTTGTGCCTATGTTTGCCCGGATAAAGCCATCGAAATATCCGGCGGCCAAAATTATTATGAATGGACTTATGATCCTGGACGCTGCACCTTCTGCGAGCGCTGCTACATCTATTGCCCGGTTTCCGCCTTAAGCATGGAACCTGAGCCGGCTCTGGCCTACAACCGGAGGTATGAATTAAAGCAAATCCATAAGATGGACTATCCCGTCTGCCCTGAGTGCGGCCGCACCGCCCTACCGGTCAGTGAGAAACTGCTGGTCCAGGCTTTCGGGCAGATCACTGGCGAGATGGGTGGCTGGATTCACCTGTGCGAACGCTGCCGCCGCCGGCGCTACCAGCGGATATTGAAAATAGTCGCGCAAGGAGGAAACCAATCCCATGGACCTTAACGAGCTTAAAATCAAAATGAATATCCAGCCGGAGTGGAAAAACCAGGTGGACGGCTGGTGGATAGAAGAACCTGAACTGGACGTGGCAGCCATGGCCCGGGTGATGGTCGACAATGGGGCTCGTTTAATCACCGTCACCGCCCGGCCGGTCAAGCAGGATCTTCATCGCTTGATTTATCACTGGGATATCGAGGGGGCGGTTATCAACCTGGTCACGCTTACCCGTAACAGCAGTCTGCCCAGCATTGCGGCGATCTGCCCGGCAGCCAGCTGGATAGAGCGGGAAATCCACGACTACTTTTTAATCATCTTTACCGGACGAGAAGATCTGCTCCCTTTACTCTTGACGGCCGACAGTCCGCCCGGCCTGTTTCAGTGGAATAGACATGAAGGAGGTAAGGAATGAGTTATATCATACCGATGGGACCTTACCATCCGGCCCTCGAAGAGCCCTATAAAATTGAATTGACCTGTGAAGGAGAAAAGGTAATAGATGCCAAACAACATGTCCAATTCAATTCCAGAGGGATAGAATGGCTTTTGGATCGGCGCAGTTATATTCGTGATATTGCCTTGACGGAGCGAGTATGTGGTATTTGCTCCCATCTCCATACCCTCATATTCTGCATGTCCGTGGAGAGAATAGCTGGCTTGGAGGTCCCGGAGAGAGCTCAATATATCCGCACCATTATGGCTGAGCTCGAAAGGCTGGCATCACATTTACTCTGGTTAGGGCTGGCGGCCGAAATCATTGGGTTTCAGACCGTCTTTATGACATGCTTCGCATTGCGTGAAAAGGTGATGGACGCCTCGGAAAATATCTCCGGCAATCGAGTTCACTTTTCTGTGAATTGCTTTGGAGGTGTCTACCGGGACATCGGCGATACAGAAGCTGTATTAAAAGTAACCCGGCAGGTCAGGCAAGAAATAGAAAACACCTTGATGCCTGTTTTTACAACCGATCGAACAATACGGGCACGCTGTGGAGGGGTAGGCGTGCTGAGTCGAGAACAAGCGATAGCCTGGGGCACAGTTGGGCCGAGCGCCCGTGCTTCCGGGGTGCCGCAGGATATCCGGAAGGCTTCTCCTTATGCCGCTTATGACCGGGTTGAGTTTAAAGTTCCAATAGAAACAGCCGGTGATGTCTTAGCCAGAGTAGTGGTCCGTTTATTGGAAATGCTGGAAAGCACACACATTATTGAGCAATCCGTAAATCAAATGCGGCAGGGACCTCTCAGCGGCGATAAATTCGTAATTCCACCCCCTGGTGAAACCACCGCGCGGGCGGAGGCGCCGCGAGGCGAATGTTTTTATTATGTGGCTTCGGATGGCTCTGATATTCCGTTGCGAGTGAAAATCCGCACTCCCACTTTTGTGAATATGCCCACGGTGAGGTTAATGGTGCTGGGCGCTGATCTGGCTGACGTCTCTCTTATCCAGGCTTCTATCGATCCCTGTTATTCATGCACGTCGCGCTAATCTAAGCCACTCAGTCTTCTGCAAAAGTTCTGCGGTGTAGTACAGGATTGCAGGATAACTGCGCACAGGTCGGCACCACAAGGGACGAGATGGGCTAGTTTTCCTGGACAGCACAGCGCAGCCATGAGAACGCCCTACAATCGATTTTCAGGAGGTGGGTGCTAAAACTTACCCTCTGAGGACCGAGAGAAGCAGAGGACCGGACATTTTCGTGAAGCCTGATAGATAACCCGGGCTTTCCTGAAGACAAGAACGAGATGCAGGGGGCGAGGCGATCCCTGCATCACCTGAGAAGGCGCCTTCATTCTATCCCGATATGGACCCTGAGATAGAGATTACGGATGCCCACGTGAAGGAGGGACGCCTCCAGGACAGACCTCTCTCCGACCATCGGGGGGACCCTCAACGCAAGTCGCACTTCCTTTTCGACCATGCACCGCCCCTCGCACCCCATGCAGGGGAAGAGCCATTGTCGGCCCTGGCCTCCGCAGAAGGGGCAGCGGTAAAAGATGGGCACCCCTATGGACAGGATGTCACCTCTCGCCGCTTCTTCCGGCGTAATAGTGATGGCCACGTTCAGCTCCTGGAGACTTTCCCCTTTGGGAACCCGGATGCCGGTGAAATTTCGCATTATCCGGGAAATTATCTCCTCAAAAGAGGGTGTGAACGTCCGAAAATCGTTGACCAAAGAGACAGGCTTCGGTACCAACGGCCCCGGCCCTGCCCGGCGCCGCAGCACGGACGCGCCCTTTTCCGCCCCTGCACCTTCCGGGGCCGAGGGGCGACCCCTGTCGTACGCTGCCCTCTCCATAGGGTCGGAAAGTACCTCGTAGGCATCGAGGATGTCTCGAAAACCGTGCCGTTCTTCGGTGCCGCCCGACTGGGGCCGGTACTGCCATGCCAGTTCTCGAAAGGCGCTGCGGACGACCTGGTCACCTACCGTCCGCGGTATGCCGAGCACAAGGTAGGGGTCCTTTTCTCCGGTCATGGCGAAAACCTCGCTTGATCAGCAATCTGTCGATCCCGGCCACGGCCCGCGTTCGGCTCGCTGCACGTGTTGACGGGATCCATGTCGCTTTCTTCGATGAGGTCGAGGCATCTGAGCACGTAGTCGCCCGGAACGCCGAACACATGCTTCAGGTTGAGCTACTGCAGGGAAGGACCGGATATCTGCCGACGGTCATATTGCGATCGATCATCGCTTCCTCCGGGGATGGCAAAAGGTCTTTCCGGCCCCGGCCTCATCTCCCTCGTCACGACACGCCTCTCGCACTGTGCTCTTCACCTAAATGTAATCACGGGCCGGGGGAGTTTCAGGGTAGGCTCGGCCTTGTCTGTTGCACCGGATGGTTCCTTGCTTCCCGTAGAACCTCCTTGGAGCGTGACGGACGTGAATCCGCACAGGAGTGGCCAACGCCGCTCTACGGGTATATCTTGCGCGAGTGGACACATTATCGCAATCAAAAAGTTTACGCTGCCGGCGTGCCACAGGTATACGATGGCAAACATAAGCCTCACGAATGGCCTTGCCACGTCCCATTTTTTGTTGGGTCGATGTAAAAGAGAGCGAGGGATGCACAGCACTTCAGGTTACAACGAAAGCCGGCATCGAAAAATTCAATTCCAGTCTTCCGTTTGCGGCTGAGGAAGCTGATACGACTTCAGGACGTCTATATAACGGTCGAAAGCGCCCTCCCCGTCCTTCTCCAGTTTTTCGATCTCAGGTATCACCTGGTCGAGCACGCTCTGGTCCTCGACGACCAAAGGGTAGTGGTGGTAGCCCGAGCGCTGCAAGACAATGTAGACCTGTTTCTGCCTCTTCGAGAGGGACAGGAAGGCATCGAGCTCACCCAGCATGAATGCCTTCTTCTCATCGAGAAAGCCATCCACCTGCATGAGGAGGTTGAGGCTGAAATCGTTGCTCGAGAGGTAACTATGCATCTCGTCAAGGTGGTCGACGAGACTGCGTATTTCCGCGACCATCTGCTCGTCGTTCATGGGCACGAAGGCCCCTTCCCGGACCATCCGCTGCATGGGGGATTTCGGATGCATGGCGAAAGTCCTGATCCTGATGAAATGGGGACGGATCAGATTGAGGAGCTTTGCCGTCTCCGAGGCGTTCTCCTCACTCAAAGCCAGGCCTCCTATGCCGGGCATGACGTATTCGGACAGCTCGAGCCCCGCGTCCATCACATGCCTGCCCCCGGTGACGATTTCCTCCGGCGTCAGACCCTTCTTGATAAGCTGCAGCACCTTCTCGGAGCCGCTCTCGAGTCCCGCGTGGATACGGGTTAGACCTGCTTCCTTCAGCCTGCGAAGCTCGTCCACGCTCTTCCTCTTGAGCGTCCTCGCCCGGGCATACGTCGTGATCCTGTCGATCCGCGGGAATCGCTCCTTCAAATATTCAAGAATGGCCACTATGTCGTCCGTGGGCAGAACAAGTGAATCGGCATCCTGCAGAAAAACGGAGTCGACGCGCTCGGAACTCCCGAATTCGGCAGCCATGCTGTCGATATCCTTCTTCACTTCGTCCACGGTCCTCCGTGAGAACTTCACGCCTTTGTAGGCCGGGCAAAAGACGCACTGATTCCACGGGCAATTCCTGGTCACGCGGACCATCAGGCTCGAGGCTTCACTCGGCGGTCTTATGACTCCTTGCTCATACATGTTATCGAAGCGATATTCCATCTTCCGTCGACCCTCTCTTGTCGGTCCCCTTTTTCTCCGCACTCCCAATAAGGGACATGGATACCTTGAGCGAGACGCTTTTCTCAATCTGTCGCGCCCGCTCCCGGGAGATGCCGAAATGATCGCCGATCTCCTGGAACGTCGTCGGCTCATCCGTCATGATCCGGTGCTCAAAAATGTAGAGCTCCCGCTCGTTGAGCATGCCTTTGAACTCGGCTATCTTCCGCGCTGCTACCTTCCGCCTTTCCCTTTCCCCGACCATATCCTCGATGTTCTCGTCCGTCTTCACCATGTCCATCATGGTCTCTTCACTCTCTTCGTACAAGGGTTGATCGAGGGAGACATCCCTCATGGAGAGCCTTTTCTCCATGTCTTCGATATCTTCCTGCTTCACGTCGAGGTTCTTGGCAAGGAGCTGCGGAACGGGAATGATGCCTTTCGCCTCGAGCCGCCTTTTTTCCTTTCCCAGGCCATAAAAGAGTTTTTTTCCGCTCCCGGTGGTACCGACTTTGACAAGGCTCCAGTTGTTGCGGATGTATTTGAGGATATAGGCCCTGATCCAGAAGGAAGCATAGGTGGAGAACTTCGTTCCCTTGTAGGGATTGTACTTCTTCACCGCCTGCATCAGTCCGATATTCCCTTCCTGAATGAGATCGCGCACATTCATGTAAGTGTTGTAGTAACCGAGGGCGATCTTCACCACGAGCTTGAGATTGGAAAGGACGAGCGTTCGGGCTGCCTCCTTGTCCCCGTGTTGGTGCACCTTTTCGGCAAGCGCTTTTTCATCCTCCCGCGAAAGAAGGGGATGCCTCGATATCTCAGTCAGGTATTGCTTTAATGGATCAAAACTGGCGGGAAGAACGCCTCTTTCCTCCAGCATTTTTGCCTTTTCGTGTTCTTCCAATCTGTTTTACTCTCCTCTTCTGCAATCAAACAACAAATCTAACACGTTCGGGGTTTATTCCAACACGGGCTTCCAACAACCAAAGGCTCTCGAATCAGTTCGGCCATATCGCGTCACAAGAACGGCGCTATACTTAGGAGAGGATAGTTTATACATTGCGCTTGTTGCGTTTACGGCCATTCTTTCTTTTAGTCGCGTCGTCCGCGTGCCGAAGAAATGAACAAAATGGTCCAGCGCTTGTACGATTTGGTGCGGTATGTTCGTAAGCCTATGCTGCATCGGCGGAAACCTTTCTTGGCGCCTTTTCTTTTACATTGCGTCTTGATTGCTTGCCATGATCACCCGATCAATCTCGGCCTTAAGCTGGGCCGGCAGACCCTTGATATCCACGTTGAGAAAGCCACGGACGATGGTCGATGTTGCCTCGGCTTCGCTCAGGCCCCTCGACATGAGGTAGTAAATCTCCTCCTGCGCCACTTTACCCACTGCGGCTTCGTGGGACATGTCAACGCCCTCCACGTGGCCCTCGAGCTGGGGGATCGAATCGATCACGCCGCCCTTGAGAAGCAGCCCCTTGCACTCGAGGTGCGCCTTGATATCAGGCGCCTTGCCTATGAGATGGCCCCTGTTCATGATGTTGCCGCCGTTACTGACGGCACGTTGGATGATCTCGGCGCGGCAACCTGGTTTCAGAAGATCGATTCTGCTGCCTATGTCGAAGTTGGAACCGGGGCTCCCCACGATCACGCTGTAGAACATGGCGGTCGCTCTGTCCCCCACGAGGTAGGTGGTGGGGTACATCTGGATCGAGCGGACGGGTTTCGTGCAGATATAGTTGTTGATGAAGAGGCCGTCCTCATCAACCTGGGCGACGGAGCGGGGGCGAACTGCCATATCCTCCGCCCAATTGTGAATCATAGTGAAGCTCAGGCGAGCCCCTTTTTTCACGAAAAACTCCGAAACGCCCACGTGAACGCCTCTCTTTAGGCTGGGGGAAGCGGCGCATCCCGAGATAACGTGCAGCTCCGCGCCTTCTTCTGCGATGATGAGGTTATGGACGTTCTGCTGGAGGTTTTTCTTCTCCATATAGAGACAGGCTTGGATGGGGTAGACGCTCTTGCTGCCCGGAAGGGCCCGTATCACGTAGCCGTCGTGGAGTTCCAGAAAGGCCGAGGCGGTGTATTTGTCCTGATCGACCGGTACGAGTTTCCAGAAATACTCCTCCACCCATGGGCACTTCTCCAATGCCTCCCGAATGGGGATGACCTCGATGCCCTCCTGGAGACTGCTGCAGTGGACGACGGAGGTGTCCTTCTGAAGGTAGGTGCCGCCCCGTTCTTTACCCGTCACATCGAGGCCCGAGATCATGAGTCGCTCTATCTCTTTTTCAGGCAACCTGCACATCTCTTCGTCGGCCATGTATTTATGGGGGACGAAGGACCTATCGAAATTATCAAGGTTCACGTCTTCCCCGAAGGAGGCCGGTTTCTGCAAGGCCCCGAGAGCCTTCTGCCTCAGTTCTGCTCGATTGAACATCTCACGCACTCCTTGTACCCCGATTTCCCGATGCAGTCGAAAATCTCCCTTGGGTTCCCCACGCAGGATAAGACGCCTTCGTAAAGGACCTGCCCCTTATCCGCAGGAACGTAATCGAGCACGTAACCCGTGTGGGTGATAATAAGGCCCATTTTTGTCCTCTCACGCCACTGTCCCGCGACCGTCTTTGTCTTGTCGTCCGTCGGGGTCTTTTGCAGCACCCGGGCAATGGTCTTCCCGATGAGAGCCATGTTCTCGATGTCCACCCCCGATTCCGGCTCGTCGAAGAGGAAAAGATCCGGGTCCTGCGCGATGAGCTGGAGGAGTTCGGAGCGTTTGATCTCCCCTCCCGAGAAACCCGCATTCACGTCCCTCTCCAGGAAGTCTTCGAAATTGACCGATCGGGCAAGGGTTTCGGCATCGACCCGTTTCCTCGCGCAGATCTCAACCATCTGTCTCGTTTTCAAGCCGTTGATGGTAGGCGGACGCTGGTAGGACATGCCGATCCCCAGCTTCGCACGCTCGTCAATAGGGAAATGTGTGATGTCCTGTCCCTTGAAGATAATCCTGCCCCTCTTCACCTCGTACTGGGGATAGCCCATGATGGTCATGAGGAGCGTGGTCTTGCCCGAGCCGTTGGGACCGAAGAGCATATGGGTTTCACCGGGCTTGATCTCAAGATTGATGTCCTTGAGGAGGATCTTGCCTGCCAGCTCTACCTGCAAATCCTCGATGAACAGCATACCAGCCTCCTTGTCGGCAAGGGTGCTCAAAGGCCCGAACCGTGCCGCCCTTCCGACCCGGCCCTTCGTCCTTTGCTGACGGATGCAGGGCAAGGACGATTCGAAGGGATTTTCTATCCCACCGCACGTTACATTATAATGCGGCCCTAAGATTATGGCATTACGGTGAATCTGCCCTCGACCATCTGCTCCTTGCGTGCCCCCTTTGAGGCTTGGTGACGATTCGAGGTACCTCCCGAGTATCAAAAAGAGGCTCACCCGCTAGTGCATGCTTTTGATTTGATAATCTTCCGACCTGCAGCCGCGTTCTTTCTGCCGTATGCTATAATGGAAACCGAACTTTCGCCGGTCCGGGACAGAATACCATGCATGAATTGGCTATTGCCCAGAGTATGTTGGACCTTGTCGTGACCGAGGCCCGGCAGCGGAGGGTGTCCGCGATTAACCTCATGGTGGGAGAACTATTGAGCGTCGCGGAGGAACCTATCAGATTTTGTTTCGAGGTTGTTTCCAAAGGGACTCTCGCCGAGGGGGCCAGACTTACCCTGACGAAAGTGCCCGCGCTACTGCGGTGCAAAGACTGCTTGTGTGAGTTTGGCTTGGAGAGTCACGGGTTATGCCCCACCTGCGGGAAAAGTAATGGTGAGCTGATCCGGGGAAGAGAGTGTTACGTGGACACCATAGAAGTGGAGGGACCGGGCTGAGAGTTCCGACCGAGGGAGGATGGGCACATGAAGATCGAGGTGGTGAAGAACATCTTGAGCGCCAACGAACAAATCGCGGCCGAGAACCGGGCGTTTTTCCAGAGGCTCGGCATAACGGCCGTTAACGTCATGGCCTCGCCCGGTGCAGGCAAGACGAGTCTCATCATCCGAACGATAGAGGAACTGGGTGTGCCCCTCGCGGTGATCGAAGGGGACATCGCCTCGACCTTCGATGCCGAAAAAGTCGGTGAAAAGAATGTACCGGTGGTCCAGATCAATACCGGGGGCGAATGTCACCTCGATGCAGCCATGATAAAGAACTCCCTCCAGAAGCTCGATGTCGGGAAAGCCCGTTTTCTTTTCATCGAGAACGTGGGCAACCTTGTGTGTCCCGCGGAATTCCTCCTGGGCGAGCAGATCAGGGTGCTCATCGCCTCGGTGCCCGAGGGAGACGACAAACCGTTCAAATACCCGGGGATGTTCAGCAGCGTTCAGGCGGTGGTGCTCAACAAAATAGACCTGCTCCCGTATATCGATTTCTTTATGGACCGGTTCATGGAAGGCGTCCGTGCGGTCAATCCTGAAGTGCCTGTCTTTCAGGTTTCATGCCGGAACGGGCAAGGACTGGGTGGTTGGATAGAGTGGCTCAAGAAGTTCTCGTCCTGAGGCACCTCGATGTTCGTGGCGTCGTCCAGGGTGTGGGGTTTCGCCCCTTCGTCTTTCGCCTCGCAAAGGAACACGGGCTCAAGGGCTGGGTGCTCAATACGAGCAGAGCCGTGGAGATAGAGGTCGAAGGGCCCAAGCAGGCTGTGAGCGCCTTTTCATTTGCCCTCGAACAGGAGGCGCCTCCTCTGGCGCGGATAGAGTCCATAGAAGCGCGGGATGGGGCGCCGAAGGGCTATGCTGTTTTTGAGATCAGGGAAAGCCGGACCGAGGCCGGATATCAGCTCATATCGCCCGATATAGCGACCTGCCCCGACTGCCTGGCCGAGATCCTGGACCCTGCCGACCGAAGGTTTCGCTATCCTTTCACGAACTGCACCAATTGCGGCCCCAGATTCACGATCATCGCCGATATTCCCTACGACAGACGGAATACGACAATGGCGAAGTTCTCCATGTGCGAACTCTGCAGGGCAGAATATGAGGATGTGCTCAACCGGCGCTTTCACGCGCAGCCCAACGCGTGCCCGGTGTGCGGTCCCCGGGTGTGGATCGAGAATGGGAGCGGAAGCATCCCGGCCTGCGACGATCCCATCCGGGAAACGGCCCGTCTCCTTCGCTCGGGTTCGATCGGTGCCCTCAAAGGGCTGGGTGGTTTTCACCTCGCCTGCGATGGAACGGACTCAACGGCAGTCGCCCGACTGAGAACAAGAAAGAAAAGGCCCGACAAACCATTCGCCGTGATGATGAGGGATTTGGAGATGGTGGAGAGCTTCTGCCACTTGACAGAAGCGGAAGCGAACCTTCTTCGCTCTGCCCAGGCGCCTATTGTCCTTCTTCCGATGAGGCACTCCGGTTACGTGTCCGCCTTCGTTGCCCCGGGCGATAGATACCTGGGAGTCATGCTGCCCTACACGCCTATCCACCATATACTTCTCCGGGACGTCGACGTGCCCCTCGTCATGACAAGCGGCAACATGAGCGAAGAACCGATCGTGAAAGACAACGACGAGGCCAGGGAGCGTCTGAGGCCGCTGGCCGACTTCATGCTCCTCCACAACAGGGATATTTACGGGCGGTACGACGACAGCGTTTTCGCAACGACGGCCGGAAGGCAGGCGCCGATACGAAGAGCCCGAAGCTACGCTCCTTATCCGATAAAACTGCCCTTTCTCACGAAACCCCTTCTCGCGGCCGGGGTAGAAGAGAAGAACACCTTCTGTCTCGCCCGGGATCGATTCGCCTTCGTGAGCCAGCACATCGGGGATATGGGAAACCTCGATACGCTACGTCACTTTGGCGATACCATCGAACTCTACAAAAAGCTCTTCCGGATCGTCCCGGAAGTGATTGCCCACGATCTCCATCCCGATTACCTCTCCACGAGGTACGCCCTCCAGTTCAAGCAGTCCCTTCCACTCGTCGGGGTCCAGCATCACCACGGCCACATCGCATCATGCATGGCAGATAATGGCCTTTCCGGTCCGGTAATCGGCGTGGCTTTCGACGGATCGGGCTTTGGGCCGGACGGAACCGTGTGGGGTGGTGAGTTTCTCGTCGCCACATACAAGGGTTTTCAAAGGCTGGGTCATATAGAGAAAATGCCCCTGCCCGGGGCAGAGGCATCCATCCGAAGGCCTTACCGCCTCGCCTTCGCTTACCTCTATAGCCTGTTCCGGGACGTACCCGGCGCGTCCTCCCTCTCGCAGATCGAGGCAGACGAGCGCCAGGCCATTACCGCACAGATAGAGGGTCCCATCAACACTCCCCTCACTTCTTCCTGTGGTCGCCTCTTCGATGCCGTATCCGCTCTGCTGGGCGTGTGCAGGACGATCTCTTTTGAGGGACAAGCGGCAATCGCCCTCGAGATGATCGCTGCCGCCGGCAGCCATCTATCGCCATACCCTTTCCGCATAGAAAAGGTTGAAGGCGTGAGGCAGGTGATGCTCAAGGAGCTTATCCAGGCCCTTCTCTCCGATCTCTCCGACCATATCGACCCTGCCATCATCAGCCGCAGGTTCCATGAAACCGTGGCGGAGATGATCGGGAAGATGGCTTCAATGCTCTCAGAGGAAAGCGGGATCAAAAAGGTCGTCCTCAGCGGCGGCTGCTTTCAAAACAGGCTGCTTCTGGACCTGACCCTTCCCATCCTGCAGGAACGTGGACTCTCATCCTTCACTCACTGCCAGGTGCCCTGCAATGACGGAGGTATCTCTCTCGGTCAGGCGGCGATCGCCCATGCGACGATGACAGGTGAGGGATAAGGGCGAGCCCGTCAGGAAGGTTCCGGAATGGGAAAAAAGTATGCCTTTGCTCTTTTCACGAAGTATAATCTAAAGAATCATGTGCCTGGCAGTTCCCGCTCTCATAAAAAGCATCGATGGTTCCCTGGGAGATGTCGACATGGGGGGAATCGAAACCCGCGTCAGCATCGTCCTTACCCCCGAGGCCAAAGCAGGTGATTACGTCATTGTCCACGCCGGCTTCGCCCTCCACGTTATGGCCGCCAGTGATGCGATGGAGACCCTCAAGCTACTCGAAATGATTGCCGGTGAGGATGAAGAATAGCCAGGTTTATTCGAACCCGTTGCTCGTGCGCAGCCTCACCCGGCGGATAGGCGATATCTCCACTAAGCCCCTCAAGATCATGGAATTCTGCGGGACCCACAGCCACGCCATCTACCGGTACGGTATCAGGCAGCTCTTACCGGAGACTATCCGGATGTTTTCGGGGCCCGGCTGCCCCGTCTGCGTCACCGACCGCGCTGACATCGACTATGCCCTCGCCCTCGCACGTCTTCCCGATGTGATAGTCGCCACCTTCGGGGACCTGCTCAGGGTGCCGGGCGAAGGTGGCAGTCTTCTGACTGCGAGGGCGGAGGGAGCGCGGGTCGAAATCGTCTATTCGCCCCTCGATGCCCTTCGCATCGCGACCCGTCACCCCGGTGAGCGGGTCGTCTTTCTCGGGATCGGCTTTGAGACAACCGCCCCGGCGGTCGCTGCTTCCATCATTCAGGCGAAGGAAACGGGCCTGACCAATTACTCTGTTTTTTCCGTCCACAAGCTCACCCCTCCTGCCATGAAAGCCGTTCTTGACGCCCGTGAGATTGGCCTGGACGGAATCCTCTGCCCCGGTCACGTGAGTCTGGTAACCGGGTGGGAAGCCTGGCAATTTCTGCCCGATCGCTATCGCGTGCCTGCGGCGGTTGCCGGGTTCGAGCCGGTCGATATACTCATGGCTATCGAAGAGATAGTCCGGCAGCACGAGGCGGGCGTTCCCGAAGTGAAGAACGTCTACCCCCGGGGCGTGACGGCAAAGGGAAACCTCGTGGCCAAAAGCACGATGGAAAAAGTCTTCGAGGTAGCTTCCGCGCGATGGAGGGGGCTCGGGACAATCCCGGACAGCGGTCTCGCGCTCAAAGAAGAGTATGGAGAATTCGATGCCCGACCTGTCTTTGACATCGAGCCGGCTGAAAGCGAAGAACCCGCGGGCTGCCATTGCGGGGAAGTCATCAGGGGGGTAATGGCGCCGAACGATTGTCCCCTCTTCAGGCGCGTGTGCACCCCCGTCAACCCGATAGGGCCGTGCATGGTCTCGTCCGAGGGAAGCTGCGCCGCGTGCTATCTGTATGGATGAAAAACTGATACTTCTCGGTCACGGAAGCGGTGGGGTTCTGAGCCACGACCTCATAGAGGGTCTGTTTCTGCGCCACTTCGCCAATAATCTGCTGCTGCCCCTCGAAGATGCATCCCTGCTCCCATGGCCTTCCCGACAGATTGCTTTTACCACCGACAGCTACGTGGTGAAACCCTTGTTCTTTCCTGGCGGCGATATAGGCCGCCTCTCGATTTGCGGCACCGTGAACGATCTTTCCATGCGGGGGGCTGAGCCGCTTTACATAAGCGCGGGCTTTATCATCGAGGAAGGTCTTGCCGTGGGCGACCTCGAACGCGTGGTCATTTCAATGTCCGAGGCTGCCGCCGAGGCGGGAGTCTCCATTGTGTGCGGCGATACCAAGGTCGTGGAGAAACGGGCGGCGGACGGTCTGTTTATCAACACCGCGGGGATAGGCCGGGCGCCCGAAGGCATCGATGTCTCCGTGAAGAATGGCAAACCGAATGATACGGTCATCCTGAGCGGAACCTTGGGGGACCACGGGGTTGCGGTGCTGAGCCAGCGCCACGGCCTCCGTTTTACCTCCTCCGCAAGAAGCGACGTGGCCCCCCTCAACGGGCTCGTGAGCGCTATCTTTGAAGCGTCTCCCCGGGTACACGTCATGCGGGACCCTACGCGAGGCGGCATCGGGACGACCCTGAAGGAGATCGCCCAGGGCTCGGGTGTGGGAATCGAGATCGAGGAAGAGCTTATACCCGTTTCGGAAGCGGTAACGGGAGCTTGCGCCATGCTGGGGCTCGACTGCCTATACCTCGCCAACGAAGGGAAGCTCGTGGCCCTTGCGCCCGAGGAAGATGCTCCTGCCATCCTTGCCGCGATGAGGAAGCACAGGTACGGCGGGAAAGCCGCAATAATAGGAAGGGCCACCTCCGACCACCCGGGCATCGTAACCGTCAGGAACCCTTTCGGTGTAAAACGGGTTCTCGAAATGCTCGCCGGCGACCAGTTTCCGCGCATCTGTTGATCTAGTCGGGCTTCGGCTGGACGGACGCGGCCATTCCTTGAGGGCGGCACTTCTTCTTAAGAATAGGTCCTATAGGACTTATAAGACCTATTCTTAAAGGGTCTAAACCGGTTTTACACCCCACTTTTGCAGTCGTTCCACAACCGTGGTCAGGAGCAGGTCGAGACTTTCTTTGAGAACGTCCGTCATCTCGAGCCCGATATCGACGGATTCGGGCTGAACTCCTATGAGGCAGACCTCCGCGGGCATAGAACCGGCCATTCTCGCGGCAAAGAGCAGATCGGACAATCCCACGTGATGAACCGAGACCTGTGAAGTCAGAAAAGAAGGGATCCCATCGCCTTCAATGATCACAATCGCCCCGGGCGGCTGTCCGGCATCAACCGCATCGACAAAGAGCACCTTCTCGTAATCCTCTATTACCGGCAGCAGATCGAGCCCTGCCGTGCCGCCGTCGAACAGGTCGATGGGCGGCTCGAACCTGTAGCTCTCTTTTATGGCTTTTATTGCGTGTAAACCGACGGCGTCATCCTGCAGCAGGAGGTTACCGAGGCCGATGAGACCGATGCTATTTTTCATGACATGTTTTGTGGCCGCTGAAGATCGAGCTCATCACGCAGTTGTCTTCCACGAGGTCTGTCGTCCATCCGATATACATGTGAACGACCGGAAAGACAATAAGGAACCACATAATGAAATGGTGAATGAGGCGGACCTGCTGGACCGGGAAATAGGGAAGTATCCAGCCTCCCACCACTTTCCAGAAGAACCCGACGTGGCTCTGCGATAGGAGGGCGAAACCGGTCAATATGGAGACAAGGTAGCCCAGAAACAGGACTATGTACGCGATCCCTGCAAGCATCGAGTGACCGAGGACCTCGGGTGGCCGGGGGTCCAGGAGCAAATAGAACCGCAAGTCGTGGTAGAGTCCGTCGAGCCGCTGTCTCGTGTAAGGGATCATGCTGCTCCACCGCGCGTATGGATTGCCTGCAAAGCCCCAGTAGATCCTTAGCAAGACGCCCATTGCAAAGACATATGCTGCCGAGAAATGTACCAGCCTCATCCAGCCCATAATAAACTGGTTGTGGGGATTGGTGCCGTAGAAAAGCGGGTTTACGTTGTCTATGTATGGGTGGCCGATATAGTAGCCGGTGAAGCTCAAGATGATGAGACAGGCCGCATTCACCCAATGCGATAGCCGGACCGGGACCTCCCAAATGTAGACGTCAGTCAGCTTGAGCATGCTTCACGGATCTCTCACAACCGTAATAGGTCTTCCCTTCACATCGGTCACATGGACTGCGCATGCCATGCACGGGTCGAAAGAATGGACCGTTCTGAGGATCTCAAGGGGCTTATTCGGGTCTGCCACGGGAGTTCCTATCAACGAGGCCTCCACGGGCCCCCGCGTTCCCTTTCCATCTCTTGGCGAGAGGTTCCACGTGCTCGGAACCACCGCCTGATAGTTCGAGATCCTTCCGTCCTTTATCCCCACCCAATGCCCGAGGGCACCGCGAGGCGCGTCATGTAAGCCATACCCCTTCGTCTCCTTGGGCCAAGTGCCCGGTTCCCATTTTTCTACCTGGCTGATCCGGTAATCACCTTTCTTAATGGTGTCAACCAGCTCATCGATAAAGCCCGGTATCATCTCGGCGATAACCAGGGTTTCGATCCCCCGGGCCGCAACGCGACCGAGCGTCGAGAAGAGCGCACCCGCGCCGACCTGCAGCTTTCCCAGCGCCATATCAACGACCTCTTTCACCCTTTTGTGGCCGGATGCATATGCCACAAGCACGCGGGCGAGGGGCCCCACCTCCATGGACGTCTCCCCGTACCGGGGCGTCTTGAGCCAGCTGTACTTTGCTTGTGTATCCAGATAATCATAGGGGGGTTTCGGTCCCGTATACTTCGGGTTCGTCTCGCCCTCCCACGGATGCTTTCCCTGTCCGTCCCCCTGTCCATACTCGTACCACGAATGGGTCACGTACTCGGCGATCTTTTTTTGGTCAACGGGCATGATCTTCGTCAAGTCTTTTCCGAGGATTATCCCTTTCGGCAGTTGCAGGTTGTCGGTATTGCTGCGGTTGTCTCTCGGAAACTCGCCGTAGGTCATGTAATTGCCGACCCCGCTGCCATAGCTTGCCCAGTCCTTGTAATATGAGGCTATGGCCAGGAGGTCCGGTATGTAGACTTTACTGACAAAGTCGATGGCCTGCCTCGCGGCCAGGGTCATAAGCTCAATGGCGTCGGCATTGATGGCGTTCTGGCTGTTGGGGTCGACAGGCCGGGCTATCCCGCCCACCAGGTAGGTCTGCAAATGGGGATTCTTGGAGCCGAGAAGGGCATGCACTTTCACGATGCCCCTTTGCCAATCGAGGGCCTCCAGGTAGTGAGCCACTCCCAGAAGATTCACTTCGGGAGGCAGCTTGTAGGCGGGGTGGCCCCAGTACCCGTTCGCAAATGGCCCGAGCTGCCCTGTATCGACCAGCCCCTTGACGCGTTTCTGTACCGTCGCGAAGAAGGAGGCGCCGGAGTTCGGCCAGTCGGACAGGGATTGGGCAATGGACGCGGTCTTTGCCGGATCGGCCTTCAAAGCGCTCACAATATCGATCCAGTCGAGGCCGTGAAGGTGGTAGAAGTGGATCACGTGATCCTGAACAAATTGGACGGCCGCGATGATGTTGCGCATGATCCGGGCGTTGTCCGGGATCGTCATGCCCAGCGCGTTTTCCACGGCTCGCACGGAGGCAAGGGCATGAACGGTGGTGCAGACGCCGCATATCCTCTGGCAGAAGAGCCAGGCGTCCCTCGGATCGCGATCCTTCAGGACGATCTCGATGCCCCTGAACATGGTGCTCGACGACCAGGCATCGACCACCTTCCCATCTTCCACCTTCGCCTCGATACGCAGGTGGCCTTCTATGCGGGTTACGGGATCAATCACTATTCGCGCCATTCTGGACCCTTCCATTCAGTCTTTGGCTGAGCCTTCGGCTCTTCCTTGGGTTTCTTCTTTCGCCGGAGGAATCTCGCTACCGTGTGAGCGATGATACCACCGATCGTCGCTATGGTGACTGCCAGCCCGACCTTGTCGGCAGTTGTCTCCACCGTGATGCCGAACGGCTGCGGAAGCCTCCGGTAGAAGGGCGTCATCTCGTCCCAGAAGTTGGGCGCGGCGCAGGCGATACAACCGTGCCCGGACTGCACCGGCCAACTGGTGCGTTCGTTATACTTCACCGTCGGACAGTTCTGGTACGCCGCGGGACCTTTGCACCCCATGTAATAAAGACACCAGCCGAGACGGTGTCCCTCGTCACCCCACTGTCTGACGTACTGCCCCGCATCGAAGTGGGCTCTCCTCTCGCAGTTGTCATGAATCCGCTTGCCGTATGCAAAAAGAGGCCTCCCCAGGGCATCGACCGGAGGAAGCAATCCAAAGGTCAGGTAGTAGACGATCGCCGCCGTTATGTTCTCGGCATTGACCGGACAGCCGGCGAGGTTTATGATGGTCGCCCTGGGAACCACGTCCCGCACCCCGACAGCGCCCGTGGGATTCGGGTGGGCCTTCGGGATGCCGCCGTAAGTGGCGCAGGTCCCCATGGCAAAAGTGGCAAGGGCACTCCCGCACACCTCCCGGACGATATCGACGGAGCTGCGGCCCGCTACGCAGCAATATGCGCCGTTCTCTCCCAGCGGGATCGAGCCCTCGACCGCCGCGAAGTACTTCCCTTTCTGGTTTTTTACTACGTCGGCGAGCGACTTTTCCGCCTGCGTGCCTGCCGCTGCCATGATGGTCTCGCTGTAATCGAGGGACAGGACATCAAGAACCAGTTCGGCAACGGTCGGCTTTGTGGCCCTGAGCAATGCTTCCGTATCTCCGGTGCAGCTCTGGCACTCGATCCAGACGAGGATAGGTTTCTTCTTCGTTTCCAGCGCATGGGCGATTTTCGGTACATAGACCGAAGAAAGCCCGAGCACAGCCGCCATGGCTGAACAGAACTTGAGGAAATCGCGGCGGGATACTCCTCTATCCGTCAACTCGGCACGCAGATTATCGGCAGCCATGGACTATCCTCCCCCGGACGCTCCCATCGAGACTCTATGCAAAAATATAATGCGGCGCACAGGTCACGTCTCACAAAAAAGGAAATCGGCCATATTTGTTCGGACCCTCGATACGATAAGGGAGAGGTTTAAAGGCATGGACATGGACATACTTGCGGACATCTATGCGTGAGACCGATGCGGATGCGGCCTTGCCTTGGGAGGACAGGTGTGTCCCATGTCGGTACCTGAACCCCATCACTCGTTGCGCTATTTTCTCGCATTATTGAGCCTTCGGAGGATGAAAGTAACCCTCCCACTTCCCGTTGTCCATTGCGCAGGATGATGGTTTGTGATTTCGACACATGCCAAAGAGCACTTTTTGAGGGCTTTCCCCTGACCATACCCCGTGGAAATGCACGGAAGAAATGGGACAAATGCGTAATAGAGTAAAAAGGGATACTATGAATGGAGCCACACGTTTTTCGTGATTGGTGGTATGCCGTGTTCCAGGGCAAAAAAAAGGAACTCTCATCATAGGGTGGATTATCAATGAAAGCTAAGAGTGTCTCAAAAGACTTTCCCGTTGTTTGCGTGGGCGGTTCGGCCGGCGGCCTCGATGCCTATACCCGTCTATTGCGGCATCTGCCGGCCGACATGGGTGTTGCTATCGTCATCGTAAACCACCTGAGAACCGTAGCCACCCAGCTCCACGAGATTCTCCCGCACTACACGGAGATGCCGGTCGAACTGATCACAGCTGTCGG
>CAVVPU010000112.1:0-5800 GCA_963750015.1 uncultured delta proteobacterium | reverse complement strand
ACCCTCAACAGCGTCTACACAACAGCGATTGGCGCGAATGACTCGTGGTTGGACCTCGGCCTCTATGGCAACAATAGCTCTGGTTACGACACTAGCACTACAGCAACAACGACATTCTATCATAACGGTGCGCAGGTAGCGTCGTATACAGGAACGATAATAACATCTTGAGATTGGTTGCCCGCCGGCGTTGTACTATATCCGCCGGATAGTCAATCCGCCATCGCATTTGACGAGGTTACGATCGACTACACCATCGGGCAGATTGGCAGTGGTGGTAGTGATTCATTAAGTTTGACCGGTGCGGCGCTCTACGCCGATGGACAAAATCCCGCCCCCGTGCCTGTTCCCGCAGCGCTCCTCCTCTTTGGTCCCGGCCTTGCCGGACTCGCAGCAATAAGGAGAAGGATCAGGAAGTAGGCATCGTTCGCAAGACTCGAGGGCAGGGTCGGCAAGTGGCCCCGCCCTTTTTTCTTCACGCATCCCATCGATTTCCAGCGCAAAGCTTGCATGTTTCGAGAATGGCCCTTTTTGTAGCAGGAAGTCGCCTTTCGCTGCTCCTCCTCGCCGTGCCTCTCATATTACATGTGAGGCCCCGAAAACCATACGAGGAGGCAATTATGACACTACGGGACGCAATCGAGCAGTTCAGAGATCACCAGAAGAACAGCGCGAAGGAGAAGATCCGGGAAAGCTACGGCTATCTGTTTCGAAACATAGAGGCCCTTCTTGGCAACGCCTCACTTGACGAGCTGTCCCCCCAAGATATCTACCAGTTCTTGCTTCTGTTGACGGAAGGACGGGCCAGAACGACCGCACGTCTGCGCTATGCCCAGTTGAAATCCTTTTTCAACTTTACCATCCAGAGGAGCGTCACCTTAATGACCAACCCGTGCAACGACCCCCTTCTTTCGAAAACCTTCCGGGCACCGAGAATGAAACAGTGAGAGATCGTTGGCAGGGAGGTGATCGATGAACTCATTTATCGCTGCACAAAGCCGAGGGACAGGCTTATCCTCGAACTCCAGGCACGGCGTGGCATGAGGATAGGGGAGGTGTTGGGCCTATTGGCGTCGGACGTGAACGGAAGAAGAATTACGATACGTCGGCCAAAATCAGGGCGGGAGGAATAAAGTGCCTTCATGCCAGAAACGGTGGCCGGAAGACTCAAGGCATACCGCGACACCCACAACATTCTCCCTGATCAGAAGCTCTTTCCTATCGGCTACTCAACAGCACGGTCCATGGTCAAAAGGCTCGGAGACAGGATGAACGTGAAGATCAGACCACACGACCTCAGGCGTCACTCGGCTACCTACGCAAGCCGGAACGGAATATCCCTTGAGGTCGTCTCCAAGGTGATTCTCCGTCACCAGGATCTCAAAACCACGCAGATGTACCTCGGCAGAATAAGCGAGGCCGAGGCTCTTCTATGGATGGACGTGCTCCACGGCAAGTAGTGAAAGCATACCGGGGCCTCGATGGTGTGGTAGCGCGTTACACACGGCATTCGGCAAAAACGGGCGAACATTTGAGGTCAAGGTTAGCAGGTGGAGCCCTGGAGCGCAGAGAATCCTTTACTTTGGAAGATTATTCTTCAAGACCGCGGTGAGCCAGGGAGGGTAGTAAACCTTCTGCCTTGTATGCGGGATGAGGCTGGCTACCTACGAGGGTATTCCGGTGGCTGCCAACACGGTGACCGACGCCGGAGAGAGGACGGTCGTCACGACCTCCTCCGCTGAAGCGCGTGCATGACCTTATCTTACCCTTTCCCTCCATTCTGTGATATCAAGAAGTTTTTTCTGTCGACCGATGTATGATAAACTACCTCACATTTGATTCACTGGGAGGATATGGAGATGAAGAACGTCGAGATGAAGTTGGAAGGCAACATCCTGACCATCAAGGTTGATATTACCAAAGAATTCGGCCCGTCATCATCGGGAAAAACCATTATTATTGGATCAACAGAAGGAAATGTTGCCGTGCCCGAAAAAGAAGAGGTCAAGGTAGGATTAAACGTCTATAGGAAGAAATGACTCACCATACTTATC
The DNA here is from genome assembly GCA_963750015.1 of uncultured delta proteobacterium. Classification (GTDB taxonomy): domain Bacteria; phylum Desulfobacterota; class Syntrophorhabdia; order Syntrophorhabdales; family WCHB1-27; genus CAVVNC01. The sequence goes on along the minus strand of CAVVPU010000112.1, from coordinate 3,746 downwards.
CCGAATCTTGCCCGTTCACATATTGATAACCGGCAAAACCAAGCGCACTCAGAAGCTGTACCGGGTAGTCAATGATGGATCTGTATAGGCTCTGAAACTGATAGCTGGTGCAATATATCGTAACGGGAGTGGAAAAGGCCTATGACGCGTTTTGCGACACTTATCATTTTCATCCTCGTGGGCTACTTCATATACAATTATGTATCAAGAATGCTCAAACAAGGGATGTATCAAAGAAGCGAAAGATATGGCTATCAGCAGCAGGGCTGGGAAAATGCACATACAGAAGAAGAATATCGACAGATTCTAGGGGTCACTGACAAGGATAGCCCGGCAACTATCAGAAAGAAATACAAAGAACTCCTCGGGAAATATCACCCCGACAAGGTGCAGCATCTGGGAATAGAATTCCAAGAAATGGCTGAGAGGAAAACTAAAGCAATCATCGAAGCGTACGAGTTTCTCCGAAAGAAATAGCCCCTGATGATGTCGTCATGACCATATAAAGAGCGATAGTTCGCAGGCATAAGTGTAGGTTGTCAGGTATGTTTGACCCCTGTTAAGGGTACTGGGCTCCGGTCAGATCTGCCATCCATTCTTAAGCGCCAACTTAAGGCCTCTGAATGCTCATTGCTGTTTCATGCGTATCCCCGTCATACACTAATATTGAGATTGTGTTCGTCGAAAACCAAGAGGAGGTTGCTGCGATGGACAAGCGAAAGAGGTACGAAGAAAAGCTGGATGCGCAGTTGGAAGAATGGAGCGCACAGATGGCTCTACTCAAAGCTAAGGCAGACGAGCTCTATGGCTGAAGTGAAGATTCAATACTACAAAACGATCGAAGCCTTGCAGTATGAGCAAGATACGGCCAGAATGAAGCTGGACGAATTGAAGGGTGCCAGTGATGAGGCATGGGAAGAAATCAAAACGGGAGTGGAAGAAGCGTGGACCGTAGTCCAAGACTCCTTACGAGGCGCTGCCTCAAAGTCCCAATAAGCAATGTGCTCGAATGAGATACAGTGCTCGACGTGGGCGAACGCGAAGTCGACTATCTTCTTCTATGCCGTTAGACCGCAGTCCGCCATTACGGGCTTGCCGACATTCCCTGCAGGGAGCGGATGGTTGTTTGGCAGCATCGGACTGTTATGGTTGGTCGACCTGGTCCGGAACTGGGTTGTGCTCGGCGGCATGGAGGCGCGCCACCTGGAAGGAAGGTGACGCCGCGAGCAGTCCTCTTACGGAGCACTGTGCACCTAACCATCCAAAGGGTTGAGGACGGGAACATGGGAACCGCATCGGGTCCGCCTGTGAATACAGGCTATCCGTGGAGACCGGGGAAGGACATGATGCGGGGCGGAGCCTTCGCACTAGTCTGAGGACGGGAAAGCCGTCCACATGGCGAAGGGGGGCAGGAGGCTAAGGCGTTTTGAAGCCGGGGGAATACTTTGTGTACACAGAGCCAGGGCCATAACGGTCCTGTCCCCAGCGTGCAGAGAGACGTTCTTAAGCGGTGTAGCTTGAGGCAGGCCGTGGCCTCTGGAGAGCCGGATACATAGGGAAACGTGTACGTCCGGTTCGGTGAGGGGCTGCGGGAAACCGATGGCCGTGAGGTCACACGGCGCCCGTAGTCTACTCTACTTCTCGGTTCTTGCCGGTTCATAAAACCAACTCTTCGTAGGCATACTAAGCAGCTTGACTCTCTACTTACAAAAGCGCTGATCAGCTCAAAAACCCCACGTATTGTACGGTTTTACTGAAAGACGATGCCCATGACTTTCTCATCCACAACGCGATTTTGTTTTGCCGATACGACGAGCCAGCAGCAAGCCCGAAAAAAAAGGGTGGCCGAAGCCACCCTTAAGGATCATGTTGTTCGTTATGCCGCTTTCCGATGTGGTTTTCTCCTCCTTTTCGGGGGTTTCCACCCCATCGATTCCCAGACGGCAGGGTTCACGGGGAGGGCTCGGACAGTCATAGTGTTGAGGTTGACGAAGGCTCCGTGGACCTTTACCTGCCCGTATCTGAACATCCTCCAGATCACCTCCAGTGCGCAGGTGGCCATCCACTGGTTGACGAAGAGGTCCTGTCTCGAGAGAGCCTCCTGGAGCGAACAGCTTGGGCCCTGGTAGGGCCTGTGGGATTCTTCCTCCATAATCCCCTGGTAGAGATCGAGAACATGGGGGAGGTACGACGGGCACGACTTCACCGGCTGGTCCACCTTGTCGAATGTGCCCAGGACGACCTGACCGGAGCTGGTGGTGTTTCCGGTGTCGACCCAATAAACAATCCCGCTGTTCTTCCCGATGTCCCTGACGAGGTATCGAGCCTCCACGTCATCGACGGCGGATATCATGATGCCGCCCGGAAGACGCAGGCCTTTCGACACGTTGCATGCATAGGCTTCCCAGTTCGTCCCGAAAAACATATTGAGACGGGTGACGAGGACGACTGCCTTGTTCTTCCCTATGTCGGCAGGAGAAAAAAGCTGCCGCCCCACGTTGGACGCACTCACGCTGTCGCCGTCGAACACCTGTACCTGAAGACCGGGGCTGCCGAGCGCTTTCAAAGCCTGATTCATTCTCGCGAGCCCGGACAATACCTGACTGCCTGTTCCCCCTACCCCGATCAAGGCGATATCAATGGGCTGGCGGCCGGAAACGATGGAGGGGTGCACGTAATGTCTCAACGTATTCATTGGTCCACCTCCACATGGAAAAAGAACCCTTCGACAACAGCCCTGCATTCATAGCGAAAGTCGTGTCGCCCTTCGTTCCTGGCATAGCTGCCCAGCACCACCGACAGTTTTACACCGCCCGAGTCATCAACGTTATCGGTCGATGAGAAGAAGGCTTTCATCATACCGTGGCTATGGACGTCGATGACGAGATGGGTATCTGCCGGAAGGACCGGTCTGTGCTTGATGAATACGCGTGCGGCGGAGGCCTCAAAATCGAGTGGCAGACAGGAGTATCCTTCTTCCTTCGACCATACGATCCAGCCCGCCCATTCCTGGTTATCGTCGGCATACTCGGCTGCCTGCGGCAGGACATAGTTCTCAAAGACCGCCGTTACCTGGGGATTCTTGAGAATCCCCGAAAACTCATCCACCTCTTTGACCTCCCCATAAGGCAGGTCCCTGTCGGCGAACCAGAGACACCGCCGGAAGGCTCCGAAGGGCTGCAAGGTATCGATGTAGAGTCCTCCGCGGGCTATCAGGAGGCGGGTCTGATGCAGGAGACAGGGCATAAGGTCCTCGTACCTGGGCGTCATGATGGTGGGGAACCGTTTCTGGATAAAACGGTCTTTCAGATTTGTGTCCATGGCGCCCTCCTTTCCACCGCTGACTTGATGACGTCCTCCACGGTGCCGCAGGGGACGAGATACTCTTTGGGAAATCCCTTCTTTCCCTCGATGGTCTTCCACAGCTCGTAAGGCTCTACACCTTGCAGCTTCGGCGCGATGTGGCCATTGCTGGCGCCGTCGAAGAACGCATTCTCCCACTCGTCGATGTCTCCCGGCGATGCATTCCGGGGAAGCTCGATGTTCCCCATGCAGCATGTCCCGGTCTCGTATACGTTGAAGAAGGGGCTGTGATAAATAGCGGAACCGGGGTCGGGCCTCACCGTCGTGGCGAGCGCCCATGTGTGGAGTGTCCGGTTGACGACAAGGAACAACGTCGCCGGAAGCTGATAGGTTCCCGATTTCAGCCCTGTTTCTTTCGTAAAGAAGACTCGCCTGCGGACACC
>CAVVPU010000111.1:0-15300 GCA_963750015.1 uncultured delta proteobacterium | reverse complement strand
TTGGTCGAAGGCGATGGAGGTGACCAAAAAGTGCGTTTTGGCAAAGACAAATGGCGCTTCTTTCTACTCACAACCCTCCTTCTCATGGCATGGCCGGGCTTTACCGCCGGAAGGGAAGCAATGAGCGCAACCATCGGCTGGCCTTCTGATGCAGGGGGGTGGAAGAGGGCCGGAGAAGCTGTGCCCTATGCGGGGCGGGCGATCTTCAGTTATATGGACGGCGCCGGTGAGGTCTTTCTGGCGTTCAACTTCAAGCGACTCGCGGTCCAGCGCTTCGAAAGAGGAGGCCATCCGGCGATTGTCGCGGAGGTCTACGAGATGGGAACGCCCGAGGACGCCTTTGGCATCTTCGCCTGGGACAGGCAGGACCCGGATGCGGCCATAGGCCAGGGATCGGAGTTCGGCGGCGGACTGCTCAGGTTCTGGAAAGGCAGATATTTCGTCAGCGTCTATGGAGAGGGCGAGGGAAAGGAGCAGGAACAGGCTGTCCTCGAGGTCGGCCGAAAGATTGCTTCCTTGATTGTGGAGGAAGGAGCTCCTCCGCGGCTCCTGGAGACCCTGCCAAAGGAGCGGCGGGCAGAGGGGAGTGTCCGGTTCGTGAGAAGCCATGTATTGCTTAACCAGCGATGTTTCGTGTCGAATGAGAACATCCTCGGGCTCGCATCCGACACCGAGGCTATCTTCGCCCGGTACGATTTAGGAAAGGAAAGGACCTTCCTGCTCATTGTGGCATACCCTACTGCAGAGAGGGCGAGATCGGCTATGGTGGAGCTTAAGAAGGCTTACAGCCTGGATACGGAGGGCATGAGAGAGGCTGAAGGCGCGTGGACGGGCGCAGAGGTGGAAGGGCACGATCTCGTCGTCGCCTTTCATACGCCGGAGGCTGATGCGGCACGAAGACTCATAGGAGCGGTGAAAGCTGCGTTGAAGGAGGAGCGATGAAGATTACCCGTCGGGATTTCCTGAAAAGTACGGCAGGGCTTGCCGCGGTAACGGCAATGGGCATGCCTCTAAAAGGCAGGGCAGCTGAAAACGCGAAGGTGGTTCTGGTGAGAAACCGGGACGTCCTGGGACCCGGTGGAGAGATAAGGCCCGAGGTGCTTCGCTCGATGCTCGACGAAGGTCTAAAGAAGCTCACGGAAACCGAGGAGCCCCTTGCTGCGTGGCAAAGTCTCTTCAGGAAAACGGATGTGGTAGGCATAAAGAGCAACTCCTGGCGTAACTTGCCCACCCCTCCCGAGATGGAGGAGGCTATCCGCCGCAGGCTCATGGACGTGGGTATCGGAGCAGAGTCTATTGCGGTCGCCGACCACGCCGTCTATGAGCACCCCTTGTTCCTCAAAGCAACGGCTTTGGTCAACACCCGCCCCGTGAGGACGCACCACTGGGCCGGAGTGGGCACCCTTCTCAAAAATTACATTCAGTTCGTCCCGAGTCCTTCCGATTATCATCCTAATGGGTGTGCCGACCTTGGCCATATCTGGACCCTGCCCCAGGTGAAGGGGAAGACGAAGCTCAATGTCCTCGTTGCCCTCACCCCTCAATTCTACGGACGGGGTGCAAACTTCTTCGACCGGCGTTATGTCTGGCCCTATAGCGGCATCATTGTGGGCATCGACCCGGTGGCAATCGACGCAGTGGGTGCGGAAATCCTTCGTCTCAAACGCATAGCGACCTTTGGCGAGGACAGACCCCTCGACGTGGCGCCCATCCACATAGCCGAAGCTGACCGGAAATACCATCTGGGCGTAAGCGACCTCGGCCGGATAAGGATCGTCAAGGTGGGGTGGACGGAGCAGAGCCTCGTGTAAGGGAAGACGCGCCTTAAGGCTCCACCTGGGTCGTATCGCTCTCGGGCGCCATCACGTACAGATGAGAAAAGGTATGGCCTTGGGCAGCGCCATGCCAGTGCTTCTCTCCTGCCGGGATAAAAATGATCTCTCCCGGGCCGACTGTGATTTCCTCCTTTTCGGTGGCGACGATCCTCTTGCCTTCCGTAACGATAAGCACCTGTTCGATGGTATGGGTGTGGAACTTGTTCCTTACGCCTTCGCCGAAATTGACCTGCTGAACCTTGAACCGTTTACTGAGATCGGTGTCCACTATCGACTGCATGGTCACCGGTCCCGTGAACAACGGGCTTTGTGCGTCCGTTTTGGGCACCTGGTCAATCTTGACTACTTTCATATGGAGACCTCCTTGTGAGTGTCGGCAGAGGGTGGTCTTTGTACCCGCACACAGATATTACCGGCGTGTAGGTGAACCGGCCCGGGTCATTGAAAAAGGCATTGAACTCCTCTTTATACCCCTGGTATCCGGAGCTGTAGCGGTGAAAGTCGTGGCTGAGCTTCTCGCCGCCGGCGACCTCGAGCTTTTTTGACCAATTGTACTTATCGGCCGCGCTGAGATCGCCGTAGATGAGATGATGGGCATCCATACGGACCCTGATCTTTGCAAAACCCAATTTATATAGGAACGAGTACAATTTTCGTCCTGTGTAGGGATCGAAGTTCGCTTTAGCCTCCGCCGCCTCCATGAGTTCCCGTGTGGTCTTCTCGAGCCTCTCCGACATTTCGAAATGGTTCAGACAGTTGTAGTCAAGATCGATGAGACAAAGGATGCCGCCCGGCTTCAGGATTTTTGTCACATACTCCACCATTGACTCTGCCTCTGCCCGGTAATACTCCAGCACGAAGCGGACCCACATAAAATCGAATTCACCCAAATCGTCCAACGGATCACGCATGTCTCTGCGGAGGAATTCTATACCCTCGTTCCCGTAATGTTCCTTTCCATACCGGACTCTGCTCTCGGACATATCTATCCCGATTGCCGTTCCTCCGGGCTGTACAAGAGCATTGAGAACTGATGTCGTTTTTCCTGAACCGCAGCCCACATCAATAAGACGCATCCCGGGTTTGATCCCTGCAAAGCGGGCCTGTTCCTCAACAAACTCCCTTTTCGTCTTCAAATCGAGGCGGAGAGGCTCCTCGTCGCTCTCCATTAGATAACGGGACTCATGTCTACTGCTCACGTGTTTCTCCTTTCCGGTCCGGGGATAGTTCTCTGTATTTCCTTCTCGCGGTCCTGTCGGTCATCCGTTCCAGGAACTCGATGAACCGTTTACCGACCGAGATATGAAAGACAAGGAGGTCGTAAATTTTTTCGTAGGGTGCCTTTTGTTCGTCCATGTAAGAGACTGGAAAAAGAAGGACGGGTATCTCCTGCTCATCGTACAGAGACGATAGTCTACCCAACTGACTGATGAGAGCGTCGAAAGGCAGCTCTTCCTTATCGACCACGAAGACGTGAATACACTTCATGAGGCCGGACATGTTCAACCCTGCATTTGAATCCGAAGCCATCATGACGGCCTTCAGCTTGCCTCTGAGCCTTAAAGAAAAAAAGGATTTCCGCCTTCGCAGCCCCGCTTTCTCGAATTCGGCGTCAAGGTCCACCGTCTCCCGACCGCACCACGCCGAATCGAGCCCGAAAGCCTTGAGGGTCAGCCCTCCTGATGCACTTTGGTAGAAGGTCTCTACCTCGATGAGATCTTCCCGGCTGACTGGCCCGAGCTGCCATGCCTTCTCCTTGCGTCCCTTTTCGGCCTTGCCTTCGAAGCGCAGATGGAGGTAGGCAAAGGGATCGATTGAGCAGAGGCTTGGCGTATTTAAAGACCTGGCGAGCCCACCGAGGACCCGATCCGGAAACCGGTTCTCCGGCCTGTAGTAGGTCATCGCGTAATTCATGCCTGTTGACGGGAGATGGCCGTAGCTGTAAATGTAGCGGAAAATCTGTGCGAGCACTGCCGAACCCGCCTGCGCGTGTCCGATTGCCGTGTGGTGGTGCACGACCCACGCTCGTTCGTAGAACCTCACCATACATATATGCCCCTCGATGAGGCCCCTGTTATACTGAACGAAGTGTTGGGAAATGGAAGGTGTGTCTACGTAAAGGCGAGAAAGTATTTCTCTGAGGCGATCCCGCGACCGGGCGAGGCTGGTGTACTTTTCAGGATAGATGAAGCCTGCTTCGAAGAAGAACTCGATAAGGTCCTCGGGGTCTATCACGTTTGAAACACCTGAACTTACGCCTGTCTCTTTTTCGAGAAAAGAGAAGAGCTTTCTCTGATCTAACACGGGCATGTCGACGATGGACAAAGACCAGGCGCCGCCTTCATCGGCGACGACTCTTGCAGAACATTTTGCAGAATCACCGGTGCCGAAATCTATATATATTTCCGGGACGATAAGCCCTACGAGGAGTGCTGCGTGCCTTGGGTCTTCTTTGATTACGAATGTGTTGTACGATGCCTTCAGAACATCGAGGCGAATTATTCTATTCGATAGGGGATGGCGATAGGTCGCGACGAGCGTAGGGGATAGCGAAACCTCCCGGCTTTCACTCGCTCTGTCTTCGACGGAAGGGACGAGCGCCAGAACCAGATCGATATCGTCCCTGCGTGCCCTGTACCTCTCAATGAGGGCTTTACCGTCGTAAATCTTGGTTTCCCCGCGCTGCAAAGAGACCCGAAGGGGCAATTTATTCTCTTTTTTTGAAAGGAAGTCGGCTTTCCGGGCGGCAACACGCACCTTGAGGAATCCCCGGCTGAAATCCTGGAGGAAACCTTTAGTCTCTGACTTGTTGCGCATGAGGGTCACTTGCACGGGAGCCGAGCCGAAGCGCTCAGTCCGTCTTCGTAATGTCGCTCGGCAGTGTTCGGGCAGAAGGACCGCAATAGCCGCACGGTCTATGTCTGTCAATTGCCCTTCCACTATGACGACCCTTTGCCCCCAATCGATGAGGAAATCGGTGAATATATAGCCTGTGTCGATATCTGTGGGTGGCTCTTCCGACCATATGAGGCGGGCGTTTTCTCCGGAACAGGGCTCCGGGATTGCCCTGAGAGAAATCTTGCCGGCTCCCCGGGATCTCCTCAGATTGACGACGACGCTCTTTTCCCTGAAATTGACATAATTTAGGATGTTGACGAGATGTCTCCGGGAAACGTTTTCGAACAGAACGTTTGTAACATCCGCGGGCTTCTCCTTCTGGATCGTCATACATTCTCCTGACGAGACGATTCGGCCGTTCGCCGATTTTTCAAGGTTCGAAGGCGCGCGTGCGGCGCGGGAGAGAGTATACTGCTTTCTCGACCACGAGGAAAGTGCTCGTACCGCCCGCCACCCCCCCTGAGATAATTATCGGCTCTTTCAGGCGAAATTTAAGAAATGGCCCGTCCGACCGAAAAAATACTAAGGCCAGGACTGACCAGGACGGACCGATCGGACAAGGCACTATTGACATCATGAGCAAAAATCGCGCGATCTCGCCTTCTGATAAGCTTTACAACAGCAGAATAGTTTCGTCGTATATCAAGTTCCTCCGCAAAGAGTATAGTCACGTGGACGTGAGCGACATTCTCTCCCGTGCGGGGATGGAGACTTACCAGGTCGAGGACGAAACCCATTGGTTTACGCAGGAGCAAATTGACCTTTTCCATCAGCGCATGTCGGAGGCAACAGGGAACAGCCATATAGCCAGGAAGGTGGGCCGTTTCGGTTTATCTCCCGAGTTACTGGGCTTCGTGAAGAACTACATCCTGGGCTGCATGTCGATCGGAAATGCCTTCGAGATGATTGCCCAGGTGACCTCGAAATTCGTTAAGTCCTGCACCTGGGAGTCAACGAGGCTCGGACCTAACAGGGCCAAAGTGGTCGTCACGCCGAGACCGGGGGTCCGGGAGAAGCCGTACCAGTGCGAGAACCGCATGGGCTACTTCGAAGCCGGAGGAATGCTCTTTCACCATAAGCTCCCCCAAGTCACGGAGACTAAATGCATCCACCGGGGCGATGAGAACTGCGAGTTTGTGGTGACATGGCGTGAGTTCAGGTATGAAACGTGGAAGAAAGTTCGCAATATCTCAGCAGCCTTTCTCATTATGGTCACCGGTGCCACGTTTTTTTCGAACCCGTCAGCCGGACTCGTCTCAATGGGAGTTGCTCTTGCCGCTTTATTTATCCTTTCTGCCATTACATGGAACTTCGAGAGAAAAGAGCTTCGCGAAGGCATACGAAACCTTTCGGCCTCCAACGACGAGGTCGTGGAAAGGATGGAGACGAGTATCAAGAAAATGGATTTCGCGCGGCAGGTCATCGCTGCCCTCAGCCTTGAGAACAACCGGGAGGGGATGGTGAAGCAAATCTCGTCCCTCTTTGAGGAGGAACTCGACTATGACCGGGGTTCGATCTTTCTCGTCAATAAGGAGAAAACGCATCTTGTGTTCTACGGCGGTTTTGGTTACACGGAAGAATATTTGCCTGTCCTGCGCAAGATGAATCCACGCCTGAGGCCCGACTCGACCGGTGTCTTTACTGTCTGTTTCAGGGAGCGCAAGCCCTTTCTCATAAACAACGTGGACGAGATCGCATCCAAGCTCTCACCCCGCAGCCTTGAGTTTGCCAGGCGGACAGGAGCGAAAGCATTCATATGTGTACCTATCGTCTCCTCGAACGAAACCCTTGGAGTCCTTGCCCTTGATAATTTGATCTCAAAGCGGCCCCTTCTCCAAAGTGACCTTGATCTTCTTTTGAGGGTTGCCCCCGAGATCGGCATGGCCATCCAGAATGCTATGGCCGCGGAGGACAAGGAGCGCCAATTCCATTCGATACTTCACGTGCTCGCCTCGTCGATAGACGCCCGGGACCCATTGACCTCCGGACATTCAGACCGTGTGACGCAATTTGCCGTCGGGACCGCCGAAGAAATGGGTCTGTCTCGCGACTCCATCGAGATGATAAGGGTTGCAGCTCTGCTCCATGACTATGGAAAGATCGGGATAGCCGACTCGATCCTCAAAAAGCCCGGTAAGCTTACCGATGAAGAGTATGACGAGATAAAGACCCATGCATTGAAAACAAAGCAGATACTGGAAAAAATCGAATTTCAAGGTATCTACCTGGAGGTGCCGGACATCGCGTCGTCCCACCATGAAAAATACGACGGCACGGGCTACCCGAAAGGACTCAAGGGTTTGGATATACCTCTCGGAGCCCGTATTCTTGCAGTGGCAGACGTATTCGAGGCCCTTACGGCTCAGAGGCATTACCGGAAGCCCATGCCCCTGCGTGATGCCTTCGATATTCTTCAGCGAGACAAAGGAAAGCACTTCGACCCCGAAGTGGTGGACGCGTTTACGCGATTCTATGAGAGAGAGGGAACGGCGCCGGATGTCCCATTGATTGAGAGCCTCCAGATAGAAGAACCGGTCTTTGCCTACGAGCAGGGACAATTCCCGAAGGGCAGTAAGGTTCTTGCGATATCCCGTAAGAGACGGATCCACCAGGACCCCCTGAAGTTGACAGAAGCCTAGGTTTCGGGGTAGTTCCTCTCACCCTATTCGTGCCATTTTACTCCCCTCTTTCTTCCTCTTGACGAAATCGATCCGGGGGGGCGCATGACTCAAGGTCCCTGACCACACCTCAAACTAAAACCTTGCCTTGTGCGACAATTGGGGATATCATCCCCTTATTGGATCGCGAAACATGCGGACGAGAAACTCTACAAGGAGGCTGCACATGTCATTAGAAGGCAAGCTTGCATTCGTGAGCGGAGCTTCCAGACCGCTGGGCATAGGAAAGGCCGCCGCTCTTGCCCTGGCAAGGATGGGTGCCGACGTGGTGGTGAGCGGTTGGAGCCATATGGAGGGGGCCGTCGCAGTCGCGGACGAGATACGCGCCCTCGGCAGGAGGTCAATGGCAGTCAAGATGGATGTGGCAGACTACGGGGAGGTAAAGAAGGGCTTCGCCGAGATAAAGGAAAAACTCGGACCGGTGACCATACTTGTCAATAACGCTGCCCAGATGGGCCACCAGGTCACCGTGGCCAAGACCACCGTCGAAGAATGGGACCGGGAGGTGAGGATCTGCCTTAATTCCGCCTTCTACTGTGTCAAGGAAACATGGGCCGACATGTGCGCGAACAAGTGGGGTCGCGTCATTAACATCACCTCGGTCGCCGGCGTCCTGGGCGGCTATGGTCAGAGCAGCTACAGCGCTGCCAAAGGCGGACTCACGAGCCTCTCCAAGTCTTTGGCCCTCGAGGGCGCCCGGTTCAACATAACCTCGAATTGCGTTCTCGTCGGCATTAGCGCAACCGACAACCATATGCAACTACCCCCGGAGGTGCGTGAAAAGATCGAAAAGAGAACGACTCCCCGCAGGGCCGCCACCCCCGAAGAGATCGCAGGGGCCATCGCCTATCTCACCACCGACGACGCCGCGTATATGACGGGGGCGGTCATGAACATGCTCGGAGGACTCGATCTCTTTGTCTTCTAACCCGCAACTGAAGCGACCGGGTCACACCCGGATTTTCGCCAGAGGAGGTATTCCATGTCCATAGAAGGTTTCGAACCTTACAGGCCGGAGGATGCAGAGCGGTACAACAAGTACCGGTACTGGCTCGGACTCACGTGGGGAGACATGTTCGACAAGGCCACCGATCTCTATCCCGACAAGGAAGGCCTCGTCGACGACAGCGCCCGTTTCACTTACAGAGAGCTGCGCCAAAAAGTCGACCGCCTCGCCATCGGTTTCATCGAAAGGGGCCTTAAAGCGCACGACTTCGTATTCCTCCAGATACCCAACTGGCACGAGTACGTGATCGTCTTCTATGCCCTGCAGAAGATAGGGGTCATCCCCGTGCTCTTCATCACACGCCATGGCCTTGCGGAGATCAAGCACGTGTGCGGCCTCACGAACCCCGTCGCCTGGATAGGACCGAGCCACTACAAGAACACCGATTTTCTCTCCCTTCTTCGCGAGGTGAAAGCAGAACATCCGGGGCTTACCCAGATCATATCGGTGAGAGGCCCCGAGAGCCCCGACACCATCCCCTTGGAACGCATCATGGCCGGTGGTGAGCTAAGCCTGGAGGAGCGTAAAACCCTCGCGAGCCGGCGTCCCGACCCCATGGAGGTCTCCATGATTCTCCTCACCGGGGGCACGACGGGGTTGCCCAAGGCCGTACCCCGGACCCACAACGACTACATTTCGAGCGCCGAGTACCATTCGCGGGCATGGGAGATCACGAGCAACGACGTGATCCTCACTGCTGCTCCCGTGAGTCACGCCCAGGGCATGCACAATGGCGTGAGCAGCGCATTCCTCAACTTCGCCAAGTACGTGGTGACCGACTCGACCAATGCTTCCGACATCTGCAAGGTAATCGAAAGAGAGAAGGTGACCGCCTTTCCCACGGTCCCCGCTCTCGTTCAAAGGATACTCGACATGGAGGACCTTGCAGAGTACGACCTGAGCTCCCTCAAGAAGATCTACGGCGGAGGCGCGCCCAGCTCGCCGGAGCTCGTGAGGTCCATGTACGACACGCTGAAATGCAAGTTCGTCAATGCCTTCGGCTCATCGGAGGGACTCGGTGCCATGTCGAGGCTCAATGACGACATCGAGACGATTTGCACCACCGTGGGGAGAAAGGATTGCCCCTATGCGAGCTACAGGGTTCTCGACCAGTACGGCAAGGAGCTGCCGCCGGGTGAGGAAGGCGAGCTTACCGTGAAAGGTCCCGGCATTTTCACGGGCTATTTTAAATCGCCCGAGGACAACAAAATGACCTTCACCGAGGATGGGGCTTTTAAGACCGGGGACCTGGCGAAGATCGATGAAAAGGGTGTCATCAGGATTACAGGAAGGATCAAGGAGACTATCCTGCGCGGCGGAGAGACCATCAGTGCCGTGGCCATCGAACGCATGATCCGGACTCATCCGGCAGTTCGTGAAGTGGCTGTAATCGGCATGCCCGACCGGGCGCTCGGTGAGCGTATTTGTGCCTATGTCTGCCTCAAGGAAGACAACACCCTCTCCTTCGGGGAATTGATAGCCCATCTCAAGAGTGTGGGTGCCTCGGTGCTCCAGTTGCCCGAGAGGCTGGAACTTATCGACGAGATGCCCTTGACGAAAGTCGGGAAGATGGATAAGAAGGCTCTGAAAGAGGACATCACCATGAAACTGGGTGCCGTAAGCCGGGTCTAAGTCCCCTTCCCTTCAAACGGCGCGAGAAAGGCGGTCCCTTCCGGGGACCGCCTTTCTCGCTTTATCCCCGATCATTCTATACGGGCAGATGCATGAGCTTCCGGGCATTGCCCTCGAATACCTTTCGCTTATCTTCGTCCGTGATGTCCATCCTCTCTATGGAGGCTATGGTCTGTCTCGTCACCCTCTCGCCGAACCAACCGCTGAAGGGTGCGTCTGTAGCGAAGAGCATGTGGTCGATGCCGAAAAAGGTGCTTGCCAGCACGAGACCTGGAGTGCTCCCGTATATGGCCGTGTCGGCATAGAACATCTTGAAATAGTCGATAGGGGCCTTGGTCAGCTGGTAGCGTTTCCTGCCCTTGTGGAGTCTCTCTCCTTCATCCAGGAAACTGGTGATGCGCTCTTCGTAGAAGGCTATCATACCCCCCGCATGATGAGCGACAACCTTCAGATTCGGCCATTTTTCCAGAATACCGCCAAACACGAGGCGGGCCAGGGCCATGGTTGTTTCGTAGGGCCAGCCGAAAAGGCTCGGGACCACGTATTTCGGCCTTTCCTCGGTCTTATACTCTTTAGCGGTGATTCCCGTTGTCGGATGGAGGAAAATGGGCAGATTATGGCGGGACATAATTTCGTATACGGGCATAAATTCAGGAGAGTCGAGGGGCTTGCCGTTGAGGTCGGTATACAGTTGCACCCCTCTGAACTTGAGTTCGGTGAGCGCTCTCTCCAGTTCCTTGTATGACCCTTCCGGGTCGTTGAGGGCAAGGGCCGCAATCCCTGCCGGAAACCTGTCAGGGTATGTCTCTACCAGCTTGGCAACTTCATCGTTGGCGAGCTTGGTGAGATCCAGGGCTTTCCTGGGGTTGCTCACCTCTTCTTCTATGGGCGGCCTCGACACGGTCAAGACGTGCATGAGCCCCGGATACTTGTCCATAATGCGAAACCGGTGGTCCATGTCCCATAGCGTGGGCAGGTTGTCGTTGTGGGCTTTCTGCGCGTAGTTGGGAGCGGCCTTGTCGAGGGCGTCCTTGTACTTTTTGGGCAGTACGTGGTTGAAGACATCGATCTTGAGTTGGTCGGTCTGGCTGGTACCCATTGATTCCTCCTTTAGCACGACTCTCATCTTGCCCCGGTGTAACGAACCTTCGCGATCCGGTCTCGGCGCCAAATGTATAGTACCAACACCGACGTCCATATTGTCAAGACAGAAAAGGGCAGGATCCCAGGGGTTTCTCTGTATGACCTCTCAACCGGTCGTAGGAACTTATGAAACAGGTTTGAAACGATTCCCGCAGCCGCACTTACTCGTTCTCCGGATAGATCAAAGCAGGGCGATCCCCCCGATTATGTGACCTATTTCACCAATGGGATCCTCCGTCTCCCATAAGGTCGCACAATCCCCTATGAAACGAGAAAAGTTCTTGATTTGGAGGCCCGGTTGATTTAAAATCGGTTGGTATGTTCAATAATTCACAATATTCGGTGCCTATGGTAGAGGGGGAAGGATGAGTAACTTCTTGGACAAGCTTTCTGTGAGGATCATGCGAAAAGAAGACCTGGACTTTATCGTCGAGATCGACACCAAGGTCCTTGGAGAGACCCGGCGAGATTACTGGGTCACCAAGATCATCAAACAGGCGGAGTCAAGACCTTACGATGGCTCGCTGGTTGCCGAGCTGGATGAGAAGGTTATAGGGTTCATCCTTGGTGAGATAAGCGGATGGGAGTTCAAGGTCCCCAACAACATAGGATGGATCGACACCATCGGCATAGACCCTGATTATCAGAACAGAGGTATTGCCAAGGAACTCGCGGCTATGTGCGTCAAGAATCTCAAAAAGTACGGGGTGGACACCATCTATACCCTGGTTAACTGGAATGATTGGGACCTCTTGCAGTTCTTCCACGCCATGGGTTTCTCGAGGGGTGATATGATCAACCTCGTGCTACGCGTATAGACTTTCTTGATTTTACCTTTGCTTTCGTTCCCTGGCGAGTGAGGCGCACGACTTTAACGTTCTTCTTCACGCGACTCTTTTCCTTGATACTCCGGGAGCCCTTGTCGTATTGAGTGCTCGTGGCCACCAGGGTCTTGCCCTTTTTTGAAGGGTGATAGACGGCCGTCTGCACGTGCTTATTCGTTTTTCCTGCCTCCGAGGAAGCAAGAAGGAGCTTTACGTTGAGGTTCGCCTGAACGTTTTTGCGGGAATCGGCACTCGCCCGTGGGGCGGCGGCCCGTGTCTTCTTCGTGGTTTGAACGGCCAGTCCGGCTTCCACTACAGGAAGGGCATCCTCCTTTACCTCAGGGACCGGCAAAGTTTCCTGGTCCGCCACGGCCGTCGACTTTTCGGCCTGGTCCAACTGCGCGGCATACTTGGGAATGTAGATTACGGAGCCCTGCTTCGTCGACAGGGTCTGTCCGTAGCTATTGACCAGCATAAGGTCGTTGTAGGTCACCTTTTGCAATTTCATGACTGCGGCGATGGTATCCCTCTTCTTGCAGGTGTAGGTGACTATCTCTTGAAGCCGCTCTTCTCCTGCAAGGGCATTTTTTAGATTCTCCTTGAATTTGGCCTTATCGACCCACTCCGGCAGCTTGATGGAGTAATCGTCGACATCAGGGGGCGTAATGCCTGTGAGAAGCTCGGGGTTCAGGGAACGCAGGGTTGCCGAGTCTGTGGCCGCGGCCCTGGCGACGAGCGCAAGCGGGGTGGTGCCCGGTACCCTTGCATTGATGAACCGAACGGGCTGGTCATAATCGATGTCGATAAACCCGAACCTTTCCGGCTCTTTCGCTATGATGGCCGCCGCAAGGAGCCTCGGTATATACTCTCTTGTCTCCCGCGGCAGGGTGTTGAACTTGGTCAGCTCCCAGAAATCGCTCGTCTCGTGTATTTCCACTTCCTTTTCGATCCTCTTTTCGCCGGCGTTGTAGCCGGCGGCGGCGAGATACCAGTTCCCGAACTGGTTGAAAAGGTCCTTGAGATAGAGCGCCGCTGCCACCGTCGACTTCTCGGGATCTCTCCTTTCGTCAACCCAATGGTTGACCCGGAGGCCATACCTGCCGCCCGTCTCGTAGATGAACTGCCAGGGTCCGCAGGCCTTCATGGAAGAATATGCCTTGGGATTGAAGCCGCTTTCAATCATCGCAAGATAGATGAGATCTTCAGGCAACCCCTGATCCCTCAGTATCTCCTTGATCATCGGCACGTAGCGCCTGGACCTTTTGAGCCACGTGGCCATTACCTTCCGTTTTTCCGTGGTGAAGTATCTTACGAAGTACTGTACGGCATCGTTGAAAACGATAGGTATGTCGAATTGATGCTGATAGTCCTCCGTGAAGAGAGAGGACAGGTCATCCTCAACATCGTCCTTTCTGACGAAAAGTGACATCTCCTGCCCTTGCCCGTTTGTTGCGTTTTGAGATAGCTTCTTTTTCTGGAGTTCCTTTTTCGTGTTGGCGTTAGGCTGGCCTGCATCGGCCCTCACCGCGACCTGTTGCGGTGCGGTAAGGGTATAAGCGCCTGTATTCTTTGCGGCGTGAGACCCACTTTGTGAGGCGCATGCCACACAGAAGAGACCCAAAAGGAGCGGAAGAACGAGCCTTGTCGGCGGCAAATCACACCATCCTCAAGCCTTAGACATAATAACCCAACTGATCATAAGGGTGAAACCGCTTCTAAGTCAATAAAAAAATAGCGTTTTCGGGAATTATTTGAATTGTTTTTCGATAATTTGTCTGTAGCCCCTCACAAAGTCGGATGCGCCCATCCTCTTTCGGTCCTGGAGCTGAATCTCTGTCAGGATGACAGAGCCCTTGCCGGCGGCCACTTCTATGCCCTCCGGTCCGGCTGCGAGCACGGAACCGGGGGCACCGATGGCCGGGCCGCCGGAGGCGCCAACTTTCGCGAGGAATACCTTTACCAAACGCTCTTCCAGGAAGGTATAGGCGGTCGGCCAGAGCACAAGGGCCCGTACCTGGCGCACGATCTCGGAGGCCTCCCCGTTCCAGTCTATCCTCCCCATTTCCTTGGTGATCATGGGCGCGTAGGTGGCCTCATCCTCCTGTTGAGCTATGCCGCCTGCCGTGCCATGGTCCCTTACCTCCTCCACGAGGGCGGGCAGGATTTCCGAAGTCCTTACGGACAGACGGGTGGAAAGGGAAGCCGCATCTTCCTCCGGCTCGATCGGGGTCGACTCCTGAAAGAGAATATCACCCGCGTCCATACGCTCACTCATCTCGATCAAGGTGATGCCGGTTTCCTTCTCACCGTTTCGGATAACCCACTGAAGGGGCGACGGACCGCGATACTTGGGGAGCAGCGAAGGGTGGACGTTGATGGCCCCGATAGAAGGCACATCGAGAAACCATTTGGGAATAATAAGGCCGAAGGAGACGACGACGAGGAGATCGGGCTTGAGATCGCCGAGTTCCCGGACCGCGTCATCCTTGAAGGAGTCTATCTCCGTCACCTGAAGGCCGTCGTCGAGGGCTGCGCGCTTGACCTCGTTGTCTTCCAGAAGGTATCCCCTGCCCTTCGGCTTGGTCTTTCTCGTGATGACTCTGGTGACAGACGGACTGATAGATTTCAGGGCGGGCACGGAGAAGCTCGAAGACCCGAAGAAGAGGAGTATCATTTTTTTTCTTTAGTGTATTCCTTTTTGAAGAGCTTCTTCTTGATCGGACTCAGATGGTCGATGAAGAGGACCCCTTCCAGGTGGTCCAATTCATGTTGAAAAGCGCGGGCAATCAACCCCGAACATTCGATCCTGAATTCCTTGCCGTCCATCCTTATTCCCTTGACAAGGGCTTTCTTTGCACGTTTCACCGTCTCGTAAAAGCCGGGTATGCTCAGGCATCCTTCCTCCTCGGTTTCCTCGCCTTCGAGGCTGACGATGACAGGATTGATGATTGCCACGGGCGCGCTTTCCTTTTCCGCTCCTGTTTCCACGGTGACGATGCGGAGGGCCAGGCCGACCTGGTTTGCGGCGAGACCGACCCCGTGGGCCGCTGCCATAGTCTCGATCATATCTTCACATACGCGACATATCTCGTCGGTCACGTTGAGCACTTCTTTGGCGGGCTTTCTCAGGATATCGTCAGGATAAGTTCGTATCTGTCTGATCATGGCCCCATATTCTAAAATTATAGAAGCGTCTAGTCAATACTGGTCAGGCCTTCCCCCAGGACAAGTGCATTTGGAACGGAAGTGACTTAAAAGCTGTGTGGGGCACGAGGTGTGGCCGG
>CAVVPU010000110.1:0-24244 GCA_963750015.1 uncultured delta proteobacterium | reverse complement strand
TGAGGCGATTCTTGTAGAAAAACCAAATAGGCCGTAGAAAAAGAGGGGCAACCATGGGACGGACAATGTGTTGCGAACAGCCCATTTTTCTTTGCGCGCCACTGTCTGGAAATAGGTGGGTGGACAGAGGCGAAGTCCTTCGGGAAGGCAGGATGGCGACGGGAGGGAAGCATGCGTGAGTTTATCCTCCAGTTCCTGGCTTCATCTCTCACCGAAGGCAGCATTTACGGTCTCATGGCCCTGGGACTCGTCATCACGCTGCGTTCGACGGACGTCCTCTTTTTCGGTCAGGGCACCATGGCCATGGTAGGAGGGGTCACGATGTACGCCCTCTTCGGCCAGTATGGCCTGCCTCTCATCATCTCGATCCCCTGCGCGCTCATGATCTGCATCATCATCTCTCTGCTCTCATTGCGCATCATCGTGCTCCCCCTCCTTGCGCGGGGTGCTCCGTCGATGAACGTCTCCATGGTAACTATCGGCATAAGCATGATCTTCGAAATGATCGCCATGATGGTTTTCGGCAAGGACCCCCTCGCCGTACCTTCCTTCTCGGGCGACAATCCCATCACTATCTTCGGGGCGAGTTTCGTCCCCCAGCACTTCTGGATACTGGCTTTTACCGCCCTCGCCCTTCTGCTCACGCTCTTCTTTTTCAAGGGGACCCTGATGGGCAAGGCGATGACGGGGCTCGGCGATAATCCCCTCCTTGCCAAGGCATCCGGCTTCCCCGTCTCCCGGCTTTTCGTGTACTCCTTTATCTTTGCGGCCCTCGTCGGGGGCATTGCGGGCATCGTCTCCGCGCCGACCTCTTACACGGGTTATGGCGTCGGGCTCCCCATGACGATCAAAGGCTTCATCGCCGCAGCCATCGGGGGCATCACGAACCCTTTGGGGGCCCTCCTCGGGGGCCTGGTGATCGGTTTCTTCGAATCCTTCACCGCCGGTTTCGTCTCGTCCCGTTTGAAGGACCTGATCACCTTCGTCCTGCTCCTCCTCGTACTGCGTCTGCGTCCGCAAGGACTCCTCGGCGGCAGAGGTGGGCACTGACATGGGACCGGAGACGAAATTCGGCATGAACGGCACGACAGCCCTTCCTGAGGGAAAACGATACTCTTTAGTGAAGGACAGGTGGCCCTTACTCGTACTCATCGCAGTAGTCGTGCTCCTTCCCTTGCTCTCCCGATCGTACTTCATGACCCGTCTCGGGGTAGTGCTGTCCATCAACGCGATCATGGTGGTGGGCATGACCCTGCTGATCCGCTACGCCGGTATCTTTTCCATGGGACAGGCGGCCTTTTTCGCCATCGGCGCCTATCTGTCGGGCGTCCTCACCGTGCACGCACACATGAACCCCTGGCTTGCCATGGTCATTGCGGCACTCGGCTCGGTCTTTGCGGCTTACCTCTTCTGCGCACCCTTTCTTAAGCTTCGGGCGATAATGCTCGCCATCGCGACCCTGGGCCTCGCTACCGTCATACACATAGTGGCAAAGAACCTCGACGATATCACGGGAGGGGTGGCCGGTCTCCCCGACATCCCTTACCTGCACATAGGCTCCTACGTGCTCGGCAAGGACTGGCAGATTTTCTACCTGTGCGGCGCCTTCCTCATCTTTTTTGCCTTTCTCTCCGACAACGTGGGGCGGACGCGCCTTGGCCGCGCATATCATGCCATCCGGTCAAACGAGACTGCGGCCCAGGCTTCGGGAATCGACGTGCAGCGCAACATGCGCAATATCTTTTGCTTTTCCGCCCTCGTCGCTTCCGTAGCGGGTTCGCTCCTCGCCCACTTCATCACTTTCATCAGCCCTGAATCCTTTTTGCCGGAAGTGGGCCTCACCCTTCTTATTGTGGTGATCATAGGAGGCGCCAATGTCTGGGCAGGTATATTGACGACTGTGATACTCCTCGGCTTCTCGGAGGCCTCCCGCGGCTTCCAGGATCTCAGCACAGGGCTTTACGCCCTGCTCCTCATGGTCATATTCTTCGTTTTTCCCGACGGCCTTTCTTCCGTTCTTTTCAATGTGTCGAGAGCGGCCAAAAGGGCAGGGGAGAAATACCTGAACACAGAGCCTCTAGGGTCCGTGGCCCAGGCTTCCGTGTCCCCTCGTGGAGAAGAAGAGACCATTTTGGGGACAGAATCGATCTCCATGTACTATGGAGGCACTGCCGCTCTTTCCGATGTTTCCTTCTCTGTGAGCCGCGGTCGGATCGTCGGCATCATAGGTCCGAACGGGGCGGGTAAGACGACCCTGTTAAATGTGGTCAACGGGTATCTGAGCCCTGCGATGGGCAAGGTGTTTTTCAGGGGCCGGGACGTCACCCGCCTGGCGCCTCATGAGATGGCCGAGCTGGGGGCTGCCAGGACATTTCAACTCGTCAATCTTTTCAAGGGAATGACCGTGATCGAGAACGTCCTGGTGGGATGCCATCTTAAAGGGAAGGCGGGCATCTTCGAGAGCGGGCTTCGCTTCGGTCGGGCTCGCCGTGAGGAGAGGCAGATGTGGAACGTCGCCTTCCGGACCTTGTCCGGCCTCGGTCTGGCGGGCAGGGCGTACGACCTGGTGGACAACCTCTCCTTCGGTGAGCAACGTCTGGTCGAGCTTGCGCGAGCCCTCGCCCTGAAACCGGATCTCCTCTTTCTCGACGAGCCTGCGGCGGGCTTGAACAGCGCCGAAGCCGAGAAACTCGGGGTCACGCTGCGCGGCATAAGGGACCGGGGCATTACGATCATGCTCGTCGAGCATAACATGCCCCTCGTGATGTCGGTTTCGGACATGGTCTGTGTGCTCGATTTCGGTAGATTGATAGCCTACGGCTCTCCCGAGCAGGTTTGCGCGGATGAAGGGGTTATCAAGGCTTACTTGGGACCCCAGGAGGCGAAAAGTGCTTCTTGATGTCAAGGGAATCAATGCCGGATATGGCAGCCTTATGGTTCTGCGCGATGTCTCCTTTTCTCTGGAGCGGGGAGAGACGTTGGCCGTCATCGGGCCGAACGGAGCGGGTAAGACGACGCTTTTATGGGCCCTTTCAGGGCTTTTGCGGCCGAAATCGGGTCATGTGACCTTTGATGATCAGGATATTACCGGGGCCGACGCCAGAAAGATAGTACGGCTCGGAATCGGCCACGTCCTTGAAGGAATGCGCGTTTTTAGCTCTCTTTCGGTCCAGGACAACCTGATGCTCGGAGCCTACGGCAGGCAGATGACCTCGAAAGAGGCGCTCCAGACGGTCTTCAAGTATTTCCCTGTTCTTGAGAAGAGGCAGCGCCAATTGGCCGGCTCTCTTTCGGGCGGAGAGAAGCAGATGCTTGCTATCGGCAGGACCCTCATGTGCGAGCTGAAGCTTCTGCTCCTCGACGAGCCCTCTGCGGGACTCGCGCCTTTGCTCGTGAAGCGTCTCTTCGAGATCCTCAAAGACCTGCGAGAGGAGTATAAATTGACGATCCTCCTCGTAGAGCAGAACGCGGAAATCGCCCTGGAGTTTGCCGACCGGGGCATGGTCCTGTCTCAGGGTCAGATCATGCTCGAAGGCGATGCCAACAGCTTGATGAGCGACAACGAAGTCAAAAGGATCTACCTGGGAGAAGGTACCCGCTGACCCTCAGCTCAAGTGTTCCAGGTTAGGGCGCTCCGCAGAATTGATTCCCCTTTCGACCTCTTTTCGAACCTCTAAGAATAGGTCTTATAAGTCCTATAGGACCTATTCTTAGGAAGGAGAAGTGCTATTCCAAAAGCTCCGTTTATGTAAACTTCTTATCTGCCGATAAAGAATAGTAATAGATCAGGGGGAGGACCCGATTGGAATATAAGTACGTGAACCCTTTTATTATCGGCGCGAAACACGTATTCAAGACGATGCTCGATATCGATTTGGTCCATAGAGACCCTGTGACGAGGGAGGACCGAAGAACGACGGCGGACGTGACGGGCATAATGGGGTTCACCGGTGACAGAAGGGGGACCATGAGCGTCAGCATGTCCTCCTCCAGCGCCCTCACCATCTACGCGAAACTGCTGAATGAAGAGTTCAAAAGCGTGGCGCCCGAGATCATCGACGCGGTGGGAGAGCTGACAAACATCATATCCGGACAGGCACGAAAGGAACTCGAAAAAGAGGACCTTCACCTTATCGCCCACGTACCGTTGGTATTCGTAGGAAAAAACATCGAGGTATCCTTCATCTGTAGAGGAACCCTTACCACCATCCCCTTCAGTTTTACGCTGAACGGAAGAACCGAAGAGATGAATCTCGACTACCTCTTCGAATAGCACCGTAATTCCCTCCATCCAGGCTTGCCCTCTCGGACCATCATCGTGAAAGAACAGTCTGCCCTTGCGAAAGCATGGGGGATTCGGTTATTTTATCTGGTAAATGACCGGGCAATGAATTGCGGTTTGTTCCTATCCGGGAGGCCCGCTCTGTGGGCGCGGAGCTTCACTTACTTGAGGAGTTACAGCATGATACGTACGCACATCGTAGCCAGATACGGCATGAAGGGGATCGTGGTTGCCATAATGGCGGCAACAGTGCTTTTTTTCGGTCCAAGCCTTTATGCGCAGACGGGCGTAAAGAAGAAGCTGCCCGTCGACCTGAGCATTGCCATCGTCCAGGTGGCGAAACAGAACATACCCGCCGTTGTCCATATAGATATCATCGAGAAACAGGCGGTAGCCAATCCCTTTTCTTCCTTTCAGGACGACCCCTTCTTCCGGTACTTCTTCGGCAATCAAAGGGCCCCGCGAAAATTCGAGCGAGAGTTGAGGGGGATAGGCAGCGGAATGATCATAGACGGAAGCGGCAATATCCTGACTAATCACCACGTGGCAGGCGGTGCCACGAAGATCGAGGTCTCCCTTTCCGACGGAAGGAAGTTCCAAGCCAAGCTTGTAGGCAGCGATCCGAAGACAGACCTTGCCGTCGTTCACATCAATGCGAAGGACCTTCCCCACGTCAACTTCGGCGATTCCGATAAGACGGATGTGGGGGAGTGGGTGATTGCCATAGGTCACCCCAGGGGCCTCGACCAGACCGTGACGCAAGGCATCATCAGCGCGAAGCACAGGATGGGCATCACCGATCCGACCGGCTATCAGGACTTCCTCCAGACGGACGCAGCAATAAACCCCGGCAACTCGGGCGGCCCCCTTTTGAACCTTTACGGGGAGGTGATCGGAGTAAATACAGTCATCTTTTCCCAATCAGGAGGATCGGAGGGCATAGGCTTCGCCATCCCCAGCAACATGGCCCTTCACGTGGCCAGGACTATCATCGCCCACGGCAAAGTAGAGAGGGGCTGGCTGGGCGTCGGAGTGCAGGACCTGACGGCCGATCTTGCCAAATCCCTTGGCGTCGGTACAGTGCGGGGGGCTCTGATCAACGAGGTGGCGAAGGCCGGTCCGGCTGATAAGGCGGGTCTCCGCAAGGGGGACGTCATCGTCTCTTTTCAGGGGAACGAGGTCCCCGATGGAACGGCCCTTCGGAATATGTCGGCCATGTCTCCCATCGGCCAGGACGTCAGAATTGTAGCTTTGCGGCAGGGCAAGAGAATGGATTTTGTCGTGAAGACAGGCGATCTCCGTGAGGCGGCCCGGTACACCTCGGAGACGACAAAGGAACGGCTCGGTGCAGAGGTTCGGGCCGTGACCGCGAAGGAATCGGAAAGGCTTGGCCTCGAAGCGAACCAGGGGGTCGTGGTTTCCTGGGTAGACCCGAAAGGGCCTCTCGGAGCCGCAGGCTTTGAAGTGGGCGACGTGATCCTCGCAATCAACGGCAAAGCCATAGAGGGTCTCGACACGTTTGTAGAGATTACCGGCTCGTTGAAGCCCAGGCAGCGCGTTACGCTTCTCGCCACGGACCACTCGAGTGGGAGAACGGGAAACATACAGGTGGTTTTGCGCTAAAGACTAAAGCATCCTCTTTCCGGTGCTCAACATGTCCCATGAGAGAATCGGCGCGCTTTCTTGGGATGGGCTAAGACGGATCGCCCAGGTCTCAACTAAGAAGTTCTCCTTGATAAATGCGCGGTTTTGTGTCAAGAATTATCGTGTCCGGACTGCCTCCCCGTATCGGGGTCGGGGAAATTCCGGAGCGGTATTGTTCTCGGAGGTTTTGTTTTATGCGATCAGTCACAAAGGCGTTGCTGATCCTTGTTTTGCTTGTCTCTTTTTCGGCGGTCCTTTATCGGGCTGACCGGGCAGAAGCTAAGACCGTGGTGCCGAGCTTCGGGAAGGAAACGGAATGGAATGCCGATAAGCTGACGACTCAGGCGGTCCGCCAGAAGTGCTCCGAATCCACGCAGATAGAAGAGTGTCTTGCGGACTCCATGGGCGACCTCGGAGCGACGAGTGCAGCCGTCGATTTTGCGAGATCCTTCGGGGGCGGAGCTTATATACGAAAGTTTCGGGAGGCGGGCCGGGTGGACGTGGCCTATACGGCCTATATTTTCAGGGCGAATGAGAACCATGGCATCCTTCTGGTGAACGGCGAGCCTTCCATGGTCGATGTCGATGACATAGCCCTTCTTCCCAAGGACGCGATGGAACAAGACAAAGCTTACGCCGCCGTCAAGAAATCTTACCCACGGGTGACTCTCTGGCCCGGAGATCGCTCCTCGAAGTATCCTTTGATAGAATCCTTGCCCGAAGGTGGGCAAAGCTTCGTCATCCCTTACACGCTTCGTAACTTCTGCCATGCCTGCGAAGTGCTGGGCACGGCCTTCTTTTCTTTTGATTTCGACAGGAGCGGCAAGCTCCTCTTTATCCGCTTTCAACGGGTGGAACTTCCCTCCAAGAAGGCTGTGCAAAAGAATGAGCCTGCCAGGGAAAATGAACAGATACGCTTTGTCGTGATGGCTGAGGAGGGCAAAGAGTTTACCGTGCGCCTCGCCTCGAACGCCACCACCGGCTATCGTTGGAGGCCCGTGGGTCCCCTGAACGAACGAACGGTCAGGCTTGTAAGATCCCAGTACTTCCCCTTCGAAAGCGGGACTTTGGGTGCCGGGGGCGAAGAGATATGGACTTTTCTTGCAGTATCTCCTGGCGATACCGAGATTACCATGGAATACGTCCGGCCCTGGGAAAGGAGCCAGTCTCCTGTGAAGACTGCGACGATAAACGTATCCGTGAGGGCTAGTTCCCAAAGATGACCTCTCGGGTAATCGGAAGTCCGATTTCTGTCCCGACACAACTTTTCTTAAGAATTTCAGGGATACGAGGCCGAGGCGGCGCCCGATGGTAAAGAAGAGTGCCGGGTTGCTTTTGTACCGCCGCAGGGCGGGCCTGTGGGAAGTGCTTCTTGTCCATCCCGGAGGCCCCTTCTGGGCGAGGAAAGACAAAGGCGCCTGGACGATCCCCAAGGGTGAGATCGAACAAGGGGAAGAGGCCTTTGCCGCTGCACGCCGTGAATTCGAGGAAGAGACGGGGTGTAGGCCGGAGGGGGCGTTTCACGCATTAACTCCGGTCAGGCTTAAAAGCGGGAAGATCGTCCAGGCATGGGCCTTCGAAGGCGATTGGGACCCGGGAATGCTTGTGAGTATGAATTTCATCGTGGAGTGGCCTCCCCATTCAGGAAGAATGAGGGAGTATCCCGAAGCGGATGCTGCCCAATGGTTCGACCTCGCCGAGGCAAGGGAGAGGATCCAGGCCGGGCAGATGGGATTCGTCGAAGAGCTTGAGCGAATGATCGAAGACAGGCCGGTTCTTCAGAGTTAGAGAGGTGAAAAAGTGGATCGGAGAGAGTCAACGATCCCTGTTTACGGCATGACCTGCGACCACTGCGTGAGAGCCGTAACGGAAGCACTCGAAAAGCTGGAGGGCGTCGAAAAGGTCAAGGTATCCCTGTCCGGCGGAGAAGCGGTGGTTTCTTACGATCCGAGCCGGGTCAAGATCGACGATATGGACCGGGCCATCGAAGACGCCGGATACTCGACGAGTCCTACCGGGGACGAGTCTGAGGCGGTGAAAGCGGCAATACCGGCGGCGGGATCCGTATCCGAGGGCCAGGATGGCGGCAATCACGAGAACAGAGCCGACGCCCCTGAGTCAAAGGATCGTTTCAAGGTCAGCGGGATGACCTGTGCAAACTGCGCTTTGACCATCGAAAAGAGGCTCCTGAGAACCCAAGGGGTTCACGAGGCGGTCGTCAACTTTGCCAGTGAGACGGTTACCATCGGCTACGATCCGCACTTGATCGATTTGAAGGCAATTTTCGATCAGGTGAGGGACGCCGGCTATATTCCTCTCGAAGGCGAGGAAGAGCAGCAGGATGAAGCTGCCGCCCGGCAGCGGAATTGGCTCATCTTCAGCGCGGTTCTTTCTCTGCCGCTCATGCCGATGATGTGGTTCCTTCCGATGACGCCTTCTCTCATGTATGTCATGTTCGCGGTGGCGACCATCGTTCAATTTACCGCAGGCGCGATTTTTTACCGCGGAGCCTATCACGCGCTTAGGAACAAATCGGCCAACATGGACGTCCTCGTGGCTCTTGGAATCACCGCAGCTTACGGGTATAGCGTACTTACGACTTTCCCCCATCTCTTTTTTGAGGGGCCCACCTTCTTCGACGCCTCTGCCGTGCTCATTACCTTCGTACGCTTCGGCAAGTACCTCGAAGCCAAGGCCAAAGGACGGGCGGGCCATGCACTCAAGCGGCTTCTGGAGCTGCAAGCCGACAGGGCGCGTCTCTTCGTCGATGGGGAGGAACGCATCGTCGTTCTCTCCGACGTCCACAGCGGGGACGTGGTTCTGGTGAAACCAGGAGAGAGGATCCCTGTAGACGGTGAGATTGTCGAGGGGCAGGCAAGTATCGACGAATCGATGCTCACCGGTGAGTCTATTCCCACGGAAAAGGGACCGGGCGATAAAGTGATCGGGGCAACGATCAATACCTCGGGCAGCATAAGGGTGAGGACATCGAGCACGGGAAAAGAGACGGTACTCTCAGGTATCATACGGCTGGTAGAAGAGGCCCAAGGGGTAAAGCCGCCCATCCAACGCCTTGCGGATAGAATCTCCAACTATTTCGTCCCAATAGTGGTCGTCGTCTCAGTAATCACGTTCGTCGCCTGGTATTTTTTGTTCCACAGCGCTTTCGTTTTCGGTCTCACCGCTGCCATCGCGGTTCTCGTGATCGCGTGCCCCTGTGCCCTCGGGCTCGCGACGCCGACAGCCATCATGGTGGGCAGCGGAGTGGGACTGGGTCGAGGTATTCTTTTCAAATCGGCGGCGGTGCTGGAGAGCATTTCGAGCCTCCAGGCAATCGGCTTCGACAAGACAGGAACCCTCACGAAAGGCGTTCCCGAGGTTACAGACCTGATACCTGTACAACCCGGCAGTGAGAAAGAGCTCCTGCGAATAGCCTCGGCTGCTGAAAGCCTGTCTATCCATCCTCTTGCCCGGGCGGTGGCCCGCCGTGCAAGAGCCGAAGGCATGGCGATAGAAGAGGTCCGGGATTTCAGGGAAGAAGGCGGGTTGGGCCTCGTCTGTTCCTACAAGGGCAGCCAGCTTTTGGTGGGCAATAGGAAGCTCATGGAGAGCCGTAAAATCGACGTGAGCCCGATGGAAGGCGACTACCTGGTGCTTGCGGAAGCCGGAAAAACAACGATGTTCGTCTGTCTCGACGGCCGTCCCCTCGGTTTGATTGCCCTTGCGGACACCCTGAAGGAGCACAGCGCAGAAGCTGTCAGGCGTCTTCGCAACCTTGGCTTGAAAACATTCATGATCACGGGAGATAACAGGAAGGTCGCCGACGCGGTGGGCAGAGAAGTCGGTATCGACGAGATAGCGGCGGAAGTTCTGCCGAAAGACAAGATCAATATCATCAAGGAATACCAGAAGAGAGGGCTCAAAGTCGCCATGGTGGGTGACGGCATCAATGACGCTCCTGCCCTCGCTCAGGCCGACATCGGGATTGCCATAGGGTCGGGGACCGACGTGGCGAAGGAGACGGGCGACGTCATCCTGGTCCGGAACGACCTGCTTGACGTAGAGGGGGCCATCAGACTGGGCAGGAAGACCTTGGGCAAGATCAGACAGAATCTCTTCTGGGCGCTCATCTACAACGTAATCGGCATTCCAGTGGCCGCCGGCGTGCTCTATCCCTTTACCGGCGCGCTCCTTCCACCGGAATGGGCCGGGCTTGCCATGGCCTTTTCCTCTGTCTCGGTGGTGACTAACTCCCTATTTCTCAAGGCTTACGGGAAGAAACTGATCGGCTGATGGCGGGCGAATGGAAGTTCGCCCGCCGGCCTTTGCTTGCCCACTATTACTTGCCCTTAGCCAGGGCCTTGTTCCACGAGTCGAGCTGTTCCTTGTACTCTTCGGCCAGGGCCGAGTAATCGCCCTCGATGACGATGGCGGTCATCGTGTCGCCACCGACGATGGTGTTCACGACCTTCTGGTCCTCGGGACCGACGACAGAACCGAAAACCGCGTGTTTGCCGTCGAGCCACGGCGTAGGCAGGTGGGTGATGAAGAACTGGCTTCCGTTGGTGTTGGGACCCGAGTTGGCCATGGAAAGCATGCCCGGCTTGTCGTGCTTGAGCTCTTTGGAGAACTCGTCCTTGAAACGGTAGCCCGGACCTCCTGTGCCTGTGCCCAGGGGGCATCCTCCCTGGATCATGAAGTCAGGGATGACCCTATGAAACTTCAGACCGTTATAGAATCCCTTCTTTGCGAGGTTGACGAAGTTGAGGACGGTCAGGGGCGCATGGTCGGGGAACAGGGTCAGCTTGATATCGCCTTTTGTCGTTTGAATCGTCGCCGTCAATGGAGGATAAGCCATCTCTCTTTCACCTTTCTTTTTGTCGTTTTAGGGGGCCTTATCTGCGGCCGCCTGTTGCTTCACACCCAGTAAGCTTAAGGCCTTCGGCTTCCCGTGTCAATGTCAGCCGCCTCCTCTCGTTGCCTTTGTTCTGGCGCAGAGGACCGAAATATACTAAAATAGGGCCGATCCTTTATTCACGCCGGACCTTATTAGTTACAAAAGAACCCACCGAGATAGGAGAATAGAATGAACCTACCCGAGTATATAACGGCCGACGAGGTGCGCAGAGTATGCAAGGAGCTTTCCATCCGGGACTGGACCCGTTTGACCGAGCCTGCGGCATTGGCGATGGAGGCGGAAATCATCCTCCGCGAGGTCAACACGGAAGGGATGCCCATAGACGTCGATGAATTCCGCGCGGGCCTCGACGTCGAGCTTGAGCATGGGATCCGGTTCAAGGACGCCAACGTCACCAACAACCACCCCATCATCACGGGAAAAATCGTCCTCGCCCATATGAAGGAATCCGTCTATTACTACAAACTCCTCGATGTGGCAGAAGCGGAAGGAGACCTCTGGAAGGCTATTGCAACGGGCAATATGGACAAGGCAAGGAAGTATTTCGTCAGGCTCGCCCAGGCAAAAGCATATCTTTCCCAGGCCCAGGCACGAGAGGTTCCCTCTATCTGAGGCTCTCCCCGAGCTTCCTCAGGGTCTCGGAGAAATCCATCCTTCCCAGACGCACCTCGACGAAGATAAGCTCGTCGGCATGGAGAGCCGTTGTCGCCAGAATTGCTTCGAGGTCCCCTTCCGTTTGGACGAGGTGTCCCTTCTTTCCGCCATAAGCTTCGGGTATGAGCGTATAGTCCCAGGTCTGCAGGTCGTTGTAAGCGTTATCGTATATGACGCGCTCTATCTGATATCCGTCGTTGTTAAGAAGAAAAATAAGGGGATTCTGATTACGGCGGACAATCGTCGATAACTCCTGCCCCGTCATTTGAAAAGCTCCGTCTCCCACGAAGACGATCGGCCTGGCAGAAGGCGCGGCGAGCTTGACCCCCAGGGCTGCGGGGACACCGTACCCGATTGACGCGTAGAAGGACTGGCATATGAAGTCCGCGTTCTGGGGTAGACAGAGCTTCACGCTCTCGAAGGTGCAGCTTCCCGTATCGGCGACGATGACGTGATCGTCCGAGATGAAGCGGTTCATCCTGGCCCAGAACCTGTCGGTGGTGATCTTTGAATCCGGAGAGGGGAGATAGGGCTGATCGAGGGCCATGAACGGGTTTACGGCCCCACCTTCGGAGATGCGGCCGGTGGAAGAGAGGGATGAGCCCAGGGCCGTGAGAAAGTCCTTGAGGGGGACATGGTCGTAGACGTGATGTCTTATTTGCACCTTCTCGCTGTTTGCGATTACCATGCGGGCCGGATCGAGCTTCGCCGTATAACCGCCCAGGTCGATGTCGGTCATCCACGCTCCGAGACAGAGAAGCAGATCCGCCTGCTCGATGATCCTCCGTGTGTCTTCGTTCGCCAGGGCACCGAAGTAAGTGCCTATGAAGGTAGGCGTGCGCTCGGGGATAACCCCTTTCCCGAGTGCGGTGGTAGCCACGGGAAAACCGGTGCGGTCGACTATTTCGAGTATCTCCTCTTGGGCAGCACACCGGCACACCTCGACTCCGGCGAGTATGGCAGGCCTGACTGCAGAGGCCATCAGGGCGAGGGTCTCGTCGCAGGCCTCCTTGAGTACCTCCTCGTCCAGATGGAGGGCCATGTCGGGCTCCCATCGGCCGGGCTCCCTGCACCCTTCATCGACCATGTCCGCCGGTATTTCTATGTAGACCGGTCGGGAATGGCGGATGCACGCGGTCAGGGCCTCATCGATCTGGCGGGGCGCCTGGACCGGATTTCGGAGCACCACGGCAGCTTGGGTGATCGGCTCGAAGATTTTGTGCTGAAGGTTCATGTCACCGATGGTGTGATGGAGCAGGTAGGGGTGAAGGCGGCCCCTCAGGCTGAGCCTCGGCCCTCCGCTGATGAGGAGCAGGGGAACTCGTTCGGCAAAGGCCCCCGCCACCGCGTTGTAGACGCTGAAACCGCCTACGCCATAGGTGACGCAGACCGCGCCGAGGCCCGCGATGCGGGCATATGCGTCAGCCGCGTATCCGGCATTCAGTTCACTGCACGTGTTGACGAGATCGATGCTGCTTTCCTCGATGAGGTCGAGGAATCTGAGCACATAATCGCCCGGAACCCCGAAGACGTGCTTCAGGTTGAGCTGTTCGAGCCGCCGAATCAGATACCTGCCGACGGTCACCTTCTTCTCTGCCATGTTCCCTCCCAACGCTTGCTCCTCGGGACAGAATCCCGAGGAGCTCCGGCTTCTCTCATTACGGTAATGTAACCACGGATCGAAGGGGACGCACAAGGAATAAGCCGGGAAATGGCGCGGGCTCTACAACGTCGGTTTTGCTTTGACCTCTCTCCCGCTTGTGATAGAGTCTATGTCGGGGCTCTTCTTGCCCTTTAAGTCATCACAAAATACGGAAGAGGTGTCGAATGGCGATTCTTATCACAGGCGGCGGCGGATTGATGGGCTCGAGCCTTGTCTCTGCGTTCCTTGACAGGGGCGAAAAGGTCGTTCTTTTCAGCAGGTCCCTCAGGCCTACAGATGGAAGCGGGTCAGAGCAGCTTGTGAGGGTCCGGGGAGATGTGGGAAACTGGCATGAGGTGCTCAACGTCGTCAGGGACCATGAAGTGGACCGGATCGCCCATCTCGCAGCCCTTCTCACCGTGCCCTCAGAGGAGAACCCCTGGGCCTCCATCAACACCAACGCCATCGGCATGTATAACGTGCTCGAGGCCGCCCGCCTGTTCAATGTGAAAAAGGTCGTGATGACAGGATCGATGGGGTCATTCAACGTGACGGCGGATACGGTCGTCACCGAGGAAACGGCCCAGCGGCCCGTCACCATTTACGGTGTCTGCAAGGTCTTTGCCGAACTGGTGGGAATGTACTATCATACGAGGTTCGGCATGGACTTCCGCGGAATACGTGCGCCTCACATAGTGGGCCCGGGAGCCACGACACCGAGCCTCGGGCAATACGCGCCTTGGCTTATCGAAGCCGTGGTGAAGGGTGAGCCTTTCGAGGTCTGGGTGCCTGAGAATTTCACCCTCCCTATGCTCTACGTGAAGGACGTGGTGAGGGCCTTCATCGAGCTTTTCGACGCACCGGAGGAGATGATGGTAACGAGGGTGTACAACATGGGACAGATCACCCCGCCTCCGACCGCGAGGGACCTTGTGGATGAGGTAAAGAAGCATTTTCCCCAGGCGCAGATCACCTTCAACCCCAGTGAAAGGGCCGCGGCCGTCCTGAACACGATTCCCAAGAGATTCATGAACGATAGGGCCGAGAAGGAATGGGGCTGGCGTCCCTCCTACTCTCTTGCGTCGATGGTGGCGGATTTCATCGAAGAGCTGAAAGGCCGGAAGAACCCATAAGGCGTCGGCCGTCAGTGCCTCAGGATAGCTTGAGATACCCGTCCGGGGAGAGGCTCGTGGCGAGCATGACCATGTTTATGTCCCGGTGCTCTATCCATGTTTCGGCCTGCTGGTGTTCGGGGTTGAGCCAGAACCCTTCGATGCCGGCCGCGAGGGCAATGCTGCGCTTCGACAGTCTTTCGATGGCCGCTGCTATTTCCCTCACCCCTCCGAAGGCGACCCGGTTTCCCTCGACCAATGCGGCCAGGCCGGGGATGCCCTTGAGGCCGATGGAGAGCCCCAACTCCCGGAAAGGAAGGCGGTAATCGACCGGTTCTTCCAGAGAGCCTTGGCCTACGAAGGCCTCCAGACCTTCACGTGCGATGTCGAGAAGCGTGAGGAGCAGGTCGTCTGACGAGAAATAGCCCTTTGTCATGAGCTGAGCTACGCTGAAGGCATCGGACAGCAGGTTGCCCAGGCCGAGGGGATCGTCGGTAAGCCAAGCCCTGCCCCTGCACATCTCCGTCATGATTGAGATTTCTTCTCTCAGATTTCCCGGACCTTCAGGGTCGGCCGCCCCGGTCGCTTCTATCTGGGTGTAGGCGATGAGACCGTCGAGGGGATCGTGCTGTCCCATATGGGGTACCAGTGGACGGGAGAGGTCGATGCTCATCTTCCAGGCCATGCGCCTCGTTCCCCCCCGGGGCGCCTCGTGGACGAACCTGGCAGTTGCGGTCCTCGCGAGCTCGAGTGCCCATCTATTGAATTTGAAATCAGAGGTAACGGCGGTGACACGGTTGAGGGCATGCATCCATTTCGTCAGGTAATGGTAGTACTGGCCGTCGCGATCCCACTCGAGCCGTTCGTCAAAGGGCTCTCCCGGTCTACGCTCCTTGAGGCTCTTGCCGATCCTCAGCCCCCCTATCGTGGGATGGCCCGCGCCTTCCTCTTTGCCTAGTCCGCTTATCCAGCCGCGTCTTCGGTCGTCCTGGCGGTGGCGTCCGAGCACCGAGTGCGTCTGTTCCACGAGTCCGAGGGCAAGCTCCCTGTATGCCGCATCATTGGTTTCCTCATAAAGACCGAGGAAATTGCAGACCGCAAAGGCATCCGTCCACAGATATCGTCGTGGGGCGCTGCTTACCGGCGAAAGGCCTGTAGAACGGGCGAAATCCATCATGATGTGGGCTGCCGGATTCTCCACCGATTGTCCTCCTTGATCGCTTCTCTTGTTGCACTCCCATGGGATGGCATCGTGAGGCCGCTCTTCTCGCCTTACCTCCCATCTATCGGGGTTTTTGATGAACTTGTAATCCTTCCATCAATAGACGGCGCCGGACGGTACATAGGCTTAAAGCTTAGCACGTTATGAACCTCCCGCCCACCCTTTATATCGCTGAGGGTGGGCCATCATTGACGAGAGTAAACCCAATGATTACATCTGTAAAAAATGGCCGATACCACGAGAGGTGACCTCATGGCGAGGAAATCGTATGTCTGCACCGCGTGTGGATTCGAGTTCGGGGACGCCCCCGGAGAGGAGGAGCCGCCCGTCTGCCCCGCATGCGAGAGCGACGAGACGGAGACGTTGGAAACCGCAACTTTTGGCGGGATCATGGAGGAGTTGGACTTCACTCCCGGGAAGCCCCGTTTTCGCTAAAGGCTCTCTTCAAAGCGACACAGCCCTGTGGCTTTGTCGCCGATGAGCAAAGGCTTCATTCTGCGGTCTTTCGGCGAGGCGAGATAGAATCGAAGAGAGCGTTTTCGCGGCTCCTGCATCGGTACAGATTGGTGCTCACAGAAGCATCGTGAGACGTCGTTCGATCTCCGCCTTGGGAAGGGCGCCCACGGCCTGATCCACGACTGCTCCTCTCTTGTAGAAGAAGAGAGCGGGCACTCCCCGGACGGCATGCTGCGAAGCGGTGACGGGGGCTTTGTCCACGTCGACCATAGCGAATTTTACTTTGCCTGAAAAGGATTGCGCCAGTTCCTCCAGAACCGGCTCCAGCCTGCGGCAGTGTCCTCACCAGAGGGCGGAGAAATTGACCAGTACGGGCCCCTGAAAGGCACTCACCTCCCTCGGGAAGCTGCTGTCGTTCACCTCGATGGGACGATCCGGAAAGAGTTGGGAAAGGTCCAGGGGCTCCTTGCATTTACCGCATTTCGGCCGTTCGCTCCAACGTTCTTTCGGTACGCGGTTTCTGGTGCCGCATCGCGGACACCTGATCGTGACAGCCTCCTCGTTCATCTGATCCGCCTTTCTTCAGGTTCGTTAATCGGAATTCTTTATGGAATATATTACCTGGCGCACTCCGGTGCAAGAAAGGGCCATCCGCCCCAAAAAGAAGAGGCGGATGGCCCTGGAAGGAAAGGTTTTTCTCCTCGGGGAAAGCTACCCTTTTAAGACCACGTAGAGGCTGTTTCCTTCACGCTCGATGAGAAGGAGGAGAGAATCTTTTTTGCCTGCCTTTTCAATCTTTTCTTTCATGTCTTCGACGCTCTTTACCGGCTGGCGGTCTACCTCCAGGACGATGTCTCCCCTTCGAATAGAGGCCTCCTCTGCCGGGCTGCCCTGCTGTACCCCGCCCACCACGACGCCGGTGGTGGTTTTAGAGCCGAGCTGGCGCGCAAGGTCAGGGTTCAAATCCTGCAACTGCATGCCCCACTTGCTTTGCGACGGTTCTTCTTTCTCGGGCTTGCCTTGATCGCCAGATTCCAGCTTTCCGACCTTTACCTGGAGGGTCATATCCTTTCCGTCACGACTGATTTGAAGAGGGACCTCGCGGTCCACCGGCGTCGAGGCGACGAGGGAAGTCAGCTCGTGGATGTCTTTGATCTGGCGGCCGGCAAAGCCCAAGATCACATCACCCCTCTTCACGCCCGCCTTTTCGGCAGGGCTGCCTTCGACCACATTGCTCACGAGGGCTCCTTTGGCCTCTTTCACCTTGAGGGAAGGAGCCAGGTCAGCCGTCACATCCTGGATGTTGACCCCGAGATAACCCCTCGTCACGGTGCCTTTCGAAAGGAGCTCCGGAAGGAGGTTCTTTGCCGTGTTGACGGGTATCGCGAACCCTATGCCCTGTCCGTTCGGGATGATAGCCGTGTTGATGCCTATCACCTCACCCCGCATATTGAGAAGGGGCCCGCCCGAGTTGCCCGGGTTGATGGCCGCGTCCGTCTGGATAAAGTCATCGTACGGACCTTGCCCGATGATCCTGCCCTTGGCGCTCACTATGCCTGCCGTAACGGTATTGCTCAGGCGGAAGGGGTTCCCTATGGCGAGGACCCACTCGCCCACGCGGGTCTTATCCGAATCCCCGAGGACGGCGGCCTTGTATTGACCTTTGTCGTCGAGCTTGATCACGGCGAGGTCCGTTTTCGGGTCCCGTCCGAGCACATGGGCCTTGTGCTCCTGTTTGTCGTTCATGGTCACGACTATCTCGCTTGCTCCCTCCACGACATGGTTGTTGGTGATGATGGTGCCATCGGCGTTGATGATCACCCCGGACCCTTCGGCCTGGCTCTTGAATCTTTGTGGCATGCGGGGCGCATCTTCACCGAAGAAGCGCTTGAACATGTCGCCGAAGGGACCTTCCTGAAAATTGGGCGAATTGGGTGTTTCCGCCTTCTGGATCTTCGTGACCCTGATGTTGACGACGGAAGGACCGAGGGCCTCGGCGAGCTCCACGAAAGACGGGGGAGTGCCGGCGGCCGTCCCGATAGTTGGCGTGGCCGCCAGCGCATAAGGGGCAACACCCACGGTTGAAGCGATGAGCACGCCTGCGAAAAGGAGCGAGGCAGCGTACGCGGCCGCCCTATGATACCTGAAGCTTCGTGCCCTAAGGTAATTTCCGACTCTGTTCATCACGAATATTCCTCCTTGTGCTGTATGGGGGGATAGTCTCTTTGGTTCGACCATCGTTCTCCGAGAAACAATTATACTATATCTGATCAAGGTTAAGTGTCGATTAAGGCCGGATTAGAATTTTCTAATCTTCCCCGCCCGCGGCCATGAGCAATTCTCCTCACATGTTATAATGAGCTGTATGAAGACGGACTCCCATGGATGAGCAGGATAATCAGGAAGTAATCGAATACCCGATAGACGGCGTGCTCGACCTCCACATGTTCTGCCCGGGAGAGGCTGCCGATCTCGTGAAGGACTATCTGGCCGAATGCCGGGAGCGGGGCATCCTGAGCGTGAGGATCATCCACGGGAAGGGCACAGGCCAATTGAGAAGGACTGTTCACAGCCTGCTTGCCCGCCTGCCTGAGGTAGCCTCATTTCACCTGGCCGACGTTGACGCGGGCGGCTGGGGCGCGACCCTCGTGGAGCTGAAGCCTCCGGAGCGTTCCGATAACTGTTGAAATGATGAAAGCAGGTGATATACTTTCGTGAGTTCCTTCTCCCGCTCTTGCGGGCACTATGGGCGCACGTGAGGCACGATGTGAAAATAGGCCGGAAACGCGGTTTCGGTTCCGTTCAATCGGTTTTCATGGAAACTTTCGGGCTTGGCCGCGGAGCATCGTTCTGTGCCGTCGCGCTCCTCGGCCTGATTATCCTCTTTGCCGTTTTTTGGTTCTTTTATTCGGCGCCGCCCGACACCATTATTATCACAAGCGGCCCCGCTGGCAGTGTTTTTCGGGCGGATGCGGAGAAATATAGGGAGATACTGGCCCGAAGCCGGGTGAAATTGAAAATCCTGCCTTCGGAGGGCGCCCGTGAAAACCTGGAGAGACTGAGCGACCCGAAGTTTCACGTCGATATAGGATTCGTTCAAGGTGGATTGACCAAGGGGCTTAACATCGATAAGCTTCTCTCTCTCGGGAGCATCGCCTTCGAACCGCTTCTGGTTTTTTACAGAGCCCCCGTACCCCTGGACGTGCTCTCCCAGTTAGCCGGAAAAAGGATAGCCGTCGGCCAGACGGGAAGCGGGACCCGTGCCTTGACGACGACCCTTCTCGCGGCCAACGGGATTAATGCGGGCGGTACGACGACATTCGAGGATATGGACGCAGAAGATGCCGCAAAAGCACTCGTCGACGGCAAGGTCGATGCCGCATTTCTGATGGGAGACGTCGCCTCCGGGAAGATCATGGGCTCACTCTTCGAGACGCCGGGAATAAGGATTTTCGATTTCACACAGGCCGATGCCTATACACGCCGCATCATTTATCTGCACAAGATGGATCTTCCCATGGGTGCCGTCGATTTCGGGAAGAATGTGCCTCCTCGCGATATTCAGCTTATCGGGCCCACACTGGAACTCGTTGTGCGTAAGGACCTCCATCCGGCCCTGTCCGACCTTCTTCTCGAGGCGGCGATTGAGATACACGGGAAACCGGGCCTGCTCAAACACCGTGGGGAGTTTCCCGCCCTTTGGGAACATGAGTTTCCCATCAGCCCGGACGCGACCCGCTTTTACAAATCGGGCAGGGGCTTTCTCTACCGTTACTTTCCGTTCTGGGTGGCGAGCCTGGTGAATCGCATGGTGGTGGCCTTTGTGCCGGTACTCGTCGTGTTGATTCCCGTAGTGCGCTTCATCCCTTCCCTGCTTCGATTGCGCACCGGGCTGCGCATCTCCCGGTGGTATCGGGCGCTTCTCGTACTCGAGCAGGATGCGCTATCCCTCCAGGCACCCGACAAAGGAGAAGAATCTCTTAGGCGACTCGATCGCATCGAAGAAGAAGTCAATAAGATGAAGGTTCCGGCGTCCTTTGGCAATCAATTCTACGTGCTCCGCGAGCACATCAGATTCGTCCGCAGCCGGCTCACGGGCAACCCGGAGAGCATCCAACCGCAGTGACGATTTTGAAGAAGGTCTTTGGCAGGCAGCCCGGGTTCGATGCCTTTCATATCTCCTTCAGCCTGCTTTCAGGTCGGACGTGCAGTTCGGACAACGGGTCGCCTTGACAGGGATGTGAGAGAAACAGTAGATGCATTCCTTGGTTGTTGGCTCCGCCGGAGCCGCCTTTTGGCGGTTTAGCCGGTTCATGGTCCGCACGAGGAGAAATACGGCAAAGGCGACAATGACGAAGCTGATGATGGTATTGATAAAAACCCCTAAGTTGAGGGTCACCGCGCCCGCTGATTTCGCGGCTGCCACGGAAGCGTAAGGCCCGGCGACCTTGCCTTCCTTGAGAACGGCAAAAATATTGGAGAAATCAACATGCCCGAGGAGCAGACCTATGGGGGGCATGATTATATCCTGAACGAGGGAATTGACGATGGTACCGAAGGCCGCACCGATGATTATCCCTACGGCCATATCCATTACATTTCCCCGCATGGCAAACTCTCTGAATTCCTTCAACATGACAGCCTCCTTTCTATAATGAGCTGCTCCTCGTCACTTCAGCTTAAAGTCGACGCGGCTTTCTTTGATCTTTTCCTTCTGTTCCGGCGCAAGCGACTTCGGCTCGACGATGAATACCCTTTCCGGTTCGACCTTTCCGGACTTCAGTATGGTTTCTTTCACCTTCATGGCCCGCTCGGAAGCGAGGGCCCTCAAGTCCCCGTCAGTGACTTCGGTATGAGTCAGCATCAGCTTTTCCATTTCGGGAACGGGAATATCCTTTGCCATACCGAGAAAATTCTTCGGTTTGGGAAATTTCTCTGCTTTATAGGCCATTTTCAAATACTTCTCATACTCGGCAGGCTCGATCTTCACTTCATCCACCGGTGGGGTGGGCGCCCCTTTCTTCGTCATCTCGTTCAGTTTCTGTACCTTGATCTTTCTATTGAAGAGAAGCTGCTTCAATCCTTCCCTGTCCCTGTCCATGTCCACGTGCCCTTCGATGTCTATCTTGAGGGACGGGCGATCCTGGAGGGCTTTGGCAACAGTATCGAGTTTCTTGATGCCGGCGTCCGTGATGACCGTGCTTCCGTAATCGAACTCCACGTAGCTCAGCTCTTCCCCACCTCCGAAAGCGGCCCCGAGGAGCGCAAAAGGCGAGGTAGCGGCCTTAGCCACCAGATTGAGTATGATTTTCAGAATGATTCGCCACACACTGAACTTGGGATCGTCCAGACTTCCTGTTACAGGGAGATCGAGTTTGATCTCCCCCTTCCTGTCTTTCAGGAGGGCGACCGCGAGCCTGACAGGCAGCTTGGTTGCCTGGGGACTTTCGATTTTGTCACCGAAATTGAACTGATCGATGAAGATACTGTTTTGAGAGTCAAGCTTGCGATTGACGATCGAGTATTTAACGTCGACGGACAGTTTGCCTTTTTCGATGGCGTAGCCCGCATATTTCCCCGAATAAGGGGTTGCGGGGCTTAGATCGAGGTCCGTGATACGGGCCCTTATGTCGGCGAAGAGGTCATCTCTCAAAGGGTTTATTTTACCCGTGATCTCGAGAGGGGCAAAGTCGTTGAGCTTCGCCCGAAGCTCGACATCCGCGGCGGTGTTTTGCTCGGCGGACAGACCCGACACCCTTCCCCCCATTTCCGTCAGATGGGTCACGAACTCCGGCTTGACTGACTTGTCCATGAAATCTATCTTTCCGCCCTGGAGAGTGACCTGATCGATCTTGATCTGCTTCGAAGGCGCTTTCTGTTCCGAAGAGGCTGCCACCTGCGTCGCCGGAGGAGAGGGAGCAGCCGGGACCTCGGCTTTCGCCCCTTCCGTTGTCATTACGTCCTGCAGATTGATTCTCCCTTCGGGGCTGACCGATACGAGGGCGTAGAAGTTGGTCAGGGCGATCCCTTTGATATCGATGGAGAGGGGCACGAGCCTCACTCCCATGCCGGAGAGCGAGAGGGACTCAAACTTGACCAGGTCCTCTCCGGTCGCCTTGTCGATGGAAGAGAAATTGGATAGAGACCCGTCTCCCGCGTAAGCGGTCTTTATCTGTCCCTTCGCATCGGAGCTGAAGGAGAGATTCCCAAGGGTGGAAATAGACCCTCCGGTCACCGTCATCTTCACCTTGTCCGTAAAGTAAGGTTGAAAAGGAGCGATGTCGATGTTCTTTAGAGCCACCTTGAGGTTTCCGGAAAGGGGCTGCGCGCCCATCGTTCCGGAAAAGGAAACGCCCCCTTTCCGGTTGAGGAGGAGGGAGACCGCGATTTTTGCTTTGCTTCCTTTCACGGTCGAGAAATTCTCTCCGCTTACCTTTATGTTCTGGACAGTCAACACCACCGGGTCTGGGGTGGTTCGGTCTTCGACCCTGACGTTGTAGCCGTCGACGAGGATTTGTTTGAGAGAAATAAGCCACGGCCGTTCCGGCTCGACGGACTTCTTGACGGCTTTCGGTCTTTCGGGAGCCTCTTTAGGCGCCGGCGCAGGAGGGATCAGGTTGAGGAGATTCACATCGCCCCCTTCTGACCGTTTGACGAGAAGCTCACCCTTTCGGGAGGAAAAGTTTCCGATCTTGAGCACTTTTTTCGTGAGATCGAGGTCCGTTTCGTTGATGGACAGAAGGGGCATCTTGAGGAAATCTTCTTTCTCGCCCGCCTTCCTGAGACGAAGGGCGCTCAAGGAGACGGATATTCCGGAAAGATCGATGGCCGGTTCTTTCTCGCCCGACTCATAACTATAGCGTGCCGAAAGGTCGGCCCGACCGTCTTCTATGGTGAAGAGAACCTTGTCTCCGTAATAAGGAGCATATTTCTTCAGGAGAACAGATGCGACGTCCACCATTCCTTCGGTTCCGAGGGGCTCCATGGAGAATTGCCCCTGAACCTTGACGATCTCTTTGGCCTCCGTCTGCAGAGACAGCGCATAGGCTGTCTTTTTGTCTTTGCCGTTGCTGAAATGATCGGTCTTTAGATCGATCGGGTCCAGAACGGTTTTGAAGGGTGCCTTCCCTGACAGGTCGGAAAATGAGAGCTTTCCCGCAGCAAGGCGTATTTCGTCGATGTCAAGGGACAGGGCCAGGGGGGTCTGCGCATTTTTTTCGGCCGGTCTAGTCTTGGTGGCGGCAGGCAGAAGAGACTCGATGTTGAGAGCTCCCTTTTCATCGCGGCTGATCACGAATTCGGGCGATTGAATCGATACTTTTGAAAGGTGGATGACTTCGGCAAGCGGCTCCGACCTGTCAATCGAGACATCGAGGCGAGGAAGACGGAACAAAGGATTATGCTTCTCGTCATCCACGGCTATCTTCTTCAGGGCCACGTTACCGGAGACTGTGAGAGAAGGCTTCTTTTCTTTCGTTTCGACGAAGGTAACTTTTGCCCCCACGTCCACGTAACCCGAAAGGACCTTGAATTTCATCTCCATCGGCACGTAAGCCAGGTAGTAAGGGATGTCGAGGTCCTTGATATCCACGTCGACGGAGGTCTCGAGGGAATCGGCAAAGGGCTTGCTTCTTCCCTGGATAGTGTAAAGGGCGTCATCGATCCTTGCCGAAAAACGGGGCTGGACGAACCTTTGGACGTAGGAAGGGATGTTCGACAAAAAGGGAACGCCGATCCCCAATTCTCTTACCGTATGTTTCGTCTGTTTAGGCTCATCCGCGAAATCGATGCTCCCGTTCTCTATTGTTATGTTGTTCAGAGCAAATTTCAGAGGTTTTGAATTTGGATTAGATTTGGTCAATAAGTCGGAGAAATTATAGGATAAATCTCGATTGCGAACGATCCTTATATAGGGTTTGGTGACGGCGACCTCCTTGAACATGGGAGCCATTCTGAACAGGGATAGGCTCTCCAGGTCGAGGAAAATCCTGTCGCAGGATACGAATGTGTCGGCCTTTCCCCGTTCCGTGACAACAAGCCCTTTCACGGTTATGGAGAGGGCGTAGGGGTTGACCGCGATCCGGTCGACGGTCACCGTCCGGTGGAGGGTCCCCGACATTTCCCTGACCAGGACATACTTCAGAATAGGGGGCAGCACGAAAAACCCTACCACAGTGAACAGGACAAAGAAGATAACGAGTCCGATAAGGATCTTCTTTGCACGAGGCCGTATGATGTTCGTATAGACCCCCGATAGTTTTTTCAGAATAAGCCACCTCCGGTCCAAGACATGCGATGAGGACTCTCCTAAAGG
>CAVVPU010000109.1:0-3539 GCA_963750015.1 uncultured delta proteobacterium | reverse complement strand
GCATTCTCACCCCGGAGCAGATACAGAAACTCGACCGCATGCCTCACAGAGGGATGATGGGGCGGGGCCGAAACATGATGTAGCGGACGCACACGCAAGCAAGGGGAGGACCAATGAAAGTTATTCTGTGGTCCTCCCCTTGCTGCAAATTCATGCTCCCCCGAGCCGTCTTATACGATCTTTCGCTCACCTCGTTTGACGTCTTTTTCGCTGGCGAGTCCGTTCTTTAGATGCTATGCTTGTGGACGGTCCGGAGCATCATCCAAAGGGGAGGTCAGATGGTTGAAAAGCAACTGCTGGAGAGCCTTTTTGTGAAGCATGGTTTCTCCGACTACAAATGGATCAAGAGCGAGCAGATCAAGGTTGCCCGGTGGGTGCGTTTCAAATGTCTCTTTGGGTGTGCCATGTATGGGAAGAAAGGGACCTGTCCGCCCAACACGCCATCCATCGATGAGTGTCGCGAATTTTTTTCCGAATACGAAGAGGCGGTGATCTTTCATCTCCAAAAGGCAGTTGAAAAGATCGGGGATTACCATCCGTGGAGCAGGGATACGAACCGCAGGCTTCTGGAGATGGAGAGAGACGTTTTTTTGGCTGGCCATCATAAGGCTTTTCTGGTCTCCTTCGAGGCTTGCAACCAGTGTGGCGAATGTCAGGCAAACCGTCTGGATTGCGTGAATAAGAAGACCGCCCGGCCGGGAGCCGATGCGTTAGGCATTGATGTTTATCAGACCGCCCGCAGTGTCGGGTACCCGATTCAGGTCCTAAAAGGGATTAACGAGACCATGAACCGGTATGCCTTTCTGCTCATAGAATAGGACCAGGCATAGAAGGCCGATCCACGCCCCCCCTTTATC
This sequence comes from uncultured delta proteobacterium, assembly GCA_963750015.1. GTDB lineage: Bacteria > Desulfobacterota > Syntrophorhabdia > Syntrophorhabdales > WCHB1-27 > CAVVNC01. Next base: position 2,682 of record CAVVPU010000109.1, on the reverse strand, counting down.
CGCCTGCGAGCATGGTGAATCGGGGCGCCTCCACAATCTCCACCTCGTCGATTCCTTTTTCCATCTTCAGGTACAGAATCTTGAGCAAGCTCTGGAAGCTCGAAATCTGCCAGCCTCCGACCATTCTCCACGTCTCCGGATCTTTCCACTCCCAGTTCTTTGCTTCGTCGAGAGTGACGTATCTGCTCTTCCCGGTCTCTCTGTCCGTCAGCTTCAACTTGATCTTGAACTTCCTCTGTTCGCCCTTATCCCCGGCCGTGTCAGGGGTGCCTACCGTATCTGCCATTCACGTTCCTCCTTTTGCAATAAACCCCTCTCTCTTCGCTTCTTTGACGATTGATTGGAAACTGTCCGATCATCCGCACTGCCTGCCGCTTTCATACTCCCCACTTACCTCTCCGGTCAAACCGGTTATCCGGGGGTTTTCCCCACACAGGGCACAGTCCGGGTTCCTTCCCGTTTCGATAAGCTCGGTGGTCAAGGAGAGGGCGTTGTAAATAAAGAATTTGCCGATCATCGGAGTGCCTACGCCGAGGATGAGCTTCGACGCCTCGGTGGCCTGCACCAGGCCGACCAGTCCCGGCACCACCCCGAGGACTCCGGCTTCGCTGCATGTGGGCGTTTGGTCGGGTGGAGGCGGCTTCGGGAAAAGACATCGCAGACACGGCCCCTCCTGGCTGGGCCAAAAGACTCCTGCCTGCCCGTCGAAGCCGACTGCACCGCCGAAGATATAAGGTTTTCTCAAGAGATGACATGCGTCGTTGAGGAGGAACTTCGTCCCCACGTTGTCGCTTCCGTCCAGGACCATGTCGAAATCGTCTATGATGTCCAGGGCGTTTTCGGGTACAAGGCGCTCCGGGAAGGCGACGATATTCACGTCGGGGTTGATCCGCTCTATCGAGGACCGCGCCGATTCCACCTTCAGCCTGCCTACGTCCTTTGTTCCATGGAACACCTGCCTGTTCAGGTTGGAACGCTCGACTCGGTCGAAGTCGACTATGCCAAGTGTGCCTACACCGCTTGCGGCAAGGTAGAGTCCGGCCGGAGAGCCCAAGCCTCCGGCGCCGACGAGAAGCACTTTTGCGTTCATTAGTCGGAGCTGCCCTTCCTGACCTATTTCCTTGAGAAACATATTGCGACTGTACCGCTCCAGCTGATCGGTAGTGAACCGGCTGCTCGTGACCGCTTCTCCGCCCGCTTTCAGCCAGGCCCTGTACCCACCGGCGATCGAACGGGCGTTAATACCGAGGTTTCTGAGCCTTTCGGCCACGGGGAGAGAACGTAATCCAAAAGAGCAGTAAACGAGTGTCTGGGATCCTCCGTTTTTCGAGGCCCCCTTCAGCTCTTCTTCGATACGATCCGCAGGGATGAACCGCGCTCCAGGGATGTGGCCGATACGGCAGACAGCCTCACTGCGTATGTCCACAAGCACTGCCCGATTTTCTCCGAGCAGCCTTTGCGCCTCCTCTATCGAGCACTCGGGATCTCCCCAATGGCACGGACCTTGGCCTTCCGATCGGTTCTTCTCTTTGTCCCTTTCCGTCATACGCACCTGCACATAGACAAGTAAATAAATCAACAATATTGTATGCTCTAATAACGGATTAATCAAGAACAACGGCAGACCGCGGAAGAATACTGTATACACCGGACCAATAGCAGACCGTGGGCAAAGGTGTAAGACGAAAAGGGGCAGATGCCGGAAGCACTCGGCATCTGCCCCTGGTTTAAGAAGAAGGCGATTAAGCCCTTTCGGACTATTTCCCGGACAGCATTCCTTTGAGGGAGTCCATGGAACGGCCGAATTCGGACCATTGGCCGCGTCTCAGGGCCTCTTCTGCACGCTGGAATTCTTTTCGTATCCTCTCTAATGCGTCGTTGGACACGGCTGCGGGTGCATGAAGGGCGGCTCCCTGAGGAGCGGCTGCGGCAGACGGCGAGCCGGGGACGCCTCCGAAGACGACGCGCATAGCCTCTTCGAGGCTGGGCTGCATGGAGACCTTGCTCCCGTATGCCACGATGACCCGGATCAACTGAGGGATATTCACCTGCTCGGCCACGAGGTAGACAGGCTCGACGTAGAGAAAGCTGTTTTCTATAGGGATAACGAGCAGGTTGCCACGAATGACCTTGGAACCGTGCTGATCCCAAAGAGAGAGCTGCCCCGAGATCGCCGGTTCCTGATCGATCATCGCCTCAATCTGCATGGGGCCGTAAATGAGGCGGTCCTTCGGTAACTGGTAGAGCATGAGCTTGCCATAGTCGGGGAAATCGCATTGTGCGGCCATCCACGCAACCATGTTCGACCTCTTGACAGGGGTCATAGGCTGCATGAGGAGATACTGCAACCGGGATGAGCCGGGAAGCCTGATGAGCGCGTAGTACGGCTCCATCTCTGTCTGGTTCTGTTCGTATTTCTGCATGGGTAAGGCCCAGACGTCTTCCTTGTTGTAAAAAACCCTCGGTTCCGTCATATGGTAGGTCGTCAGCCTGTCCGCCTGGATGCGGAAGAGGTCCTCGGGATACCTCACGTGCTCCTTCAGGCCGGCCGGCATCTCGGAGAGAGGCTTGAAAGAACCGGGAAAGACGGCGGCATAGGCACGCAGGATCGGGTCGTCAGGGTCACTCGTGTAGAAGGAAACGGAACCGTTATAGGCATCGACAACGGCCTTGACCGAGTTG
>CAVVPU010000108.1:0-6171 GCA_963750015.1 uncultured delta proteobacterium | reverse complement strand
CGAAGGCGATAGCGCCACCTGCGCCGAGATGTACTCTCTCCTTTCGAGCATATCAGGGGTCCCCCTCAAACAAAGCTTTGCAGTCACCGGCTCCATGGACCAGAACGGGGACGTCCAGCCCATCGGCGGCGTGAACCAGAAGATCGAGGGGTTTTTCGACCTGTGCAAGAGGAGGGGTCTCGACGGGACACACGGCGTCATCATCCCGAAAAGGAACATGAAGAACCTGATGCTCAAGCAGGAGGTGATAGACGCCCTCAAAGAGGAAAAATTCTCCATCTATTCAATAGAGACCATGGAAGAGGGATTGGAGATACTGACGGGCAAAGCGGCGGGCGTGATGAACGAGGACGGGACCTTCCCCGAAAATAGCCTGAACTACCTCATCATGAAAAGGCTCACCGAAATATCTGAGGCCCTGGAAGCCAAGAAGGAAAAGGAGGAGGAGCCGGCGAGGGTCGAGCCAAAGCAGAAAGAATAAAGGAAATCGCGAATCTCGAATCGCTAATCTCGAATCGAAAGACACAAAAAACAGGGGCAATCGCCGGTCGCGATTGCCTTTGTCCGTTCTTTACTTTCGCGATTCGCGATTCGAGATTCGCGATTTCCTTTCTCTATCTCGACACCCGGTACTTCTTGATGAGGGCATAGAGGCGGGCGCGGGAGAGGCCGGAGATGCGGCAGGCTTCCCTCATGTTGCTGCCCGCGATGCTCATTAAGTCTTCGAGGTACCGGCGCTCTGCCTCCTGGATGGCAGAGTCCCGGTAGGTCTTGAGGGGAGGCAAGGCAGGTGTCGGGTTTTCGATCCGTTCCTCCGGGGCCTTGGGAGCCTCCCTGATGACGGATGCCCGGGCAAGACTCACCCTGATATGGGTCGGCAGATGTTTGGCAAAGAGGGTGGACTCCGGGCGTGCCATGGTGAGGGCCCGCTCCACCGCGTTGACGAGCTCTCTCACATTGCCCGGCCAGTCATAGGCGATAAGCGAGTCGATGAACTCCGGGGCAAAGCCCTTGGTCCCCATGTGGTAGCGCTCCGAGAGCTTGCTTATGTAGTACATGACGAGCTCCTTGATATCCTCTTTGCGCTCCCGTAAGGGAGGAAGGTCGAGGGCGAAGGTCTGGAGGCGGAACTGAAGGTCCCGTCTGAAGTGGCGGGCCTCGACCATCTCGTCCAAGCTCCGGTTCGTCGCTGCCACGAGCCTGAAATCGGACTCGATCTCCCTTTTCGATCCCACCGGACGGAAGCGGTGCTCCTGGAGGACCCTCAGGAAGGCTTTCTGGATGACGAGAGGAAGCTCTCCGACCTCATCGAGAAAGAGGGTGCCGCCGTGGGCCTGGCGCACGAGTCCGTCCTGGTCCTTGTCTGCACCGGTGAAGGCCCCCTTCTCGTAGCCGAAGAGGGTGCTCTCCACGAGGGTCTTGGGGAGTGCGGTGCAGTCGACGACGACGAAGTTCTTATGGGCCCGGGGAGAGTTCTCGTGGATGGCCCGGGCGAAGAGCTTCCTTGCCCGTACCCGTCTCCCCGGTGACAAGGACCGAGGCGTCCGAGTTGGCTGCCTGGGCGAGGATGTCGAAGCAGCTCCGCATGCGGACGGACGAGCCGATGATCCCTTCCCATTTGGGGGCCGCCGCAGGGGTCCGCGCCTTCTTCTCCTCCCGGTACTGGAGGGCCCGCAGGAAGGGGAGCATCATCTCCTTGATGGAAGAGGGCTTCTCGATATAGTCCCAGGCTCCGTTCTTGATGGCGAGCTCGGCCCCGTCGGGATCGCCGCAGCCGGTCATGATGATCACCTCAGGGGGGGAAGGGGACTCCCTGATGCGGGGCAGGATATCGAGACCCGAGCCGTCAGGCATGCGGATGTCGAGAAAGACGATATCAAAGCCTCCCTTCGAGACCTCCCGCATGCCCGCTCTCAGAGTATGGGCCGAGAGTGCGTCGTGGCCCGTGCGGAGCACCATAGTCGAGAGCATCTGGGACATGGCCTTGTCATCGTCGATGATTATTACACGCGCCATAGACCCCTCGAAGTCTGCCGCCCGCTTGCACTTACCTCTGATTGCGTGCCGATAAAACAGGGTACTTGATTGTTCCCACAGATCAATTATAATTGTATGGCGGCGACCTTTACAAGAGGTTTAGTGCGCTCAGGGAGGCAACGTTGAAGGGAAGCAATGAAAGCCGGTTGATGTGGGCCATAGGCGTCACCCTCATCGTGCTCGTCGGCGAGGTCGTGGGCGGACTGGTCTCCAACAGCCTCGCGCTTTTGAGTGACGCGGGCCATATCCTCACGGACGTTTTTGCCCTGGCCTTGAGCCTCATCGCCGTCTTCATCGGGAGACGTCCCTCCGACTACCGCGCCACCTACGGGTACCAGAGGATCGGCATACTCGCCGCCCTCATCAACGGCTCTACCCTGGTCGTCATATCGGTTTTCATCTTCATGGAAACCTACAGGCGCTTCTTCTCTCCCCCCCAGATCAATTCGGGGGTGATGCTCGTTGTGGCGGCGGGCGGCCTCGTGGGAAACATCGTCATGGCCCGCATACTGGGGAGCGGTCACAAGGACCTTAACATAAAGAGCGCCTGGCTCCATGTGCTCGGTGATATGATCACTTCCGTCGGCGTTATCGTTGCGGGCCTCCTTATCAGGTATACGGGATGGCGCCTCGCCGACCCGATCGCGAGCGGAGTCGTGGGCGTCGTCATCATCATCGGCGGCAGCCGGGTGATCAAGGAAGCTCTCTGGGTCTTCCTCGAGCTGAGCCCCCTCGACCTGCATGCGGAGGACATTTCCAGGATGATCTGCGGCATGGAGCACGTGCTGGGAGTGCACGACGTCCACGTCTGGTCCATAGGCCACGGTGTTCCCGCGTTTTCCGCGCACGTCTTCATCAATGACCGGAGGGTAAGCGAGACCGACGCGATCAGAAGGGAGATCGAGGAGAAGCTCGAACACCTCGGCATAAGGCACACGGTCCTCCAGATGGAGTGCGCCGAGTGCCAAATAAACGGCCTCTACTGCCAAATCGGAGGAGCCGAAGAATCCTTCCATCACCACCACTAGTTCCGTGTAAAAGAGGCGAAGAGGCGAAAGGGCACAGGAGCCAATGTGGGCACGAGGTGTGGCCGGTCGGCTGGGAGAGATCGCGATCTGCGGCGCCCTTTTCGCCATGCGCCCTCCGACGTACATTCAGTACGCCATCCGGGCAGCAAGGCTCAAATTGCATCCACACCTCACGATCCCTCCCAGCCGACCGGCCGGTAGCACGCGAAGCCGTATCATTTGGTCCGCGGCTCCGGCCTTCATAGGATGCAGAAACCAGCACTATTGGATGGGGGCGGCGGCCCTGGAGGCCGCCAAGAGCCGACAACATTTCACCGACCTATATGGTAACTGATTCACCTACAGGTGTTCAAGCGCGGTGCGGCCTGCGCCCTCTAAGACTACCGCTGAAAGAAGAGAGAGTTGTGTCACGGGTGACCCCACGCATTTTTCGTTCTGTGCTTTTATTGAGTTCCAATTATATAGGTTTGTGTCATACTTGCCTGGAGGAGCAATGGTCAATGTGGTCGGCCTTCTTCCTATTACCGAATTTGAGCCTTCGCGGCTCGGTAGGGAACGACTATATAGCCGTATTGCCCTATAACGACCAGAATGTATGTGATATTTGCTCCTCTAGTCCTACAGCCAAGATACTAAGAAGTTTCTTAAATCCCCGCCAAGCACTGATGTCTCGTTTCTGTTTGCTTACACCGTTGCCCGTCTTATGAATCTATCGATGATTTCTGAGCCGATCTTAAAAAGTCCGTTCGCAACGCAAATTGAGGCAAATCTGCCATTCGATATTGTCCAGGTAATAGACGCGACGATAAAGCTAAAGAACGCCACGAAATGGAAATTCATAGAGCACGCTAACTATTTGACGCAGAAGGCGGGGCAAGAGTTGACGATAGCACAGTTAAGCGAGATCAACAAGGCTTACCAGGATAACTTCGATAAGACCATGGCGGAGGCGCTCGCGGGTAAGCTTATACTTAAGGACGGTACTCTTTTAACGGGGTTGAAGTCCGATATGGCTATCGTATATGGATTGAGGAATTTCGGGGCGCACAATGTGTCGGCGATGGCGAGCATGCGGGATAAGTTTCCTGAGTTTGAACAGGCCGTCTTCAATACCTTGTTCGCTGCCGTGGATTACCTATGCTAGCTCACGAGGGAGGCAAAGGGACTGTCTTTAAGAAAATAAGTAGCTTTCTCAAGTACCTGCAGTCATTACCGATAATAACACTGGAACTCGCGCCGGTTCGGCGTAATCTATCCTTCCAGGAAGAACGACGGACCAAAGGCCTATTTTCTTTGCCCATTGTTTTTGGCGGCCTCTAGGGACGCCGCTCCTCTTCAATTGGGGCTGGTGTGTGCATCCTATGAGGGCCGGAGCCGCGCTCTTTTAATGATACGGCTCCGCGTGTCACCGGCCGGTCGGATGGGAGGGATCGTGAGGTGTGGATGGGCTTTGAGCCTTACTGCCCGGATGGCGTACTGCTATGATAAAAGTCAAGCCCATTATGCGGACAGGCTGTCTTTTTTTACCCTCTTTCTTGATTATCGATCAGCTCATGGCTTTTTCCTCACACAGTCCCGCGTCCTCTTTTTGTTCTTCCACTCATGTCCGCCGCCGTATCGGTGGAAATATGGTAAAGGCTCAAGCCTTTTCCATATTTCCACGGGGAAAGGTTCTTTGCAACCTGCTATCCGTGGTGCACCCACATGTATCTACCTGCGAAAAGAAAGAACCGGCGTCAACATACTCAATGTCGTGGCTAGTACCACAGTACGCCTTGCGTTGTACGCCGTTGTTCCGCTTGGTATTTAAGCAAAGCTCTTTCTCCTCAAAGGGGTGTCTATCGAACCACGCCGATCCGGTAAGGCGTGCCGGAGACTATGCACGCCCGCAGACGAACGATCAGGACACGGGCCACCGCGACGATCGCTTTCTTCTTGCTGCCGCTCGATCGCCATACCCTCGAGAACTTGGAGAGGAGGGCCTGGTCCTTTTTGATGGCCGTCCAGGAGTTCTCGACAAGGACGGATCGGATGAAGCCTGAGCCCATACCGGTGATGCGACCCTTTCGTTCGGTGTCTCCGGTCGAATACTCGCTCGACGTCAATCCCACGAAGCTCGCGATCTTCTGACCCGTGGTGAAATGAGAGAGGTCCTCCCCCAACTCTAATATGAGACGGATGGCGGTGTACCAGCCTATACCGGGCAGACTCCTCGCGATCTGGAAGGCCTTCCTGTAGCGCTCCTTCTTACAGAGAGCTCGGAGGTGACTCCTTAAAAGAGCCTGCTGGTTCCAGAGTTCTTCCAAGATAGTGAGGAGCACGCTTAGTGAGACCTTGAGGGGCTCACTCAAAGGGAGCTGCCGGAGGGCGAGGAACTCCTTCCTCCCCCACACGTTCTTGTCGGCGAAGGGAACCTCGATCCCGTGGAAGTCGAGGGCTTTTCGGATCCGGTTGCGTTCGCGGATGATGTCCTTCTGAAGGGCGATGAGGGTGCGGCTGATCTGGCGGTCCTCTCTTCTCTCCTTATCGGGGACGTGGCAGGACTTATCGTAGTCGTGGCTCTCCAGCACGAGGGCAAGACGCCTCGCGTCCCTCTTGTCCGTCTTGACCTTGTTGGTCTTGGGCTCGGTCACCATATGGGGAGGAATAACCACGCAGTGAATGCCGTCTTCGGTAAGGCGGTCGTACAGATTGAATCCCTTGAAGCCCGCCTCGTACATGAGGTGGATACGGCAGTCGGGAAATTTGTTCCTGAGATAGCCGATCAGGGCAGAGTACTTCGCTTCCATGGTTGCCTGATGGATCAGCATCCGCTCACATCGTACCGCGATCTTCCATGTCTTCTTTGAGTCTTCCAGGCCCACAAATATCTCTTTGCCTTTGACCACGGAATTCTGTATCCTGTAATTCTTCATCTGGCTACCTCCCTTTCTCCTTAAGATATGCGGTGTGTAACCACCGCGTCGAGAAAGAGGGTAGCCTTATTCTTGACTGCCGTGCAAGCCCGACTTTTATAGCATAGATACTCGATGTACGTCGGAGGGCGCATGGCGAAAAGGGCGCCGCCGGGTGCCCGCGTGCGGGCGGTACGATTCTCCCATCCGAC
>CAVVPU010000107.1:0-3764 GCA_963750015.1 uncultured delta proteobacterium | reverse complement strand
GGATCGGCGGCTCCCCCTTCTTCTTCGCTCATTTATACGGTATCGGATAAATTAAAGGCATCGTCTTCTGTTTGTCCGGCCACACGAGCTCCATGATTCCGTTTCGCCACTGCACGACCGGCCGGATCGCATTCACCCGTACATTCTTGGCATTGAACTTGACGTGGCCCACCACCGTATCCATATCGGTTGCGGCAAGGGCATTCCTGATGGCGGTCCTGTCGAGGCTCCCTGCCTTCTCGATGGCTGCAACAGCAACCTTTATCGAGGCATAGGCAGGCCCGACCGTTGGGTTGGTGGGCTGGCCGGTCTTTGCCTTAACCGCCGCGTTCAACTGCTTCACGCCGGGGAAGTTAAGGGCGGGATGCCAGTCGGGAGAACCGATCGCATAGTCGCCCAGGGGGCCCAGCTTGCCCCATGACGGATCGTCCGAGGCCCTGAGCATGATATTGGCCTTGGGCCTGTAACCCAATTGGGCCATCTGCTTGAGCATGGTAATGGCATCCGGAGGAGTGGGGAAGGAGAAGACCACCTCTGCACCGGAATTCTTGGCTCCGGTGATGAGTGCGGTCAAGTCGGGCGCCATCATGGCGTATTCACCTTCGTAAGTCACGGTGATGCCCCTTTTTGCCGCCATCTGTTTCGCGAAAGTGAAGAGCTCCGTCGAAAAGTCGCTTTGTTCTTTCAGGAAGGCCCACTTGGTCGGCATGGTTCCCTTGGGAAGGGCGGCGAAGGTATCGAAGATGACCTCGGCGACTTGGCTGTTGAGCGTGCCGATGTTGAAGAAGTACTTAAACCCCCTATCCGAGATCGCATTGATCGTCATGATGCCGATGACCATGGGGAGCTTGTTCTTTTCGAATATTTCGGCCGTCGCGCCGGCGAGGGTCGTTCCTACGGCAACCGGCACCTGCTGGGCATTGAGCGCCTCTGCCCGGGCTATGGCCTTTTCGGGGTTCGTTTCCATGTCGAGCATGACCAGCTCAATAGGTATCTTCTTTCCATACGCCTTTACCATGACCCCACCGGACTTGTTGATCTCGTCCCTGGCCAGCTCGTACCCTATTTTTGCGGGCCCACCCACCTGAAAATCAGGCCCGGTCATCGAGACGAGCACGCCTATCTTGATCGTTTTCGGGGCCTCTGCTCCGTAAGCCGGACCTCCGGCTACATAAGCGAAGAGCCCGGCGATCATTAAAGAAACGACAGCGATACACAAAGTCTTCCTTTTCATAACCTTCCTCCTTTTTTATTACTCTTTATGTCTCAACTCTATGGCAACAATCGACCTCCATCGACCCCCCGAATCAAGTTGCCGCCCCGTCCAAAGACAAAAGGCACCTGTTTTCCTCATGACTTTACACCCCTTCTTCTTCCCGCTGATAGTTCCACATTACAGCCAGCGCTCGGCCCCATCACAGCTTCAGCCACCGCTCGGCATTCAAGTGGGCCACTTTCTCTCTCACCGCATCGCTCATCGGCGTGTTGTCGAAACAGTCGATCGACGCCTTGGGCTGCACAAAGGGATAGTCCATGGAATAGAGGACGCGGTCCTCACCCATAGCCGCTATGGCGCATGTCAGCGCCTCCGGCCTGTAGAGCCCGCTCGTGGTGACGAGAACGTTGCTCCTGAGATACTCGGAGAGCCGCTTCTGCAGTTTCCTCCCGCTCTTGGAAGCCATTGCATAACCCTCGTCGAGACGGCCGAGGAGATAGGGAAGGCTTTCGCCCATGTGGCCCAGGATCAGGGTGGCTTTCGGAAAGGCATCGAACACCCCGGCGTTGATGATGCGCAGCGCATGGGTCCCCGTCTCAACCCCCCATGCCCATGTTGCACCGGTCAGCTCGGGATGGCCGGCGTATATCTTCGCCGAATCGAAAGAGGGCTCCTGGACATGGAGGTAGATGGGCACTTCCAGAGCCGCTGCCCGCTCCCATATCACCCAGTACTTTTGCTCGTCGAGATACTCCCAGTTGGTGCTGCCCTGTATCATGGAGCCTTTGAATCCGAGCTGTTTCACCGTCCGTTCGAGCTCGTCGGCTGCGGCCTTCGGGTCCTGGGTGGGCAGGGCCGCAAACGCCGCAAAGCGGCCGGGATGCTTCCTCACGATCTCCGCCTGCTCGTCGTTTATCTTCTTCGCCATGGCAACCGCAGCCGGAGCGTCGACAAAACCCTGAATACCCGGAGAACTCGTGGAAATAACCTGCATGGAAATGTTGAACTCATCCATGAAAGGGATGCGAAATTTCTCGAAATCGGGGCCCCGTTGAAAGGAATAGCCGATGGCCTTCGGGTCGACCGTATCCGGGTATCCGGTCCTCTTGCCCCATTCAATCCTCAATTGATTGAGTTCCTGGTTCGCCCAGTGCTCCTCAAGCCCGATCTTTTTGACTTTGGAAGGGCCCTTGTCGTTCTTGGTCGCTGGAGCCTGGCTCTGGGCACTGGCGTTTTTCAACGCGCCGAGGAGTGCAGGCACCGCGGCCGCTGCCAGCATGGTCTTACGAAGAAATTTCCTTCTTCCTATACCCTCCGTTTCTACCATTTTTTCCCCCTTTTTTTCGGAACCCTTCACTTCTTTTCCGGTTTGATAAACTTTCCGTATGATTCATGTCCTTTCGTCACCTCCGCCGCTTGAGCGAAGTATTGAGGATTCATGAAATAGTGCTTCTCGAGCCACCCGACGTGGTGTTTGTCGCCTTCGATAGAAAAACGAGGGACCTTGGCGTCTTCCTCATTCCATTTGACCTTCATCTTGCCGTTCTCGATAACTATCTCCCCGCGCACCGCGCATATAGGACACGTCACATAGGGCAGGTCTTCATGAACATGAAGAATGTTGGCGTGGCAGACGGGGCAGGCGACCCCGCTCTTCTCCCCCACGTATTGGGCCTCTTCTATGGGCTTCTGCATGGCGCGGGCGACATTCCGGCCAAGCTCCCGGGCCCGGGCAAGGGCTTTCCTGTAGAATTCGATTCGGTCGTCCTGCGGGCCGAAGACTTTCCACATCTCTTCGTAAGGGATGTCGGTAATCCTTACCTTTTGGGTCACCGGAGTCATATCGGTCCTCTTCCAGAGGTTCCACTCTGTGAGGGCACAGAAGTTTACCTGCATCCTGTCCACGACCACCCGCGTATGCTGCATGAAGATATCGATCATGGGGAGATTCAGGCTCGTCCAGCCGTCATAGCCCCCGCCGCCCACACCGATTATGGCTCCCACCCTTGTCTTCTTCATAATTTCCCAGTTGTTTATGAAGACGTGGTTCATTCTTTCATGAATGCAGGTGAAGAACCCGTTCGCCCTTATGTGGTAGCACGGGACAGCGACGATCAATGCCGCGTCCTCGACGCAGGTCTTTTGCAGAATCCATTCGACGTCATCCTTTTGCCAACACTTGCCCGTCTTGATGCATAAATTGTCGCAGCCGCGGCACGGATAGACTTTCAAGTCCATGGCGCGGATGAACTCGGTCTCGATGCCGAGCTCCTCCGCTCCCATTGCGGCTTCTTTCAGGAAATTCTCGGAAAATTGGTTCTTTCTGCCGCACGATAGCCCTATGATCTTTTTCATCGTATCTCTCCCTCAAGACTTGCTGATCCGGATTAAGGTCCGGAGTTGTTCTTGCTTTTTCCCCTGTCGAATCCGCTCCATACCGGTATTCCCGTATATACCTTCGGCTCCTCCTGGCCGGTGAGCACCCTGAGCGCTCCGGCTGCCAGGGCCTCCATTTCGAATTCACCGGCATAGACCTTGATCGGCGCGA